>JAGBHO010000051.1 GCA_017935485.1 Alphaproteobacteria bacterium | reverse complement strand
GTAGCAAGTATACTCGCAGCCATCTGTGCCGTTTGTACCGTAAGATGAAGAAGACAGCGAAGTATTCGACGGACATCCGGACGGCGTACAGCAAGTTCCGTAGGATGAATCATAAGAACAGCGGCCTGAGTTCTTTTTGAGCTTCTGACCGGACGGACAGGACTTGGTAAAACCTGTTTCCTTACAAGCCCGGTCATTATCGGTTTTACATCCTTTGTACAAAGAACCGTAGCTCGGACAGGCTTCGTTTACATATTGTGGAATGGAACAAGTTGTCGTGTTGTATCCGTTTTGCTTACACCAAGTCTGAGCATCACATTTAAGATAATGGTCATCACGGTTGCAAGTCCCGACAACGGCATAATATTGCGGACATTTTCCGGAAGCATAATAAGTAAAACCTTTGCTTTCGCAAAATGCGGTATCTTCGTTCAAATCCATGTTCCCACCGCCACCGGCCAAGTCTTCATCAGAACAGTCGGGCAGAAAACAAACGCCACAATAAGCGGAGGTTGGGAGGAAAGCCAATAATGCGGCAGAGCATACTGCCATTTTAAGTTTCATGTGTAGCATAGTGTGTTTCATGGTTATCCTCCCTTAATAAAAATTCTTTTCAAAACGCATGTTCTGTCATACATCCCGTCAAAGCATCGCGGTCTCTGAAGCAGAGAGCTGACAACCTGCCGCGCGCCTGCCGTGCAGGTCATTCTCGGGCTGCGACCCGAGAATCCATCTCACAATCGGCACATTGCCTGTTTCTTTATGGATTGCCGGATCGAAGTCCGGCAATGACATTGTTATTACTATATCACAATAAAACGCAAGAGTCAATATGTAATGAAAAGATGGATGGGGATTTTGGCTAGGGGGGTGAGAAAACAAGGGAGAAATTTGGCTAAAAGGGGAGGATGGGGGTGAAAGAGGAAAAATATGCGGCACTAAAAATAGATATGAGAGAGTAATAAACTTCCACTAGCTGACGCAAGTGGTATTAACTGTTCCGAACTTCGTTCGCCAGCCCCAAAGCTACGCAAGCCTTACGGCTGGGCTGGTATGTCTATATCTACCTGCTCACGCAGGTAGTGTTACGTTCGAACCATAAAAAAAAACCGCATATAAAATGCGGTTTTTATTTAACTTTTGTCTTCAGCATATGTATAAAACTCAAATCAGCGCTGAGATCGTAAAGTCATTTGCTACACATGTGAAAATTCTTATCTATAAGTTTTATACCTTTTCAGTATAGGCGATATTATAAAACTTGTCAAGGATTTTTGCATGTAAACAATTTCAACGGCTTAGCTGTACATTATCTCATGAATTTGATGCAGAGCAACTGTTGTATAGCGTATGATTCTTTTGTGACGTTCGAGAATGTCTTCCGGTATCGGCTTTTGTTCTTCATAACGGTGAGAATATCGGATTGTTTTGTTGCCGTTTTTTATCAGCTTGATGCTTGAACTGTATTTTTGTTGTTTGTATTTGAGTTCATAACATATTTCAGAGTCGAATTCTTCCTGAACAATCAGGCGTTCCGGATTGGTTCTGATATCAGAAGCCAGATGTTTGTTTATAAAACAGTCTATAAACGGGCAGAGGCCGTGTTTATCTTCAGAAAGCGGATGGTTATAGCAATAGCTGACAATCTGGTATAAGGCGTTCTTTTTAGAATCTTTTTCCGAAATTTCATTTTGGAAAAAACTGCAGCTTTTGATTACGGAAGCATTTTGCAAGATATCCGCCGTAATTTTATTGTCTGAAGTGTGATATACATGTACCGGATAATTACAAATACTGAAAAGATAGTAGGTAAAATTATCATAATTTTGTTTTTGAAGATTTTCAAAAACGTATTCGATATTTTCTGCCTTAAAATATTTGTTGCGATAAGCCGTACCGTTAAGAAAATTTATAATTTTCTTTAAGTGCGTGTACCAGCGTTTTTTTCTTTGCTTCTTTTTCCAAACAGGCCAGAGGTTGTGCAACGTCATAAAATTTATCCATTTAATCAGCGGAATTAAAAAACATAAAGTTATTATTCCCAAAATTAATAATATTGTTTTCATATAGAGAAATTTTTTTAATTAATAATATGATTTATCGGGTGAATAATAGGCAGAAATTATTTGTTTGTCAAATGCAAAAAAAAGCGGCTTTGCAGCCGCTTTTACGAAATTGTTTCTTACATGAAGAAACGGATGTGAAGATAAAGCGCGGCAATGGCAACGCTTATCAGCATGACCGGAACCGACCAGAGCATGAAGCCCAGAAAGCTTATCGGATGTCCTTCGCGCTGAGCCATTCCGGCAACGATTACGTTGGCAGACGCGCCGATCAGCGTTCCGTTTCCGCCGAAGCAGGCGCCCAGAGACAAAGCCCACCACACCGGCATCATGGCCTCGCGTCCGCCCATTGATTCTTCCATGGATTTTATCATCGGAATCATGGTGGCGACAAAAGGAATGTTGTCAATTGCACTGGAGACAATGGCCGATACCCAGATAATCAGCATGGCGGATTTCTCAATGCTGCCTTCGGTCAGTTCCACAAATTTCTGACCCAGCATTCCCAAAACGCCGGTGACTTCCAGACCGTAAACGATGACAAACAGGCCGGAGAAGAAAAAGATGGTTGTCCAGTCTACAACGCCAAAGATTTCTTCGACCTTATGGTCGCGTTTGTCATGGCTGTCTCCGAGCGTGTAAAGCAGGAGCAAGGCTGCAGCGCCGAACATGGCAATGGTACCGTTGGCAATGTGCAGATGTTCCGCACTGATAAAGCCCAGAATAACCAGAGCCAGAACCAGCAGCGATTTGTGCAGCAGTTTCCAGTCGGTAATACAGTCGATTTCATTGATTTTCATAACGGTTTGTTTGTTCTTTTCCGTGGTGGTCAGGCGTTTGCCCCAAATCATGTCAAAACCAAGGATTAAAACCAGCATGGTGACGGTGACGACCGGCGTGAGTTCGTTTAAGAAATCGGTAAAAGAAAGGTTTAAGGCTGAGCCGATCAGAATGTTGGGCGGGTCGCCGATTAAGGTGGCAGTGCCGCCGATATTGGAGGCAAAAATTTCCAGAATCAGATAAGGATACGGATTGATTTTAAGCTTGCGGGTAATCTGGAAAGTGACCGGCGCAATCAGGAGCACGGTGGTGACATTGTCAAGGAATGCCGAGAAGACGGCCGTGACAACCGCTAATACGACGAGCAGGCCGCGCGGGTTGGCGTGGACCTTTTTGGCGCCCCAGACGGCAACGTATTGAAACATGCCCGAACGTTCGGATATGCCGACAATCGTCATCATGCCGATAAGCAGGGCGAGGGTGTTAAAATCAATGCCTTTTAGGGCGGTGGTTTGGGTCAGGATTCCTGAGAATATCATGACCGAGGCGGCCAGAAGGGCGACAATGGCGCGGTTTACTTTTTCGGTAAACAATATGACATAGGCGATAATCACAATCACCGTTGCCAGAACTTTGGCATCCATTCCCCATATAAGCTGCGGAATTGCGGTTATATCTGTTGCATGCATAATTCTGTTCCTTATTATAAAAATAATACTTTTTAGTTTTAGCAGTCAGAGTGCTAATAATCTGTTAATTTTGCATAAAAAAAGAGACTGCACGCCGCAGCCTCTTAAAATATTTTGCCGGCTTTTTACATAAAGTGTCTGACGTGCAGATAAAGCGCGGCAATTCCGACACTGACCAGCATGACCGGCAGCGACCAGATTAAAAAGCGTCCGAAGCTTATCGGGTGTCCTTCGCGCTGAGCCATGCCGGCGACAATTACATTGGCGGAGGCAGCAATCAGCGAACCGTTGCCTCCGAAGCAGGCGCCCAGAGACAAAGCCCACCATACCGGCATCATGGCCTCGCGTCCGCCCATTGATTCTTCCATGGATTTTATCAGCGGAATCATGGTGGCGACAAACGGAATGTTGTCGATTGCCGTTGAGACAAAAGCCGAAATCCAGACAACCAGCATGGCGGCTTTTTCAATGCTGCCGTCGGTTATGTCTACAAATTTCCGTCCCAGCAATGCCAGCACACCGGCTTCTTCCAGACCGTAAACAATGGCAAACAATCCGGCAAAGAAGAAGATTGTTGTCCAGTCGACCAATCCGAAGGCCTCTTCAACCTTATGTTCCCTTTCGCCGTGAGAATTGCCGGCCGTGTATAACAGCAATAAGACCGCGGCGCCGAACATGGCAATCGTTCCGTTGGCAATGTGCAGATGCTCGGCGGCCATAAAGCCGATGATAACGGCCGTTAACACAAATAATGATTTTTTCAGCAGCGTCCAATCGGTAATCGTGTCGACGGCGCTGATTTTCATAACGGCCTGTTTATTTTTTTCGGTTGTTCCGAGGTGTTTGCCCCAGACTATGTCAAAGGCCAGAATTAAAACCAGCATGGTGATGAAAACGACCGGCGTGAGTTCTTTGACGAAATCCATAAAGCTCAGGTTCAGCGCCGAGCCGATCAGGATATTAGGCGGGTCGCCGATTAAAGTGGCGGTGCCGCCGACGTTGGATGCAAATATTTCTAAAATCAGGAAAGGATAGGGATTGATTTTGAGTTTGCGGGTGATTTGAAAAGTGACCGGAACAATCAGCAAAACCGTGGTAACGTTGTCAAGCAGGGCGGAAAAGACGGCGGTGACGGCCGAAAGCGCAATCAGAAGCCCCCGAGGATTGGCACGGACTTTTTGTGCGGCCCAGACGGCGACAAACTGAAACATACCCGATTTTTCCGAAATGCCGACGATTGTCATCATGCCGATCAGCAGGGCCAGTGTATTGAAGTCAATTCCTTCCAGTGCGGTTTCCTGCGACAATATTCCTGAAAATATCATAACGCCGGCGCCGAGCAGCGCTACGACGGCACGGTTGAGTTTTTCAGTGAAAAGAATGATGTAGCTGACAATCAGAATTGCCGTAGAAAGACACATCGGATTCATTCCGAATATTATATTTGAGGCATGAGCTAGATTTTCGGCCGGCATCGCATTACTCCTTATGATTATATCAATACACAATTATTCTAAAACCTAAGTTTCAAAATTTGGTAAAGATATAATCTTTTTTGAGTCAGTTTTTATGCGGGCGGCGCAAATAATTTATAACGCCGTAAAGCGTATCCAGTTCCTGTCCGGTCAGTTGCGGGCGTGAAAAGATGTTGCGCAGGTTTCTGACCATGCGCGGGCGCTTTTCGTCAACTTTGAAATTGCCGCAGTCGTCAAGCTCTTTTTCCAGATAGGAAAAAAATTGGAAAAGTTTTTCTTTGGGGGCGATCTCGGCGCCGTTGGTGACAAAGCGGGTGCCCGGGATGTCCGTCCGGCGTTTGAAAAATTCGTAACCGACCAGCAGTACCGCCTGAGAGAGGTTGAGAGAGCAATGGCGCGGGTTAAGCGGAATATTGATAATGGCGTCGGCCAGCGAGATATCGTCATTTTGCAGTCCGGTGCGTTCCGGTCCGAACAATATGCCGCATTTGATGTTTTGGCGGCAAAGGGTATCAAAATTCTGCATGGCCTGTTCGGCGGTATAAACAAATTTTATCTGATCGCGATGGCGGGAAGTTGTGGCGTAGACCTGTTCCAAATCGGCGATTGCTTCTTCGGTTGTGTTAAAAATCCGCGCCTGTTCCAAAATTTCTTCGGCACCGGAAGAGGCGGCAACGGCTTTGGGGGATAAATGGTCCTGTCCGGGGGAGACCAGCCGAAGGTTATAAAGCCCGCAGTTCATCATGGCTCGGGCTGTCATACCGATATTTTCAGCCAGCTGCGGCTGTACTAAAATGATAAAAGGAAAGTTGTCCATTATGTTTTACCTTGCAAAAGTTCTGCGAAAAGTTTTGGGTTGAGGTTTATCCGGTTTCTGCAGGGGTTGGGGAGCCGGTTTGGGGCGGGCTGCGTCTGCCTGAGCTTTTTGCCGGCTGAGGTAGGCTGCTTCTTCTTTTTGGGCGGCTTCCGTCGTGTCAATCAGATGGTAAGGCACTTCGGGAGAAACGGTCCGGTACAGGTCTTTGTTGAAATAATTGCTCAAATCGGCAATATCATCCAAGTTGACTTCTCTTTGCGTATTTTCCTGCTGCGGATTTTTAATTCGGGCAAGACGTTTTGCTTCATTGAGCAAAATGCGGCGCTGCAACGGCGAGGCTGCGTTTAACATTCGGGTAATACTGTCTTGGACTTCATAACGCTGGCGGGCATATTCTTCCGGTGACATCCGGAGCTTGTCGGCGGCAGAGAGACTGCTGATGCCGCAGGCGAAAAAGAACAAAACCGGCAAAAGTCTTTTCATGATTAATCCTTGGAAAGAATGTCAATACTGTTGAACAATATGTTTTCAAAATCCAGTCCCGTGCCTTCCTCCACATTTGACATCACGCCGGAAAACAAAGCCCCGAGAGGATCGTCGTTCATATTGGAAGAGGTGGATTTGTCATAGGCATTACGCAGATAGCGGGCATAAGTCTGAGGCATTTCCCGAATTTTCTGATCGTAGCTTTCGGGAATTTTGTATCCCATTTTGCGCAGGTGTTCCGTCATGACCAACATATTATGCCGGTTGACTTCCGGCGCTATCATTTCTTGTCCCATGGCATCGCCGTAAGTCGTGGCTTCGCCGATATAGTTTAAGCCGCGGTCATTGCGGCCGCTGCCGCGCCAGGTCGGGGTACCGTTGTTTACGCGGGCCCGCGCCCAGGGGTCTACGGGCAGGATATCGTCATAAGACGGCGTGCCTGCTCCGGTTGATGAATTGGCATAGGCCTGAGATGTCGTGCCGGCGGCTGCGCTTTCCGATGCCATTTGGGCATTTTGAGCTTCTGACGCTGACACTGATTGGGGATCCCAAGGATTGGACGGAAGTTGCGCCATAGTAACGGAGGCGCAGAGCAGGGTGCTCAGCAGAGCCATGTGAAACGGAATTTTATGCATGACAAACCTCCTTTGGGCTAATATAAGTTTATTATACTCCATAATTCTACATTTTTCCAGTTACAAAAATGTTAAAAAGCAGAATTATTTTTACTGATGAAGCCGCCGCCCATGACGCGTGTTCCCTGATAAAAGCAACATCCCTGTCCGGGGGCAATGCCAAAAAATTCGTCTTTTAGTTCCAGCCTTGCCGTGTGATTGTCTTCAAAGAAAACGGTTGCCGGAACGAGTTTCTGGCGGGAGCGGAGCTTGACCTCAAGCTCCATAACGCCGGAGTGTTCTTCGGCCAGCCAGTTGACATTGGTGATGAGTACTTCTTTTTGTGCCAGCTGCGGTTTGCTGCCGACAATCACCCGATTGCGGACGGCATCCAATGACAGAACGTACAAAATGTCACCGCCGCCGATACCGAGACCGCGGCGCTGACCGACGGTGTAATTTATCAGCCCTTTATGGCGGCCGAGAATTTTGCCGTCTGTCGTAACAATGTCCCCCGGAAGTTCTTTATAATCGGGGTTTAGTTTCCGGATAAGCTCCGCATATTTGCCTTCCGAAACAAAGCAGATGTCCTGACTGTCCGACTTTTTTGCAATTTTCAATCCGGCTTTTTCGGCAATTTCTCTGGTTTGGGCTTTATTGTACTCTGATAACGGACAGCGAAGCATTTGCAGATTGTTTTTATCGACGGCAAACAAAAAATAGCTCTGGTCGCGAATGTCATCTTTGCCGCGGTGCAGTTCCACGCCGTGCGGTGACGGAAGCGTTCGGGCATAGTGTCCGGTTACCAGAATATCTGCTCCCAATCGGCGGGCATGCTCCGCCAAAATGCCGAGTTTGACGTATTTATTGCACATGATGCAGGGGGAAGGGGTTTGGCCGTTTATGTATTCAGCGGAAAAATATTGAACAACCTTTGTGGCAAATTCGGTTTGCAGATTGATAAAATGGTGCTCTATCTCCAGCTGGGCAGCCACAACGGCTGCGTCGGCCACGGAAGAAACCGCCGGGGCATAGGGCGGCTGCAGCAAATCCATGGTCAGGCCGAAAACTTTATATCCTTCTTTTTGCAGCAGATAAGCCGTTACCGAGCTGTCTACGCCGCCGGACATGGCAACGCAGACGGTGGTTTCTTGCGGAGATTTGTTCAAACCCAGACTGTTTTTCACTCGTTTTTGCCTTTTGGAAGTTCGGACAAAGATTTCTTCAAAGCGGCAATTTCTTTGTGCAGGCTGTTAATTTCTTCCTGCAGCGGATCTTTGGTATCGCAGGTCATGCCATAAGCCTGAAAAGTGTTTTTCCCTTTGTTCTTGTCTGCCCGGTGTGCCGGAACGCCGACAACGGTTGTACCGGCTTCCACGTCTTTTATGACAACGGCGTTGGAACCGATTTTGACATCGTTTCCGACTTTTATCGGCCCTAAAACCTGTGCGCCGGAACCGATGATAACGTTGTTGCCGATGGTGGGGTGGCGTTTGGTCGTAATTTTTCCTTTGGCATCAAAAACTGTCGTCCCGCCCAGCGTCACGCCGTGATACATAGTGACGTTGTTGCCGATTTCGGCAGTTTCTCCGATAACGACGCCGGCTCCGTGGTCAATAAAAAAGCCTTTGCCGATTTTGGCGCCGGGGTGGATTTCAATGCCGGTCAAAAACCTTGCAATCTGAGAAAGGACTCGGGAAAGCAGCCGGAAATTCTTTCGCCATAAAAAATGATTGAAGCGATAACACAAAATCGCATGCAGCCCCGAAGAGCATAAAAGAGCTTCGAATCTGCCGCCGGTTGCCGGGTCGCGTGCCGAAACGGCGTCAATGTCCTGAAGAATTGTCTTGAATTTTTGATTCATTTTGTGGTATATTCCCTAGAAAATTAACAATTTATATAAACTTTTAACGTAGTATACTCTGCAGGTTACTAAATTTAGGTTAAAAAAATGACAGAAGTATTGTTTAACGGACATGCCGGCCGTCTGGAAGGCCGTTATCATCACAGTGACAAACCCGGTGCACCGATTGCGTTGATTTTGCATCCGCATCCGCAATATGGCGGCACCATGAACAACAAGGTGGTTTATTCGCTGTTCAGCTGTTTTCAAAATCTCGGTTTTTCGGTTTTGCGTTTTAATTTTCGCAGTGTCGGCCGTTCTCAGGGGGAATTTGAAGACGGTCCGGGCGAGCTGTCGGATGCGACCGTGGCTTTGGACTGGCTGCAGTCGGTCAATCCGGAAGCCAGACAATGCTGGATTGCCGGTTATTCGTTTGGGGCGTGGATCGGTTTGCAGCTCTTGATGCGGCGGCCGGACATTAATAATTTTATTGCCGTTTCGCCGCCGGCCAATGAAAAAGATTTTTCCTTTTTGGCGCCGTGTCCGACTTCCGGCCTGATTGTGCAGGGTGGAACGGATGAAATTGTGAATCCGCAGAGCGTGGCGACTTTGGCAAAACGCCTGAATATGCAGCGTAATGTTGATGTGGATTTTGCCCTGATTGAAGAAGGCGACCATATGTATAACAGCCATCTGGTTGATTTGTATAAAATTGTCGGGCATTATGTGATTGACGCAATGAAGAAAAAAGCGCCGCAGAAAAAACGCCGCGGACGCCGCAAAAAGACTGAACTTACCGGCGAGGAGACTGATGATACTCTGTTGCTGGAAGACAATTCCATGGAAGATGACGATTTGGATGCAGATTTTGACATGGATGACGAGGATGAAGAATAAATAGCCGGAAAAGCGTCTTTATTTTGAACAGCCCTCTAAAACTTGGACAGTCTGTTGCAGGCAGCCCTTTTGTAATAAAAAACAGCCGGAAAATATTCCGGCTGTTTGGCTTTTATTCGTGGCAATAGTGTGCTAGGGCATAAGATGAGTGACTTCCTCCACATTCACAATAGGAACCTGGATTGCCTCCCGGACACTGAAAAATTCCAGCACTTTCACAAGCAGTACACACGGATGAGCAGCATGAGGTGGCCGTACTATAGTCTGAACAGGTTTGCATTAGACCGCAGCTTACTGCAGTTGGACAACTAACGCCTTTACAGGGGTCATCGTTGCAGGATACACATCTTCCGCAGGAATTTTCTTGTGCACATCCATGAGGGCAATTCATTGATGAGATATCGCAATCTGGGTTGTCTTTACAAGAGGTACAAATATTTGAACATTGGCTATCATATGAAGCACATCCGAATTTACAAGATATGCTTGATTTTCCGGCACAGGGATCTGTATCCGGTTCAGGCTCAGGATCAGGGATATCCGGAATGTCAGGTTCTTCCGGTTCGGGATCAGGATCCGGAGTATAACAGGAACCGCAGCATTGTCTTGTTCCGCCGCAGCCGTCAGAACAGTCGTAACAGTTACATCCGCTTTCGTCCTCATAAGGGGTACATTCCGGTTCCGGCGGCGGAGGAGTGAAGCAGGTAACGCAGGCGCCGCCGTTAAAGTCGTTATATCCGCCGCTGTAAGAGGCTTCTTCGCCGGCAGAGCAGCTGGTGTTGCAGTCGTTGCCGTAACGGCAGACGTAGCAGGTTTCGCCGCAGCCGGTAGAAGATGTATAATCTGTTACATAAGGATAAGAACATCCGCTGGTAGAGCCCTCACGGCAGCGGGTATCGCAGCATTCTTCGTATTTTCCGTCACAAATCAAGCCGACGCCGCGGTAAGGCGAAGTACAAGTCTGATTATAACTTGCGGGACAATAACATTCGGTAATCCAGTCGTCGCTGTGCGGACAAGTCTTGTCATAAATTTTGGGCTTTGTACATTTCGGAAAGCCCGGAACAAGGTAGTATTTAGGATTGGTCGAGCGTTCACAAAGGCAATAATCTTCGCCGCCGCCTTCTTCACAACTGAATTTCATCGGTTCTTCTTCAAAGTCCGGAAGAAAAGTGGTTCTTGCCTGCGCGGGAAAAGAAAAGGCAACGGATGCCATAAAGCAGTATGTCAGAACGGCAACGGGTTTATACGCATAATATGTCATAATAGTTCTCCCAAAAGATACGAATAAAACTATTATAACATATAAATAGCAAAAATAAATAATTAATGAAAAGAGGTGCCGATTTTTTGTACCATTAGAAAATGATGATATAGCGGTTTATCGGGTAATGTTGTTGGAGTTCTGCAGTTTTAAGCGCAGGTTGTTTGTTTTTTCAGCTGTTTCAGAATGTAAACCCGAATGGCGGAGGATAAATTTTCCCGTTGACGTTCCGAATCAATTTGAGTGACTAACTCATTGATTGTCAAATTGCTTTTTGAGGCAATGATGCGAAGTTCTTCAATGAATTCCGGTTCGAGGGATATGCTGGTCGAATGCCGGTTGGCAATAATGACTGAGAGTTTTTTCATGGCTATTTTTTGCGGAAAGCGTCAATTGATATTACTCTTGCCGGGGCGGAAGCTTCTCTGCTTTCGACAGAGGTTGTTTGAGAACTTTCGCCGTTGGAAGCCAAATCGGAATTGTTTTCGTGTTTGCCGTTGATTTCTTCATTAAAGCTCAGGCCGAATTTGGCATAAGGATCTGCAAAATAGATAATGGCATCATACGGGATTGTCAGCGTTTGCGGTATACCGCCAAAGCTCAAATCAACGCAAAAGGAATTTTTATCTACCAGAAGATTGGAAAACTGGTGCTGCAGGACAATGGTCATTTCTTCGGGATACTGGCTTTTTAACTGTGCCGAAATTTTAGTTTGCGGATGATTGGTTTTAAATGTGATATAAAAGTGATTTTCACCCGGAAGACCTTGGTCTTCTGCGATTTTCAGCGCTTCAATAACGACATTTTTCAAAGATTTTTCAATCAGCTTATCATAGTTGATTTCGGTTAAGTATGTTTGCATATCCTGTTATCCCGCATTTTGTTTTTATAAAAACGAGCCGTTCTGTTGCTAGGTGGCTCAGACCCCACTTATAACTAACCAAAGCTACAAGGATTTATGTTCGTTGCCTTGCTATTAAGCAGCTACAGCAACAGGTGCAAAGTTATCGTTTGCATTCATTTATTTTGAACCGATAACGGTGGTATCTCACCGGACACGGCAAAAAGTATCTTTATTACTTCCTGTCTACCCTGTTTCACCCCCGTAAAGATTTGTTCTATGGGCGATTTTGTTGTCCTTATTTTAATTTTCTAAGTCATGTACGCTTTTGTACACTCCTGTCGAAAATTAAAATAACTCCTAAAAATCTCCACATATAACAAACTTTCCCCGTAAAAGCCGCTCTATGGACTGTCGGGGTGCCGTTCGGAGTGGAGTTGCGTGTAAAAAATTGGTGGAGGTGCTGGGTACTGCCCCCAGGTCCAAAAAGCCTATTTCATACCGCCTCTAGTGTCATAGTCAGTTGCCTGACAGATTATATTATAGATAGGAATTATTACTTTTTCAAGTCTAAGCTTGAAGAATCTTTAATAATTCTGTGGGTAAGCGGACAAGAATTTTTGTTTTGACCGGCACTTGTGATATTTTATTTGTCAGAGGAGAATAATATGACAAAAGTTGCAATCTGGTGCCGGCATCAAAAGGACAATATTATCGGCATTGGTTCTGATATTCCGTGGAATGTGCCGTCGGATGCGCAAAAGTTTGTCCGCATGGCAACCGGACAAAATGTTGTTGTTGGGCGCAAGACTTATGAAACTTTTCCCGAGCGGACTTTGCCGGAAGCCAGAATCTTTGTTCTGACCTCAGATTCCGATTATGAGGTTTCCGATGTTCAAAAACATTTGGTCATCGGTAATCTGAAAATGTTTAAAGATTTTGACGAAGACTTGTATATTGCCGGCGGGGCGAAGGTTTATGAACAGTTTTTTACCACAGCGCCGAAACTTTTGCCGGAAATTGTGGTTGATTGTGTTTATCGGGGCGAGTTAAATCCTGAATGCAAGGGTGAAATTGCCGATATAACTTCCTGTATTGGCGTCCTTAATAAAAAATATGTCAAAATCTCTTGCGATTATGAAAAGGACAATGTGACGACTGCAATTTATGTCCGCCGCGGGGAGTTTGTCGATCAGGCGGTTTTGAAAAAACTGTTATCAGAGATAGAGGGGTAAAATATGAAACTTGAAATGCAGGAAACGATAATTAAGGTTTTGAAACTTCCGCATTATGTTGAAAATGAGGTTAATCTGAAATATTCAACGCCGGACGCCGTTTGCTTTGACATTTGCGCGGCCGTGACGGAGCCGGTCGTTTTGAAGGCGGGAGAAAGGTTTGCCGTGCCGACCGGCGTGAAGTTTATTCCCGAATATCCGATCTGGTGCAGAATCAATTCCCGCAGCGGCCTGGCTCTTAAAGCCGGCGTGATTGCCATTGGCGGGATTATTGATACGGATTATCGCGGCGAGATTAAGGTTATTTTGCTTAATACGAATAATCAGGCGGGAACGGATTATGTTATCAATCCGGGAGAGCGTATTGCGCAGGTTGAAGTTCCTTTTCCCTATCGGGCGAGATTTGAGGAGATTTCGGCCGAGGAGTTTGAAAAGCATGGGACAATGCGCGGCGAAGGCGGATTTGGTTCTACCGGAAAATAAAATATTGCAAAATTGCGGCAGGCATGATAAAGTATCTGCCAATTAACTTTATTTATGAATTATTAAAATATATCATTATGGAATTAAACGTTTTATTACCGAGTACAGACCGTGAGTATTTAATGGATATTGTTTCAAAGCGGGATGATCAGGGCAGGCAGATGCTGAGCGACATCATCGGCAACTGGATGCTGGATGAAAATCCGTTGTTTGGAAAATTCATGATTTTGAATTATGCCAAGTCTGCCAATTATGTAGATTTTTTCATTGAAGCGCTTAAAAATCGGATGCTGAATTGCGGCAGTTATAACAATTGGGACAAGTTTTTTGAGCTTTTGGACAATTTGACCGAGCTTTGGCAAATCAGAAGCCTGGTCAGCGTTCTGGCAGCAATGCCCGAAATTGATTGGGCGCAGGAGTATAAGCGCCGGCAGGAGATGTTTAAGGGACAGGTTCCTAAGGACAAAGCCGAAAATGAACATACCCGCTGCCTGCTTCTTTTGAAGTCGCTTCCGGCAACGCCGAAACTGAAATCTGCTTTGGAAGAACGTGCAGACGAAAGTTTTTTGATTTCGCAAATTCTGGCAGAAAAGTTCTGAGCTTTACTTTGGTAAAAGCATAAAAACCGCTGTATTTGCAGCGGTTTTTTTGTGCGGCTTTTTGCAGCTATGGCAGTTTGTTTGCCGTTTGAGCAAAGCAAACGGCAAACTTCGGCAGCGGATGCCGTTAACTATATGTTTTTAGTGGATAAGCTGTAATTTTGGGTTTTTTTCTTCTAACGCTGCTATAATATCCGGGTGTGGCAATCGGAATGGCATATGTGGCCGTTCAGGCAGAATTTTGCGAGATTTCCGATGATTACGGTTGTCGGAAGAGAGCGTTTTTTTATTAAAAAAGGGTCATCCACAGCATGCCCTGCATGTTGTTTAGTTTTTAGTGATGACAGCTAATGTTTTGTTTGGTCGTCGTCTGAGAATAGTAATAACAATTCTTGGCACCTCAATATGGGCAGTGGCAATCGGAACAACAACAATAAGAACAACAACAATTATGTCCGATGTTTTCAGCTTTTTTAATAATGAAGCTATGTGCTTGTGCGGTTTTGGGAATTTGTTATGAAGCAGACGGATCTTTTTGAAGATTCCGGCGGGATGCTGTCGGGACAGGTGACGCTTGAAGATGTCTTCAGAGCATATTACGAATGTCGCAGAACCAAGCGGCGGACAGTTAATGCTCTGGCCTTTGAACTGAATTTTGAGCAGGAGCTGATACGCCTCTGGCAGGAAATAAATTCCGGCGCATACAAAATCGGCCGTTCCATTGCCTTTATTGTAAAATATCCGGTTCAGCGTGAGGTCTTTGCCGCTGACTTTCGGGACAGAATTGTTCATCATCTGGTTATTTCAAAATTAAATTCCCTGTTTGAAAAAGAGTTTATTGATGACAGTTACAGTTGCCGCAGCGGTAAAGGCACGCTGTTCGGCGTGCGCAGCATTCAGGAGAAAATTGCCGAATGTTCCACCGGTTACACGCAGGATTGTTATATTTTGAAACTTGACATCCGGTCTTTTTTTATGAGTATTGACAAGAATATTTTGTATCGGATGTTGTTTGAATTTATTTCTGAAAAATATCATGAACCGGACAAGTATGTTATTTTGCGTTTGGTTAAGCAGATTGTTTTTTACAATCCGGAAGATAACTGTGTGATAAAGGGCAAAAGGTCTGATTGGAACGGGTTGCCGTATTATAAAAGCCTGTTTTGGTCGAGCAGGCATTGTGGTCTGCCCATCGGCAATCTGACATCTCAGATTTTTGCCAATTTTTATCTGAACAGTCTGGACAGGTATGTAACGGAGGAATTGCAGATTGAGTATTACGGGCGGTACGTTGACGATTTTGTTTTGATTCATCGGGATAAGAAAGTCTTGCTGGCGGCACGGGACAAAATTCGTGATTTTTTGCAAAATCGGCTGAAGCTTAGTCTGCATCCGCAAAAATTTTATCTTCAGCATTACAGTAAAGGAGTCAGATTTATCGGAGCCGTTATAAAACCTAATCGCGTGTATATCGGTAACCGCACCAAGAACAATCTGTACAGGAAAATATATTCGCTGCTGCCGGAAATGGCGCGAGGTGTGCAGCAGACGCTTGACGGCCTGATGCATTTTTCTGCCAGCGTTAATTCTTATCTCGGATTTATGCGGCATTATAATACCTATAATTTGCGCTCAAAAATATTAAAGCTGTTAGACAACACTTTTCTGGGAGAAATTTCCGAGCTCAGGCCGCGGGCGGAAAAGTTTGCGGTTGATAAAAGATTCTGCCCGTCCGGTCAGAAAAAACGCCAATTGCGCAGGCAGAGGCAATATCGGCGTTTGCAACGTTATAAAAAATAATTTTCAGATAATAAACAGGAGAAAAAAATGGTAATGTATAATCAGTTGCCGATTTATCGCGATGCTTATTCGCTTTTGTTGGAAATTTATCAGGTCAGCAGCCGTTTTCCGCGGGATTTTAAGTATACTTTGGGACAGGATATGAAGCGTGACAGTCTGGCTTTGTTTCGGGACTTGTATGGGGCAAATGTTTCTGCTGAGAATCGCCGGAAGCATCTGGACAGTTTTTTGACTGCATTTGAACTGCTGAAAGTGGAGTTGCGGTTGTGTGTGGATTTGAACGTTTTGCCGATAAAAAAACTGGCGCAGCTCAGCCTGATTATGGATAATATTGCAAAGCAGGCATCCGGTTGGAGAAGAAGCAGCCGTTAAAAACCTGCACGGTAGGCGGCGTACGTTTTGTACGGTGCCTTGTGACCCGCGGCCGAACGTCGGCAGCGATCGGTTTGTACGGTGCCCTGAGACCCGCGATGCTATGGCGGGGATGTGTGGGAGAAATGGTGCTTTGAAGAAAAAAGCACCATTATTCTCGGACTTTCTTTCTTCTGTCATTGCCGGACTTGATCCGGCAATCCATAGAGAGGGAAGCAGGGTGCCGGTTG
>JAGBHO010000050.1 GCA_017935485.1 Alphaproteobacteria bacterium | reverse complement strand
GGCGGAACTTGCAGACGTTGTGAATCTTGTTGCAGTCCGTCTTCTTATAATTGGTGCTCCGTTCACTCGACATGTCATGGCGACTGCTGTTCTGACGGAACCTTGGAATCATGTGATCCGCAATGCGGAGGTTCAGGATGCAGCAGCTCGGGGGGAAGCTCCGGCGGGGGTGGAAGTACCTGCCCGACTGATTACATATTTTGCTGTGATATCAGTTACTGTTCTGATTATAACTATTGTATGGAACATAGAACAGGAGTAAATTGTGGTGATTGGTTAGCAAGTTGTAGGAACTGTGGAAAGACTCCAAGATTTGATGGTTGTAGTACAGGAGGAAGCGGAAAACCAAATTTAGCATTATTTTGGTGTGAATAAAATTTGAAAAGAATAAACAAATCCTCCCGCTTCTTTGTGAAGCGGGAGGGCGTTTTTACACTTTACCGTGGCAATGTTTGAACTTTTTACACAAAGTTTCTGGTCTATTTATTACTCATCAACCCATTCTTGAATTTTACGACTTGATTGTTCCCAAATAACATTTGTGGAACATTTCATATCACAATATTGACAGAAAGGTTGCGCATTAGACATAAATTTCATTACATCTTCTTTGGTTGATACCTGATATAAATCCACATAATCTAAAGACGATAATTGAAATCTTCCGTTCATAGCTTCTTTTTTCATACATTCATTGAACAGCTGATAAAATACAGGAATCGGACAATGAAACAGTTTTCCGTCCCTCAAAGTTGCGCAATCAGTATAAGCACAACGAATATATGATTTCCAAGCATTATTAACGCCACTTGCTTTAAGAGGAATGCGCCGAAAATATTTAATCGGATCTTTACCACCGGCAGAAAAGACATATACTCCAAATCCTTTTACATACTCTACCATCTTATTATAATCCAAATTAATCGGATATTGAGTATATTTTAATGCAACATTACATTCAGTCATCGTTCTCCAAAGAGAAGAAGGCATTTTAAAAACTAATATACCGTTAGTTGTTACATCTATTCTGGCCTGTGAGAATATTTTTCTTGCAATTCTTATAAAATCTTCCAGACGTGGATGAAGAAGAGGTTCTCCGCCTAAAAGGTGGATTTGGCTTACACTGTCACCAATTAAATCATGTAATTTTTTTAAATCCTTCTCAAAACTTTTTACATCAGCATAATGTTCTTTTGCTATTGGTGCATAAGTACTACAGCATTTGCAATTTAAATTACAGTGATCTACAAGATGAAAATCCAAATGTTCAATAAAATGTCTTGGGAGAATTTTTGATAATTCGTCGCTAACAGCCGGAATAGAACTTTTAATATCTTTTAATAAATTATAATTATGAGTTTGTTGTTCTATTATATTATTTTGTGCTGTTAATTCTTTTTTATGCTTTTTAGGCTGTATCTTTATTATCTCGCGTAATTTTCCCATCAGATTTTAACATCCTCTATATTTATTATCCAAAAAAATGTAGCATCCTCTTTTGCAATATTGAAATAATATATAAATAATTCATATTCCTTGTCAATGATAAAAAAGGGAGTTCTTACCAAATAAAAAAAATAATCCACTAAATAATAAATTTAGTGGATTACAAGCATTAAAATAAATTTAAAACATTACACTTTACCGTGGCAATGTTTGAACTTTTTGCCACTGCCGCAAGGACATGGGTCATTACGGGAAATACGTCCCCAAGTTTCCGGACGGTTCGGATCAAAAGGCTCGTTGCTGTAACGGAAAGGTTCGGCTTTTTCCGCTGCCTGATTTTGCGGGCGGGTATCGCCGCCGACCAAAGCTTCCGGCTGTTCATGGATTTCCTGAACATTCTGCGCTTTTTGTTCCTGAGCGCGCAGAGCATCAATCGCGTCATTTTGAATTTGAGCCCGACACAACAGGAAAGTTGTTTTTTCGCGCAATTGATCCAGCATCAGAGAGAACATTTTGAACGCTTCTTTTTTATACTCATTCAACGGATCTTTCTGGCCGTAAGCCCGCAGAACAATGGTATGGCGCATCATGTCCAAAGTGGCAATATGCTCTTTCCAAAGCTGGTCAAGCACCTGAAGCAAAATGCTTTTTTCTACCAAATGCATTAATTCCGCCGGAACAAAACGGTTCTTTTCAGCCAGACCTTTACGGACGGCATCCTGAATATATTCTTCAATCTGAGCGGCTTCGGCTTCCGGCTGTGCAGCCCATTCGCTAATCGGGAGTACAAATCCGGTAATACGGGTAATTTCCTGCTTTAACTCTTCCGGACGCCATTCACTCGGAGAAGCACCATACGGAATATAATTATGGATGACATCGGCAAGATAGTCTTCACGCATTTCGGCAACCGTTTCGGCCACATCTTCAGCTTCCATCAGTTCATGGCGCTGCTCATAAATTACCTTTCGCTGATCATTCATGACATTGTCATATTTCAGCAGGTTTTTACGAATGTCAAAGTTGCGTTCTTCCACTTTTTGCTGGGCTTTTTCCAAGGCCTTGTTAATCCACGGGTGAATCAGCGCCTCGCCTTCCGGTAAGCCTAATTTTTGCAACATATTGCTCATTCTTTCGGAACCGAAAATCCTCATCAGGTCATCTTCCAAAGACAGGAAGAACTTAGAAGTTCCGGGGTCGCCCTGACGTCCGGACCGGCCGCGCAGCTGATTGTCAATACGACGGCTTTCGTGGCGCTCCGTTCCCAAGACATACAGGCCGCCGGCAGCCATTGCCTTTTCTTTGTCTTCGGCGATTTGTTTTTTCAGTTTTTCTTTAATGTCGGCAATTTGCTCTTCGGTTTCATCGCCTTTCAGTATTTCTTTCAGGCGCATTTCCAAGTTGCCGCCAAGCTGAATATCGGTACCGCGGCCGGCCATATTGGTTGCAATGGTAACGGCTCCCGGAACACCGGCCTGAGCAACAATTGCGGCTTCGCGTTCATGATGGCGGGCATTCAAAACTTCAAATTTGATTTTGGATTTGGCTTTCAGCATATCGGCCAGAAGTTCCGACTTTTCAATTGATGTCGTACCAACCAGAATCGGCTGGCCGCGTTTTTGACAGTCGATAATCGTGTCAATAATCGCATTATATTTTTCACGAGCCGTCCGATAAATCTCATCATGTTCGTCTTTGCGGGCAACCGGACGGTTAGTCGGTATCTCAACACAGGACAGATTGTAAATATCGCCGAACTCGGCTTCTTCGGTCATGGCCGTACCGGTCATGCCGGACAGTTTGGGATAAAGGCGGAAATAGTTTTGGAACGTAATGGATGCCAGCGTCTGGTTTTCCGACTGGATTTTAACGCCTTCTTTGGCTTCAATCGCCTGATGCAGTCCGTCACTGTAACGGCGCCCTTCCATCATGCGGCCGGTAAACTCGTCAATAATAACCACTTTATTATCTTTGACGATATAATCAACGTCACGGATGTGCATTTTATGCGCGCGCAACGCCTGATTGACATGGTGAACCAGCGTGACGTTGCCGATATCATATAAGCCGCCCTCTTTAATCAGACCGACTTTTTTGAGCAGTTGTTCAACGTGCTCCATACCGCTTTCCGTTAAAGTTACGGATTTGGCTTTTTCGTCTTTTTCATAATCGCTGTCTACCAGTTCGGGGATAATCCGGTTAACCAGAATATATTTTTCAGAACTGTCTTCGGCGGCGCCGGAGATAATCAGCGGGGTTCTGGCCTCGTCAATCAGAATGGAGTCAACCTCATCGACGATGGCAAAGTTGAACGGGCGTTGTACCAGTTCATCAAGGCTGAACTTCATATTATCGCGCAGATAGTCAAAGCCGAGCTCGTTATTGGTGGCATAGATAATATCGCTGTTATAGGCAATTTTGCGCTCCATATCATTTTTTTCATGAATAATATAGTCAACGCTCAGGCCGAGAAAACGATATACCTGCCCCATCCATTCGGCATCACGTTTGGCCAGATAATCATTAACGGTCACGATATGAACGCCTTTGCCTTCAAGGGCGTTCAGATATGCCGCCAAGGTAGCGACAAGGGTTTTGCCTTCACCGGTCTTCATTTCGGCTATCATACCTTTATGCAGGACAATACCCCCGATCAGCTGGACATCGTAATGTCTTTGTCCGAGCGTTCTCTTTGCTGCTTCGCGAACGACGGCAAAAGCTTCGGGCAACAAATCGTCCAGCGTTTCTCCTTCTTTCAGGCGCTTTTTAAATTCCAGCGTTTTATTTTTTAATTCTTCATCGCTTAATTTGGAGATTTCGGGTTCATAAGAATTGATTTTCTGGACGAGTTTGTACTGTTTTTTTACAAAGCGGTCATTGGCGCTGCCAAAAACTTTACGAGCGATACTACCTAACATTATTTTTTATACCTTATTCTTTTGAAACATAACTTTAGTCTAGAAATAGTGTTTATTGGCCGGATTGTCAACTTGTCTTTGAAAAGTTATAAACGTTCATGAAAAAAAATGCTTGGAAATAGCTCCGGTTGTATTATATTTAATCCAGTTCTAATATTCTATTTGGAGGAATTTATAATATGCAAAAGAAATATCTGGCTCTGGCCGCCGTTTCCGTTATGCTTCTGAATCCGCTCAATGCCGCGGCCGAAGGAAAAAACGGCGTCGCTGCCGTGGTTAACGGGCAGAAAATTACCGTTGCCGAAATCAGAGAAGCTTACAACGCCAATCCTGATTTGAAGAAAAAAGTCCCGTTTGACGAGTTTTATCCGAAAGCGGTTGAAGTTTATGTTAACGGCGCCGTGCTTTATCAGGCTGCTCAAAAAGACAAAGTTACCTCCACTGCCGAATATAAACAACAGCTGAAGCTGGCTCAGGAAGAACTGGCACGTAAAATTTATTTGGAAAAGAAGGTAGAAAAAAAGGTTACGCCCAAAGCCATCGAAGAATTTTACAAGGGTTATAAGGCTAATTTCAAACCCGAAAAAGAAATCAAAGCTTCTCACATTCTGGTAAAAGACGAAGCTACGGCCAAAGAGATCATTGCCAAGTTGAAAAAAGGCGAAAAGTTTAATACTCTAGCTGACAAATATTCTTTAGACAAACAAGCCGAGCTCGGTTACTTTAACAAAGGCGTTATGGTTCCCGAATTCTGGGATGCCGCCAATGCAATGAAAAAAGGCACATATTCTCAGAAACCGGTTAAGACCCAGTTTGGCTATCATATCATTAAGGTTGAAGACATCCGCGATACCAAGCCGCTGCCGCTGAAAAAAGTCGAACCGCAGATTAAGGCTCGTCTGACGCAAAATGCCATTGCCGAGACTTTTGAGCAGATTAACAAGAACACCAAAGTCGAAAGATATGATCTGAACGGCAAGGCTATGAAAGCCGCCGAACTGAAATAATCTGTAAGACAGCTACAAAAAATCCGATTTCTGCAAAGGAATCGGATTTTTTATTTCTGAACGGTGAACTATTTTAATTTTTTCAGCTCTTTTAACGCCCCGTCAATATATTCCGCCATTTCCGGCGACCGGTGCTCTTCCGCCCGAACTTTTTCAAATATTTCAATAATTTCGCGGCGGTGTTTGCTGCTGTTTTTGGCAATCTCTGCCATGTTAAAAACAGCGGCGCAAAAAATCTGATAATTATCGACCTCCAGTTGTTTGGCCAAAGCAAGATACGGCGGCGTATAAACGTCCTTTATCTCCCTCAGGCTTTTCTCATAAGCCGTCTGCTGAATTTTGCGCGCCATGTTTTCGGTGATTTTGGATTTGTCATCCGCTCCGAGAAAACGTCCGGTATTCTTTACAAATGATTTTATTTTTTCAATCAACGCAAACTGGCTGGCATTTTTAGGCATAGCATCTTCCTTTTCCAAAATATTTTGTTTTAATATAAACGCTTTTGCCGCAAAAATCCAGCATTATCATCTTGATTGCCGACAAGGCGCAAAAATATCCAGATCCGGACGATAATGTTTGATTTCCACGCCGGCCAGCCCCAGCAGGGAATGAAACAGATTATCATGCGATATCTGCTTCCGGCTTTGACGGCGCAGGCAGGAACGGCTGTAGTTCATGTTTTTGACAGCCGAATCCGGCATCCATACCCAAAACGGCACTTCCTTTTGATAAGCCGGCGCATAATCATACACGGCCGAATGAAGATACATATCGTTTTCGCCCAAAGACTCGCCATGATCCGACGTATAGATAACGGCAAGGTTATATTCATCTTCCAGCGGCTGCAGTTTTTTCAGCAAATCGGCCACCACATGGCTGGTATAGGCAATGCTGTTATCGTAGGTGTTGCGAATCTGCTCCAGCGTGCAGTTTTTTAAGACCTCGTCTTTGCAGACCGGTTTATAAATTTCAAATTCTTCCGGATAGCGCAGAAAATAATCCGGTCCGTGGCTGCCGTGCTGGTGCAGGACAATCACGGCCTTGTCACCCATTGTCCGCGCCTTTTCGGCAATGTCGGCATTCATCAGCTCATCATAACATTTGCCGTCCTGACAGAAGACTTCCGTCGGAATGCGGTTGCAGTTGCCTTTGCAGCTGGAATTGTTCTCCCGCCACAAAAGCTGATAGCCGTTATAAGCCAATACATCCAAAACATTTTCGGTATAGGAGGACGAGCCGGCAACAAAGTTTGTCCTTTCATAAGGTGAAAACAGGCAGGGCACGGCGATGGCCGTCGATGTGCCGCAAGCTTGGGCTTTTTTGAAGATCGTCATCTCTTTGGCAAAAGGCCTCAGTGCCTTATTGGTATCACGCTCATAGCCATTCAACGAAAAATTTGCGGCGCGGGCACTCTCTCCGACAATCACGATAAACAGGTTTTTACGGCCGTTATTTTTCCAGTAAGCATTTAATTCCGCTTTTTTATCAAGCGGTTTGAAATCATGGTGTTTATGCATGATTTTAAGCGCCGATATGGTCGAATCGATATAATTGCTCGGCATTAACGTATAAAGAAGCCGTTTGTGCTCCTGCACAAAAGTATCAAGACGGGTGGCAAAAGGCAGGATAATCAGGCCGGACAAGATGCCGGCAGCGGCAATTACCGCCAGCCTGATTTTAACTTCACGCTTAAAGTCCGAATATTCTATTCGGGTTTTGTACAGTAAAAACAACGGCAACACGCAAAAGGATACGGCAAAAAGAATCATCTCCGTGCTCAGCAGTCCGCCGACCTCTGCCGCGTCGGTCTGAAACACGTTGAGCATCATTACTTTGTCAACCGCCACATTATAGGTTTGCATAAAATATAACGCAGCCGAGTTGCCGACAATAAAAAATGCCGCCAGCCATTTTTCGGCTTTTTTTACAAACAATAAGGAATAAGCACTGCAAAATACACAAAACAGGATGATCCCGGTCAACAGGCCAAAAAGTATTCCGGCCGCGGCATATATTTTGCTCAGAAATGTATAATTACAGCCTACGGAAAACAAAGCCGAAAGCAGGATAAAACCGAGCGAACTTATTTTAAAATAATATCTTTTCATCAGCAAACTCTTACAGTCCTCAAATTAAAAAAATATCAATCACCTTAGCGGCTTATAAATAAAAGTAAAGAGGATTGCCGAGTAATTAACAATAAGCTTTTATTTTTCCGACTTCTTTTCGACTTTGACTTCCGTTCGGGACTGCCATAATTTTTGCACACGCTGCCACAAGCTGAGTTTTTCTTCACAGCTTTGGGTTTCGGCATTCCAGACACCGTCGTTGTTTTTACACTGAATTTCGTCATAATGGCTGACATGATACCAACCGACGATTACAAACACAACCAGCAGCAATGCCAGTATGATTTTGATGACAGCTTTGGCAAATATCCATATCAGCCACAGGCAGCAGACACCGATCAGCATCATTTTATTTGTTGTGGGAGAAACCTGAAAAACATATGCCAGCAAGGCATAATAAGCCGCAAAAAGAAAAAATGCGACATTTACGACATTGCGCAGACAAAAGAGGGCAAATTTTTTCCAACGGCTTTTTTCTGTCTGATCTTCACTCATTTCACATCTCCTTCGGGTTGTTTTGAAGTTTAGCGGCAAAAATTTGCAAAAACAAGAATAAAAATATTATTCATATTTTCCTTCGCACTGACCGCAATCGGAACAGCCGTTACAAATCAACCGGCTGCCGCAGGTTTGACAACGGACGCCGAAATATTTTCTATACGCATCATCATCCTCAAACAAGGAGGACTGAACAGCCGGCTGCAATTTGAAGTCAATCGGCCGCCCCCGGTGTTGCAGGCCTGATTTGTATGCCATGCGGCTTTGCAGCCCTTTATCCGGCATATGATATGTTTTGCCGTCCTTCATAAAATTGGTTCCGGTTTCAATAAAGCAAAAGGTTACATCTGCCCCGACACATTCGGCATAAAGACTTTTAACCCAGTCATACGCCAGAGGGCGGGAGCCGTCATAGTTCTCGCCGCCGGCAATCACCTGCTCTATTTGTTCGGCAGGAAGGTAGTTTTTAATACTGACCGGTCCGACAAACGGCGCAACCATAATGCCCTTATGCTTGAACGGCAGTTTAAACAGCAGCGGAATCCGTTCATCGGCACGTTTCTGATTCTCACAAGTTACGTTAAAGAAAATATTTTCCCAGCCGTCATGCCAATCCGGCGGCAGGCATTCCGCCACCCGTTCCGGCCGTTTTGTCAGCAGAAAAAAGATGACATCCGGCCTTTTTTTCATGATTTTCCATGCTTCCGGACGCCATTCGTCTGCTTCTTCCAAAAAGAAATCCGATGTCATGCAGACGCGAATCTGCTCACCGCTCTTAACTTTATAGCGGCCGCTTTTATCTTTTTGCAAAGGGTAATCAAAATTGTTTTTTACCTTATAAATCCGGCGGCCGTCCTGATTGCGCTGTTTGTCCAGAAAGTACATATAACAATTTTGGCAGCCCTCGCTTTTCTTAACGCATCCGTGCCACGGATTCCAGATGTCATGCATTGATTTTTTCCTTATTACTTAGATCCGATTATATGATATTTGCGGCAGATGATCAAGAAATTATGACGACTTTCAGCGGGCTCTTCCGAGTTCGAGCCTCTGCTACCAAAACATTATAAAAAAACCGCCATAAAGGCAGCTTAAATTTATGACGAGGCTCTTCTGGCTCGTAAGCTTTGCCCTTTAGACAAAGCCAACTCGCTGCGGTCACCGCTATGTAACGCTTGTTTCGCTTCGTTCCTCTCGCTCACAAGCTTTAATCAGGATTTTCCGGGAGCGACGAGGCACGCTGCTGCGCAGCTTCGTCCAATGGCATCTAAGTTCAATTCGGTTGCTCACACGCCCTCTTTCACTAAGATGTCATTGCTCTTGCAGAGAAATTTTACCGGAGCTCGGTAAAATTTCCTTAGCGAGCTCTTCCGAGTTCGAGCCTCTGCTACCCTGACATTATAAAAAAAGCCGCCATAAAGGCAGCTTTTTTTATAATGGCGGGAGCGACGAGGCTCGAACTCGCGACCCCATGCGTGACAGGCATGTATTCTAACCAGCTGAACTACGCCCCCGTAAGATGTGTTTCTTATATAGGGAAAAAAAATTAAATGCAAGCACTTTTTTTAATTTTGTTAAAAAAATTTTCATCTCTGTTGTTTACTATTTTATTTATACACGGTGTAAAATAATTTTGTTTGTGTTTTCCGGCAAAGAAATATATAGTTTTTTTGTTTTGGTTTAACTTGTATCTGAAAAGATTAATCGGATGAAGTCGTTAAAAAAGTATTTTAACTTTGATTTTAACACCCAGAAAAACCATAAAATAATGACTGTTGCTTATGCTGTTGCCATTATTTTTGCGTTTGTGGTGTCTTTGTCAAACAATAATAATGTCAATGCCTCGGTCTCCAGAGACAACCTTAGCAGGGATCTTGCCGAAGAAGTTACTCTCGCTGCCGAAACCACGGAAGAAACACCCGAAACTTCTCCAGCCTATTCTGACAATGCCGTCGGCAACATACGCAGCCTGTTTGAAAAAGTCATCAGCGAATCTGTTGAAAAGACCATTGAAAAAGAAATTATTGTGCAAAAAGGCGATTCCTTTATCTCTATTCTTAATGACCTTGGGCTGGGTTACAGCGAATCTCACAAACTCTATCAGGTTCTTAAAAAAGTTTACAATCCCACAAGCCTGAAAGTCGGGCAGAAAATTGCCGTTACCACAAAAATCGATTCTCACAAGCACGAGCTTTTAAGTATTGAAAATATTACAATCGAACCCAAAATCGGTTTGCGTTACATCTTAAAGAAAAATGACAAGGCACAATATGTGGCTCTGGAAATCAAAGACGAGCTGGTGGAAGAAGTCAACAGTGCCGCCGGCGTTATCAACGGTACGGTTTCTACCGCGCTTCGGGCTCAGGGCGTCCCTTCCAAGGTTGTGAACGACTTTGTTAAAATTTTTGCCTATTCGGTTGATTTCCGCAGAGAAGTCCGCAAAGGCGACCGGTTTGAAATTGTTTTTGAAAATAAAATTACTCCTGACGGGAAAGTCGTAAAGTCAGGCGATATTTTGTATGCCGCCCTCAAATTGCGCAAAACAAAGCTGGAGCTCTATCGTTATACAGATGCAAACGGTACTGTCGGTTACTATAACGAAAAAGGCCAGGCAATGAAGAAGTTTTTACACCGCAAGCCCATGTCTTATCAACAGGCCAGAATTTCTTCACCTTTCGGCAAGCGCAGACATCCGATATACAAAGACGTACGCATCCACTGGGGCGTTGACTATGCCGCACCGACAAATTCTCTGATTTATGCCGGCGGGGACGGTGTCGTTACCGTTGCAAAATATAACGGCGGATACGGAAATTATATAAAAATCAGGCATAATTCCGAATATTCTACAGCTTACGGGCATATGAACAAATTTGCCAAAGGAATCAAGCCCGGCGTACGCGTTAAACAGGGACAGCTGATCGGATATGTCGGCAGCACCGGAAAGTCTACCGGCCCGCACCTGCATTATGAAGTGATTCATAAAGGCCGGCGCGTTAATCCGACAACGATTAAAGCTGCAACCGGTGAAAATCTCGGAGGTCGGAACTTGCAAAAGTTCAAACGGATTGTTGCTGATATCAAACAATCTTATGCCAAGATGTTTGCGGAAAACGAATCCAAGAGTGTGCAGACAAAGCTTTCGCAGCGTTAATTTTGCCGAACGTCGGCAGCGCACCCGGCGGGTGAAGCGTCAGCTGAACGTCGGCTGCGGTCGGGTCATACAGTGCCCTGAGACCCGCGGTCGGGAGGCCGACGGCCATCAATTGTCAGCACTGTGCTCCAGAGACCGCGTTGCTATGGCGGGAAAAGTGATGGGTTTTGTGCTTTGAACAGAAAGAAAAAATCAGCCCCCGATTTATCGGGGGTTTTCTGTAAGGCATGTAATAAAAAAGCACCGGCATTATGTCGGTGCTTTTATGTAATTCTCTTAAAACTATCTTAAAATTTAAGAATTGTCCAAATTTACGGAGTTTTACATTTTTACAAAACCTAGGCCAGTTTCAAATTGCCGGCGACGGTTTTGCCTCTTTCAGTTAAAAGTTCATAAGAGATTTTGGCGCCTTCTTCCAAAGAACGCAGACCGGCTTTTTGAACGGCTGAAATATGTACAAACACATCTTGTCCGCCGGCATCCGGAGTAATAAAGCCAAAACCTTTTTTATTGTTAAACCATTTAACTGTTCCTGTTGCCATTGAGATATTCCTTATTAAATAACAGGTTGATACAATATAACTATCTTATTGTGGGAAACTGTCTGGCCAATAGTGCTGGTATCAACAATTATCAAAAGCATTCACTCTCTGACCACAGAGCTTAGTTATGAATTTAGTGTAGACCATAAATTTTAGTTTGCAAGAAAATTATTTTTTATTTTCTTGTTTTTCAAGTTTTACTGCTTATATCGCATTGCGTAGAAAATCTTTTGAAAGGAAAAAATCTGATGAAAAAAATGCTTTATGTAATGTCGGCGATTTTGCCGGTCGTTTTGCTGGCGAACTTGTCCGAAGCACAGGCTCAACGTAAAAACACCACCGAAAAAGACGCAAAAGCCGCCGTTGAAATGGTGAACAAAAAAGATGCCAAAATCAAACACTGGATGAGCGAAGAAACCAACGAGATTAATGAAGACTACAGTAAAGCCGTCAAGAAAATCAACAAATCTACTTTTTCTGACGCCAATAAAGAAATTTTGAAGACACAGGCACAGCATAATAAAGACCTGATGCTGAAACAGTTGCAAGACCGCGGCGATTTGATGATGAAGCATTGGCAGGAGCGCGAAGGTATGCGCAACGAGATGATGCAAAGCAAAGAAAACCGCAAAGCCGTTAAAGAAGTGAATGAAATTCTGGACTAAGCACATTGTTTCTCAAAGGAAAACGGGGTGACCTCAAAAAGAGATCATCCCGTTTTTTTATTTTAAGACAGAATGCCATACAAAGCAGCAAACCCACCAAACAGCGGCAATTGTTGCTGACAACAGGCAAACATCCAGGAAACCGGGGATTGCAAATCCTGCGACCGGCATAAACCGATACAGGAAAAAAATCCCGACAAAGAAGCACAGGAAGAACGAACCGCTCAGCGGTGCTTCTCCGTTTTTGGCGTAATCACGATTAATGACCCAAACGGCATAAACAGCAAACATCATTAACAACAACGCGAAAATATTCCATAAAGTTCCCATAATCTAATAATATTTTATGAAACAGTCACCGGAAGGCAGCCGTTTCGGGTTAATAATAAAAAAACTAATATAATTTAGAATTTTATTATATCATAATTTTCATGGACGGACAACATTAATTTTTCTGCAAAAATAAGGGCTTCACAAATTGTTTTATTTCTGTTAGATTGCTCTCTGCGTCTGCCGCAACGGGGCGGCGGACTTTTAATTATGTCATATTAAAAAAAAGGAATAAACTTATGGTATTAAAATCCACTAGAGCAGGCAACTATCCTGAATGGTATCAAAATGTTATCAATGAAGCCGACATGGCCGAGAACTCGTCTTCTCCCGGATGTATGGTGATTAAGCCGTGGGGATACGGCATTTGGGAGCGTATCCGCGACGTTTTTGACGAGAAAATCAAATCTACCGATCATGAAAACTGCTATTTTCCAATGTTTATTCCGCTTTCGTTCTTTCAGAAAGAAGCTGAGCACGTTGACGGTTTTGCCAAAGAAATGGCGGTTGTCACCCATTCCCGCCTGTCAATGAAAGACGGCAAGCTTGTTCCGGATTCAAAACTTGAAGAGCCTTTAATCGTCCGTCCGACGTCGGAAGCCATTATTGCCGACTCGTTTTCCAAATGGGTCAAATCTTATCGCGATCTGCCGGTTCTGGTCAATCAGTGGGCTAACGTTGTGCGTTGGGAAATGCGTCCGCGCCTGTTTTTGCGTACCCGCGAATTTCTCTGGCAGGAAGGACATACAGCACATTCGACCGCGAAAGAAGCCGAAGAAGAAACCAAGCGTATGTTGGAAGCTTATCGCGAGCTTTGTGAAGAAACGCTGGCAATGCCGGTTCTGACCGGCCGCAAACCGGAGCATGAGAAGTTCCCCGGCGCAATTGACACTTATTGTGTGGAAGCCATGATGCAGGACGGCAAAGCCCTGCAGGCCGGAACTTCGCACTTTCTCGGACAGAATTTTGCAAAATCCGCCAATATTTCTTTTGTCAACAAAAACAATGAGCAGGAATATGCTTATACCACATCATGGGGGGTTTCGACCCGTCTTATCGGCGGCGTGATTATGACTCATGCCGATGATGACGGCATGGTTGTTCCGCCCAGGATTGCACCTTATCAGGTGGTTATTGTTCCGGTTATCAAAAATCCGGAAGACGAAGGCAAAATTATGGATTATATTGCCAAACTGCAAGCCGCTCTCAAGGCAAAGGCACCGTTTGGCGAAAAAATCCGCATCAAGGTTGACAAGCGCGACCGCAAGAGCGTTGACAAGTTTTGGGAATGGACCAAGAAAGGCGCGCCGGTTATTTGTGAAATCGGCATGCGTGATGTGGAAGGCGGCAAAGTTATGGTTAAAGAACGCCTTAAGCTCAACACGCCGGAAGGCAAACAGATTCTTTCCGTTGAAGAATTTGAAAATTCGATTGTTGCACGTTTGGAAAATATTCAATCCGAAATGTTTGACCGCGCCAAGAATCGTTTGATGTCAAACATCCGTACAGATATTGCTTCGCCGGAAGAATTCCGCAACTATTTTGGTCAGGCCAACGAGTGGATTGCTGACGGCAAGTCCGGAAAAGTTGCTTTTGTCCGCGGAAAGTGGTGTGCCGATCCGCAAACTGAGGAAATCCTCAAAGAGATGAAGATTACAATCCGCTGTATCCCGTTTGACCAGAGCAACAGCGAAGGCATTTGTCTGTTGACCGGCAAACCGGCGACTATGGATGTGATTTACGCCAGATCCTATTGATAAAAGGGGCTTTGCCCCTTTTATTATATCCCGTTTTCTTCATTTTCTTTCATCTCATTACTTATATTTATTTTCTCATCAAGAGGGGACTTAGTCCTCTCCTTCCCTCTCCTT
>JAGBHO010000049.1 GCA_017935485.1 Alphaproteobacteria bacterium | reverse complement strand
GTCATCCTGAGCAAAGCGAAGGATCCAGTCAAATCATATAGCATTATTAACCAACTGGATTCTTCACTCCGTTCAGAATGACAGTATATCTTCTTCAAAGCCCTCTCCCTCGTCCGGCACGGTTTGGGGTGCCCTTTGCGACAACCCCAAATGAAGCACCTTTACTCCCCCTCTTTGATAAGAGGGGGTCGGGGAGAGTTGAAATGTCCTTCGCGAGCAACTTCTTGGCTTTTAAGAAAAAGAGGTAAAATTGAAGTACAATGCAGTAGAGCGTAGCGACCTTAACTTTTTCTTGAAAGCCTAGAAAGCGAGAGTGGGCTAGCTTTTTTGTGCTACTTTTGTAGCATGACAAAAGTAGCGAAAAGAAAATACCAACTCTATGAAGAAACCAAAACCTGAAAATTAAAAAAGAAAAACGCCGGAAAAAGAGAGCGAGTGGCGGAGGGAGAGCGTGAGTGGAAAAGAAAGGGAGCGGAAAATAAACAGGGACGGAAAGAGGGAAGGAGAGGGAAGGACTAAACATCCCCTGATGAGAAAATAAAAAGAGTGCATCAGAGGGAGAGAAAGTTAAATAAAAAAATATGAATAAGGAGAAAAAGAAAAACAAAAATTAGGGGAATAAAAAAGGGGAAAACGAATTCCCCTTATTCTCTCATTAAAATGCCATAAAATATTTCTCGATTCCCAACAACAGGACTGCCGCGAATATTCCGGCGAAAACATCATCAAGCATAACGCCCCAGGCATTATGCAGCTTGGAATCCGCCCATCTGACCGGCCCCATTTTGATAATGTCGAAAAAACGAAAAGCGACAAAACCGATAATATACAAATACCACTTGTCAAAACTCTGATAAAGCAGATTTCCGACCAAAGCAAAAGTCATGAGCTGACCGGCTGTCTCGTCAATAACCACCAGTGACGGATCTTTGTTTTCTGAAGTCTTCAAAACCTCGTTTGTTGCCCAGACGCCAATACCGAAAACTAATACTGCCGCAGTCAGAATTCCGGCCGTTCCGCCGTAATATCCGGCCAGCATAACCAGCGGCAGCGTCATCAGAGAACCGGCCGTACCGGAAGCAAACGGAAAAAATCCCACACCGAAATAAGAAGCCAGAACATAACCGAATTTGTTTTTCATCATAAAATCCTTTTACAAAAGTTTGCGGGCATTAAGCGCCAGCTGAATTGTTCCCTCATCCATATAATCAAGCTCGGCGCCCATCGGAATTCCCTGTGCCAGCGTTGAAACCTTAATGTCTTCACGGTTTTTCAGACGGGAATTAATGTAATTTGCGGTAATCTGCCCGTCAACCGTTGCCGGCAGCGCTAAAATAATTTCTCTGATACCCTCGTCGTCAATTCGCTTAAGCATCGGCTCAATATTCAGATCCTCGGGCGTTATGCCGTCGATAGCCGAAAGAATGCCGCCCAAAACATGGTACTTGCCTTTGAAAAAGGAAACCCTCTCCATCGCCCATAAATCGGCCACATCCTGTACCACGCACAAAATATGATTTTCCCGTACCTGCGAGGCACAAACGGAGCAGGGCGAGGTGGTATCGTAATTGCCGCAGATTTCGCAGGTTTTGATATTTTCCGCCACCTGCTGCATTGCCTCAATCAGCGGCAGAAACAGCGTTTCTTTCTTTTTGAGCAGCTGCAAAACAATCCGTCGGGCGGAACGTGTCCCCAAAGACGGCAGCTTTGAAACCAGTTTTACCAGTTTTTCAATATCTTGTCCGGCCACAAAAACTCTCCTAGAACGGCAGCTTCAGTCCGCCGAGATTCAGGCCTCCGGTCACGTCGGAAACGCCTTTTTGCATATTGGCGTCAACTTTGTTTTTGGCATCGTTGTAAGCCGCCGTAATCAAATCTTCCAAAATGTCTGTTTCTTCCGGATTAACCAGAGATTTGTCAATAATGATTTTCTTCATGTCAAACTTGCCGTTCAGCGTAATTTTGACCATACCGCCGCCAGCTGTGCCTTCACATTCTTCCTGCGCCAGTTTTTCCTGCATCTCTTCCATTTTTTTCTGCATGGCCTGCGCCTGTTTCATGATTCCCTGAATATTCATCATTGTTTTTGTTACTCCTCGTCTGTGGTATAAATTTCACTTTCGCCAAACTCGTCGTCAAAACTGTTCAGCAGCGAATTTTGTTCTTCTTCTATAATGTTTCTGGTCATCGTTTCAATTCTGGCGCCTTTAAATTCCGCCATAATTGCCTTGACCAGAGGATATTCCATAATGTCTTTTTTGGCTTCTTCGTCCTTGGCGCGTTCCTTTGCAGCCAAAGTCATTCCCAACTCTCCGTGCTGGGAATCAATTTTCCATTGCTTGCCGGTAATTTCCAGCAGCGTTTTATGCAAAGCCATAATAAAGTCGGTGTCGGCTTTCTTGTCCAGAATCATTTTGATGTAACCGTCGCGGAATTCGCTGATGGAAACGTCATTTTTCAGACTGTAGGAAAGCAGCATTTTTTTGTTGTTTTCCAGATAATCGACCAGACTTTCCGGCGTGTTGAACGTCAGAAAATTTCCGCTGGTTTCGGCGGACTGGGCTTCATTTTGCAAAGGGCTTATTTTTTTTCCGCTGCCGACGGCCTTTAAGATGTCGTCAGCACTTTTTTTTTCCGGTATGATAAGCGGTGCGGCTAGGCTAGAGTTTTTTTTTACGTCGTTCAAAAGCTCGTACGGCGTCGGCAAAGCCGCGGCATAGGCAATTCTGATTAAGATCATTTCCACGGCGTCAATTTGTACCGGTGCGACCGCCAGCTCGGCAATGCCTTTCAGCAGCATTTGCCAGATTTTTGACAATACGGCAATCGGAATTTTCGGACCCAGCTTGGTGCAAAGGCCTTTTTCGCTTTCTGAAAGGTCTGAACCGTTTAATGACGCCGGAATAATCTTTGTTTTGGCAATCATATGGGTAATGTTGACCAAATCCTGCAAAATTGTAACCGGATTGGCGCCGTTGCGGTATTGTTCCTGCAAATTGGCGAGCATATCTTCGGTTTTGCCTTCGGCCAAATGTTCAAAAAGCTCAAAAGTCTGATTTCTGTCAGCCAAACCGATCATGTTTTTGACAATATCGGTCTTGACTATACCGCCGGCACTGAGTGAAATCGCCTGATCAAGCAGTGACAGCCCGTCGCGGCAGGAACCGTCGGCTGCCTTGGCAATGATTTTCAGGGCTTCGTCTTCCGCCTGCAAACCTTCTTTGTTGATGATGTTTTTAAAGTGGTTAAATAACGTATCAATCGTCAAGCGCTGCAAATCAAAGCGCTGGCAGCGGGAAAGCACGGTCACCGGAACTTTTCTGATTTCGGTCGTGGCAAAAATAAACTTAACATGCGCCGGCGGCTCTTCCAAAGTCTTCAACAAGGCGTTGAAAGCATTTTTGGAGAGCATATGAACTTCGTCGATGATATATATTTTGTAGCGGGCATTGGTCGGCTTGTAGCGGACGCCGTCAAGAATTTCGCGAATGTCGTCCACACCGGTGCGTGAAGCCGCGTCAAGCTCCATAACGTCAATATGCCGGTCAGCGGCAATGGCTTTGCAGTTTTCGCACACGCCGCAGGGATGAACCGTCGGGCCGCCGTTACCGTCCGGACCTGTACAATTCAAAGCTTTGGCAATGATTCTCGCCGTTGTGGTTTTTCCCACGCCGCGAATGCCGGTCAGCATATAGGCATGATGCAAACGGTTGTTTTGAATAGCATTGGTCAAGGTTTGCACCAACGCATCCTGCCCGAGCAGGTCGTCAAAACTCTGCGGGCGGTATTTCCGTGCTAAAACAACATATTGGTCTTTATTTTCTTCTGCCATCGTCACATTACTTAAAAAAACTGGTGGAGAACGACCGACCCCGTCACATCCCGTTATGGCTGCTTCCTCTCGAACCTGACCAGATTGGCGGGCAGCCGGTCCGGCGTTCTCCTCCTCCTAATATTGTCTGTTTTGCATTACTTTTCAAGCAAAATCTGAGTTATCATATACTAAAATCTAACGGGCATAAATTTGCGAACGGGCAAGGGCTGCATCTTTTCCGATAATGAGAGGCGCCTGTTCCGCTGCAAAGTCATAAATGTCCTGATGATAAGAGATGCCGTAATCAAAAACGTCAAATTTCTTTGGCGCCGCGTCAACAACCGCATCGCCCTGCCGTTTAATCTCCATAATGTCCAGACTGTGCTGGTTGCTGCCGTCTTCAAAGAAGCGGAAAGCGCCGTTAATTCCCATAAATCCTTCCGGACTGGTAATGGCCGCATTCAAATCGCCGCCCTGATGCTTTGAAAGGGCGGAAGCCAGCGCAACCGCGTCATAAGCAAAAGAATAAAGGCTGCGCGGTTTTTCATTATAAAAGTTATAATATTTATCGGCAAAATAGCTGCTCTGATAACGCGAAAGCCTCGGATACCAACTGTTAAGCGCCAGAGATTCTTTGTTCATCGGAGTATTTTCCCAAATAGACGTTCCGAGAAATTTTACTTTCGGGGCATAAATGTCATAATAGCCGAACATTGAAATAACCGACTTCAGTTTGGTGCCTGATTCCGGAATCAAAACGGCGTCAAAATCCACGTCGTCGGAAGAGTCTGTTGTCTTAATCCGTGCCAGTTCTCGTTTGGCTTTGGCGTCACCGGCATCGGCACGGGCTTTTAAGGCCGCTTTTTTGCGTTGCATTTCGGCATGCCGGGCGGAATAGTTCGTCAGTTTTTTTAAGATTTCTGCAAAATTGGAAGTGTTGGGCGGATAAAAGGCAATTTTTACAACGGTGGTGCCGTTTTTTTGAGCCGTACGAACCGCCGCGCGGGCAACCGAAAGTCCGAGATTATTGTCCGGAACCAGCAGGGCAAAACGCCGGCGCCCTTCCGCCGCGGCATAATTCATAATTCTCTTAACCTGTTCGTCAACCAAAAGTCCCAGTGTATAAACGCCGGGCTGCAATACGTCTTGTGACGTTGAAAAAGCAATCATCGGAATATTGTCGGCAACCGCCCGTCCGGAAGATGCCTGAACTTCGGTGCTCATCAGCGGGCCGATAATCAGGTCAGACTGCTGTGATACCGCATTTTCAATGGCAATTCTGGCTCCGCTTTGGGAACTCTGCGTATCATAAAATTGCAGAACCAAATTAGGATTTTGAACATCGTCAAGTGCCAAAAGCGCCGAGTTTTTCATTCCCTTGCCGACTTTAGACGCATTGCCGGTCAGGGGCAGCAGCATTCCGACCCGAAACAGATTCTTGTTCTGATAACTGTCTGTTGTCAGTGTTACCTCGCTGATATCGGTGTTAATGTCGCGGGTTCCTCCGGAGGTACTGATTCGCGATGTGCCGCAGCCCGCCAAAACCAGACACAACATCGTTAAACTAAATTTTTTTAACACTTGCTTTTTTTCCCAAAATATAAAACAATCATCTGCATAATGTTTAAAGTAAAAATAAGCTGTTGTAAAGAAGAGAAAATATGAAAAACGGATTATACATCATTGCCACGCCGATAGGCAATCTCGGAGATATTTCCGCCCGTGCGGTCGAGACCTTAAAAGAGGCGCCGGTTATTGCCTGCGAAGACACGCGCGTTACCAAAAAACTGTTTTCCCTGCTTGGCATCAGCCTGAAAAAAACGTTCATCACGCTGCATGATCATAACGAAGATGAACAGGCGCAAAAACTGATTGACGCCGTTCAAAATGAGCAACAGGCCGTCGCACTGGTCAGCGATGCCGGTTCGCCGCTGATATCCGATCCCGGCTACAAGCTGATTCGCCGCTGTCGGGAGCAGGGAGTATATATTACCGTTTTGCCCGGCGCCTGTGCGTTGATTTGCGCGCTTCAGTTATCAGGACTGCCGACCAACAAGTTTATGTTTGCCGGTTTTATTCCCAATAAAGATAAGGCGCGGATTGAATTGTTCAAGTCCTATGCCGCACTGGATGCAACGGTTGTCTATTATGAAACCGCACCGCGCATTCTTAAAACGCTGGCGGCGGCAAAAGAAGTCTTCGGCGGCAGGGAGCTCGCGGTTGTTCGTGAAATCAGTAAGATTTATGAAGAATGCCTGAACGGAACGGCAGAAGACCTAATGGCTCATTTTTCGGAAAAAGAGCCTAAAGGCGAGTTTGTTTTTATGGTTGCGCCGGCGGAAGAAAAATCCCGAACGCCGATGGAGATTGAAGAATTGCTGAGAGAAAAATTGTTGCAGATGAGTCTGAAATCAGCGGTTAAAGCGCTGGCAGGCGATTATAATCTGAACAAAAACGACGTTTATGAACTGGCGTTAAAGATAAAAAATGAAAAATAAAAATTCTTATACCGCCGGCAAAACGGCGGAGTTTCTTGCCCGAAACTATCTGCGCCTGAAAGGTTTTCGGATTGTTGCCGGCAATTATGTCACCGGCCGCGGAACCAATGCCGGAGAAGTTGACATTGTCGCCGCTCAGGCAAATCTGCTGGTTTTTGTTGAGGTCAAAAAACGCTCTGATTTGAATAAAGCCGCCTATGCCGTCAGTCCGCGCCAGCAGCAGCGGATTATCCGCGGTGCTGAGGCTTTTTTGCAGAAAAATCCGCAATACGCCGGATATGACTGCCGTTTTGACGCCATTCTGGTTGCCTTTCCTTTGCGGATAAAACATATTGAAAACGCTTGGTTAAGCTGAATTTATTTTATTGCGGCAAGATAATCGCGGATTACGGGAGTAAAAACTTCTGCCGCATAATGATAGCTTTTTTTCTTAAAGCCCACAATTCTCCGTACGGCTTCATCAAAATCAACCCACTCATAAGCCTTGAATTCAATTTCTTCCGGATGGGTTGCAAAATCTATTTTTTCGTTTTCGGGAAAGAAAAACAAAAACCAATACTGCTCTTGTCCGATATGCGGACGCCCCATTTTTTGAAATTTATCAAAGACGGCGGGAGGGTAATCGTATTTGATTGCTTGCGGAGCGGCATAAACCATTCTTGCCGTCGCAATTCCCGTTTCTTCTCCCAGTTCCCTTTCGGCGGCCTGAGCCGGCGTTTCTCCGTCATCTATGCCGCCTTGCGGAAACTGCCATTGCATATCCGGCTTGTCCGCACGGGCGCAAACCAAAACTTTTCCTTCTCGGTTAAACAATACAATACCGGCATTCGGGCGGTACAATCCGGTCATTCTTCCACCACCACGTTAGAAACCGGAACCAATGCCAGCGGTTTTTCAATTACCGTGTTTTTAAGCTCTTTGTAGTCTGAAATTTGCGGAGAAAAAGAGGCAATCCAGTCATTGACGGCATGCAAGGCAACCGGCTTGGGATTGACAACCACCAAAACGCTGCCGTTTTTTTGAGCCAGTTCTTCCGCCGCGGCCAGCCGTTTGTCAATTTCTTCACGCTCAAAATAGCTGTCAATAACGATTTCGGCTTTTTTGCGGGGCAAACCGGTACTGTCGATTTTTTCCAAATAATTTTCGCCGGTTGCATCAACGGCCAAAAGCCCCATATTGCCGATTTCTTTAAAAAGTTCTTTTGTTCTTTGCGGATTGTCAAAATCAACAATGCCGCGCTGAAAAACCAAACCGCCGACCGGCGCATTGATATTCAGGGATTTTTTCATCCGGCGCAGGTTTTCTTCAAATCCGGCGGTTATGCTCATCGCCAACGGCCCCGTATCGGACTTTAAGAAATCTTTTGAGGATAGAAGCAAGTCCACATAAGTTTCGTGTCCCATACTGCGGGCGGTTTTGATTTGCTTGTCCAGATCAATGGCATAAGGTGAAAATGATAAAGATACATTCGCCGGCAGGCTCTCAACAGCGGCGGTTGTTACCGTGGAATCAAGTCCGAGGCCGTTGATGATGACGGAAACCTTATAAAAATTTGGTTGGACTTCTTCCGTCTTGCCGTATTCAATCCATGCTTTTTCACCGTTTTTTCCGATCTTGGGAAGATAAAAGCCGTCTTTTTCTTCAATCAGGTTTCTGTCGGCATTGATATGCTCCAACGGTTCCTGCACGCTGTTTTTGGGCAGTTTTGCCACCAGCGGTATTTTATCCAGAAGCTCATTGGCTTCAATGGCCTGCGGATGCGTTTCTTTAACGGGCTCTTCTTTTTCCTCTTGCTGAGAATGTTTGGATATGTCTTCCTTGTCCGGCAGCTGCATAATAAATCCCGGTGTCTTGTTTTTTCGCTCAAACATAACGCGGTCTATTTTAGACAGATAAACCGGTTCGCTTTTCTTTTTTGCAAAAAAGTATCCTGTTGCCGCTACCGCGGAAAGAATAAGCAAAACAATCAAAACTGTCCGGACATTTTTCAGCATGTCTGTTCCTTATTTGCTGTTTTGGCTGTAAATAGCCAAAGCTTTAACCATATCGACGGCACGTGACAGCTGATAGTCTTTATCCATTTCTTCGTCTTTACTGTCGCTGCCGGCTTTCTTTGTTGCCGCTTTCTTTGTGTCATTCTTCAAAGCATTGTCAAATTCGGCCTCACTCATATTAAAGACCGGATCAATAACTTCAACCTTTGCCGGGTGAACGACAATGTCCGGCGTAATGCCCTCAGCCTGGATTGACCGTCCGGAAGGCGTATAATATCTGGCTGTCGTCAAACGCATTGCGCCGTATTTATCCAGCGGAATAACCGTCTGAACGGAACCTTTGCCGAAAGATTTTTCACCCAGAATAACCGCACGTTTATGATCCTGCAATGCGCCTGCTACAATTTCGGAAGCCGAAGCCGAGCCGCTGTTGATTAAAACCACAATCGGCAAGCCTTTGGCAATGTCGCCTTTCTGGGCTGAATATCTGACGGTATCTTCGGCATTGCGGGAACGGGTGGAAACAATTTCGCCTTTGTCAAGAAACAAATCGGTGACGTTAACGGCCTGATCTAGCAGTCCCCCCGGATTGTTGCGGACATCAAGGACAATGCCTTTCAGGTTTTTATTGTCTTTCTTGGCTTTTGCAACGGCTTTTTCAGTCATCTTGTCAACATCTTCGCTGAAAGACGTGATTCGGATATAAGCCACGTCATCGGCCTTAATGTCATTTTTCACCGACTGGATTTTAATTTCCTCGCGTTTTACCACCACGTCAAAAGGTTTTTCATTGGCGCGGACAATTGTCAGCCGGACTTTTGTGCCGACTTTGCCGCGCATTTTGTCAACCGCGTCATTAAGGCTGAGCCCCATGACCTGCCGCCCGTCAATATGGGTGATATAATCCCCCGGTTTGATTCCGGCCTGAGAAGCCGGCGTATCGTCAATCGGAGAAACCACTTTGACCACGCCCTGCTCCATTGTAACCTCAATTCCCAGCCCGCCGAATTTTCCTTTGGTCTGCTCGTTCATATATTTAAAACTCTGTGCATCCAAAAAACTGGAATGCGGGTCAAGTGAAACCAACATGCCGTTAATGGCGGATTCGATAAGCTTTTTGTCGCTGACGTCTTCAACATAAGAAAGTTTGGTGCGTTCCAGAACTTCTCCGAACAGGTTGAGCATTTCATAAGTGTCGGCAGCATCTTCCTGTTGGGATTTTTTGGATTCTTTTGCATTTGCAAAAGTTGCTGCCGTTAAAATTCCCAAAAATACTAATGTACAAACTGATGATTTTTTTAACATATTACTCTTCCTGTTTTTTCTCAAATTTTAATTTCTCATCCATTTAAGCGGGTTAATCGGATTGTTATTGCGGCGCATTTCCACATAAAGCTTGGAATCCTTGCTGTCCGGCATTTGTCCGACCGGTTCGCCGGCCAGCAAAAGCTGCCCGACTTCACAGTCCAGACTTCCCAGTCCGGCCAAAAGCGATAAATATCCGTCGCCGTGCTCAATAATAATCAGGTTTCCGTACCCTCTGAACGGTCCGGCAAAAGCGACGGTACCGTCATAAGGGGCAATAACCTGAGCCTCGTTTCTGGTTTTTATCATAATGCCCTTGGACGTTACGCCTTTGACTTTTTGCTCGCCGTAAGCCGTCACGACCGTACCTTTGGCCGGCATGGACAATTTTCCTTTGGCCTTGGCAAAACCTTTTCCTACTTCACTTATAACCTCTTGATTATATTTAATCAAGTCAGCTCTTTGAGTTTCCTCTTCTTTTTTTGACTTTGCCCGTCTTTCTTCTTCAATCCGGCGCAGTTCCTCCTGCCTTTTCCGTTCAGCCTCGGCTTTTTGCTTCCGCTCTTTTTCCAGCTTGTCCAAAAGCCCTCTCAAATCCTTGGCCTGAGAAGCCAATTTTTGAATATTGCGCTGGGCTTTCACGCTTTCAATTTCAACGGCATTTCTTATTCTGGACTTTTTCTGAACCAAAAGCTTCATCCGCTCATGATCCTTTTCCATGATTTTTTTCTGATTGCTGATTTGCCGAACCTGTTTTTCCACCAGTTCTTTTTTATGAGAAATCTGCTCAAGCTCAAGACGGATTCTCTCGGCATTTTCTTCCAGATAAGGCACGGTTTCGCGCAAAAGCATGGCGCTGCGGATAATCTCCACCGGCGTCAACGGTTGCACAAACAAAGCCTCTGTCGGTTTCAGGGCCAGATTTTGCAGAGCCGATAACGTTCTGATAAGATTTTGGTCTTCCTGCGAAAAGCTTTCTTCGGTTTTTTTCAGGCTGTCCTGCAGTTTTGCCAGTTGATCTTCCATTGCCGAAAGCTTTTCTTCGCTGTTTTGGATTTTTTTTGCCGTTGCAATCATGTCCTGACTGACGGATGCCAGCTCGATATTAATCTGATTCGCCTGAGCCTGCAGCTTGCGGTGCTCAATATTCTGTTCCTGAACCTTTTTTTCCATCAGCTCAAGATCTTTTTTGGAAACCGCCGCCGCACCGGTTGTCCGGAACAAAAGTCCCAGACAACAGAAACCACAAAATAAGGCTTTGCAGACGGCAGACGGTTTCATAAAAGACTAAGCCTTTTCAATCAGAGAAGAACCGGTCATCTCGGCAGGTTTTTCAATGCCGAGCAAATCGAGCAGCGTCGGAGAAATATCAGCCAGACGACCGTCTTTCAGTCTTTTAACCGGCTGCTTGTCATTAACCAGAACGGCACGCACTTTGCCGACGGTGTGAGCGGTATAAGGTTCTCCGGTTTTCTCGTCAACCATTTTCTCTGCATTACCATGGTCTGCCGTAACCAAAAGGACGCCGCCTGCATCTTTGATAGCCTTTTCAACGCGTCCCAGACATTCGTCAACCGCGGCCACGGCTTTGAGTGCGGCTTCCATAATTCCGGTATGCCCGACCATGTCGCCGTTGGCAAAATTGCAGATAATCACGTCAAAACGCTGATTTTCAATAGCGTCAACCAGATTGTCCGTCACTTCATATACGCTCATTTCCGGCTTGAGGTCATAAGTGGCGACTTTCGGGCTCGGAACCAAAATACGCGATTCTCCTTCAAATTCGCGTTCTTCGCCACCGTTAAAGAAGAAAGTGACATGAGCATATTTTTCGGTTTCGGCAATACGCAATTGTGTCAGGCCGTGCTTGGCAACAACTTCGCCGAAAATGTTGGTCAGGGCTTCCGGTCCGAAAATCGTCTTCATAAAACGGCGGTGGTCAACCGAATACTCGGCCATGCCGACGTTAATGGAAGTGGAAACGGTCTTTTTACGGGCAAAGCCGTTAAAATCTTTGTCAGCCAGTGCGTACAAAATTTCACGGGCGCGGTCGGCGCGGAAGTTGCACATCAAAATAGCATCGCCGTCTTCGATTCCCTGATAATCGCCGATAACGCACGGAACGACAAACTCGTCGTTAACACCTTCTTTGTAAGATTCGGCAATGGCTTCTTCCGCTGTGGCATAACGTTTGCCTTCGCCCAGCGCGATGGTATTGTAAGCCAGCTCAACGCGATCCCAGCGTTTGTCACGGTCCATGGCATAAAAGCGGCCTTCGACCGTTGCAATCTTCACGTCTTTCAGGCTGCTGACGGCTTTTTCAAATTCTGCCACAAATTCCTTAGCCGAAGTCGGCGGCGTGTCACGGCCGTCCAAAAAGGCATGAACCCAGACTTTAATACCGTTCTCGGAAAGGATTTTGCACATGGCAATAATGTGATCCTGATGAGAATGTACGCCGCCCGGCGACATCAGTCCCATAACATGACAAGCCTTGCCGTTCTTTTTGAGCGTGTCAATCAACTCGACAACAACCGGATTCTTTGCAATGGAACCGTCTTTGATGGCAAGGTCGATTTTGGGCAAATCCTGCATAACCACACGGCCGGCGCCCAGATTCATGTGGCCGACTTCCGAATTTCCCATTTGTCCGTTCGGCAGGCCGACGTCCAGTCCGGAGGTTTCAATCAGGCAATGCGGATTCTCTTCCAGCATTCTGTGCCAATTCGGGGTATGCCCTTGTTCAATGGCATTGTCTTTGGTAATTTCCTTGCGGTATCCCCAACCGTCAAGAATTAACAGCATAACAGGTTTCTGTCTCATCTTTTTTTCCTTATCATCTTTTAAAAACTTTTCTCATTATATATAATAATTCCAAACATAAAAGCACTATTTTTTATCAGATTTTAGCATTTTATTGCATAATTTCTTTCCATATCTTCGCCGGCAGGTTGCCGCCGGAAATGCCTTTCATTGGAGAACTGTCGTCATTGCCGACCCAGACCACGCCGATAAGGTCATCGGTAAAACCGGCAAACCAGGCGTCGCGGTAGTCTTGCGACGTTCCGGTTTTACCTGCGGCAAAGCGCCCGATTCTGGCTGCTTTCCCCGTACCTTTTTCAATCACTTTTTGCAAAATCGGTGTCAGCTGCTCAATATATTTTTCTTTAATGATTCTGTCCGGCTCTTCGTTGCTGCGCACAAAAATCTGATACCCGTCGCGGGTGTAAATTTCTTTGATGGCATAAGGCCAGACGGCATATCCGCCGTTGGCAATGCTGGCATAAGCGGCCGCCATGTCCAATACCTTGACCTCGGAAACGCCCAGAGCCAAAGCGGCGGAATTTTCCAGAGGGGTCGTAATGCCCATTTTTCGTGCCAGTTTAATGGTTTTGGGAATGGAAATCTGACGGGTCAGGTCAATGGTTGCCAGATTAAGCGAGCGGACGAGAGCTTCTCTGAACGTTACTTCGCCGTAATGTTTTTTTGAAATGTTTTCCGGTTTCCAGCCGCGGATACTGACGGGTTTGTCCTGCAGTTTGTCTTCCGGTTCCCAACCTTCCTGCAAGGCTTCCAGATAAATAAAGGGTTTGAAAGCCGACCCCGGCTGCCGCCAGGCCTGCGTAGCGCGGTTATATTGGCTTTTTTCATAATTCACGCCGCCGGCCATGGCCAGAACGGCGCCTTTTTTATCCAGAATAACCACGGCTCCCTGCGTTACGTTTTTGTTTGCGTTGGCAGCAATATTGCGCTGCAGGGCTTTTTCGGCTTTTTGCTGCAGGTCTTGATTCAGGGTCGTATAAACATAAACGTCATTTTCGCGTTCGCCGATATAATCGTTGGTCTCGTTATAAACCCAGTCGGCAAAATATTTTGCGCCTTCAACTTTATACGATTTTTCCGGCCCGACCCGCATTTTGAGCGCGGCATCGCGTTCTTCCTCTGTAATGGTGCGGTTGTTGACCATGTTTTGCAAAACCACTTTTGCCCTGTTTACGGCTCTTTCCGTTGAGGCAATCGGATTGTAGCGTGACGGCGCTTTCAGCATTCCGGCAATAATTGCGGCTTCTTTCATATTCAAATCCCGCGATGTCTTCTGAAAATATTTTTGCGAGGCCGCCTCAATGCCGTAAGTGCCGGTGCCGAGATAAACGCGGTTCAGATAGAGTGTCAGAATTTGCTCTTTTGTAAATTTGCTTTCCAGCCAAAAAGCCAAAAGCAATTCCTGAATTTTTCTTTTTATCGTCTTGTTTGGCGTTAAAAACAGGTTTTTAGCCACTTGTTGTGTAATTGTACTGCCGCCCTGAGCATAACGCCCGAGAAAAATGTTGGTGATCATTGCGCGCGAAAAAGAAATGGCGTCAAAGCCGAAGTGGGAATAAAATCGGCGGTCTTCGGTAGAAATAATGGCGTCAATCACATATTGCGGCAGCTCTTCGGAACGGATAACCTCGGAGTATACTTGTCCGAAAGTCTGAATCTCGTTGCCGTTTTCGGCAATAATCGTTGTTGACGGCTGTCGCGTGCGCATGACGGCTTCTTCAATGTCCGGCAGCGTCAGAAAACAATACCCGATATAAACGCCTGAAGTTATCACCAGCGCGGCAGCAAAATATAGTATTGGTTTAAAAAACGTAAACCGTTGTTTTGCGACTCTTTTTTTGCTTTTTTTTGTTGCTTTTTTACGCTTTGCCATGTTTAAAACCTCAATATTTCCTTGCCACGACTCGATAAATACTTTAAAAATATATGCATACATAACACAAATAGGTTAAGGGAAAATTTATGAGTAATGTTTCTGTTTCATTAAGTACGGATTTGCAGAATAAAATCCGCAAAATTGCTCAGAAAAGCGGTCAGACGTTTGATGATTGCGTTGCCTTGGCGTTGCGTGAATATGCTGATAATTACGAAAGTTTTTATGGTTCCGACATCTGTGCGGTCGACAAGCTTGAACGTTCTTTCTTTTTATCTATTGGCGAATAGGTTTTTATCATCTATATTGTCATTATCAACCAACCTTCCGCAAAGTGAAAAATAATGACTGAAAAAGTATGTCTTATTGACGGTTCCGGTTATATCTTCCGTGCTTTTTACGGCCTTCCGATGATGACCAGTCCGTCCGGTGTGCCGGTTAATGCAGTCTTTGGCTACACCAATATGTTTCTGCGTCTGACCCAAAATATCAAATGCGATTATTGTCTGGTGCTTTTTGACGCCAAACGCCAAAATTACCGCAACGAAATTTTTCCGGATTATAAAGGCACGCGCGCCGAAATTCCCGAAGAATTGATCCCGCAGTTTTCAATCATCCGCGAGGCCACAAATGCATTAAATCTGAATTATCTTGAGATGGAAGGCTACGAAGCCGATGATTTGATTGCGACTTACGCCCGTCAGGCAACGGATAAAGGCATGGAAGTTGTTGTTGTTTCCGCCGACAAAGACCTGATGCAGCTGATTCGGAACGGCGTGGAATATTATGACCCGATGAAAGACAAATTTTACGGGCCGGAAGACGTTAAAGAAAAATTCGGCGTCTATCCGGAGCGTGTTGTTGACGTACAGGCTCTGGCCGGCGATTCGATTGACAATGTCCCCGGCGTTCCCGGTATCGGGTTGAAAACGGCGGCGCAGCTGATAAATGACTTTGGCTCGTTGGAAGAAGTCCTGAACCGTGCGTCCGAAATCAAACAGAACAAACGCCGCGAAACCTTGCTCGCCAATATTGACAATGCCCGTATTTCATTGCAGCTCGTCACGTTGAAGAACGATGTTCCGGTTGAAAAAGACATAACGGAATTTTCCTGCCGTGCGCCGCATTTGGACGTTTTGCATAAGTTTATTGATGACTACGGTTTTCGCAGTCTGAAAAACCGGATAGAAAAATGGGCGGATGAACGCTGTTCATCTTTGTCGGAAGATAAAAAAGACACTGTATTTAAAAAAGTTGAAAAACATTATGAACTGGTGCAAACGGAAGAACAACTGCAAAAATGGGCGGAGATGATAAAACAAAAGCGCTTGTTTGCCTTTGATACCGAAACCACCGGTTTTAATCCGGTTTTTGACAAGATTGTCGGCTTTTCCATGGCTGTGGAAGAAGGCGTGGCCTGTTATGTTCCGCTGGCTCATGTCAGCAGCCTGAAAACGGATTTGTTTTCCGCGCCTGCCGATGCGCCCGTCCGGCAATTGGATTTTGCAACGGTCAAAAAACATCTGGCACCGTTGTTTGCAGACAATGCCATTTTAAAAATCGGCCATAATATTAAGTTTGATATGCACTTTTTTGCTCAGGTTATCGGCGAAGACGCCGTTTTTGCACCGGTTGAAGATACGGCCGTCATTTCTTATGATCTGGACAGTTCGACCCACGGACACGGCATGGATGAACTGGCTGAAATCTTTTTAAATTACCGGACGGTAAAATATGAGGAAGTCTGCGGCAGCGGCCGCGATAAAATAACCTTTGACAAGGTGGATTTGAATAAAGCGCTGGACTATGCCGCCGAAGACGCCGATATTACGCTGCGGCTTTATAATGTCTTAAAGCCCCGCCTGTTTGCCGAAAAGCTTTTGACGGTGTATGAAAACTTTGACCGTCCGCTGATTCCCGTTCTTAAAGACATGGAAAAACAGGGAATTATGGTTGATGCGCAGGCTTTGCGCCGTCTGAGTACGGATTTTGAGGGCAGAATGCGCGCCTTTGAAGCTGAAATTTATCAGCTTGCCGGTGAGGAGTTTAATCTTTCTTCTCCCAAACAAATCGGAGAAATTTTGTTTGGCAAATTAGGGCTGAAAGGCAAGAAAACCCCGAGCGGCGCATGGCAGACCGGTGCCGACGTGCTTGAACAGCTGGCGGAAGACGGCTGCGGTTTGGCACAAAAAATTCTTGATTGGCGCGCCGTTGCCAAACTTAAGTCAACCTACAGTGATGCCTTGTTGGAATTGTTGGATAAAAGCTCGCGGGTTCATACCACATTCAGTCAGGTCGTGGCCAATACCGGCCGTCTGGCATCAAGTAACCCCAACTTGCAAAATATTCCGATAAGGACGGAAGAAGGCAAAAAAATCCGCGAATGTTTTATTGCCAAAGCGGGGCATAAGATTATTGCCTCGGACTATTCTCAGGTGGAACTGCGGCTTTTGGCGGCGGTGGCAGATGTTAAGGCGCTGAAAAAGGCTTTTGCCGACGGTGTTGATATTCATGCCGCCACGGCGTCACACGTTTTCGGCATTCCTTACGACAAGGTTGATGCCAATACCCGCCGCCATGCCAAAGCAATCAATTTTGGGATCGTATACGGCATTTCCGCTTATGGACTTGCCAAACAAATCGGCGTGGCTCCGGAAGATGCCAAAGCTTATATTGAGGCCTATTTCCGTGAAATGCCGGAAATAAAAAAATACATGGACGATACGATAGCCTTTGCCCGTGCCAATGACTATGTTCTGACGCCTTTTGGCCGCCGTTGCTCGATTATGGGAATTAACGATAAAAACAAACGTCTTGCCGCCAACGCCGAGCGTGCCGCGATTAACGCCCCGATTCAGGGCGGTGCGGCCGATATTATCAAATTGGCAATGAACCGGATACCGGACGAATTGCAAAAACACGGGCTCAAGACAAAGATGCTGTTGCAGGTGCATGACGAACTGGTATTTGAGGCGCCCGAAAACGAGGTTGAAGAGGCTTCAAAAATCATAAAAGCGATAATGGAGGGCGTTGTCGATTTTTCGGTTCCGTTCATTGCCGAAATCGGTGTCGGCGACAATTGGACTCAGGCGCATTAAAAAATAAAAAGAGGCGGAGAGAAATCCGATGAGAAAATTAATCTCGTAAATTGGGTTTACTTGCAGGATTTCTCTCCGAGGAGTAAGGCGTTGTTCAGGCAACGCCTTTGTTTTAGTAAGTGTCTGCGGCGGATTTTTGGAAAGTATCGCCAAAGCCGGTAGAGGTTGTACCTGTCGCGCTGAGCTGGGTTTCACCGGTTGCATAACGAACGATAGCGCCGGCAGCCGCTAAAATCGCCAAACCAACGGCCAAAGATGCAAATGCGGACCATTTGATTTTGCCGAAGATGGCACCGAACGCCAGCAAGACCAGACCGAAACCACCGACGATAAAGATAATGCTTTTTACGTTGTTGAAAGTGGTAAAAGCCTTAGCTTTTGCTATACTCATCAAACTTCCTTGGCTGCCTTCGCCGGTGTTGGCCGCCATAGCTGTTCCCGAAATGAGGACAAAGGCCAGAATCAGGCAGATTGTCCAAATGTTTTTTCTGAGGAAATTCATTATTTTTCTCCTTGTTTATGACATAAATTATACTCCACTTTTTAATTAATATCAATATTTATTTAATTTAAGGTTAATAAAAAACCGCTGCATGAAAAGCAGCGGTTTAACTTAGTATACAATGACGGCCACCAAAAAAGCGGCAATCATAAATAAAATCACATCAAGAATCAAATAATTGGCAGTCGATGCCAAAATTTGTTGATTTAGGAAATATATCCTGCCGACAAGAAATTCACCGGCCTTGATGAGCAGGCTCAAAATCAGTGTCAGAACAAACAGTTCTTTAGCCAATCCGGCAATTGTCTGCTTTTTCTTGTCAATTCTGTTCTGATAAAGCAGGCTCCAGCCTTTAGTGCCGAAAATGGCAGGGCAGTCGCCGGTGTCGACCAGGGTTATGCCTTTGTACATATACGGCTTGATCTGCTTAAGAATCTTAATCTTTCCCGGTTTTATCTTTTGGCCGTCAACGGTTCTCAGTGGAACTTTGGGGTCGTAAATTGCCGCATAAAGTTTTTTGTCGGGATATTCGACCAAGTAAAAGTTCTTTCCTTTCTGCTCCTGATAATCAATAACAGTTACGCCGCCTTTAACCTGAACCACATTCCGTACCACATGGATATGCAGACAAAAAATAAAAGTCGCCAGCGCAATTCCCAGAATTTTAACGCCTGAATTAAACCATTTTGCAATCTCTACAATAATATTCGCTTTCATAATTATAATCATTTTAGGCTGATAATATAGTGTGTTTTGTCCAAGCCGTCAATGTTTTTGATAAAATAAATTTTCTTCCGGCGTATCAGGGATTTTTCTTGTGAATAACCCGTCAAAAACCTTAATATTTTGCATTTATTGCTTGGTTCTTCAAAGAATTTGCTGTATGCTCAAACATATTAAAATTAGTTTAGATAAAGGAAGTAATAACATTATGACAGAGATGACAGCTGAAGAAATCCGCAAGGAAGAAAATGAATACACAGCCGACTCAATCAAAGTTTTGCGCGGTTTGGATGCCGTCCGCAAACGTCCTGGCATGTATATCGGCGATACCGATGACGGTACCGGCCTGCATCACATGATTTATGAGGTTTTGGATAACGCGATTGATGAAGCTTTGGCCGGTTATTGCGATAAGACCGAAATCATTTTAAACCCTGACGGTTCGGCAACCATCCGTGACAACGGCCGCGGCATCCCGGTCGGAATTCACAAGGAAGAAGGCGTTTCTGCGGCAGAAGTGATTATGACCCAGCTGCACTCCGGCGGTAAGTTTGATAACAACTCCTATAAAGTTTCCGGCGGTTTGCACGGCGTAGGCGTTTCTGTGGTTAATGCGTTGTCTATCTGGCTTAAATTGCGCATTTGGCGTGAGGGCAAAGAACATATTGCCATGTTTTCCCACGGTAATGTGACGGAGCACTTGAAAGTCGTCGGCGAAGCCCCCGGCAAGCACGGAACGGAAGTGTCTTTTCTGCCGTCGCCGGAAACCTTTACCCAGACGGAATTTAACTTTGATACTCTGGAACGCGCCATTCGTGAAAAAGCTTTCTTAAATTCCGGTGTTTACCTGAAGCTGATTGACAACCGCGGTGCCGAACCGCGCGAGGTGGTCATGCACTATGAAGGCGGTTTGAGCGCTTTTGTCAACCATATCAACAAGTCAAAATCTCCTCTGCACGAAAACATTATTGCTTTTGACGGCGAGAAAGACGACATTAATGTTGAAATCGCCATGCAGTGGACCAATGCTTATAATGAAAGCATGCTTTGCTTTACCAACAATATTCCGCAAAAAGACGGCGGAACGCACTTGGCGGGTTTCCGGGCCGCACTGACCCGCACGATTAACAATTATGTTATGGAAAACGGGCTGCTGAAAAAAGAAAAAGTCGTCCTTTCCGGTGATGATATGCGCGAAGGTTTAAGCTGCGTGTTGTCCGTAAAAGTTCCTGATCCGAAGTTTTCTTCGCAAACCAAGGAAAAACTTGTGTCTTCCGAGGTTCGTCCGGTTGTTGAAAATATTGTGGCCGACAAGCTCAAGGAGTGGCTGGATGAACACCCTGTCGAAGCCAAAGTGATTGTCGGAAAAATCGTAGAAGCGGCCACGGCCCGCGAAGCCGCTCGCAAAGCCCGTGAGCTGACCCGCCGCAAAGGCGTACTGGATGTGGCTTCTCTGCCCGGAAAACTGGCCGACTGCTCGGAAAAAGATCCGGCCTTGTCAGAAATCTTCATCGTTGAGGGAGATTCCGCAGGCGGTTCTGCCAAACAGGGGCGCAACCGTACCACTCAGGCAATTCTGCCGTTGCGTGGTAAGATTTTGAACGTTGAACGCGCCCGTTTTGACAAGATGCTGAACTCGGCGGAAATCGGCACCATGATTACGGCATTCGGCACCGGTATCGGCCGTGATGATTTTAATATTGACAAATGCCGTTACCACAAAATCATCATCATGACCGATGCGGATGTCGACGGCAGCCACATCAGAACCCTGCTGTTAACTTTCTTCTATCGCCAAATGCCGGAAATTATCGAGCGCGGTTATGTTTATATTGCCCAGCCGCCGTTGTTCAAAGCCAAGCGCGGCAATTCTGTCCTTTATCTTAAAGACGAGCACGAGATGGAAGACTACCTGATTCGCGGGGGCTGTGACGATGCCGTGCTGATTCGCAAAAACGGCGAGCAGGTTGTCGGCGAGGATTTGGTTCATCTGGTGGAAGAAAACCGCAAGGTCCGCGGTCTGATTGCTTCTTTGAGCAAAATGGCGCCGGAAAAAATTATTGAACAAATGGCAATTTTCGGTTTGTTTGATGCCGAAGTTCAGAAAAATTCCACTGCCGTACGTGAAATCCTGTCCAAAATCATTGACCGTATGAATGATTTGGAAGCCGAATATGACAAAGGCTGGATTTACAGTTTTGCCGACAATGGCGAAATCGTCTTCAGCCGGACATTGCGCGGCGTGGAAGAACGTCACCAAATTCCGCAGATGCTGATGGAAAGTCAGGAAGGGCGGATGTTAAATGCCATGAAGGACGAACTCTTTGAAAACTTTGGCGAAACCAGCCGTTTGGTTTCTAAGAACGGTCTGGAAAAAGACATGTCCGGTCCGGTAAGCTTTGTTGACGCCGTTATGGCTGCCGGTCGCAAAGGCATTTCCATTCAGCGTTATAAAGGTCTGGGCGAGATGAATCCCGAACAGCTTTGGGAAACTACGCTTGATCCGGAAGCCCGCTCGCTGCTGCAGGTCAAAATCGACCATATGGAAGAAGCGGACGAAACCTTTGCAACCCTGATGGGCGATGTGGTAGAACCGCGTAAAGAGTTTATTCAGGATAACGCTTTGAATGTAACCAATCTGGATATTTAGCTGTTATCGGATAAAAAGAAACCCTCTGAAAATATATTTTCAGAGGGTTTTTATTTGTCTAATTATAAAGGCGGTGTACGCCATAATAAACTTTTCTTAATTCAGATTTTCTGTCATCCGAAAAGTATAATTGGAAGAATCTCCGCCTTCTTCGGCGTCAGGCAGAAAAGTCGTACCGGCAAAGGCCTGAAAACCGAACGTCACGGCAGCCAGCAAAGTTAAAACATAAAGCAAAGATTTTTTCATGATTCTTCTCCGTAAAGGTTATCACTGTCTGTAAGTATACCTTTAAATGGTTAACAAAACAACCGTTTATTTGACAATTTTTTGCAGCAACTGTGTTGCAGAAAGTGTGAAGTTACTGTCAACCCATTGCTTTTCAAGACTTTTAAGTATGCCGCCGATCTGCGTGCTTTCGGCAATGCCGGCACTGATAACGTCTCTGCCCCGCAACGGAAAAACCGGAATCTCATACGTGTCGATCTTATTTAACAGCTCATTGAGATTTGCAATTTCTTTTTTCTCAAAAGCCAGCTGTAATAATAGCTTGTTTCGGCAAAAGTCTTTTCCGTAGTGATAAATCATTTTGTTGCGGTCGGCATCATTGCTAAAATCCTGCAGCTTTGGAGTATATTCCGTCCAGCTTAAAAAAAGCTGTTTTTCTTTTTTGCTGAGTTTAAGGCGGTTTGCCAAATTTTCTGCCAGCATTTCATCGGGTTCAAAAATCACAAACAACCGCCGCAGGGCACAAGGCTGCAAACCGTATTTCTCAATCAGAGCCGCCAAAAATTTCAGCTTGTCCAAATTTTTCGGGTCCGGCAGAATGGAAGACAAAATTTCGTTCTCTTTCATAATCTGCAAAACCTTGACCACATTCGGCGTCATCAGAATTTTGAACAATTCGTCGCGGATTCTCTCCAGAGAAAGCTGCTTCAGGCCGTCTTTGTTGTTAACGCAGGCCTGCAAAGACTTTTGGTCAATTTCGCCTTTGCCGAAAATTGAATAAAAGCGGAAAAAACGCAGGATTCGCAAATAATCTTCTTTGATCCGGACGGCCGGACTGCCTATAAATTTGATTTTTCCGTTTTCCAAGTCCTCAATACCGTTATAATAATCAAAAACATTGCCTTTTTCGTCGGCATAAACCGCATTGATTGTCAGGTCTCGGCGTGAGGCGTCAATTTCCCAATCACCGGTAAATTCGACTTCGGCATGGCGTCCGTCGGTTTTCACGTCTTTTCTGAGGGAAGTGATTTCCAGAACTTTTCCGTTGATAAGAACCCCGACTGTGCCGAATTTGATGCCGATAGGAACGGTTTTAATATTATTTTCTTCGCAAATTTCAACCAGTTCGTCAGGGCTCAGGTCTGTGGCAAGGTCAAGGTCAAATCCGTCAAGGCCGGACAAAGCGTCTCTGACCGCGCCGCCGACAAAACGCAAAACGCCGCCGTGGTTTTCAACAATCCGAAACAAATCCAAAATTTTCTTGTCTCGGATAATTTTGCTCATATCGAGGTATTTATCTCTTAACATTTTATTTTCAGCCTTGCTTTTTGCTCCGAAGTTAACATTTTTTATATAAATTTCAAATATTATTATCGCAAAATAACAATATTGTGAGTATCTGGGAATGAATAAATTTTTTAGCCTTTTAAGTTTGTTTTGTTTTGCCGCTTCGTCAGCAGCTTCGGCAGCGGTTCCGCAGTCTATCGGCGAATACGGCGACTGGACGGCTTTTTACTATAAAGACGGCAGAAATACGGTCTGCTACATGGCCTCGGCGCCGGTCAAAGACGAGGGCAAATATACCAAACGCGGCGATATTTATATGGTTGTAACCCACCGCCCGCAGGAAAAAAGCTTTGACGTCGTCAATATCAATGCCGGTTATACCTATAAGGACAAAAGCCGCGTCAAAATTCAAATCGGCAATAAAACCATTGACAAACTCTTTACCGACGGTACGATGGCCTGGACGATTAACGGACAAGTCGATGCCGAACTGATAAAAGAAATGAAGCGCGGCAGCCGGATGATTGTAACCGGAACCTCGTCAAGAGGAACCCAGACCAAAGATACCTATTCTTTGAAAGGGTTTAACAAAGCCTATATGGCCATCAGCAAAAAATGTAATAAGAAGAATTAAATGAGTGAAAAAACGGAACTAATCGGCCTGAGTCGCGATGAACTGGCCGCAGAACTTGCCAAATTGGGTGAAAAGCCTTTTCGCGCCAAACAAATCTGGCACTGGCTGTATAATCAGGGCGTGACTGATTTTGCCGCCATGACCAATCTGTCTAAAGACCTGCGCGAAAAACTGGACAACAGCTATTCAATCTCGCGCCCCAAGGTTGTTGCCAGACAGATTTCATCGGATAAAACCAGCAAATGGCTGCTTGAGTTTGCTGACGGTCAGAGAGTTGAAATGGTTTACATTCCGGAAGAAGACCGCGGCGCCGTTTGCATCTCCACACAAGTCGGCTGTGCCGTCGGCTGCACTTTTTGCCATACCGGCAGCCAGCGCATTACCCGCAATCTGACCGCCGGAGAAATCGTCGGGCAGTTTTTGGTCGCGCGCGATGCGTATAATGAATGGCCGACACCGGCGAATGAAACCCGATTCCTGTCAAATGTCGTGGTCATGGGCATGGGCGAACCGCTGCATAATTTGGATAATGTAATTACGGCTTTGAAGATTATCTCGGACGGCGACGGACTGGCCGTGTCCAAACGCCGCATAACCCTTTCAACTTCCGGTATTGCGCCCAAAATGACGCGTGTGGCGCAGGAACTCGGTGTCAAATTGGCCGTAAGCCTGCATGCGCCCAATAATGAATTGCGCTCAAAAATTATGCCGATTAACAATAAATATCCGCTGGAAGAAGTCATGCAGGCTTGTCAGGAATACCAGAAAATCGTTACCAGCCGTTTTATCACTTTTGAATACCTGATGCTTGACGGCATAAACGATTCGCTTGATTGCGCCCATCAGTTGGTTGCCTTGATGAAAAAATATAAAATCGGCGCCAAGTTTAACCTGATACCGTTTAATCCGTGGCCGGGCTGCGCATATCAGCCCAGCTCCCGCAATCGGGTCATGGCTTTTTCGAGAGAACTGGAAAAAGGCGGATACGCCGCGCCGGTACGCGTTGCCCGCGGTCAGGATATTTTGGCTGCCTGCGGACAGTTGAAATCCAAAAAAGACGAAGAAGATAAAAAGAAATAAAACTTTCGCCTTGCAAAATCTTTGCAATACTTTATGATAATACCCGCAGTCCGGAGACGGGCTGTGGTGTCGAAAACATCTCGATAATATCCGCTTTGGGCGGAGTACATGATATAAGCGTGCTTGCACGGCGAATAAGTGTAACTGATTTATCGCAGTTTTTCGGCTCCGCCACCTTAGTTTCTAAGGTGGTTTTGTTTTAACAAAATAGAGGAGCTAAAAAATGTTATCAAGAAAATATAGAAAACACTGGCGTAAAAACTTTCGAACTTATTGCAATCAGGAATTAAACCGGATAATGACGGAGCGGGGTTTGACAAGCGCCGAACTTTCGAATCATATAGACTTTCTGGAGGGGAGAATAGAAAAGCTGAGAAGAAATACGGACGGCTTGCGTATGGATGAATACGCCTACTTGTTCTCCTTCTTCGATAAGGTGTTTGATATCAAATTATCTGATGCCCAAACCTCTTCGTGGCAATAAGAAAAAAGCGGGATTCTCTCCCGCTTTTTTCATTTTCTCTGTTCAAGGCAGAAACTTTGTCCTACTTCCCGCCATAGCATCGCGGGTCTCGTGGCACCATATAAACTGACGCCTCACCTGCCGGGTGCGCCGCCGGTCGTACCGGTCATCCTGAGCCCTTTTTTATTGTCATCCTGAGCAAAGCGAAGGATCCAGTCAAATCATATAGCATTATTAACCAACTGGATTCTTCACTCCGTTCAGAATGACAGTATATCTTCTTCAAAGCACAATCTCTCGTTCAACACAGTTTGGGGTGCCCTTTGCGACAACCCCAAATGAAGCACCTTTACTCCCCCTCTTTGCTAAGAGGGGGTTAGGGGGAGTTAGACTAGCCCGATTACCGAATGATTTCTTAGCTTTTGGCCCAAAGAGATAATAGTGAAGCACCAGGCAATGGAGCATAGCGACCTTAACTTTGGGCTGAAAGCTTAGAAAATGAGGTTGGGCTTGATTTTTGCTTACTTTTGATCAAGCAAAAGTAAGAAACAAGAATAACCAACTCTATAAAGAAACCAAAATCCGAAAATAAAAAAAAGGAAAGGCCACGGCAAAAGGGACAAGGGGGTGAGAAAGGAGAAAGTGGGACGGGAAAAAGAAAATAGCAGGGAGGGTGAGTGGAAAAGAAAGAGAGCGGAAAGAAAACGGGATAAGGAAGTGAGAAAAGGGAACGGAACGGGAAACGTAAAATAAACGGGGAGTGAAAGTGCGGAAAGAGAGAGGAGAGAAAATGGGGATGGAAGGAGAGGGAAGGACTAAACATCCCCTGATGAGAAAATAAAAAGAGTGCATCAGAGGGAGGGAAAAAGAATTTTTTGCAGCCTCTATTTTATTAACATAAAATTGACAGTTTAAGCTTATTATAGTATCATCATACAAATAAGTTAACATACTGGAAAATACGATGGAAACACAATATTACACGCTGATTGAAAAGCAGGATTTTTATGAAATTATTGAAAACAAATACGGAGAACTCGCCATTTTTATTGACGCGCGCGATGGTTCGCCGGTCAACCCTGTTTTGGAATTTGACGGTAAAAAAACAGCCCTTCTGAAAAGAGACGAACGCCTTGCCGTCCGTCTGGACAATGTTCATGAAGACACGCGTGACACGCTGGCGGAAGCCGAAGTTGTGATGATTGTGGAACTCAAGGGCAAAATGGTTGAAAGAACTTATGCCGTTCCGGTTGAAAACGTTGAAGACATTGTTTTTGAAGGCCGCCAGACCCGTGCGGACGAACTGGTTAAAGCCAAAAGCAAAGATGACATTCTGCGTTCTTTCGGTGCGGTAAAAACTTGGACAAGCGGAAGTAACAAATAATGACAGAAAATAATTCAGGCAATAAAATTATCGGTCTTGTGCTGGTAACGCACGGCAATTTGGCTCAGGAATTTATTTCGGCAATGCAGCACGTTGTCGGCAGACAGGAAAAAGTCGAAGCTGTCTGCATCGGGCCGGAAGACGATATGGAAATGCGCCGTTCCGAGATTTTAAAAAAAGTTGAATCGGCAGACAGCGGCAGCGGGGTTGTGGTTTTGACCGACATGTTCGGCGGCACGCCGTCAAATCTGGCCATTTCCATTATGGATCGCGCTAATGTCGAGATTATTGCCGGCGTTAATCTGCCGATGCTGATAAAAATCGCCTCCCTGCGCAAAGAAAAAAGTCTCAAAGAAACCGTTTCCGGCGCGCAGGAAGCCGGAAAAAAATATATTAACGTCGCTTCGCAGATTTTGGGAATGTAGCCATGAGTGAGGATAAAACGCTTTCCGCCGAATTGGAAATTAAAAACCGTAAAGGGCTGCATGCCAGAGCTGCCGCCGCTTTTGTAAAAACTGTCGAGAATTTTGATGCTGAAGTCGAAGTTGAACGGATTGGCCAATGCGTCAGCGGCTGCTCGATTATGGGACTGATGATGCTGGCGGCAGCCAAAGGCACGACAATTCTGGTCAAGGCCTCCGGTGCTCAGGCTCAGGAAGTCCTGACCGCCTTAACGGAACTGATTGACAACAAATTCGGCGAAGAATAGCCCCGATGAAAGACAAGGCGCCGCGTAATAAAACCATAGAACTCTCTGCCAAAGAAGAGAAATTTTACGCCGCCCGCAGCATCAAACTGACACGGCCTGCCGCTTTGCCGGATGTCCTGAACAAAACAATTTGTCAGGATTCGTTAAAAGCCATGGATTTTCTGCCGGACAAATGCGTTGATCTGATGGTGGTCGATCCGCCGTATAACCTGACCAAAAACTTTGCATCCAGTACTTTTAAGGAAACAGACGTCAAAACCTATAAAAAATGGCTGGACAAATGGCTTAAAAAAACCGTTCGCCTTTTGAAGGACAATGCCTCCGTTTATATCTGTTCCGACTGGAAAACCTCTATTGCCATTCCTGAAATTGCCGGCAAATATTTTGTTTTGCAAAACCGTATATCCTGGGAGCGGGAAAAAGGCCGCGGTGCGCAAAACAACTGGAAAAACTGCTTGGAAGACATCTGGTTTTTCACGCTTTCCGCCAAATATCTGTTTAATATTGACGCCGTAAAAATGCAGAAAGAAGTGATTGCGCCGTATCGTGACAAAAACGGCTGTCCCAAAGACTGGGTGGACAACGGGAAGAAAAAATACCGCCTGACCCATCCGTCAAATATCTGGACGGACATTTCCATTCCTTTCTGGTCAATGCCCGAAAATACGCCGCACCCGACCCAAAAGCCCGAAAAACTGATTGCCAAATTGATTTTGGCATCCAGCAACCCCGGCGATGTGGTCTTTGATCCGTTTCTCGGTTCCGGTACAACCTCAGTAACCGCCAAAAAACTCGGGCGGCAATATATCGGTATTGAACGGGAAAAAGCTTATGCCGCCATTGCCGAAAAACGTCTGGAAATGGCAGATGACAACCCCTCAATTCAGGGCTTTGAAGACGGTATTTTTAAAGCCCGCAACCAATAAGGATGACAATGGCCGATTCCATGCTTTCCGCAATTTATGCCTTTGCGCGAGATTATCATTCCAAAGACAAGTCCGGCCATGGCTTTGACCATATCCGTCGTGTATACGAAAACGCCTGTGCTCTGCTTGAAAAAGAAAAAGGTGCCGATGCTTTTATTGTTAAGGCTGCCGCTTTATTGCACGATGTTGACGACCATAAACTGGGCGGCGACGGCCAGCAGGCGCAAAATTTTTTGCAAAGCCTGAATCTTCCCGTTGATAAAATGAACAAAATTCTGGCCGTTATCAAATCTGTCGGCTTTTCCGAGAGTGGGAGTTCTCCCGACTTTGCCTCAATTGAACAGGCTTTGGTTTCTGACGCCGACAAATTGGACGCCATGGGGGCAATCGGAATTTGCCGGACGCTGGTTTTTGGTGCTGCCCGCGGCGGAGAAATGTTTGACGAGGCGGTTTTTCCCAAAGAAAATCTGAGCAAAGAAGAATATAAAAACCTCAACCGCAAAGAAAACAATTCAATCAACCACTTTTTTGACAAGCTGTTAAAATTGAAAAATGCCGTAAAGACGGAAGCCGCCAAAGCCGAAGCGCAAAAACGCCATGACTATATGGTCGGTTTTTTGAGAGAATTCTTTGCCGAACAAAATCTTTCCGGCTGGAATGACTATCTGACGGAATATCTGAAAAAACAAAACGATTCCGCGTCTTCTGCCGCATAAAATTTCTGGCATTCCGCACCGGATAATGCTATAATTGTTACGGAACCTGTAAAAGCGGAAGAATTTGTTATGGGAAAAAAGGAAGCAAAAATAATCAAAAACCTGCGTTTGGGCATTCCGGCCGCTGCTTTGGCCGTTGCGCCGGCAACGCTTCCCGCTGCTGAAAAGGAAGCAGCTTTTCCTGATGAAAAAACGCATAAAATAGAAATGCCCGCACCCGAAGCTAAGACTGAAAATAACAAAGCCTATCGTGCGGAAGGACATTTTATTTATGATGAAGAAGGCCTCAAACACGTTTCCGGCACCGATACCCTGTCCGTAACGTACGAAACTCAAAATCCGAAAAACTTTATCAAACGTCAAAAACAGAGCCTGTATGCGGCTTATGCTCAGGCTGAGGCCGACAATGAGCTTTTGCAGACCGGTACTTTTGTCTTTGATTCCGCTCAAAAACTGAACGAACCGGAATCAGGATGTTTTGACAGCGAGAAAAAATCGGTCAAGGTCAATACTTTTGCTTTTGATCCGGAATTTTTGGAAAAATTCATCAGAAAAATCATTGTGAACAATGATAATCTATTTGATTATTATATCATCGAACAGGGTCGGGATATTAATGCTGTCGCTGCCGAACTCAAAGGTCCGCTGGAACAAAAGCTTCTTGAGGAATTTAATGCCGAAAGACGAATAAAAAATACGCGGACACATGAAGAAAAACACCTGAAAAACGACCGCAGCGGCAGCAATCTTGCCGGCATCAGCCCGCGGCAATATGCCCAATTGGTGCAAACGGACGAAATATCAGCCAATATTGCCGTACTTCTTGACCAGCGCCGTGAATATCTTAAAACCGGCAATATTAATTGTTTTTCCGATGAGTTTGAATATTATAAAAAGGCTGTTGAGCAAAAACAAATCGTCCCCGGCAGCAGAGTGAAAGAACTGGAAGAACGGGAACTCTCTTTCATTATGAATCAAACGCAGCAAAACTGGCTGACCGAGTATCAAGATTTTTATCAGGAACAAATTATGGATTTGGCCGGCCGCATGATGAAAAATCCGCTGAGTACCATTCAGCCGGATGGGAAAGAATTGGAACGCCGCGAAAGAAGCGCTCTGACCTTTGAATTTAACGGCCGCAAAGTTGATTTATATGACTACCGCACCGAAGCTCCGGCGGTTTCAGATACGGTTTCGCAAAAACTTTCCGAAATGATGAAGCAGCGTTCGCACGGACTGGGATACGGCAAGATAAAATCAGCCGCCAAAAGAAAAAAAGCGCTGGCCTTGCAGATACAGGCTAAACGCGGGCGGATTCCGGCACGGCAGATTTCTGCCGCGGCAGCTGAAAATTTATCTGTTTACGCGCAAAAACGCGATATATCCGATAGTCGATAATCTGATTGTCGATATAGAAAAGTCTTTTTTCCGTTATTAAATCTCTTTTGCTGTGATGAACAGCGGTTTTTTTTAACAAAACAAGGAGATTTACAATGATGAACAAGAAAGAAGACATGAAAATGACCGGTAAAAACAACGAAGAAAAATCTGCTTCTTCGGAAAAAAACAGCAGTGAAAAAAGTTCTAAATCTGCAAAATCTTCCGGTTGCGGCTGTGCCGAGTAAATAAAATAATTGCTGCTATCGATTACATATCTTGGAAATTCTTGAAAATCCTCTTATGTGTTTTTATGCGTAAGGGGATTTTTTATTGTACTATTGAGATTCTTTGACTATATTAATAAAGGTCAATTTTATAATAAGGGTAATAAAGATGAAAAATATTGCAATTTTTGCCGTTTTGCTGGGATTTATGGGCATTGCTTCACCGGTACGGGCTCAAACCGCCGCCGATGTGAAACAAATTGAAGATTATCTGAATAATATCAAAACCATGAAAGCCGATTTTGTTCAGGTCTCAAGCAACGGCGGAACCGCCGAAGGTAAATTATATATTGCCAAACCCAATAAAATCCGCATGGAATACGCCGATCCGACTTCGGTGCTGATCGTTGGCGACGGCGACTATATCGTCTATAATGACAAGGATCTGGATCAGGTTACCCATATTGACTATGACGATATTCCCGCCAGCCTGATTCTGGCCAACGATATTAAAATTGACGGCAAAAAAATTAAAATTACCGATTTTTATAAGGATCCCGGCCAAACGTCCGTTACGTTGGATTATAAAGAAAAAGGCGACCTCGGGCCGATTACGCTGATTTTTTCGACAGATCCGTTTGAGCTGAAACAATGGAAGATTGTTGATCCGCAGAGCGTGGAAGTTGCCGTTTCCCTTTATGGTACGCAAAAAGACACAGACTTGGATTCTTCTCTGTTTAAGTTTAAGAAAAACAAATCAAACCCTCTGAATTACAAAAACAAAAAATAGGACGATTATGAACTTTTTCAAACTGGCAACCTGGAATGTCAATTCCATCAGAATCAGACTGGATTTGTTGAAAAAACTGACAGAACTCGAACAGCCGGACATTATCTGTCTGCAGGAAGTCAAAGCCAAAGAAGAAGACTTTCCTTTTGACGCCGTCCGCGCGCTGGGCTATCCGCATATTGCCCTTTACGGAATGGCCGGCTATAACGGCGTGGCAATCTTGTCAAAAACTGTTTTGAACAACGTGGAAAAGCAGGACTGGGTCGGCAAAACCGATGCCCGTCATATCAAAGCGACCGTATTTGACGATATTGAAATCAATGATATTTATATTCCGGCCGGCGGAGATATTCCCGATCCTGTTCTCAATCTTTCTTTTGCCCATAAACTGACTTTTATGGATGACATTTCCGAATGGTACGAGCATCATAAAGACGAGCTCTCGCAGCGTAAAATGATTCTGTGCGGCGATTTTAACGTTGCCCCGCGTGAAAATGACGTCTGGAGCCATAAACAAATGCTCAAAATCGTCTCCCATACGCCGGTGGAAGTCGAACGCCTGAACCGCCTGCTTAATTCTTTGGATTTTGTTGATGTTTTGCGGGAAATTCATCCCGAACCGGAAAAGATTTATTCCTGGTGGAGCTACCGTAATCCGAACTGGGAAACCAATAACAAAGGCCGGCGGCTTGATCACATCTGGGTCAGCCCGAATTTAAAAGACCGGATTGTCACGGCACGCATTATTAAAGACGCCCGCCGCTGGGAAAGGCCGTCTGACCATGTACCGGTTATTTTGGAAATGAAAAAAGCCTGATGATTTCAGGCTTTTGCTTTTATAATTTTAGTTGGTAACCGCCGTCCGAGGTTAAAATAATCTGCGCCGCCGCATCTTCATGCTCCACCTTTTGCCGCAGCCGGTAAATATGGGTTTCTATCGTGTGGGTCGTCACCTCGGGACTGTAGCCCCAAACCTCTTGCAACAGCTCGTTTTTGGAAACGATTTTATCTTTGGCTTTATAAAGATATTTAATAATTGCCACTTCTTTCTCGGTCAGTTTTATAATTTCATTGTTGCGCAGATTCAAAATTTCTTTTTTGGACGGCCGCAATTCATATTGGTTAAAGTTCAAATAACCGTCGCTGCTGTTTTCATAAATGTTGATTCCTGCTTGCAACAAATTGAAAAAGTTATTGAGAACCAACGGCTTATAAACAATGTTGCTGGCCTCGGCACCGCCGGCGTCCGCACCGGAGGAAAGCAGCAAAATCGTCGGTACCTGCAACTGTTGCTTATGCAGTTCCCGCAGTTTATCCGTATCCTCGTCCACAATGATCATGTCCGGAATAATGCCGGCTTCTTCTTGGGTCACAACCGTAAAATCCGGAAGATGATATGAAATCTGATTACTCAGGTCTTCAAAAAATTTCTCATTGTCGGAAATCAGCAGAATATTAGGCATTTTTTCTCCTTAAAAGCTTAGGCTTGCGCCAGTCACAAAAGCATAACCCTGATTATTGTGTTCAATATCCCGATCCTCTCCCCGAAATTTGGCAAAAGAACCAATAGCGTAAAGGTCAAGATATTTGTTTACCTGATAACTGTTGGACAGGATGACAATCTGGTCATAATTACGGGTGTTCTCGGCTTTTGAGTTCAGGTAGGATAAGCTGCCACGGTAGGGTCCGAATTCATAACCGATTCCCACATCCCAGGCCCGTCCTTCGCGATAATTGTCAAACAATGCCGGCAGGTCTTTTTTCCGGCGTCTTGCCGATAACGGGGTATCGTCACCGTCAATATAAGTCTTGCGCCAGCTTCCGCCGATATTCCAGTTGCCGCGTGCCAGATTCAGCCCGAATGAAAATTCTTTGTCATTGTCATGAAATTCGGCATATCCGGCAGACGAAGTTATGTCGGCAAAACCTAAATCCAAACTGTTATAAGCCGCTGCGGCATAGCCGTCTTTCTTGGCATAACGCGCGTCTTTGTTAACCAGTCCGCGCCGGTTATAAGTATCCGGAATATAAGAAAAACCAAGCAGGGTATTATAAAATTCCGGCGTAATGTAGCTGATTTTCGGCGCCACGCCGTCGGTATTGATGTCTGTAGAGTTCAAGGTGGCAAAATAAGCCTCTTTGGATGTTCTTTTCCAGTTGGGATTGCGGATGAAGTCAACAATATCACTGTCATTCACTTTTAACGGGCCGTAAGACGGAGCTCCGACATGAAACTGCTTGGCAACGTTAAACGTTTGTCCGCCCATCAAACGGCCGTACGGGCTGTCAAAAATACCGTAAGCTTCCTCACCCCACGCCCCTTGGTTATAATTTTTCAGTTCATGGTCAATTCCGCCCATAAGGTCAAGATTCAGGCTGACGGCATAATCATCGTCAAAATCATATCGCGCTTCAAATCCCGCTTCAAAATCTCCGGTGGCATTTTGCTTGGAATCAACATCTTCAAAACGCTTTTCGGCATCGGTGTATCCGTACAATCCGGTTGCCCGCCCGTAAGTGTTAAAAGAAAATTCAGCCTGAGCCGGAAAAGCAAAAAGACCGATGCCGGTCAAAGCGGATAAAAATGTTTTCATAATGTATTATCCCAAGTTATAAACAATCTGATTTTAAGTCCGCAACAATAGTTTAGTCAACTTAAATATAAGGTATGAAATAAATCTTTAAACTATATTCTTGATAAAAATTGAAAGAGATTTTATATAAAAAAGAAATAAAGGGAGAACAGAAATGAAGGAAATTTGGGAGCAGCTTTGCCGCGAATTAAAAAACTACTGCCGGCAGAATGGCTTTAGCGATGTTATCCTCGGACTTTCCGGCGGATTGGATTCGGCCGTTACCGCTGTTCTGGCTGCAGACGCGCTGGGACCGGAACATGTTCATGTCGTGATGATGCGCACCAAATATACCTCCAAGCTCAGTTTGTTGATTGCCAAAAAAATAGCAAAATATAATGCCATAGATTATAAAGTTCTGAAGATTCAAAAACTTGTTGACAATCAGGAAAAGTTTTTGACCGAGGCCTTTGGCACGCAGCCGAATGCTTTGGTGATGGAAAACCTGCAGGCGCGCGAACGCGGCAAAATTCTCATGGCTTATGCCAACCAATATAATTATCTTGTTTTGGCCTGCGGCAACAAGTCGGAAGCCGCTATGGGATATTGCACGCTGTATGGCGATACCTGCGGCGGTCTGATGCCGATTGGCGACCTGTATAAAAGCCAGATTTTTGAACTGGCCAAATGGCGCAACAAAATTTCCGCCGCCCTTCCGAAAGAAGTTATTGAGCGGGCTCCCAGCGCCGAGCTGGCTGAAAACCAGAAAGACGAAGACATGTTGCCGCCGTATGCTATTTTGGATAAAATTTTGAAGATGTATATTGACGGACAGAAATCTCAAAAAGACATTATCGCCGCCGGCTTTGATGATAAAATGACGGAATGGGTAATTAAACGCTATAAACAGCAAAATTTCAAACGCCGGCAAATGCCTCCGGCTATTGAAATAAAGAATATCGGCTGACAAAAAAGGGAAGATAAAATTCTTCCCCTTTTTATAAAAGTTATTCGCCGTTTTTAATCTTTTCAATCAGCTCTTTGACTGACGGAATCCCGTTGCGGTATAACGGATCGGTTGCAAAACGGTAAACCTGATGTCCGGCAAACAGCAAATGGTCTTTAACGCTGCCGCCGTGCCCGACTTCATACAATGTCTTATGAATACAATAAGAGCGCGGATCCGGCAGCCGTCCGGTCGTGCCCGTAGCTTGTGACCAAGTTGAAAACTGGCATTGTGAAAGGCAGCCCACACAATTGGCGCGGTCCTGCTTCATCTGTTTCCAGTCTTCCGGAGTCATAAAGACCACAGTCTTATCCGGTGTCTCTTTAATCTCGGTCAAACCGGCATTAATCTGGTTCATCGCTTTTTCGGCGTCTTCCGGCCGGATGAAAACCATCTTGCTGGCGCTTACGTTCAGCGGATGAGAGAACTCTTCCGTTGCCTCGTCAGAAAAAGCAATTTCGCCTTTTTTGCGTTCAATCAGTTTTTCTAAAAATGTGTTTTTGATTGCGGAAGAAAAGAAACCGGTCGGACTGAATTTTTGCAAAATCACGTCGCCTTTCTTAACCTGCAGCATCACTTTTTTCCAAGCGTCCGATACCGGGCTTTCTTTGGTAATCATCGGCCGCGTGCCGAACTGAAAGGCAATTTTGCCGATGTCCGGATTATCGATGTAATCTTTCCAGTCACTGAGAGACCAGACGCCGCCGGCCAGAATAATCGGTTTATCCTGCAAACCGAGACTGTTCAACACGCGCCGCAATTCAACCAAACGGTTGTACGGGCTTTCCGGTTTGTTGGGATCTTCGGCGTTGGAAAGGCCGTTGTGGCCGCCGGCCAGCCACGGATCCTCATAAACCACGCCGCCGAGATATTCCACAAAACGGTTATAGGCGCGTTTCCACAAAACCTGAAAAGCGCGTGCCGAAGAGACAATCGGATAATAATAAACGCCGAAACGGGAAGCCAGCTCACCCAGACGGTAAGGCAGGCCCGCACCGCAAGTCACGCCGTTAATCAGGCCTTTGGCCCTTTCCAGAACACCGGTGAGGATTCTTTCTGAATCCGCCAGTTCCCAGAGCATATTCATATGGATTCTTCCGTTGCCCTTGGAAATCTCGTGGGCAACCTGAGCCTGAGCGACGCCGCCTTTAATTGCATATTCCACCATTTCTTCGTGGCGTTCGGCTCTTTTCTTCTTAAAAAATTTTTCAATAATGACGTTGCCCATGCTGTCATAAAAATCAGGGCTGACGCCGGAAAATGTTCCCACGCAGTTTTCGTGCGCCCAAGCGCCGGAACTGCGTCCGTCGCTGGCATTAATTCCTTTTCCGCCCTCAATCAAAGGTAAAACCTCTTTGCCTGAAAGCATAATAGGGTTAAGCTTAATCAAATTCGTATCCTTATCTAGATTCTAATACTTTACCACTCTACAACAAAAAATTTAATTTGTAGAGCAAAAAATAAAATATTTCTGAATTTTTTTTATACAACGATCGGCTATAAAAATTTTACGGTGCCAGCTCCAGCAGCCCGATAGGCAGATTATTGATGGAAACCAGCGCAATAACAATGCAAAGCAGGGCATAAGCCTGCAGCATCTGGGTCAGCGCCCGATTTTTAAGCAGCGGCAATTTTTCGCGGTAATGGCGGTAAAAAGCGTTAATCCCCATCATTACAAAAGTAGTGACAATGGCCTGCAGCCCCAGTCCGAGATCAACGATGGCCGCTGCCGCCGGTTTTAAAATCTGCGAAAGAAAAGTAAAAAACAACATGTATAAAACAATGCCGGCAATCGTAAAGCGCTGGATTTTGGTATCTTCAATGATTTTTTCCGCTTTGTTTTGCTTTAGCTTTTCGACCGACAATTCCGAAATCGCCATTCCTCTGATTTTTTGCGGCGTCGCTTTTTGTTTTTTTATGTCTTTCATGTCAACGGAAAATTTTTCTTCCACCATACACAACCCGCAGCCTTTTGAGGTAAAATAGACGTGATTGTGGTCTTTTTTGCAGGTTTTCAGATTGTGCATCAGCTTCCAGAGATGTTCCTGCCATTCATAGGCGCTGGGACGTACGCCGCCTTTGGTAAAAGCCCGTTCAAAAAGCTCAAGCGTTTTCTTGTCAAAATACTCGTGAATACTGTAAGGGTGCGGATTCTGATAACTGTCCGGCCACAGTCCGTAAGCATAATGATAATTTTCAATCCGGTTCTGAATGGTTAACGTTTCTCCGTCATTTTTTTTCGGAATACCGGAGTAAGGGTGAATACCGTTGTTTAAAAGCTTAAAAATCATCACGGCCAGAGCAAACTTGTCCTGTTCTTCGCCCATTTCTTCGCAGGAAAGGGCCATGCCTTCCGGATAAATATATTCCTCGCTTACAAATTCCGCCGGATAACGGTTTTTTTCGCCTTTAATCGAAAAGCCGTCGCAGTCTACCATGGCGACCATCATAGTGTCTTTGTAAACCGAAACGTTTGACGGCTTGAGATCAACGATATAATGCCCGCATTTATGCAGCGAATTTACCATTGACGCGACATTATAAGCCGCAAAAATCCGGTACGCGTACTTTTCCGGCAAATGCAGCTTCCGCCGGATGGCCTTTTGCATCAGATGGTCAAGAGAAACGGCTTCGCTCATGTTGATAAGCGGCATCAGATACCCGACGCAAAATCCTTTTTCGTCTTCCAAAACAGCTTCCGGCCAGGCAATCTGCACATATTGCACGCCGTTTTTTTCCACCGGTTTGATATTTGGATTGTTCTGCAGCATGGCAATAAGTTTTTGCCGGTTGGTATCGCTTTTTTGTTTTTTATGAAAAATCTTTGCCACGGTTTGGGGCTTGTTCTCGACACTGAATATTTTTCCGGCCGCCCCGCCGCGGTTAATCATCTCTTTCAGGCGGATTTGCTCAAACCTTCCGTCGCTGTATAAGGCATTAAATTCTTTTTTGTCTTCCGTATTTTCCATTTTTGCCTCACAGTTTTGCCCATAGCAGGGTTTTGTCGTCCTGATTGAGTTTGCGGGCCTGAGCGTTGTTCAGGGTGTTTGCCAAAGCGCGGCTGGCTTTTTTCTCCGGTTTTTCCGTCAGCAAAAAGTCATGTATCGGCAAAATGAAACCGCTTTCAATCCGGTCAAAATCTTTTGAAAAAGCAAAGTTTGTCAAGCCGTCGCTCATCAAAAAGATTGTATCCATGCCGGAAAACTCGGTAAAGCGCAGATTTGCTTTCCAGTTTTTCTGCGTAAAGAAAAAAGTCTCGCAGGAAAAGCTGCCGTTTTCGGGCGGAGATGCAACAAACTGTTGCGGCATACCGTCTTTAAAGGCCAGAGCCGCTCCGTCACCGATATGAAAAAAACTGCCCTTTTCGCCGTCATGCACCACGCCGACCACCGTTGCGGCAAAATCATTAATGTGCTCCGGGCTTTTTGACTGGTTGAGCCGATGCCTGCAAACTTTGCTGCGGGAAATTTCAATGGCTTTTTTAACAGTTTCTCTCAAAGTTTCGGCCGGTGCGTTTTTCAAATGGTCAATCAGGGTTTCGCACACGGTTTTTGCGCCGATTTTGCCATATTTGGCAGAACCTGCGCCGTCAGAAACCACCGCCACAAAATTTTTGCCTTTGCGGCAGAATTTGAAAAAATCCTGACAGGGCAGATTTTTGTGATGATGCATCGGGCCTTTCACGCTGGCGGCCACAACTTTGATTCTTCTATTCTTCATCCCAGTCGCCGGTATCTTCAAGCTGATCGGGAATATTGGGCGCCGCCTTTGAAATACAGGAAACACTGCGGCTGAGCCAGAGGAAGAATTCCGTAAACTTCAAGCCGGTCAGACGCTTTGGAGAGTTGATTGAAAATTTTGCCAGTTTTTCAAGATTGGCTTCCTGTGTTCCCACGGCGTGAATCACCACCTTTTTGTTCTGCTGGGCATAACGGCAGCGCTCGGCGGCCTGTTCCCAGTCATAATCGGTCGGTTCGCCGTCGCTGATTAAGAAAATCCACGGCCGTTTGGACGTAATGCCGCAGCTGTCATACAGACATTTTTGCTCCTCAATTTTTTTCAGCGCCAGATCCATGGCTTTTCCGAGCGGCGTAAGGCCTCCGGCCTCCATTGTCGGAGCCTCAAAGTTCATGGCGTCCGTCCAGTCGGAAGAAATAACGGCTTCGTCTTTGCCAAAGGCTTTGATAATCAGCAGCTGCACGCGGGAACTGGCGTCAATGTCGTCTTTCAGCTCTCGTTCCAGAGCTTTCAGTCCGGCATTAAGCTGCTTGATCGGCTCGCCGCGCATTGAGCCGGAACAGTCCAGCACCAGAACGCAGGGTGTCCGCTCATTGGCGTTGTCGGCAAATTCCACATACGGAATCATATCTTCGGTAAAATCGTCTTCGGCAATCATTTTAAAAGCTCCTGATTAAAACTTGTCTATCTTTTCGGATAGGTGTGCGGATACCCGCTTCCCTCAATCGGAGAGGGAGACGCCATCTTTCCACAGGCACTAAGCATAAATGTTGCCGCCAAAGCAACCAGAATTGTGAGCCGGCATATATTTTTCATGACTATAAACCTTTTGCTTGTTTACTTAAATTGAGAATAATTATATACTACAAACACAGTAAAGATTAAAAGTAAAAATTAAGTTATTAAGCGATGATAAAAAGAACGGCTCTTACATTTATTTTCAGTCTGTGTTTTGCTTTTTCGGCTTTTGCAAAAAAAGACGGAAACGTAAATATATATGACCATCCGCGCGAGACGCCGCAGGTTCCTTTTTACGCGTCTGACGGTCGGGCTGTCGTTATGGATGATTTTAAAGGAAACTTTGTGCTGCTGATGAACTGGTCGCGGGATTGCGGCCCCTGCGTCAATGAGCTTGAAGGCCTGAACGAATTTTACAAACAAACCAAAGACAACGGCATAACGCTGCTGATGCTTTCGCCGTCTCGGGAGTGGAAAAACACCGCCGAGCAGCGCCGCTTTCTTAAAGAATATGATGCGCCGGATCTGCCTTTTTACACCGATAAAGACGGCAAACTGGCGGCGGCGTTTGGGGTTTTCACGTCGCCCCATACCGTGCTGTTCAATAAGAACGGACAGGAAATCGGCCGGATTCGCGGTTCTGCCGAATGGAATGATCCGCGCGTGATTGAATATATTTACAAACTTAAAGCAGAAAACAACTAAAGAGAAAATATATGACTGACAAAATTTATCTCAACTGGGAAGAGTTCTATCGGGACGTAAAAGATCTGTGTGCCAAAATCAGACAAAGCGGAGAATATGACAAACTGGTCGCCATCAGCCGCGGCGGTCTGATTCCGGCCGGCATTATCGCCTATGAACTGAATATCCGCAATTCTTCCGTCATTAACATTGCCACTTATGTCGGCTCTTCCCATCTCAAACTTGACGAAGTGGATTGTCCGGAACACGTTGGCAAAGTTGATGAAAAAACGCTGATTATTGATGATCTGGCTGACAGCGGCCAGACTTTCAGAGTGATGCGCCGCCAGTTCCCGCAGGGCAGATATGTCACGGTTTATGCCAAAGAAAAAGGCAAGGAAGAAGTTGATCTTTTTGCCAGAGAACTGCCGGAAAAATGGATTGTTTTCCCGTGGGACGTGGATTAATAAGTTTCTTGATTGAAAATAAAAAAGGAGGTTTGAAGCCTCCTTTTTTCAAAAGTTTCTGACAATGCTTTCCGGCATGTCGGCCAAAGCTTTTTCCAGCTCCGGATTCGGCGTTTTGGGCGCTACGATTCGCAGTGTGACAATCTCATCGCCCTGACCGGAACGGCCCTTAATGCCTTTGCCCTTCAACCGCAGCTTTTCGCCACTGGAAGAATAGGGCGGAATGGTTACGGCAACTTTGCCTGAAATTGTCGGAACGGTAATCTTGCCGCCCAAAACAGCCTCTTTAATGCTGACGGGAACTTCAATCAGCACATTCAGCCCGTCGGCTTCAAAATAAGGATGCTTGCTGACATTCAGCGTAATCAGCACATCGCCGTTTGCACCGCCGTTGGGGCTGGCCATGCCGAGGCCTTTCAGCCGCAAAGTCTGCCCGTCGGTTGTTCCGGCCGGAATTTTGACATTAATGTTCTTGCCTTGCAGAGAAACGGATTTTTCTGCGCCGAGTGCGGCCGACAAAAAGTCAATCCGCATGGTGTAAGAAATGTCTTCACCTTTGCGCGGCCGGCGCGAAGCTTGGGAAAATCCCTGAAAACCGCCGGCGCCTCTGCCGCCGAATTGGGAAAAAATATCTTCCCCGAAAATGGAGGAAAAATCAAAATTTCCGGTACCGCCGGCAAAACCGCCGCCAAACGGATTCCCCGAAGCGCCTGCGCCGGAATATGCCCCGTAACCGCCTGCACCGAAACCGGTCGGCTTGCCCTCGGCGTCAATCTCGTTATTGTCGTATTTTTTTCTCTTGTCCTTATCGCCGAGCACTTCATAGGCGGCGTTGACTTCTTTAAACTTTTCGGCCGCTTCTTTGTTGTCTTTGTTCAAATCGGGATGATATTTGCGTGCCAGTTTCCGGAAAGCCGATTTTATTTCGGAATCCGAAGCCGTTTTTGTAACGCCTAAAACCTGATATAAGTCTTTCATTAATCTCAACCTGCCTTTTTTCTCTTTTATATCATAATATAGGAAGCAGGCCGGTTTATTGCAAGTTTATTTATAGCAATTAAATTTTGCGCGGCGGGCGTTGTTTTTGTAAAGGATAACCTTGTCCAGAAAGGCTTTTTGCCCCGATATTTCCTGACAATACTGGGCAGCCAGAACCGAAACCTGGTCAATCCGCACGTCCGAATATTCATAGGTAACGGAATTTTCGCTCCGAACCATGATTTTGACCTTGCCGTCAAATCGGGCAAAACTCAAAACTTCGGCTTCGGACAACGGCTGAACGGATTCGCTGCCCGTCTGGCAGGCTGCCAGCCCCAGACAGCAAAACAAACACAGCGCTTTCGGAAAATTAATTTTCATGTTTAATCCCTTTTTGCAGGCTGACGGCCTGTATCAATAAATCATTTTTGCCGTTCTCTGCCAGAACCGATTCCCCCTTCAGGGCAATCACCTTGTTTTTCAGGGCGGCAATTTGTTTTTCCAAAATCTTAAGGCTGCTCACAGATTCTCTCCGCAAAATTAATAAAACTGACTGCAATCAGGATAGCAACTTTCTCTTAAACAAAGTTTAAAGTCAAGAATTTTTGTGCGAAGAATCTGATTTTGCGACATTATTTCAAAATGTCATAAATGTCTTTTCCGGCTCTTTCCAAAACCCGCAGCACTTGTTTGTTCTTGCTGTTTTTGCTGCGCGTGTTGGAAAGCTTGTTCAGCATTCCCTGCAATTGTTGTACAAAACGCTCGTTCTGCCGCAGGCTCTGCATATCGGCCAGCGTTTCTTCGTCATCGATTTTATAGTTGACGACAGCCTTGAGCGTTGCCAGATACATGGCGTCTTTTTGCGAGCTGAAAGCCGTCATGGAAGAAGTCCGGATAAATTCGGAATTGGCTTTCTGCGCCTGCGCCGGATAAAAAACTGCCGACAACAAAAACATCAAAGCCGCGCTAAAATACACTTTCATTTTTCTTTCCCTTGTCTTGTTGCATTTTATAATATAATATGCGGGTAATTTCATTTTTGCCAGAGGTAAATAAAATAATGGAAAAAAAAGTTTGGGTATTGATTGATGACCGTGCCGGCAGCAACAGTCAGGCGCGCGGGGTTGCCAAAATTCTGGGCTGGCCGGCGGAAGAAAAACAAATTGTTTATAACGGCTGGGCCAAACTTCCGAACTTTTTAAAAGGGGCAACGCTTGTCGGCGTCAAAGCGGAATCCCGCCAAAACCTGCAACAGCCTTATCCTGATTTGGTCATCTCCGCCAGCCGCCGCACGGCGTCCGTCGCCCGCTGGATAAAAAGAAAATCGGCCGGCAAAACCAAAATCGTCCAGCTGATGCACCCCGGAAACGCCGGTTTGGCGGAATTTGACCGCGTGTTTATTCCGGAACATGATCAGGGCAAAAAAATGGGCAAAAACGTGCAAAAAGTCATTGGCTGTGCCCATAAAATCACACCGGATTTTTTGGCTGATGCTAAAGAAAAATGGCAGCAGGCTTTTGCCGCTTTGCCGCAGCCCCGAACCGCGGTTATTGTCGGCGGCGCTATAAAATCTTCGCCTTTCAGCATGGAAAATGCTTTAGCGCTGGCAGAAAAAATTAAAAGCTACAAACAAAAATACGGCGGTTCAATCCTGATTACCACGTCGCGCCGTACCGGTCTGGCCGCGCAGGAAAAAATCATGCGGGAACTGAAAGATTTTCCGGCTTATACTTATCTCTGGGGCGTTGACAAAGGGGATAATCCTTACGGCGGCTATCTGGCCTGCGCCGATGATATCATCGTAACCGGCGATTCCGTCAGCATGTGCTGCGAGGCTTGCGGTACCGGCAAAAAAGTTTTGGTCTTTCAGGGAAAAAACTGGCTGACCCCGAAACACAAACGCTTCATTGCATCACTTTTTAATAACGGTTACGCTTTTCCTCTGGAAGACGAATACGATTATGACGGCGATTTTGAACGTTATAATCCGGCAGATATTATTGCCGCCGAAATTAAAAAGATCTTTTAGCCCTTTCTTAAAACCGTAAAAATCCGCTTGCATTGACGGTGGATTCGTTTAATATAATATCCGCAGTCCGGAGACGGACTGCGGTGTCTCAAAAACATCTCGATAAAATATCCGCTCGGGCGGAGTGCCGGAAATAAGCCGCTTTGCGGGCGAATAACGGTGACTGGTTTATCGCAGTTTTTGAGCTCCGCCACCTTAATTTTTAAGGTGGTTTTGTTTTAACAAAACTAAGGAGCTAAAAAGAAATGGGAAAATTTTATTATCATACGACGGCGCCAGATCATTTAAGAAATTTCAACAAGACATTAGGGTTTGCTTTGTTCTTTGAACGCCATGAACGGCAGCTTCGCGTATGGCAGGTGTGTAAAAAATTAAAAATAACGGAACGGGAACTTGACGATATCGAACTCGGGCGCGGAGTTTTGAAATTAAACGTACTTAAAAAGATGCTGAAGTATTATAACAGAAGAATAGAGCTGCGCCTAGTTGCGCCGGATCCGAATGAACCGGATAACGCCGAACCGGAAGAATTCAATGAAGCCCCTGAAGGCAGCTTTGAAGCTTTGGAGGAAGAGATAGAGGGTTAAATACAAAGCGGGAAAAAATCCCGCTTTTTTCTTCTTTACCATTGCTTTTATTATCCCCGAGCTCTTTTTTATTGTCATTGCCGGACTTCGATCCGGCAATCCATCTCACAATCAGCACCCTGCCTGTTTCTTTATGGATTCTCGGGTCGAGCCCGAGAATGACAGTAGAAGAAAGCCGCAGAATGACAAATGCTTCAAAGCACAATCTC
>JAGBHO010000048.1 GCA_017935485.1 Alphaproteobacteria bacterium | reverse complement strand
TTTGCAGGGGTCTGCTTCCTGCCTGACTGTCAGGATTCCGATACTGTTCAGGGTGATATCAACATGAATGTCAACGAAGATTCGGAATATTGCGAAAAGAAAGGTTATACCTATTATTTATCCGGTGAGTGTCCGCAATACCAAGCTAAAGTTGGTACCTGCTCCCGCGATGATCACTATCTTAAATGCGATCCGGTTAAATGGTGTACCGATAACGGGTATAACACTCAAACCTGTTCGCTGCCTTCGTTTGTTGACGGACAGTGTCCGAACGGCAAGCCTTATTATAAACAATGTAAAGTAGACAGGCCGCGCGCTTGTCGGGAAGCCGGATATGTCAATTCATGTTCTTCCGGACGGCTTTATGCCACTACAAACCGCTGTCAGTGGGACAGTTCCTACGGCAAGTGCTGTACCGCTTCGCCCTCGGCCGGTTGTCCCTCCAATTACAAAGTTACTTGCGACGCTTCCCGCGGCTCTTCCGGTACCGACACTTGCGGCTATACTTGTTATCGCTGTTGTTCCGATGAATGTTCCCGAGGGTCAAAGAACTACAGCGGTTCTTATGCTACAACAACCGAATGCGGGTCAACTTGTCGTTACTGTAAAGACTGTACTTCCGGAAGTACCTCATATTCCGGTTCTTATGTCGGATCTTCCGAATGCGGTAACTGTTATTCCTGTTCCGATACCTGCCGTTCCGGTCAGAAATCCGTGTCTTGTTCCTCTACTTATGTAAAAACAAAGGTTTCTTCTACCGAATGCGGAACAAGCTGTTACGAATGTCAATACAATACTGACTGTTCCGTAACTTCCAAATCTTGTTCTTACGGATGTTCTTCTTACAATTCCTGCAGCAAGTGCACTTCATGCAACTCTTGCTCGCCGCTGGCTAACCAGACTAACTGCTCTTACGGAACGGAAACTTGTTCAAACGGCTGTGGTGGTACGCGAACTTGTTGTAAATCAAACCCGTGGGTAGTTTACGCAAAATACCAAGACTATATCTGCAAACCTTTTGATCCTTGGCCGGACAGAGATACAAACACTGATTATCACATGCAACAATGCAAAAAAAATGGAATGACTTGCATATTGGATAAACCTGTTGGTATGACCAAAACAGGATACGGATGTTACAACAAAGAAACCGGCGTTTACAACGGCATTGAAGTAACAACCTGGGGGCACGCCATTTTTAACGGCGGAAAATATTATGATTCGATAGCCGCCTGTAACAGCGATTACGGAAGCAATTATAAGTCATACAGTTGTACTTATACAGGATATTGTGAATATCGATGCAACAATAATTTCTGTACAACAGACGGACATCTTCCTACCGATTATTGGGGAGATTACAGCACTTGCAAAGAAAGTAACCGCTTTTAAAAAACAGCTTTAACTCAGAACAGTCCGTTTTTTACGGACTGTTCTTTAAATAACATACCCTCAACTCTGCCACAACCCGAATAAAGCGAAAAAATCTCACAAGTAAGATGATGCTTTAGCTGCCACAACCCAATTAATGGGATAAAGCGGTATACTGCGCCGTAATTTTTGAGCGACGTGTACAAAGAGGTACACAAACGAAAAAATCACAAGCAAGATGCCGCTTTAGCAACCACAACCCAATTAATGGGATAAAGCGGTATACTGCGCCGTAATTTTCGAGCGACGTGTACAATGAGGTACACGAGCGAAAAAATCACAAGCAAGATGATGCTTTAGCAGCCACAACCCAATTAATGGGATAAAGCGGTATGCTGCGCCGTAATTTTCGAGCGACGTGTACAATGAGGTACACGAGCGAAAAAATCACAAGCAAGATGCCGCTTTAGCACATTAATTAATATAGTATTCGATTGTAGAAACAACCCTAACCTTTTTCTCTATCTGGGTCATTTCCTGAGCATTGGCAGTCTGTTCACGCGGCAAAATAGAAAAAACGCCCTGACTTGCCCGACGGATTTTGCCAACCTTGCTGTGCGAACTCTTGGCAAATTCCTCTGCCGCTGCCTGCGCATTTTTTGTGGCTTCTTCAAGCATTTGCGGTTTTATATCATTCAATTTGGTGAAGATATAAGAAACCGGCGATCCGTAAGACTGACTGTCAAATACGACGCCTTTGGCCACCAACTCTCCGGTTGCGTTAACCGCTTTCTTTACCAAATCGACATTATTGGAACGAACCAAAACCGTCTGCGTCAGAATATAACGGGAAATCACGTTTCGGTCACGATAGGGATTGGTCATCAGGTCATTCGTATCAATCCGCCCTTCGGAAACCTCTTCCGGCTTAAGCCCCTGTTTTTGCAAAAACTCATAAATCGTCTGATAACGGCTGCTCAATTCCTTCTGCGCAGTCTGCAGGTTATCGCTGGTAACCGTAAATTTAATCTCCCAAACCGCCAAATCGGCCGTCACATCCATCTCTGCCAGGCCTTTGACCGTTACGATATTCATGTCGGTCTTGGATTTATAGTAATAATACCCCGGGAAAAAACCGCCCAGCATCAGCCCGAAACCAATAACCAGTGCCGGCACCAACTTGCATGCCCTGTCACAACTCTCGCCGCTGTTTCTCATATTTTTCTCCTTTTCAACAGGTTAACCGCACAAATATAATACCGGAATTTAAGAATTCATCCCGATACAGGAATATTCAAACCCTGATTTTTTAACTTCTTCGGCCTGCAGCATATTCCGTAAATCAACAATTTTATGAGCTTTCATCAAGCCGCGGATTCTCTTCAAATCCAGATTTTTAAAATCCTCCCACTCAGTCAAGATCACCATGATTTCCGCATTTTCACAGGCCTCATACGCATCTTTGGCATAAGTCACGCGTGCCCCGAGCAATTTCTCGGCATTAGCCATGGCCTTGGGGTCAAAAACCGTAATATTGCTGCTGTGTTCAAGCATTTCTTTCAAAATATCCATTGCCGGAGATTCGCGGCAATCATCAGTTCCGCCTTTAAAAGCCAGACCCAAAACGGCAATTTTACCCTGCGGATTATTTTTAATCTTAGAAATGACCCGTTCCGCCATTTCCTTTTTGCGTTCATCATTTTTGGCAATTGTCGTTTCAATCAGATTCAGACGCACGCCGTATTTGCGCCCCATCTGCGCCATAGCATTGGTATCTTTCGGAAAACAGGAACCGCCGTAACCCGGCCCGGCATTCAAAAACTTGTTGCCGATACGGGAGTCCATACCCATTCCTTTGGCAACTTCATGAATATCAGCACCGGACTTTTCACAAAAGTCGGCCATCTCGTTAATATAATGAATCTTCATCGCCAAAAAGGCATTGGAAGCATATTTGATAGCTTCGGAAGACTTGCGTTTCACCCATAAAAATTCGGTTTTTCCCACAAAAGGAGCATAAAGCTTTTGCATAACTTTACAGGCTTTTTTGCTGTTGGCTCCGACAACAATACGATCCGGATGAAAAAAGTCATGAATGGCAAAGCCCTCGCGCAAAAACTCAGGCAACGAAATCACATCAACATCTGCCTGCGGATTAACCTTCCGGACAATCGCCTCTATCTCGTCTCCGGTACCGACCGGAACCGTTGACTTTGTCGCAACCACGGTATATCCGTCCAAATACTGTGCCAATTCTTCCGCCGCGGCATAGATATATTGCAGATCAGCTTCTTTGGTAACCGGATGCGGCGGAGTTCCGACCGCCAGCAACACAACATCCGCCCCGATAACCGCCTTGGCCATATTTGTTGTAAAAGTCAGTCTTCCGTTCTGAACATTTTTCTTAAATAATTCCTCCAGGCCATCTTCATACAAAGTCAGCTCTCCGGCATTAAGAGCCGCGATTTTTTCTTCCATTTTATCGACACAGCAAACCTCATTTCCCAATTCAGCCAGCCCGACACCTGTTGGCAGTCCGACATAGCCTGTTCCGACAATTGCAACTTTCATAATACAAACCTCAATAAAAATTAAACTTGGTTTACTATACCCTTGGAACGGCGCTAAAGCAATTATATTATCCCAGATTTCCACTACTTGGCAAAAAAGCCCTTGATTTCAAAAAGATAATTTTATAAGTTACATCAACCGGTAAATTTGTGGAGGATATATTGGCAAAAGAACTACAGATTTTTCTGCTTTGGAACAATGCCCGCAAAGAAGAAAAACGCATATTGGATGACATTAAACAAAAATATGAACTGCTGCGGATTTTTGAAATCAGCTGGCCCGAAAAATCTTTCCCTAACAATTTTACCCGTTTTTATAATAAGAACATGCGCGGCGGATACCGCAAAACACGGGAATGCGGCCGCGGAAAATTTCTGCTGGTCATCGGCTGGGACAATTCGCCCGTATACAAACTCAATCCCCGCCGCGGATATGAAATCAACGACAACGCCGTTCGCAACAAAAACCGCTACCGTCAGTGGACCGGCGGCGGCTTTCTGGTACACGCTAGCGACAACCTCGCCGAAGTTGATGAAAACCTCCTGCTGACGTTAGGCCTCAACCGTAAGGAATTTGAAGAAAAATATACGTCTCCGTGGGACGGGAATACAATTGAGATCGAAAAACCAATGCCCGGATACAAAAGCTGGAAGCATCTGGAAGAATTGTTTAACTTTGCCCATAAAATAAAAGAAATCCGAAAACTGCGGCTGGTCAACAACCGGCTGGAGCTGCAATGCTCGGACAAACCCAAGGCCTGCCGTTTTCTAAACCTGCGCAAACCTCTGCTCTGCTTTGATAAAAATCGTTATTATACAAAGATTGACGGCAAAAAAGTTAAAGTCATTTTTGAAAATTAGTCTTTGTCATCCTTTGCTTCGTTGTCATCATCGCTGCCAAAAAATATCCCAAACAGCGGCTTGCGGTACATCCACAGATTAATGGCCCCCAAAACAACAGACATAGAGCCGAACAGATAAAGCATATAATACCAGTTGAGCTCATTGGCATTCATCATAACATCCTGATTATTCACGCGTAAAAAACCGATTGCAACAGCCGTAACCACAAAAGCGACAACAAAAGCCAGCGTCCAGATTTTTCGCAAAACATTTTTCTGCACAAAAAAAGACATCAAAATATACAAAAGAATAAAAGCCAAAAACAAATATAATTCCATAGCACCCTCCAAAGCTTAACACTTCGGATATAAGCTGCATGGCTTGTTTTTCAAGCAGGCGGAATTTTTTTATTCTTCAATTTGAGAAATTTTTTCTTCAATCAGCTTCTTGTCAAAACTCAGCGGCTTGTGCACAGGCAGGCCGTTTTCGATTTTCCTGCGGACTTCCGTCAGGTTAACTTCTTTGGCATCATCTTTGCTGGTCAAAGTATGATTCCACTGAAAATAAGCCTCGTTTTTGCGTCCGGAGTTCCAGTAGGCATCCCCCAGATGATTGCTGATAACGGCATTTGCCGGTTCCAGTTCGGCGGCTTTTTCCAAATATTCGGCGGCTTTTTCATACATGCCGAGCTGATAAAATGCCCAGCCCATACTGTCAATAATATGCCCGTCGGTCGGCGCCTGCTGATAAGCGTCCGCAATCATGCCAAAGGCCTCTTCCACATTTTTTCCCTGCAACAGCCAGCTGTACCCGAGATAATTCTGTACAAGATAATAATTCTGGCTCATATCCAAAGCTTTCAGAAAAGCTTTTTCTGCTTTGTTCCACTGGTTATCCTGCTCATAGGCAATTCCGAGCGCATAAAGCGGCACCCAGCGCTGCTCACTGTTCTTGGGCATAGCCTTGACGGCCTTGCGGTAATACTCGATTGCCTCACCGTATTTGCCGTTAAAACGCAGGGCATCTCCCAGATCCAGATAGAGGGCATAGGAACTGTAGCCGTCCAAAACCAATGTTTTGAGCAAAAGCTCAGCCGAACGGTAGTCATTCATCGAAACAAAATTTCCGGCCTTTTTGAGCTGTGCGGTATAATAGGCGACGGAAGATTTGTCAATCTCGCCGTACACTTCATTGGCCTCTTCATACATATCCCTGTTTTCCAGAACATCCGCCAAAAACAGCTTGGCAAAATCATATTTCGGATTCGCATAGATCGCCATGCTGACAATCATATGAGCCAAATCCAGACCTGTGGGATCCTGTCTCAGAAAATACGCAACGTTGAACAAGGCCTCGGACAGACCGATATTGGGCGAAGTCAGAATTTTTTCGGTTGTTCCGGGTTTAGCTCCAATAATTTCGGTTTTGATATTTTTTAACATATCAGCCAGAACCGTCTCGTTATGATAACGCGAAACCAGAGCCACGGCTTTGTCTTTTTGATTCGTCCGCAAATAAAAATTGGTAATAATCTGCAAAGCCCGCAAAGACATCTCCCGGCTTTCCTGATTGATCACCATCTCATAATAAGTCTGCGCTTTGTCATTGCGACCCGCATAATCGTAAATCATGCCGGAATGCAGCAGATACATTGCCCTGAGCCCGGGCTCGTCCTTGACTTTTTCCAGCTGTGCGATGGCATTTTGCAGATTTTTTTCTTCCGAACCGTCACGCCCGACAAAATTCCAGGCCGACATAAACGGTACGATAAACCCTTTGTAAATTTGCCCGTTCAAATGGCTCATATTTTTTTCGGCTTTGGCATAGCGGCCGTTTTTCATGTTATTCACGGCCAAAATCATATAAATAAAGCTGTTTTTATCGCCTTTTTTCAAAGAGGCCTCGGCATATTTTGCCGCTTCGTCAATTCTTCCCTTTGAGGTCAAAAGCAGATAAACCTTGCTGACAAGCTCGGGATTATCGGGATCCGCCTGCAGCGCAACCATATAAAAATCGGCAGCCTGACTAAAATTTTTGCGCAGATGTGCCACCCGTCCGGCCACATAAGCCCCGTAAGATTTGCCGACATTGTTTTTATTGTCAAAGACAGAATAAGACTGCACGCCGGAGGTTTCAACATCCATCCGGTTGGAACAGGAATTAAACAGCATTATCCCGCACAAAAAAACAATACAATAAGCAAATTTTGACATACAGCCACCACCTAATTTAACCCAGACGGTATATTTTATATATAAGTTTTCCGGATATACAATACTAAATTAAAAATATAACACAAAATATGTGCAAATAAATGATTAAGATTGCAAAAAAATAAATTTCTATTAAGAATAAAGGCATGGAAGAAAAATTAAACATAAAAGCGGCATTGGAATATTACGTCATGGCGGGGGTTGATGAAATTCTCGCCGACGAACCGTTCGGAGTCGGATTGTCTGAAAAAAAGGCCGCCATGGCAGAGCCTGTTATCCGTAAAGCGCCCGTAATTCTGCCCTCCGCCCCGGCTCCGTCCGAAAGACAGGCCACAACCGAACTGGCTCAAGCCACGTTAAGCGCCTGCCAAAATGCTCATGAAATCTGCGCGGCAGCTCAAACGCTGGATGAATTGCGTGCCGCCGTAGAAAAATTTGACGGCTGTGCTCTGAAACTGACGGCATCGCATATGGTTTTCGGCGACGGCAACCCGCATGCGCGAGTCGTTCTGGTCGGAGAGGCTCCCGGAGCGGACGAGGATCGCATCGGACGTCCGTTTGTCGGCCGCAGCGGCCATCTCCTCGATAAGATGATGTCCGCCATCGGCATGGACCGCTCGGCTTATTACATCACCAACGTTCTTCCTTGGCGCCCCCCCGGCAACCGGACGCCGACCAGCGCGGAAATTGCCGTCTGCCTGCCGTTTTTAAAACGCCAGATTGAACTGGTTGACCCCGAATATATATTGATTCTGGGCGGAAGCGCCGCCAATGCCCTGCTGGACAATCAGGAACCGATATCGCGCCTGCGCGGCCGCTGGCTTGAATACGAAAAATCCGACGGCGGCAAGATTCAGGTGCTTGCCAGCTTCCATCCGGCTTATCTGCTGCGCAACGCCGCGCAAAAATCCCGGGCCTGGAGCGATTTGCTCCGCTTAAAGAAAACTATGCAATAGTTTGAAAAACTTATTGGCTAAAAAAATAATTCTATTATTATAAAGGAAATTGATATTAACGCTTTAAGGAATGAAAAATGTTTGAATGCAAAAAAATTGTTTTGGTGTTAACAGGCTTGCTCTGCTTTGGATCGGTAACGCCGGCCGCGGCAGAAACCGAAGAAGCCGTTTTGTTGAAAGTCCACAACGTCGTTCCGCTGAAAGACGGCTCCAACCAGACCGTCGGCTGCGAATTCAACACAACCATTTACAACCGCAGCAACGTCAATATCAACGATATTACCGTCGAATTAAAATGGCTTGACGAAACCAACAGAAACACGGCCGCCAACGCTGACAAAAAAACGGCTTTCGGCAGCTACATTGCACAGACGCCGGTTTCGGAAAACGCAATCATTTCCACCGTTGATATCCCGTCATTGCAAGCATTCCGCCAAAAAACAATCAAATCAAAAATCGACGGCACCAATTGCTTTTTGTTAATGAAAGATCCTGAGATTAACGTGAAAGGATGCAAAATCCAAGAACGGAAAAACAACTTCTCCTGTTCCGGCATCTTCCGTTTTGTACCGTCTATCGATCCGCAATACTACACCGAATTCAAACCCGTTTCCATAAACGATCAGGCAACTCAGGAAAATGCCCAGAAGGACGCTGACAAAAAAGAAATTGATACTCTGTTTAACCAGGTGGAAACCAACATCAATAAAGTATCGGCCATCTTAAACAAATAACGGTTAGGAGGAAAGATGAATCCGGCACCTAAAATTTTTGCATTGCTTTTGCTGTGTGTCCTTTGCCTGTCCGGTTCCCAAACTGCCGCACAAAGTTTTGGCTATCCTGCTCCCGCCGCCGCACCGGCAGAAGAAAACAATGCCGGTCCGGCTGTACGTTACAATGAAATCATAACAAGGGACAAAGCCGCGGCACTACAAGCTGCCAACGGAGAAAACGAACATATCCTGATATTTTATGAAGATTTCAAAATCAACCATACTTTATCGGGAAATGTCAGCTGCTCCATGAAGATTTCCGTTCTGCCCCTGACCAAAAACAAAGTAACCCAACTCAGTTTCCAGCTGGTCTGGCCGGAAATAACTTCTGCCTCCAACTTCTACGATATTCCTCCTCATGTCAAACACTACAAGGAAATTGCCTTGCTGGGAGAAGGGTGTTATACCGTAGATAAAGTGCCCAACATTGTCAGCAACCGCTGCAGAATAAAAGGAAAGACCTCGGAAGAATGCGCCGCTCTGCTGACCTGGAGTCGGGTAAGATAAACCTATGTTGAAAAAAATTCTCTGTTTTTTGTTTTTCTGGGGCATTTTGTTTTTTGCTCCGGTTCTGGTTTCGGCAACGGAAAATTCTGCCGAAATTGATCCCCGGATCAGTTCTCGGGAAACCTCACGGATTTTAAAAGCAGCAGACATCTCCAAAAATGACATCAAAACGTATAAAAAGATTTTTTATGCTCTGGAAAACAACAGAATAACTGCAGCCCGCAAACTGATAAAAAAACTTGACAATAAAATCCTGCTCGGCCATGTCAAAGCGCAAATATATCTTTCCAAAACTTATACCAGCAGTTATCCGGAATTAAAAAGCTGGCTGACAGAATACGCAGACCTTCCGGAGGCGCCACGCATTTATAAGCTTGCCCAAAGAAAAGCTCCGAAAAATCAAAAACAAGCCCTGCCGGAACCGGTTTTTCAAAAAAAATTCGGATACTACAGTTGGAATTATCAAGATTTTGAGCATATGCCGGAAAAAAAGCTGATATTTATTGAAAAACAAGTCAGAAACTTTGCCAAAAACCTGAACAAAGGAAAGACCAGAGCTGCCAGAATTATTCTGGAAAACAAAGCGTTGCAAAAACAGCTTCCGTCCCGATATTATGCTTTTTTATCCGCCAAGCTGGCACAGAAATACCTTCTGGACAATGAAAACGTTTTGGCACAGGAGTGGGCACAACGGACAATCAACAGAGAACAGGACAATGCAACCGGTTACTGGATTGCAGGCCTGTCCTCCTGGCGGCTGAAACAATACAAAACGGCTTCCGGAAAATTCAAAACCTTGGGCAAAATGAAAAATGACGACTGGCTGGTTGCCGCCGGCGCTTACTGGGCCGGACGCAGCTATGAAAAACGCGGACAGAAATCACTGGCCAAACAGTGGTATAAAGAGGCTGCTAAATACAAATACACCTTTTACGGTATCCTTGGCAGTCGCAAAGCCGGTATCACTCCCGATTATCAATGGACGTCAATGAGCTACTACAACAATCTGAGTCTTGATAACTATCTGCCGGGACTAATGGCAAACGCCTCGGTCAAACGGGCGCTAATTCTCATCTTATGTCAGCAATATAAACTGGCCGGACAAGAAATCATGAACAGCGCCGAACCGATTCCAGATGCTCAAAAAGAAGCCCTGCTCTTTCTGGCTCATAAATATCGCGCCCATGTGATAGCCATGCATCTGTCCAAACAACTGAGTACTCAAAATAACAATGTATGCTATGATTACTTTAACTATCCGATTCCGCACTGGGAACCGGAAAAAGGCTGGCGTCTGAACAAAGCTTTGCTGCTGGCCGTTGCCCGTCAGGAATCTTCCTTCAGCCCGCATGCCTCCAGTCCGGCCGGAGCCAAAGGTCTTTTGCAGCTGCTGCCCAATACGGCATACCACATTACCAAAGACAAAAGCCTTCGTCAGGACTGCCGACCGCTGTTCAAAGCGGAATACAATCTGGAACTCGGGCAACAATATATTGAATATCTGCTGGATAAACCCTTTGTCAACGGCAACATTTTCTACATGCTGGTAGCCTATAACGCCGGTCCCGGAAACCTTTATAAATGGCTGAAAACAATAAAGGATAATAATGATCCTTTATTGTTTATTGAACTTGTACCGTCACGCGAAACCCGTTTGTACATCGAAAGAGTCATGGCCAATTACTGGATTTATCAAATGCGCCTTGGCGAAAATCCGCAAACGCTGCAGGAAGTCAGCCAAAACAAATGGCCGATGCTCACAAAACAATAACCGGTATAAACATCTCAAAAGCAGCCTTCAAAATAAAAGCTGCTTTTTAAATTCCGTTTCAACCTTTTAGCTAAAAATCCTTTTTCATCAACGGCTGCAAATTCGGACATAAACTCAAATTTTTCACCGGCTAATTCAAAAAGGCAATTCAAAAATTACATCATAGAAGAAAACTGAATAAGATTAGGCAAAAAAGTCACCCACAAATATAACAAGACCAAAAGGACGGTTTTATTTTTTTTGCCTTCAAAAACCCCAAACCATTTTTCATTCATAAAACCGACAAGCAAAGAAAACACTGCGGCAATAAGCAAAGAAAGGGCAATTTCAACCCCATGCAGCGCCGGCAGAACCAGAAGATAATAAAAACGGACTGCTTCGCCCAAACCTTTGCCTGCCCACTCGCAGGAAAGTGCTCCCGTAAGCAAAAGTACGAAAATACATAACGCTCCGATGCCAAAAACAAAAATAAAAACATAAAAGGCATACTTGGCCAAAAGCGTCTGCAATCCCTCTTTTTTTAACCACAAAACCGACAATAAAAGCGGAAAAAACCAACTGCCTGAAATACGGAAAAATATACCGGCAGATACTTTATCATTAAAAGTTTCGGACACAAACCCGTAACCGGCCGCAAACCAAAACCCGATACCTGCAATCACAAGCCAGACACGAAAATTGTTTTTAAAAAAAGCAAATACCATAAGATCCTCAAATATCATTTAAAAGACGGCTCAACATGAATAATCACCCTGCGGTTTTTCATCATATTCTGCGGAATAGGCTCGCCATAAGGATCATGATTCGGATACTTTGGCGCATTATCATACAAACCGGTTGCTTTTAACCTGACGCGGGGAATACCGCGGCTTTCCAGAAAACGAACGACCGCCGCCGCCCTTGCTGCGGACAATTCCCAATTTGACGGATATAAGTCGCTGGAAAAAGGCTCGTCGCTGGTATGACCTTCCACGCTGAAATTAAAAGAATTATAACGGTCAGACATCAATGTCGCGGCCAGCCGTTTCAACGCCGGAAGCATTTTGGGCCTGATCTCGGCCGATCCGTGCTGAAACAGCAAATCTCCGCCAAATTCAATCACCACGCCCTGAGCATCGGTTCCAAGCGCCACCTCTTCTCCCAGACTCATAGACTGAATATCATCAGTCAGCTCAATCATCATCATCTCAATCGGCCGTGTAACGTCTTTCTGTCCGAAACCTTCATTCATACCGGCCTGAATTTGCTCAAACATTGCCAAATCGACCTTAGAAACAGAAGATATCATTACAAAAAAACAAAGCAGGAGCGTCACCATGTCGCCATAGGTAGACATCCAGTCTTCGTCAATGCGCTCCTCTTTCTTTTTCTTCATTCGCCTGATCCCGTTAATTGTTTGATGTATTCATATCGCGGTCAATAAGGAACTGTTCGTTCACATCGACAAATGAGTTGATTTTATCCTGAATATAACGCGGGCTTTTGCGTTCCGCCAGCAAAACCAGCCCTTCCATCTGCAAATTATATTTAAACATGGACACATTATTCCGGGCCGCAACTTTTGTTGCCGCGGGAATAAAGAAAATTCGTGCCAGAATAATGCCATAAAACGTCGTAATCAAAGCCACGGCCATACTCGGCCCGATTGCTGCAGGATCTGACCCCATGTTACCCAGCATGATCACCAACCCGATCAAAGTTCCGAGCATACCGAAAGCAGGAGAGTCGCCGCCCATTTTCATCAGGGCGCCGCCGCCTTTGGAGTCTCTTTCCGCCTGCGCGTCCATCATGCTTTCCAAAATCTGCTTAATTTCCGCACCGGTATATCCGGTTACCACCAAATCGGCACCGTAAGCCAAAAACGGATCTTCCTGACGCAAACTGTCAGTCACCTCATTTTCAAGGCCTTGCAAACCGTTTTTCTGCACGATATATGCCCAGCGGACAATCCGTCCGACTTCTTCTTTTAAAGATGCCGAAGAATCCTTATGCGGCTTAAGCGTGCTGAAAATAAGCTTAAAAGCTTCCAGTGCCGTTTTAGGTTCAAAAGAAATAAACAATGCCGCTATCGTTCCGCCAAGAACAATAATAATACTGGGAATATCAATAAAAGCTTCCGGCCGGTCGGTAGCAGCCACAATCGCACCGATAACGACGGCAAAACCAAACAAATACGACAAAATCGAACTTAACGACATAATTTATAATCCTTATAAACGCTCATAAAAAACTTCTGCAATAATATATTGCACCCAAATAGGTTAATATTTTACAAACGTACGGAAGCAGTCCTTACTTTTTGACCGCTTTTACATAGGCAATATTGGCATGTTCTTCGCAATAAGTCTGACCGATTTTGACCTTTCTGCCGCAGAAATGAAAATTTTCGTCTTTCGGATCGCCCAACGGCCAGCGGCAGGTATGATTATCCAAATCCACCAAAGAAACCATTCCCTTTTTGGCAGTATCGGTTTTGGCGGCAGAAGGGGCGGACGGACGGCTTTCTGCAGTATATTTCTCGGCTTTGCCGGCACTTTTTGCCGGAACGGCCGCAGGTTTGGCTTCTGCAGCAGGCTGAACTGCCGCATTTGTTTCAACCTTGCTCTCGACGGCATCTTCGTCTTTTTTCTTAATCGGGGACGGACGTCCGGACAATCCCAGTCTGTGAACCTTGCCGACAATGGAATTTTTTGTAACATTAAGTTTCTTGCCGATTTCGGCGGTTGTCATCCCTTGTTTCCACATTGCGCGCAAATCTTCAACCATCTGTTCGGTCCAAGCCATTAGAGTTCTCCTTATAAAACTTATCAATTTAATATCCGGATAATAGCCCGATAATTGTCCCGAGTCTAGTAATATTCTCAAATTATCACTTTTTTTTTCAAAAAAAACAGATTATATTGGCATAAAACGGTAAAATGAAAAATATTTTAAGGAGATGTTATTATGAAACAACCCGCCGCAGCGTCATTGCTGGCTCTATCCCTGCTTTTCCTGCCCAAGCCGTCTCTGGCCGGCGAAAACGAGATTCTTTTGACCGACAAACAAAACACCGGCCTGTCATTAAGCATTTATAATAACAACCTTGCCTTCATCCGCGATTCCCGCAGCATAGACCTGCCTCAGGGACGGTCGCAGATTGCTTTTGAAGGCGTTGCCCGCCAGATGAAGCCGGAAACGGCAATGTTGTCAGGCTCCGGTCTTAAAGTCATTGAACAAAATTACGATTACAACGTGCTGACAAGCGCCAACCTGCAGGAAGCTTCCGTCGGACAACAGGTCAAAACCGCCGTATTCAATTATAAAACCGGTCAAGATACTTTTAATACCGCCACCCTTCTGAGCACCCAATCCGGCACGCCGGTTCTGAAATTTTCCTACGGTGTGGAAACCCGCTTTCCGGGACGGATTATTTATGAAAAAATTCCCGCAGGCCTGCGTACCAAACCCACTTTGGTCGCCAATGTCGAAAATGCGCGGCCGGGAGAACAAAATCTGGAACTTGCCTACCTGACCAACGGAATCCGCTGGAAAGCCGATTACATTGTTGAAATCGGCTCGGCCGATAAATTAAACTTAAACGGATGGGTAACGTTAAACAACCAGTCCGGAACCGATTATAAAAATGCTCAGGTACAATTGATTGCCGGCAACATCAATCAGGTACAGCCTGTCATGCCGCGCAACTACGCCGCCGGCATGATGCTGAAAGCAGCCGCCTTTGACAGCGTGGCCGAAAGTGCCGCCGCCCCGGCCGGAGAAAGCCTTGGCGACTATTATATGTACACTTTGCCTTTTCAAACCACAATCAAAGACAAACAGTCCAAACAAGTCAGCCTGATGACCAACAACGACGTTTCCTACAACAAAGAATATCGCTTTACTTCTCCGTTGTATCTCGGCCTCGGCACCAGCCTTGACGAATTTGAAAAACAAAACCCTGCCGTCATCTTCAAAATCACCAACGACAAAGCCTCCAACCTCGGGGAACCGCTGCCGTCGGGAACCGTTAGAATGTATGAAAAAGATTCTTCCGGCACGCTTCAGTTTATTGGCGAAAGCCCGCTTTCCCATACCGCCGTTGGAGAAAAAATCGAATTGAACACCGGCTCTGCTTTTGACATCTGGGCTAAAGGCAAAATCACCCAAAGCCAGAACATTGCCAAAGACATGCGTGAAATCGCCGTCGAAATCACGTTTGAAAATTCTAAGAACGAAGATGCGGAAATAGCCTTTGTCCAAAGCTTCGGCAACCAGTATCAGTTATTGGCGGAAAGCTTGGCCGGCAAAGAAAAGAACTCCCGTACCCGCGAATGGGATTTCACTTTAAAGCCGGGTGAAAAACAAATTTTAACTTTCAAAATCAGGGTAACCAATCAATAATGAAAAGAACGGTCTTCTTCGGCATCTGTTTTGTACTTGTCTGCCCCGCACTTTCCATTGCCAATGAAGCGGGTAAATACAAAAAATTCTATGAAGTCAACCTTCATGAGAACTATCCGCCTGCAACAGAGCTGCAGGCCAAAATAGATGCCGACAAAGACTACGACAAAGGTTATGACTATACGTGGAACATCGGCAAAAAATTCAAAGCTGCGTTCCGGCGTATCATCAAATCCTACGGCTTGTCGGAAAAACGGCTGAAAACACCGACGGAAGACGTCATTCTGGAAGCAATAAAAATGATGCCGCCCGGCAGCTATCCGTACATCGGGCCTTTCATGCATACCGTCCCCGGCATGTCCCCGAAGGTATTAAACTACCCCGGCATCAAAGAAACCAAAAATCAATTTCCCGAACGCATAGCACCTGAACTTCAACATATTGAAGATATTGAGTTTTTATCTCCGGCTCTGTACTGGGTTCTGATGCCTGAAGTCTGGCAAACTTACGGCTACACAAGTGAATTTCCGCAAAACCGCCCCCCGCGGCCCAAAGTGCAATACAATCCGCAATTTTATGAAAACTTAAACCAATATGCCGATTTACGGGCATATATTCCCAAAACGCGCAAACTCCTGCCGCACAAGATTGACCCGCTCAGCCGCCGGACAATCAACCCCGGACCGCACAGCCCTCTGACCGCACCCGATGCCCTGGCCGTTGCACAAACTTTCAAAGGAATATCCGCCCTCAACAAAGATTTTCAGACTTTTCTGAAAATCATGCAGGCGACTAAAATGCTGAACTTATGGGAAGATGAGCAAAACCCGGGCTTTCCCGTCAGTCCGCTGATAAAAGACATGGCCAATCCCTGCCGCCGCCTGATTCAGAAGTTCCGCATTATCGGAGAAGAACGCAAACTGGCAGCCATTGCCGCGGAACAAGGCTTTACGCTTGACGAATGGGGTTATACCTGTGACAAAACCGTTAAAGCGCATCGTGCCGCCAATATGAGCCAAAGCACGGCGGCGGCAATTTCAGCCTACCGCAAAGGACTGCTCGACAAAAGCGTTTCCCGATTATCGCCCAATCTTGCCCGGGCCAACTATGCCCTCATGCAAGGCCTGATAGAAATGTACGACGCCCCGTTGCCGGACGTTGCCGCCGTCATTCGGAATCGCCGGGAGATGGACGATTCGTTCAGAAGGATCAATAATATGCTGATTTTTCATCCCTTGGACGGCATAGATTAAAAAGAAACGCATTTTCAATCAGTTAAAAAACAAAATAAAAGTTTTTTTCACTTTTTTATTGCATTTCGCATACAATATGAGTATACACTTGAAACTAGAGTATTTTACAATAATATTAAGGTGAATAAGATGGCACGTGTAACAGTTGAAGACTGCATTGATAAAATCCCGAACCGTTATGAACTCCTGATGGTTGCCGCTCAAAGAGCCAAAGACATCAGCGCCGGTTCTCCGATTACCCTTCCCCGCGACAACGACAAAAATCCGGTAATTGCCCTGCGCGAAATCGCCGACAATACCGTAAACATTGAAGACCTGCAAAAATCTCTGGTCATGGGTCTGCAAAAATACGTTGAAGTTGAAGAACCGGAAGAAGAAGAATTGGAAATTATGGCGGCAGAAAAAGAACTGGTTGATTTGGACGAACAGTTCTCCGGTCTGTTGCTGGACAGCGATGTTTCCGATTCAATGCAGGTTGTTGACGACGACGGCGAAGTTGATGATGATCTTGATCTGGCTGCCGATGACGACATTGAAGATAACGACGCCCGACTTGATGACTCTTTCGACATAGGCGCTGACCTCGACGACGACTTTGACGACAGCGAGCAATAACGAATAATTAAGATTATTCTGCTTTAATCATAAGCTGAACAATTTTGGTTATTGGGAGCTGACATCGATGTTAAGACAATATGAACTTGTTGATTTGGTAAAATCATACGATCCGGACGCCGACGAGGACGCTCTCAACAAAGCTTATGTATTCGCCATGAAAAAGCACGGGGCTCAGCTCCGTGCTTCCGGCGACCCCTATTACTCCCATCCGGTAGAAGTCGCCGGTATCTTAACAAAATTCAAACTCGATTCCGCATCTATTATCGCCGGCCTGTTGCATGACACGGTAGAAGATACCGATACCACGGTTGAAGAAATCCGCGACAATTTCGGTGCTCAGGTTGCCCAATTGGTTGACGGTCTGACCAAATTGGCAATGATAGAACAAAAATCAGCCAATAACAAACAAGCTGAAAATTTTCGCAAATTGCTGCTCGCCATGTCGGAGGATGTTCGCGTTCTGCTTATCAAACTGGCCGACCGCCTGCACAATATGCGTACTCTGCATTTTTTGAAAAAGCCGGAAAAACGTGCCCGCATTGCCAAAGAAACCCTTGACATTTATGCTCCGCTTGCCGAACGCATCGGCATGCAGGAAGTCAAGACCGAACTGGAAGAAATTGCCTTTGCCGAACTCCACAAAGAAGCGCACGATTCCATTGTCGCCCGCTTAAACTTTTTGCGCGAGCAAGGCAACAATCTGGTTCCCAAGATTATCAGCCGGCTGGAAAAAGACATGAAAGATAACGGCATTGACGCCGACATCACCGGACGGGAAAAGTCGCCTTATTCCATCTGGCGCAAAATGCAGCAGAAAAACGCTTCTTTTGAGCAGCTTTCCGACATTATGGCCTTTCGCATCTGCGTTGATGACATCGGTGCCTGCTATCAGGCTCTGGGCGTGGTTCATAGCAAATACCATATGGTGCCCCGCCGTTTTAAAGATTATATTTCAACCCCCAAACCCAACGGCTACCAATCAATCCACACCGGCGTCATCGGACCGGAAAATACCCGCATCGAAATCCAGATACGCACCCGGGAAATGCATGAGATTGCAGAGAAAGGCATTGCCGCCCACTGGGCATACAAACAGGGACAAAAGGCCGTCGGCAAAAACTTCCGCTGGATTCGGGAACTGCTTGAGATTTTGGAACAGGCTTCCAATCCGGAAGAATTTTTGGAAAACACCAAGCTGGAAATGTACAATGATCAGGTTTTCTGCTTCACCCCTAAGGGCGACCTGATCGGCTTGCCGATGAACTCCACGCCGGTCGACTTTGCCTATGCCGTCCATTCCACGGTCGGCGATACCTGCGTCGGCGCTAAAATCAACGGCGAAATCCGTCCGCTTCGGACAATCCTGCAAAACGGCGACCAGGTTGAAGTTCTCACCTCCAAAGCCCAGCATCCGTCAACGGAATGGGAGCGTTTTGTCGTTACCGGCAAAGCCAAAGCCGCCATCCGCCGTTATGTCCGCGCTTTCAAGCGTGACCAGTTTATCACGCTGGGACAACAGCTTCTGGAACGGACTTTTAAAGGCGAAAACCTTGAATTCTCTGAAAAAGGGCTGGTGAATATCCTGCCTAACTTTGAGGCGGAATCAATTGACGATATCTATGCCAAAGTCGGCGAAGGACTGGTAACGGCCTGGGATGTCATGAAAGCGGTTTATCCGGGGTATAAGCAGTCCAAACTCGGCCGCGTTGTCAAATCCTTAAAAGTTCCTGTTTTCAAAAAATCTGCCAAGGAAAAGAAAAGCGAGCCGTTAAAAATCAAAGGTCTGATTCCGGGCATGGCCGTTCATTTCGCCGGTTGTTGCCACCCTCTGCCCGGAGACCGGATTGTCGGTATTGTCACCACCGGCAAAGGCGTTGCCATCCATACGATCGACTGCAAACTCTTGGAAAAATACGCCGATGAACCGGAGCGCTGGCTTGACATTTCCTGGGGCGATGCCGCAACCGACGCTCCGCATGTCGGCCGGCTGAAAGTCATGCTCAATAACGAACCCGGCGCACTGGCCGAACTCTCCAATCTGGTTGCCCGCAACAACGGCAACATCGCTAACTTGAATATTGTCTATCGGACGATTAGTTATTTTGAGATACTGGTTGACATCGAAGTCAAAGACCTGAAACACCTGACCGATATCATTGCCGCCATGAAAGCCAGCAAAGTCATCAGTTATGTTTCCCGTTCCGTCCAGTAAACCGAATTTATGGAGTTTGCCTTGTCCGAACAGCCAAAAAACTCATCTCCGATCCGCAGCCGGTTATCCGGTTTGTGGCATCATTTGCTTGACCGGCTGGAAGAACTGAGCGGAACCCCGCAGTCAATTGCCGCCGGTTTTGCCTGCGGCGTTGCCGTATCTTTCACGCCTTTTTTGGGCTTTCACTGTATCCTCGCCGCCGCGATGGCCTGGTTTATCCGCGGCAATGTTCTGGCTGCCGCCATCGGCACCGTTGCCGGCAATCCGTGGACATTTCCTTTCATCTGGATTTCGGTATTATACACCGGCCGCCTTATTTTGGGCGGCGCTTATGAGCAAAGCGCACAAGTTGATTTCTTACATTTTTTTGAAAAATCAACCCATGCCCTGTTAAGTTTTGACTTCAGCGCCTTTTTAACCGATATCTGGCCGGTATTATGGCCGATGATAATCGGCTGCATCCCTTTTGTTTTGGTCGTCTGGTTCATCACTTATTATCTGTTAAAAGCAACACTCTCAAAATTCGGTACAAAAAAATTGCAAAAGCTTGAAAACAAAGCAGACAAACTAAGGACTAAAAAACAATGATTATCGGTATCGGCAATGATCTTGCCAATATAGAACGCATCAAAAAAAGCATCGAAAAATTCGGACAACGCTTCATTAACAAAATATTTTCGGAAGAAGAACAGACCGAACTTTCCAAACGCCAAAAAATTTCCGCCCATGAATACGCCTGCTCCGCCGCCCGCCGTTTTGCCGCCAAAGAAGCCTGCTCCAAAGCTCTGGGCACCGGTTTCCGGCAAGGTGTCTTCTGGCCGGATCTGATCATTACCCACACGCCGGCCGGCAAGCCCGAACTGCAGCTGCGCGGAAATGCCGCTCAACATCTTAACACCCTCAGCGGCAACACCCCCTGCCGCCTGCATGTAACGATGACGGACGACTACCCTTGGGCTCAGGCTTTTGTAATTATTGAAACTTTATAAAAAAGTTAAAAAAAATCATATTCTTAACTTCAAATTAATCAAAATATTACATGATAACTATTGATATCCAAACAATATTGTTTATGATATATCAGATTTGTTAAAAGAATTCCGCACGGCAGCTCAGGAAAGAAATTGGTTATGGAAAAAGACGAAAGCATTTTAGATACAATAAAAACAATTATTTATGCCATTTTGATTGCAATAGTAATCCGTACATTTTTGTTTGAACCGTTCAAAATCCCGTCCGGTTCAATGTACCCGACCTTACATGTCGGCGATTATCTTTTTGTTTCAAAATACACCTACGGCTATTCCAAACATTCCTTCCCGTTCAGTCTGCCGCTTTTTAACGGCCGTATCTGGGCAGACACGCCGCAGCGCGGTGATGTTGTCGTTTTCAAATTTCCGCAGGACAACAAAACCGACTTCATCAAACGCATCATCGGCCTGCCCGGAGACAAAATCAAAATGCAGGACGGTATTTTATACATCAACGGCAAAAACGTTGACCGCCAACAGATTGAAGACTTTGTCATCCGCGACAAATTCGGTAACGGCGAACGCTATACCCAATATGTCGAAACCCTGCCAAACGGCGTCAAACACAATATTCTTGAGATTTCCGACCAACAAGAACTTGTTGACAACATGGTCGAGGTCACCGTTCCGGAAAACAGCTATTTTGTCATGGGCGACAACCGCGACCGTTCTGATGACAGCCGCCTGAGCGTCGGGTTTGTTCCGTTTGAAAATCTGGTCGGCAAAGCCCGCTGGCTGTTTTTCTCCCACAACACAGACGACGCCTGGTACAAACCCTGGGCCTGGACAAAGAAAATCCGCTTTGAAAGAATGTTTAAGAAAATACAATAATCATGCTTGAAGATTTACAAGACATACTAAAATACCATTTCAAAAATCCGCAACTGCTGCGTCAGGCTTTAACCCACAGCAGCCATACGACAGATGTGGCCAAAAACTATGAACGGCTGGAATTTCTGGGAGATCGGGTCTTGGGACTGAGCATTGCCGCCCTTCTCTACAAAATTTTTCCCAATGAACCGGAGGGAAGCCTGTCACAACGTTTTGTCGGCCTCGTCTGCAAAGAAACCGTTGCCCAAATGGCTCAGACACTTCATCTTGACAAATTTATGATTGTTGCCAATGAAGATATCCGCAGCAACGAAAACGTATTGTGCGACGTTTGCGAAGCCGTTATCGGTGCCATTTTTATAGATGCCGGAGATGAAGAAGCCATCAGCTTTGTTGACACCCACTGGAAAGAACTGATCGATAAAAACGTTGAACCGCCAAAGGATTCAAAAACCAAATTACAGGAAGTCGCTCACAGCAAAGGCTTTCCGCTGCCGGAATATGTTGTGCTGAGCCGTGAAGGCTCCGAACATGAGCCGGTATTTCACATTGCCGTCAAAATCGGCAAACTGCCGCCGGCCGTCGGCACCGGCCGCAACAAAAAATTAGCGCAGCAGGCCGCAGCCGCCCAAATGCTGGAAAGGCTGAAATAAAATGACGGAAGACAATCGCACAACAGACAAAGATTTGCCGTCCCGTTGCGGATTTGTCGCGCTGATTGGTGCGCCGAATGCCGGAAAATCAACCATAACCAACGACTTTGTCGGTTCCAAAGTCACTATCGTTTCGCCGAAGGTTCAAACCACGCGCTCTTTGGTCAAAGGCATCGGCATCTGGAAAAATACCCAAATTATCTTTATCGATACGCCTGGAATCTTCAAACCCAAACGCAGGCTTGACCGTGCAATGGTTGCCTCCTCTTGGGACGGCGCCGGCGATGCCGACATCACCGTATTGGTCGTTGACGCCAAACGCGGTTTTGATGACGAAACCCGCGCCATTATCAGCAAACTGAATAAAAACAAAAAAGAAGCCCTTCTCCTGATTAATAAAATCGATCTTGTTCACCAAGACAAACTTTTAGGCTTGAGCGCCGCTTTGAACGAAGCAGGAAACTTCAAAGAAACCTTTTTTGTTTCCGCAGAGAACGGCAAAAACCTGGAAGACTTTTACAACTACCTCGCTGACAATCTGCCGCTCAGCCCATGGTATTATCCGGAAGATCAGATTTCTGACATGCCGCTGCGCATTCTGGCCGCTGAAATCACCCGCGAAAAACTTTTTCTCTGCCTTCATCAGGAACTCCCCTATTCTCTGACCGTCGAAACCGAATTATGGGATCGCCGCGATGACGGTTCCGTCCGTTGTGAGCAAACAATTTATGTTGAACGCGACAACCAAAAAATCATTGTCCTCGGCAAAGGCGGCACCATGATCAAAAAAATCGGGCAGATGGCGCGCAAAGAAATCGAAGAACTGTTGGAAACCCGCGTCCATTTGTTTTTGTTTGTCAAAGTACGCGAAAACTGGATTAACGATCCCGCCCGCTACAAAGACCTTCAGCTCAATTTCAATGCCTGAAATATTTCTTGCCAAACCTTGGGAAGCATGCTATAAAAACGCCCTAAACAAGTTATTATAGCATAATATTATCAAGATTTATTAACCCCTGAAATTTTCAAAAATATGGAAGAAAAATTAACACGTTCCGTAATGCTTAAGGCCTTGCGCCATTCAGACAGACGCTTACGCGAAAAAGCTTGGTACCGCTTTGCATTGGACATTTTAACAAACAATCCGCAAAAATTGCTGGATCTCTCGGAAATCGATTTTAAATATAATGTTTACTCCCCCCGCGAGATGTTTGACGCCGCATTGCTCGTATTACTCCAGCATGATGAAATTCCTAAGGAAAACGCCAAAATATTTATCGATGAATTTTTGCATTTCAAAGATAAAAAGCTTGCCGTTGACCTGTTGTTTCGTTGGGCGGAAGAGTTTCCGGCTTCTGTTTGTCAGGATACAGTTGAACAACTGCTTGACCAAGCCGGAAATATGTCTTATGCCCGCCGGCTGTTACATTTGGCCTCAATACAAAAAGTCATCGGCAAATATGAGGATGTCTGGCTGTAAATGGCTATCAGCCAAGCAAAAAAAGCGGATATGAAATTAACGGAAACGCTAAAAGAAATGCATAATATCATCCGCCTGCGCAAAGGTGATGATTTATGCCTGCGCTTGTTAAAAGCCTACCTGAAACCGGAAACAATTGCTCACGAAAGCAGTGCAATTGAACTCGACGGCCGGCTGTATGACATTTCTTTTGCTATTTCAAGCGGTGAGAGCCAAAATCTGGTTCAAAAGTTCGTTCTGCTCCTGTTGGAACATGAGAAATATGAAACTTTGCTCAAACTGCTAAATCTGCCGGGCAGCTGCCTGAAACACCGGATGTTCTATGCTTTGTCCGTACGAACAATTTTTGAGCATCAGATAAAGCGCCCAAACCCCGTTGCTTCTTTTTGTTATCAAGTCATCACCGATGCCCACAAACAAAACCTGCTATGGGCCTATACCGGCGAAATATTCGGATTTCTGTGCCGTATTTTGCCGAATAAAGTTTTTGACATCTGGCAAAACATGCGGGAACAAGGCAAAGTCTGCGATATAGACAAACCGTGTTACATTGAACCCTTGGCCGAAGCCCTTAAAAGCAAAGCCAATTTTGACATCATCAAACAGTGGGAATACATTTGCACAATGCCTGAATCAGAAGCAAAAGATACGCTGTTGCGCAGTCTTTACGAAAATCCGGAACATATTAAAGAGATTTTCTCTCCTCTGGCACAAAGATTCAACTTTGTTTTCCGAGGAAAAAGCTGGGAAACGCTGCACTGTATCACCGTATCGCAAGACGAAAAATTTCCCTTACGAATGTTGCTGGAATATCTGTATTATTCGCATTTTGACGCCGTGACACAGGACGACATCACCCAAATATGTTCTTTAACGGAAAAGCTTGCCATGGCCTACGGCTCAAGAAGTCTGAAACAAAAAGCCTGTACGGAAATGGTGGAAGACCTCCTTTATTGGGGAAAAATAAAAAGCTGCCCGATATCCGAAAACTGCCTGAACAGCTTTAACCTGGCACAAGCTCAGATTAGATATGAAGAACATCAGCAAATGAACCAACTTTTGAAAATTGTCTATTAATTAAAGGCGGCCTTTGTGCCGCCTTTAATCTTGCCTAAAACAGCTCACCGTCAACCCGCCAATCCCCGTCTTCATACAACAAACAAAAAGCCGCACAATTTGCAATCTGTGTAAAGGCATAACCAAAATAGTTTAACAAAGCCGCCATTGTTCCGCCATGAATTGCAACTCCCATAACAGCATATTTCTCTTGGCATAGTCCGTCAAAAACCCTCAAAACGCGTTCCAAAGCTTCTTTTTTGCTTTCGCCGCCGGCAAAACGAATATCCCAAAAATCAGGATGAGCCCAATTATTGACAATCTCAGGAACATTTTTCTTCAAATCCGCAATCAACTGCCCTTCAGCTTCGCCATAAAAACATTCGCGCAAATCTTTGTTGACAATCACCGGAATATCCATCACTGCCGCAACGGCTTCAGCCGTTTGCAAAGCCCGCTTCAACGGCGAAGAAAAAATAATCTCCAAATTTTTTCCCGCCAGCTTTTGAGCAAGCTCTCCCGCCTGCCGGCATCCGTCCGGATTCAACTCATAATCCATTCCCGACCCCTGCCAGCGCTTTTGACGATTAAGCTCAGTCTCCCCATGCCGAAAAACATAAAACTTCTTACTCATATCTCCAATCTCCCCATCAAAAACAAGCATGACAGCCCTCTAGCGACTTTTTACCTGCGCCCAAACAATTTGGGTAATACCCGTCTTCCTGCCCTTTTCCCAAATAAACCAGGCAAACTCCATAGCCGGTTTGCCAAAACCGAGAAAATCCACCTTGTTGGGAATCACAATCACTTTTGCCGGCGGAAACTGCGCATAAAGCTTTGCCCGCTTTTTACCGGTCAGATAACGGATCGGCAACAGCAGCGCCAAAGTCTTTTCAGCAGATTTCAGCCCCTGAACGATAAACTCATAAGCCAATTGAAAAGGCGGATTGGTGATAATATTCGGCGCCTTTTTGTCAGAAAGCAAAAAATCCACACTGGCAGTACCATAACCGCGGTCAATCAAATCAGAACATTCAACATCCGCATATTTTTCTTTTAAGACTTCGGCCATCCGCCCGTCGCCACAGGCCGGTTCCCATATTTTGCCCGAAAACTCATAATTGTCCAACAGCGCCTGTGTCACATATCGTGGTGTCGGATAAAAATCTTCTTTTTGCCGCAAGTCTTCCACCCTGCGCCCCAGCAATTTATACTGCTCGTTAACTTCCATTATTCACTCTCCTTGCAGAATGCCCGGAGTATAAGAAGATTTCCGGCTTTTCGCAAGCAAAAAAACTCATTCTGCCATTATTCGGGCCAAATCCCAGACCTTTACATTTTTTACAAACATATAAAAAATTTTGCTTGATTATTTAATGAACAGGTGTATTTTTATCTTGCTCCGCGGGCATAGTTCAATGGTAGAACGAGAGCTTCCCAAGCTTTTAATGCGAGTTCGATTCTCGTTGCCCGCTCCATAAAAAAACTTCCTTTTCTGGGAATTTTTTTTATGGAAAGAATAAATGAGTGAATCGAACCCGAGAGGGCGCGAGGCGATAGAAAACTAACCAACGTTAGTTTTCGTTCCGAGCGGTGCAGTTTTGTTAATTTGCAAGCAGCGACAGCGCAACGACGCAAATGTTACAAAACAAACTCAAGATTCCCGTTGCCCGCTCCATAAAAAACGGAGCTCATCGTCAAAATTGTGCTTTTCAAAAATTTCCTATACTATTTACACATTTTATATTATAATTATTTAATAAAGATATATCTGCAAGAGGAAATCGCCATGAAAAAAGGATTATGGAATTCTGAACAGCAAAAAATTTTAAATCAACGGGAAGTTGATGATAAAATCTTTAAAAATATCCTAAACACGGCGGTTGAAAAAATTGAACAACACCCTTACTGTAAAAAGATACTTGAAGGCGCCGGATATTACAAAGATGAGCGTCCTGACAGATTTGACCCCGAACATTTTTATCTTGAAAAAATTTATATCGGACATACAACACCCAACGTTTCTCCACTGGGACACTGCACAAAAGAAAGTTTCATCTATAGAAATGTGAGTGAAAAACCAACAACGCCTGAAATCTCACGAGATGCTGTTTACATTAGCGAATTAACCACTCAAGGCATTACGATAGACACATTAAAACTTATGGCACAAAACGGCAATAAGATTGCAACCGAGCTGACAGCAAACAACAACATTGACACATCAAAAATTTGCGATTGGCAAAATGCCGCAGAACAATACTCTTCCATAAAAGAACAACTGGAACATACTTTTCAGGAAAACCCGCAGTTTAATACAGAATTCATGAATATAACCAGTGACTGTATGGTTAATCTTATCGCCCATGAATGCGCACACGGGAATCAAATGAACAATGGCCTTGATAATGGCTTGATAACCTCAAAATCCTTAACTCCAGAAGACCAACAAAAGGAAATAGACTTCTACTTCAAAAAAGATGAAAATGGCAAAACAGCATTTCAAAAATGGTTTGAACAACAAGATATTAAAACCGGCTATGGAACAGACTGCATTGATGAAGCTGCTGTTATGGCCTCCTCTTATGTTGCATTTATAGCAACAAATCCCTCCAAAGAAGCTCAAACTTGGATAAATAATATGTATAATCAGCGTCTGATTAACGGACATACCATAGAACAAACCCTTGCCGATTTTGAAAAACAAAACGGCAATTACCAACCCAATAACAAAATAATGCAACAAAAATTGGCTTGCCATATTTTCAACAGAATAAGCTCTGACTACGGACAAATCAATCTTCAAAAAATAAAAAAACATACCAATGAAGAAAACCAGCAAATAGATTACAATGCTGAAGGTATATTCAACGCCATAAAATATTCTTATCAGGAAAACTTTTTTGGTTCCGTTGAAGACTATATCCAGGCAATCCCCGGAAAAATAGCCCCCGAAAAAATAGCAAAATTAAAAATTTTTGCATTGCGCAAAAGAAAAGACAAAATGAATACCTCCACCTCAAATTCAGGTCAGCAAACGCCGCCTGTTTTAAAAACCGCCGAGACCCCAAAAAAAGCGCTCAATCTGTCCCAATACAAAAACCTGAAGCAAACGCACGAATATTAAATTTTGCTTCGCTTCAGACTTTTTCGAACAAAAACTTGCGTCTTTTCACATTTCACCAACTTGCTTTGAACGCATTTTTCCCGGTTAATTCCGCCAGTTGTACGTTTTTTTTACTTTTTACACGACTTAATAAATAATTTATTATTTCTATAATATTATTCTCTACAAACATTATAGGACTTACAGATGGTTCGTCAGATTTTTATATGCTGTATATTTTTTCTTCTTTGCGGGTGTGCTTTACAGCCTAAATATTATAGTTATGACTATACAGATGTTCGTCTTGATGGAATTGACATTGAAATAAACTCTGTAGAACCTTATGGTGTGACTGCATTTCTGGATGGAGAGGAAGTTGAATTAGTTAATGTCAGAAGCCGAGGGCATGAAGTCTGGTGCAATGGCAAACGTTCAATGTATTATTGTGACAGAGGGGGAAGTTACCATCCTGTCGCCGCAAGAGTTAAAAGGGATTCTCAGGAGCATGAATTGCGCCTAAAACGCCCAGGATATCAAGATATTGTTTTTCGCTTATCTCCACAATATACAAACGAATTATGGTCGGAAGGACACAACGAATGGTTTGGAAGAAGAGAAAGCAATCATTGGCACATGCTTCTTCCTTATAATACAGTTGCAGGAATTGGAGTATCCGTTGTAGCTATGGTTGCTGTTCCGAAATATTTAGTAAAAGGAAATTTTATTAAAGTAGGAAAACATATTGGTTATGGCATAGCGGCAATTCCGGTTGGCCTTGTTCAGGATATTTATAATATCGTTATCGGTATTCCAAGTGTGTATATTATAAATCCTTGGACAAATTACAAATTAGATGTCAATCCTCTTGAAACACCTGTGGAGTGGGTTAAATAATTTATTTGTCATTCCAAGTTTTTTCTTTAAATTTTATTATAACTTAACGCTTACATTTTTCTAATCAAATTCTTAAAATCTCCATAATCTTTAACCCGACAATTGCACACTATCGCACTCCATAAAAAAACTTTATTGAAGAAATATTTTTCTTAATAACTCCCCTGCCCCATCCCCCCGTATCGATTCGCCCCAACCGTAATTTTAACGGTTAATTGTGCCATTTTTTAATGGATTTTTGAAAAATATCATGCTATAAAACGCGCATATAGAGATTCTATAAAGTTTTTATAACACCGAAGCCGGCAGATCAGGCATAAAACCGTCTAATCTGGGGCTTTTTTTATTAACATTTAACTAAGGATAAAATATGTCAGAAGTTAAGATGAAAATGATGGACGGTAACGAAGCCGCTGCTTCCGTTGCCCACCGCATGAACGAAGTCTGCGTCATTTACCCGATTACTCCGTCTTCTCCGATGGGCGAATGGGCTGATGCGTGGTCTGCCGCCAAGCAAAAAAACATTTGGGGCGTTGTTCCTGAAGTACAGGAAATGCAGTCTGAAGCCGGTGCCGCCGGTGCCTGCCACGGCTCAATTCAGGCCGGTGCGTTGACAACCACCTTTACGGCTTCTCAGGGTTTGCTGTTGATGATTCCGAACATGTACAAAATCGCCGGCGAACTCTCTCCGTTTGTAATGCACGTTGCAGCCCGTTCTCTGGCTTATCATGCCTTGTCCATCTTCGGTGACCACACCGACGTTATGGGCTGCCGCCAGACCGGTTTTGCCATGCTGTGCTCCAACTCCGTACAAGAAGCTCATGATATGGCTGCCATTGCCCAGACTTCCACGCTGCGCAGCCGCGTTCCGTTCATGCACTTCTTTGACGGTTTCCGCACATCTCACGAAATCAAAAAAATCAAATTGCTCTCCGATGACGATCTGAAAGCCATGCTGGAAGGCGTTGACTATTCTTTCAATGCCAAAAACGCTTTGCGCCCGGAAGCTCCGGTCATCCGCGGTACGGCTCAGAACCCTGACGTATTCTTCCAGGGTCGTGAAGCATCCAACCCGTTCTACAAAAAGGTTGAAGGCATTGTTCAGGAAGAAATGGACAAGTTCGCCAAGATTTCCGGCCGTCAGTACCATGTTGTTGATTATGTTGGTGCGGCCGATGCCGAACAGGTTATCGTTATCATGGGGTCCGGCGGTGAAACCGTTGAAGAAACCATCAACTATCTGAACGCCAACGGCGCCAAACTCGGCGTATTGAAAGTTCATCTGTATCGTCCGTTCCCGGAAAAATCTTTCCTCAAAGCTTTGCCGAAAACCGCCAAAGTTGTCTCTGTTTTGGATAGAACAAAAGAATCCGGTTCTACCGGCGAGCCTTTGTACCTCGATGTTGTCGCTACATTGACTCAGGCTTATGCTAACGGCGAAATTGCCAATATGCCAAAAATTTACGGCGGCCGCTATGGTCTGTCTTCCAAAGAGTTTACTCCGGGCATGGTCAAAGCTGTTTATGACAACGGCTTTGCCGCAAAACCGATTAACGGCTTCTCTGTCGGTATCAACGACGACGTTAACAAAACTTCTTTACCGTTTGACGATTCTATCGACACCGAACCCAAAGACGTTGTCCGTGCCGTATTCTTCGGCCTGGGTGCAGACGGTACCGTCGGAGCCAACAAAAACTCCATTAAAATTATTGCAGAAGACGCCGGTAAATATGGTCAGGGTTACTTCGTTTACGACTCCCGTAAATCCGGTTCTATGACCACTTCTCACCTGCGCTTCTCCGACAACCCCATCAAATCCGCTTATCTGATTGACAAAGCGGACTTCGTTGCCTGCCACCAGTTCCCGTTCATGAACAAGGTAGACATCTTGAAGATTGCCAAACCGGGCGCAACTTTCCTGTTGAACGCTCCGTACAAGGCTGAAGAAGTATGGGATCATCTGCCGATTGAAGTTCAGGAAGAAATCATCGGCAAAAAGCTGAAATTCTACACCATCAACGCAATTGAAGTTGCCCGCGAAACCGGCATGGGTCAGCGCATTAACACCGTTATGCAGACCTGCTTCTTCGCAATTTCCAACATCTTGCCGAAAGACGAGGCAATTGCCCAGATTAAAAACGCCATTAAGAAAACTTACAGCAAAAAAGGCGATGCCATTGTTCAAAAGAACTTTGAAGCCGTTGACGCTTCTCTGGCACACCTGCACGAAGTTTCTTATCCGGCTCAGGTTACTTCCAAATTCCACCGCAATCTGCCGGTTCCGGCCGATGCGCCTGAATTTGTTAAAAAGCTTACCGGCGAAATCATTGCCGACCGCGGTAACGAGCTTCCGGTTTCTGCTTTTGAACAGGTTGTTGACGGTACTTGGCCGACAGGCACAACCCAATACGAAAAACGCTGCATTGCAACCGAAATTCCGGTTTGGGATCCTGAAACCTGTATCCAATGCGGCAAATGCTCTTTGGTCTGCCCGCACGGCGTTATCCGCATGAAAGTTGCAACCGAAGAAGAACTGAAAAATGCACCGAAAGGCTTTAAATCTGCACCGTACAAAGGAAAAGAATTTGCCGGCAAACAGTTCATCTGGCAAATGTCTCCTGAAGACTGCACCGGCTGCGGCATCTGCGTCAGCGCCTGCCCGGCTAAGAACAAAGCCAATCCGGAACGCAAAGCCATCAATATGGATCATATTGAAAACCATCTGGAAGAGCAGAAAGCCTGCTGGAAGTTCTTTGAAACCCTGCCTTATGTAAAACGTACGGAAGTTGCAAAGAACCTGCCGAAAACCACACAGATGATTCAGCCGTTGTTTGAGTTCTCCGGTGCCTGCGCCGGCTGCGGTGAAACCCCGTATGTCAAACTGCTGACTCAGCTCTTCGGCGACAGAATGGTTGTTGCCAACGCTACCGGCTGTTCTTCAATCTACTCCGGTAACCTGCCGACCACACCGTACGCCAAAGACGAAAAAGGCCATGGTCCGGCTTGGGCAAACTCTTTGTTTGAAGACAACGCCGAGTTTGGTCTGGGTATGAGATTTTCAATCGATCAGCAAACACACTTTGCCCAACAGCTGCTGGAAGGCCTGAAAGACAAAGTCGGTGCCGAATTGGTTGAAAAAATCATGAACAACCCGCAGAAAACCGATATCGAGATTGACGACCAGCGCGCCAATGTCAAAGCTCTGCGCGACAAATTGGCCGGTATCGATACGCCGGAAGCCAAACATCTTGACAAACTGGCTGACTACCTGATTAAGAAATCCGTATGGATTCTCGGCGGTGACGGCTGGGCTTATGATATTGGCTTCGGCGGCTTGGATCACGCCATTGCTTCCGGCAAAAACATCAACATTATGGTAATGGATACCGGTGTTTACTCCAATACCGGCGGTCAGCAGTCAAAAGCTACCCCGATGGGCGCTTCTGCCAAATTCGCTACGGCCGGTAAGGCTCTGCCGAAGAAAGATCTGGGCATGATTGCCATGTCTTACGGCAATGTCTATGTTGCTCAGGTTGCCTTTGGCGCCAACGATGCTCAGGTGATTAAAGCCATGAACGAAGCCGAGGCTTTTGACGGCCCGTCTATCATCATCGCTTACTCTCACTGTATTGCTCAGGGCTTCAACCTGGCAGACGGTCTGAGCCACCAGAAGAACGCCGTTGAAACCGGTTCTTGGCCGTTGTACCGTTACAATCCGGAAAACATCAGCGAAGGCAAAGCGCCGTTGATGCTTGATTCTAAAGCACCGAGCAAACCTTTGTCTGAATACATGTCCAACGAGACACGTTTCCAGATTGTCAACAAACAAAATCCTGAACGTTATGAAACATTGTTGAATAAAGCTCAGGAACTGGCTAAAGAAAAACGTTCTCTGTTAGAACACATGGCTGAATTCAAAACTGCCGAATAAGCAGGTTTAATCAGAAAAAGAGCGCTCCCGATAAAAATCGGGGGCGTTTTTTTTGAGATTCAGAACATTTGCCAAAAAACTTGACAAATTTAATTTTCAAATTTATACTGCCTGTAATTAAAAATTATTGTATCACTCAAAATTATATATTATGGAACTATTAAATATCCCGTTCTCCAGAGACAAAGTTGCAGAAGTTTTTAAAAATCGCTTTGGTTTGACTTATGCCAATTCGATGACCCGACTTATCCAATTCAAAAACGGTAAAATCGCCTGGTTGTATAGTTCGGCAACCGGACAGGAAAAAGCTCTCTGCACAGGCAAAAATGAATATCGCCTTTTATCCTGCGATGAAGACGTTCCCCCTCACCATAATATCGGGCGGGACGAATATTTTTACATCAACAAAAGTATTTATCAATGCCGCAGCCAGATAAAAAACCAGTTGTTGATAAAAAAAATTTCTCAAGTTTTGCGGGCGGAAGATGCCCAAAAAATCCTAAAGCTCAAAGAAACGCCGACAGCTTATAAAATAGTTCAGCCGGACGGTTCCATAAGCAAGATTATTTGGAAAAAAAACGGAAACAAAAAAACTGTCCATGTTTTCGCCTTGTTGGAAGCAAACTGCAGCTTCCCGCCAAATTGCCAATGCATTCCGCTGGAATATGCAGAAGAAATCAATATCGGCAAACAACGCTGGATGTACCACACGGAAAAAGGGCTTCCGATTCTCCGGGAACTGATTAAAGAAGAATTCTGGCGCAAATTAAGCCGCTGAAACCCTCCCCGATTACAACTTCTTGTAATCGGGGATTCTTTTATATAATCCTAATTGTCTATAGAATATTGCATGTTTGTGATTAAATCTGAAATATCTGTTAATTACTTAGCTTTTTGCTTGGAATCCCACTTCAAATATCGCAATTTAATACCATAATTAAAAATATAATTTTGGAGATCAAAATGGATAATTCAAAAAATTGCCCTTCTGCAAATGGCAATAAATTTATCCGCTACTACAATCCTGAAGGCGAAAATAATGCCTTCAAAAGCCTGAACGGAGCTTTTCAGCGAGGTGTTGAAGAAGAAGCTTCCATCCAGACGGCGGTAAAAATGAAAAATGCCAACTCAGAAGAAAAATACAAAAATTGGGTCGAAGATCACAGTTCGGAACCCGATATGGAAAAACGCGCCAAGCTCGAATTCATCAAAAAATGTGAAGAACTGGCACTGTTGCCGGAAAAAGAGCTGATAAAACTCTGCGAACGCAGTTCCGAGCGCTTAAGCCAGAGACTTTTCCAGAAAAACGATGAACTTTCCGTCGTGGAAAAAGAGGTCAATGAACGGGCTTATATGCTGAAATATACCTCTTATGAAAGATAAAAATCAAAAATCCGGAAAAATTTTCCGGATTTTTTATATCTTTATCAAAATAACCTTGAAGCCAGAACGAAAATAAGATAAAGTTATAAAAGAGAATTATATTATTAACTAATTGCTATCATTATGGACGCATATGTATCAAGAAACATGGCTTACAACTTTTTTGAAAAATTCGGCAATCTGAAATCAGTTCGTTTGACACAGGATCAAAAAGGCAATCTGGCCTGGGTTCAAAGCGACAAAGAAATTTACCGGATATCCTACCGGGTCGGAGAGTTTATTGAAAAGGGCAGAAAAGAAGCCAAAGGCCGCTTTCGTGAAATCAAATACAACTCGCCGCTGTTGTATCACGGAGAACTTTACTTCTACCGCCATTACAATAAAATCCACCCGACAAATGCCTGGATAAACCGTCCGGAAATCATCTCATGCGGAAAAATGCTCAAACAGCTGTTTCCTCAAAAGAAAAATTTGGAACTCAAACTGTTTGCCGTTCGCCGCAAAGACGCCGGATTAAAATTGCTTAACTACCTTTGGGTACTTTATGAAAACGGCAATATGATTTTTTTCATTCACGCTTTTCAAAACGGCTCCAAAGAAAGTAATCCGGAAGAGTACGGCTGGCATGAAATCCGGATGGGAGAAAGCTTTTACGACACGGAAGGCCGCAAATTCTTTCTCCATACCGAAAAAGAAGAATTATGTATACGTCAGCTTGATGCCTGACAACAAAAAAACGATGAGTTTTCAACTCATCGTTTTTTTGTTACTGCATTTATTCTTTAATTTTTCGAATCATCTCTTCAAAACGCTGGGCTATCCTTTCAACCTTGGCCTCCTCCATACCGGAATTAACCGCAGAATCATCTCCCAAGACCTCAAGTCTGCGCATATCAAGCAGTTCTTTGATTTTGTTCTCGGAATACCCCAAATCGCGCAGCATTGCCGGAGACATATAAAAAACATAGCCTTTGTCAACATACTTGCGAATAACGTCAAAACTCGGCATCAGATTTATCTTGCTGTCCGACAACCCGAGCCGGTCAAGATTCCAACGGCGTTGGGAATTAAAAGCGGCAGCAATGATAATATCAATAAAATATCCGTCAAAACATTCGCAAACAAACATCCGTTCCTTTTCCGGCGTCTGCGGCGTTTCATAATACAAAAATTCATAATCCGAAATTTTAAAAGACAACGTCTGCGCCAAATTAAGCAAAACGCCATGCTCTGAAATAACGGCAATCCGCGGCTGGTCTTTCCTGTTCATAACCGAAGACCGACGGACGATTGTCCTGATATCCTCAACATTTCCGTTTATCTCACAACCGGTCGGTTCAATATGGTTTTTCATGATATAATCTCTGCCAAAACCAAGTTTTAACATTGCCTGCTCGGTCATTTCAACTTCCGATGCCGGAATTTTCTGGCCGCGGGTATTATGCTTGCCCACCGTCATAAACTCGGGCAAATTGCCGAACTTCTTCTCATAAGCCCGTAAAACAAGCGCAGCATGATAAATCGGCCGCGGAAAACCGCCTATAACCAACAAAGCATCAAATTGAGGAAGATTTTCCATATTAAACGTTGCAACAGTTTCCAACCGGCCGGAAACAGAATTATACCTCAAAATATCATTTTGATGGCATACGCCGTTTTTAGCAATTTTTAAAATTTCTTCTTTTTCAAATGCATTAAGTTCTTGTGCCATAATATATAACAAATTAATAATTAATAAAAAAATTCAATTTCAACGGCACTATAACATCAAAATAATATAATGCAACCTTTTTCTCACAGAAACAAAAAGGCCCCGAAACATCTGTTCGGAGCCTGCATTGTTATTTCAGATTTTCGGGATTAAGGCCTTCAAGTTCTTTAACCACAAACCTTCCGTCCTTACGGATGAGCACGTCGTCAAACCAGATTTCGCCGCCGCCGTATTCCGGCGTTTGAATCTGAACCAAATCCCAATGGATGGCCGACTTGTTGCCGTTGTCCATATCGTCATAAGAATTGCCGATGGCCATATGGAAAGAACCGGAAATTTTCTCGTCAAACAAAATATCCAAAATCGGATGCGTAATATGCGGGTTAACCCCCAGCGCAAACTCGCCCATATAACGGGAGCCGGCATCCAAATCCAAAATTTTCTGAAAACGGGCATCATTGGCCAAAGAACCGGCCTTAACAATTTTGCCATCCTTAAATTCCAGCCGGATATTGGAGAAAAACTCGCCGTTATACGTCGTATCGGTATTAAATTGCACCACGCCGTTAATTGAATTTTTAACCGGTGCGGAATAAACCTCGCCGTCCGGAATATTTCTGTCGCCGAAACACGGCTGCGCGCCGATTCCCTTAATCGACAGAGTCAAATCCGTCCCCGGTGCCTTAATACGCACTTTATCAGTTTTCTTCATCAGCTTAACCAGCGGTTCCATGGCTTTTTTCATTTTCTTGTAATCAAGCAGACAGGCGTTAAAATAAAAGTCTTCAAACGCCCGCGCAGACATCTTTGACGTTGCCGCCATGGTGTTGTTCGGATAACGCAGCACGCACCATTTTGTCTTCGGCACTCTGAGCGCATGATGAACCGGAATCATAAAATGCTTCTGATAAAGCGCCATTTGTTTTTCATTCACGTCTGCCAGCGCAAAAAGGTCATCATTGCCGCGCAGGCCGATATAAGCTTGGGCACGTTCCATCAGTCCGGCATGAATTTTGCCGTATTCTTCCATCTGTTTGGCAGAAGCATTGCTGACAAAATCCCGCACAAACGCATTGTCGTTAAACATATAAAAAGGCACGCCGCCGGCTTTGGTCGCTGCAATAATAAACTCGTCCAACAAATCTCTTGTCGATTCGCCGAAAGCCTCGATATAAATTGTTTCGCCTTTTTTCAGCTCTACCGAATTTTTGATAATATTTTCCGCCAACCGGCGCAATCTGTCATCTTTTCTCATGTTCAACCCCATATAAAATTTCATCGTAAAGGCGAAAGACGCATCGTTCTATATCTTCTTCCCCGCCCTTTTCTTCTATTTTATATATAGGCTCTTCTGCCAACAAATCATTAACACCCAAATTTTTTTTTGCCAAAGTCATAAAAATTTTAACCCGCCGCGGCTGCTTTTGCAAAGCCAAAGCTTTCAACACGGCAGCACCGACGGCACAGGCAAAGCGCCCCTCGGCATAATAAAACAGCGGCCTTGCAATTTTCTCGCCGGTCCACGACATCTCCCCAAAACCGTCACGCCGCAAATTATGCTCCAACCCCAGATAAGTCAACCTCTTAATCTCACAAAAAACTTCATGGTCATCATATTTTTCCGCCGGCTCGTTCACAATATCCCGGGCATAACGTACCACATTGGCCAAAGCGGCATACGGCTTGTAGAGTTCTTTCAAATTCTGCGGATTATTGCAAAGCAAAACAACCTGCTCCAACATTTCCTGCGGCTCCGGCTGATACTTGTCAAACATATAAGTCCCCAATTCCAGCCCCAGCGCAAACTGCAAAATCTCATCGGTCTTCACCGGCCTGTCCTTAAGGGCAATCAGCAGCTTCTTCTGATGCAAATGCTTTTTTACCAGATTTTTTCCGGCAGCACGCCATCCTTCATTTCCCGCATCCGGCAAATTGACGCTTTTTCCTTTTGCCTCTGCGGCAAACACAATCATCACCATGTTGTTCTCCTTTGGCTTTGCAGACAGTATAAAAGCCAAACAATAATAATTTATGAATATTGACAATCAGACATTTTTTGTGCTAAATGAAGCCGTTGACAGAAAGAAGATAAAGCAATGAACAATATTTATGCCCCGACTGAAGAAAACATAAACTTAGCTGCCGAAACCATTAAGAACGGCGGCTTGGTTGCAATTCCGACCGATACGGTCTACGGACTGGGCGCAGACGTTTACAATCCTAAAGCTGTCAGCAATATTTTTGCCGCCAAAGAACGTCCGTTTTTTGACCCATTGATTTCACACATTGCCGATATAGACTTTCTGCCGGAATATGCTCAGACTGACGGCAGAGTCATGGATTTGGCGCGTCATTTCTGGCCGGGACCGCTGACTTTTGTTCTCAAACGCAAAGATAAAAATCATACTCTGGACTTGGTCTGCTCCGGTTTGCCCAACATTGCCGTCCGCATGCCCAACCATCCGGTAACATTGGAGCTCATCCGTCGTGCCGGCACACCGATTGCCGCACCGTCCGCCAACAAATTCAAAACCGTATCGCCCACCACTGCCCAACACGTTCAGGATAGCCTGGGCGACAGAGTTGATATGATTCTGAACGGCGGAAACTGCAAAATCGGCGTTGAAACGACAATCATCGACCTGACAACCAAAGATATGGTCATGCTCCGTGCCGGCGGCCTGAGCAAAGAAGATATTGAAGCCTACACCGGGGAGAAAGTTCTGATTTCCGAAGGTTCACCTGATAAACCAAGCGCCCCCGGCCAGCTTCTGAAACATTATGCGCCGGCACACAGCTTACGGATTAATGCCGAACGACCGCAGGAAAATGAATTCTATATCGGCTTCGGAAACGTTGACGCAGATTTAAACTTAAGCCCGTCCGGCAACCTGAATGAAGCGGCGGCCAATCTCTTTGCTTATCTGCGCCTTGCCGACAGTCTGGCCGGAAATAAAAATATTGCCATGTCCCCCATTCCCGAACAAGGCTTGGGATTGGCAATCAATGACCGCATCCGCCGTGCCGCTTATAAATAAACTCACATTCAGGTTCAATCTGTCACTATTTTTCAGCCCCTTTTTTCTCCTGTCTTTTACTCTCAACTTGGAATTTTTCCAATTTCCGCCCCTTTCCTCTTCACCTCCCAAGTTCTTTGCTACTCTCCCCCCTTTCTCATCCCCCTCTTATTTCCCTCTCCCCTAACCCGTTGTTCTTTGCTCCTTCATCCCTTTCTCCTCCCTTCCCTTTTCCGCTCCATCTTCCCTCTTTTTTCTCCCTTTCATCTTCTAATTAGCCAAAATCCCCGCTGCTTTTCCTATCACCCTGTCCAAAATCTTCACCTAACTTTTTATTACATATTGACTCTTTCGTTTTATTGTGGTATAGTATCTGTATTGTCATTCTCGGGCTTGACCCGAGAATCCATAAAGAAACAAGCACTGTGCCGATTGCGAGATAGATTGCCGGATCGAAGTCCGGCAATGACCGGTACGAAAAGAATTTTTATTAACCATTCTGGGCACTGGGTTGCCCAGATAAAGAAAAGAGCAACGCGCAAGCTTTGGCACATTGTTGACAATTGTTCGCTGAGGCGCGCTCGCCTCGGGAGGAGACCGATGAAAAACATTAACAGAAATATGCTACACATGAAACTAAACTCTGCGGTGTCAGTCTTTGCTGTTGCCGC
>JAGBHO010000047.1 GCA_017935485.1 Alphaproteobacteria bacterium | reverse complement strand
CAGTGCCCAGAATGGTTAATAAAAATTCTTTCCTTGTTGTCATTCAAAGCACGTTCTTCGTCATATTTCCTGTCGAAGCAACGCGGTCTCTGAAGCAGAGAGCTGACAACCTGCCGCGCACCTGCCGTGCAGGTCATTCTCGGGCTGCGACCCGAGAATCCATCTCACAACCGGCACGTTGCCCGTTTCTTTATGGATTGCCGGATCGAAGTCCGGCAATGACATTGTTATTACTATACCACAGAAAAACACCAATGTCAAGTACTAGTGAAAGAAGGGGTGAAGATTTTGGGCAGGGAAATAGGAAAAGCAGAGGAGATTTTGGCTAAGAAGCTGGAAAAATAGAAAGAAATTGAATGTATTTAAATATTTTAACGGTTTTTGTCAATTTTGTGCTTGATTTTTTCTAAAAACTATGCTTATATATACAAACCAAATATAAATTATCTGAATTATTAACCGGCTGCGGGAGTTCCCCAAAGCATAAAATTAAATATTATGTGTACAACAAAATTGACAATTGTAGACAGCGTAGTTGCAAACAGTGAAGAACTTGTCGTCAAAGGCAAACAAGTTTCTTCCAAGAAAAAACATCTTGATGTTTTCCTTACTGATGAGGCTACAATGTTTGAATTGGCAGAGAAATTTGCCAAGACGCAGGACATTGTCTTAACCGGAGTTGGTGAGGTCGGTACAATAATTCTTAAAAACAAAACGGAAAAAGAAACCGTTGAAGTTTTGAAGGAAGAAGAAATCCATGACCAGATTGGCTGGGAAAACAAACCGGCAAAGCAGACCCATAAAGCCAAAAAGGTTTCTTCTGCGGATAAAAACGCTCTACCTGCCGGTGTTCCTATTCTTTGTTGGAAATTTTACGGTCGCCGCGGAGCAGAAAAAGTTGCCGTTATCTTTACTTTTAACAGCAGCAAAAACAAAGCAGTTATTCCTTTGGAAGATATGGCAAATAATACGACCGCCAAAAAATCCATAGAGATTGACGGCATAAAGTATAAAATCGAGCATGACGCCAAAAATAAAAAAGTTTTGGTAATTGCCTGATTAAGAACTTAAATCAAAACCATGACAGACACACTATTAGTATCTTAGGCAGCCGGTCGGGAGACCCGCTTTCCTCAAAAATCAAAACGCTCGGGCTTAGGCTTGGGCGTTTTTTTTATAAATAACGGTTGACTCAGCAGATAATCTGTGTTACATCAACCGCACTTGCTTAAATTATTAAATTTATTATTCACTGTTTGGTTATCAGATTCAGTATCATGAAATTTGTAAGCATTCGTGATATTTGTATATAAGAATAAGACGGACTGTGAAGTTAGTCTTATTTACAAAAGGAATCATAATCGCAATAAAATATACACTAATTTTTAAACTCAGGATACGGTCTGTTGTGAAACCCGCCGTTTCCATTTTAGTTTAAAAATTGTTTTACATTTAAGAAAAGGATTTTTTCCGGCTCTTGCATTTTCTCTGGATTTGTGTACTGCAAGAGGTCAAATAATCTGAAGACGGCAAAGTAGGGCAGTGAATGTTCCAAATGCCGGCGTACATTTTGAAGATTTATTCCGGTTAAATCAAATTGCGAAATTTTGTTTAACCCCAAACGCCCAAGTCTTTTGATTTGGGCGTTTTATCTTCTTGACAAAGCAATAAAAAAAGATTATCACAAAGGCTCTTTCTTAATAATATGACAATTATTATAATTCCCATTTAGATTTGAATAAAGTCCGCCGCGAGGTTCGCTTTATTCCCTCAATGGCAATAAACAAATACAAAATATACTTTGCCGGTTTACGACGTTTCGGGCAAAGTTAATACTGGCTTTACGGCTGACTCTGCAGTGAATGTCCGGCAGCCGGCATAACTCTCGCGGTTATGTCTGACTCAAACAAATTTTCTTCAAATGGGGAATAGTTTCGTTGCGAAACTCAACTGTTCCAAACGCTCAGGCTTCGGTCTGAGCGTTTTTTCTTGACAATCATATGCGTCAATGTTAGAAGATAACCGTTTTTTATGCATTATTTCTATTATTTTCCATATTTTGTTGGATTAAGTTCTCGTTAAACATTTGCCAGGATAGTATCATGATATGTTTCTCGACATTGTATTTCATGGTATTTGACTAGTTTGAATAAGATTGGCTGTGAAGTTAGTCTTATTCTGTTTTTTTGAGATACATAATATCTATATATATTTTTATTAGACAAAAATATCATCGTTAAATCCTGTTGTGAAACCCGATTTAACCGGCGCCTGAGTTATAAGAACACTCAGGCGTTTGCCGTTTTAAAATAAAAAAAATCCGCCGGCTTCGACGGATTTCCTTGTTGCGCAAAAATGTTAAACGGCCTTTGCCAGTTCATTCTTGACAGCCTCAATCGCATCGGCAATTTTCTCGCCGTTCGGGCCGCCGGCCTGCGCCATGTCCGGACGTCCGCCGCCGCCTTGTCCGCCAACCACACCGGAAGCGATTTTAACCAGATCAATTGCCGAGAATTTGTTGGTCAGGTCTTTGGTTACGCCGACGACAATGCTGGCTTTGTCATCTTTGTTGGTAGCCAGAACAACCACGCCGGAACCGATTGTATTGTTAATCTCGTCAATAAAGGCTTTCAGCTCTTTCGGGTGAATGTTCGGAACGGCGCGTCCGACGAATTTGATGCCGTTGACGACTTCAACCTTGTCCTGATTGTCGGCAGCTTTGTTGCTGACAAAAGATTTCTTAAGCTCGAAAATCTGTTCTTCCAGCTTCTTCTTTTCGTCAAGCAGTTGCTGAACACGCATTTCAATATCGTTAAAGCTGGCTTTCAGGGCATGTCCGACCCGATGCAGCTTGTCCTCAATATCCTGCACGAATTTTTCGGCGCCGTGTCCGGTTACGCACTCCAATCGGCGGACACCGGCGGCAACCGCACCTTCCGACACAATGTTAAAGTAGCCGATGTCGCCGGTATGTTTAACATGCGTGCCGCCGCAAAGCTCCATGGAGAACGGGGCATTAACGTCCTCACCCATACAGACGACGCGGACTTCGTCACCGTATTTTTCGCCGAACAATGCCATGGCGCCGCAGGCAATTGCCTCGTCCTGACACATCAATTTGGTGTTGACCGGCGCATTTTCACGGATAAGATGATTGACTTTGTCTTCAATGTCGCGCAATTCGGCTTCGGTAATCTGTTTGGGATAAGATATGTCAAAACGCATCCGCTCGGCAGATACCAGAGAACCTTTCTGCGTGACGGTCGAGCCGAATTTTTCCTGCAAAACATGATGCAGAATGTGTGTAACCGAGTGGTTTGCGGCAATGGCCTTGCGGTTTTCTTCGTCAACTTCAAAGCTGAGAGTGTCGCCGGTTTTAACGGAACCTTTAACCATCTTGCAAGTATGAACAAACATGCCGTCAAGTTTTTTCTTAACGTCAATCACTTCAATCTCAACGTCCTTGCCGGTAATTTTTCCTTTGTCACCGACTTGTCCGCCGGATTCTCCGTAAAACGGCGTCTGATTGGCCATCAGATAAAAATCTCCGCCGGAAACGGCAGAAACTTCCTGTCCGTTTTGAACAAGACCGGTAACCTGACATTCGGAAGCAAGAGTGGTATAGCCTAAAAATTCGGTTTGTCCGAGCTTGTCTTTCATCTCAAACCAGATTTTCTCCGTGCCGGCATCGCCTGAACCGGCCCAGTTCTTGCGGGCTTCGGCTTTCTGGCGCTCCATGGCGGCGTCAAATCCGGCAGTATCAACGGAAATCTTTTTGTTTTTGAGGGCATCTTGCGTCAGATCAAGCGGAAAACCATAGGTGTCATAAAGTTTGAATGCCGTCTCGCCGTCCAATGTATCGCCTTCCTTGAGGTTCTCCGTCGCATCGTCAAGCAGACGCAGTCCTTTGTCCAGCGTCTTGCGGAAGCGGTTTTCTTCCAGCTTCAGCGTTTCGGTGATTAATGCGCCGGCGCGGATAAGCTCGGGATAAGCTTCGCCCATTTCCTTTTGCAGAGCCGGAACCAGCTTGTACATCATTGTATCTTTTACGCCGAGCAGGCTGACGTGGCGCATGGCACGGCGCATAATCCGGCGCAAAACGTAACCGCGTCCTTCATTGGAAGGCAGAACGCCGTCGGCAATCAAAAAGGCGGCGGAACGCAAATGGTCAGCAATAACATTAAACGACGGAATGTATTTTCCTTCCGGATCAACCGGAGAAAGGTCGGCAATCGCCTTAATCAGATTTTTAAACAGGTCAATGTCAAAATTGGAGTGAACGCCTTGCAGAATGGCGGAAAAACGCTCCAGCCCCATACCGGTATCAATTGACGGGCGCTTCAAAGGAATACGGGAGCCGTCCGGCAGGTCTTCAAACTGGTCAAACACCAGATTCCAGATTTCAATCCAGCGGTCGCCGTCTTCTTCCGGCGTCCCCGGCAGGCCGCCCCAAACCTCGGGACCGTGATCAAAAAAGATTTCGGAGCAGGGGCCGCAGGGACCGGTGTCGCCCATTTGCCAAAAATTGTCTTTTGTTGCAATGGGGATAATGCGGTCATCAGGCAGGCCGGCAACTTTTTTCCAGATGTTATAAGCCTCGTCGTCGGTATGATAAACGGTCACGGCCAAACGGGACTTGTCCATGTCAAATTCTTTTGTCAGCAGCTCCCATGCCCATAAAATGGCTTCTTCTTTAAAATAGTCGCCGAAGGAAAAGTTTCCGAGCATTTCAAAAAAAGTATGGTGGCGGACATCGTAACCCACGCTGTCAAGGTCATTGTGCTTGCCGCCGGCACGAACGGATTTTTGGGAAGATGTCGCTCGCGTATAATCGCGGGTTTCGTTGCCGGCCAGAATATTTTTGAATTGCACCATGCCCGAGTTTGTAAACATCAGGGTCGGATCGTTGTTTGGCACCAGAGAACTGGAGGGGACGACTTTGTGTCCGTGTTTTTCAAAAAAGCTTAAATAAGTGTTTCTGATATCTTTTAATGTTGCAGTCATTTTTTCTTCCCAAAAATATAAACTTTAATAACCTTGCCAATCTAAGGCAAAATTACAAGATTGTCCAGTATTTTTTAGGAATTTATTACTCAAAAACAACCATGCCGTTTGTCAGGATAAAGGAGAAGTTTAATATCGTGGCAAAAATCAGCCAGATAAAGAACGGATACAACAGATAAGCCGCCGGCGGCCTGATGCTTTTGAAAAGGCCGAGCATTCTGAAAACCACATAATCAAGATAAAGAATCACAACTAAGGCCAAAGCAATATAACCTTTGAAAAAGAAGGTAAAACTCCAGATAACCTGTAACAGGAGCTGCGTCAGAAAATAACTGTTTGCTTCGGCAGCCTCAGGTTTGTAAGAATAGCGCAAAACCAGATAAAAAGACAAAATCATCAGGGCGTAAAGAACGCTCCATATCGGGGCAAACCAGCTCTCCGGCGGCATAAACGCCGGTTTGCGGCTGAGAACAAACCAGCCCTCAATGCCTTCCATGGTAAAATAGCTGGTAATATAAGCGCAAATCAAAACAATCAGAGTGCTGTAAGTAAATATCTTAAGTTTCCGCATCATGTTTTTTCCCCTTTGCAATATTAAATAATGCTGATAAATGACTTTTAAATGATTCATAAATTTTTTAGAACTATTGCATTATGAATAAAATGAGTGTACAACAGAACCGGTTATGTAAAGAAAAACAAAGAGGCGAAAAGTGGCTATTAAAAGAAAAGACGGCATTATGATTTATGACCATGCCGATTTTGAAGGAATGCGCAAAGCCGGCAAACTGGCGGCCGAGTGTTTGGACTATATCACGCCGTATGTAAAAGTCGGCGTTTCGACCGGAGAAATTGATGACCTGGCACGTGAGTTTATTACGTCGCACGGGGCGATACCTGCTTGTCTGGGGTATCACGGTTATCCAAAAACCCTGTGCATTTCCATCAACCATGTCATTTGCCACGGCATTCCGAGTTATGAAAGGAAACTGGCTGACGGCGATATTCTGAATATTGACGTAACTGTTATTCTGGACGGATGGTACGGCGATACCAGCCGTATGTATTATGCCGGCAAACCGAAGTTGAAAGCCTCCCGCCTGTGCGAGGTGACTTATGAATGCCTGATGCGCGGGATAGATGTTGTCAAACCCGGCGCCCGCTTCGGCGATATCGGTGCCGTTATTGAGGAATATGCCCATAAGTACGGTTTTTCCGTGGTTGATATGTTTTGCGGACACGGGCTGGGCAAAGTCTTTCATGACGCGCCCAATGTCATGCATTGCGGAAAAAAAGGCACGGGGCCGGTAATGGAAGAAGGCATGTTTTTTACCATAGAGCCGATGATTAATATCGGCAAAAAAGACGCGATTATATTAAAAGACGGCTGGACTGCCGTAACCCGCGATAAATCTTTGACCGCCCAGTTTGAGCATTCGCTCGGCGTGACCAAAGACGGATACGAGGTCTTTACCTATTCTCCCAAAGGCTGGGACAAGCCGCCTTATAAAATAGATTAGCGGAGCAGAGGGACTGCCGCATGACTGATAAGGACAAAACCGCGCCGGATTATCTCGGACACCGCAAAAGAGTAAGGGACAAGTTTCTTGCCGGCGGCGGAAAAGACATGGCCGATTACGAATTTCTGGAACTGTTGTTAATGATGTCGATCCCGCGGCGCGATGTCAAACCGATTGCCAAAAGCTTAATTCGCAAATTTGGAAGTTTTGCCGAAGTCGTCAATGCTGACAGTACGGAATTGCTTTCCTGCGAAGGAATAAAAGAAACTTCTCTGGCTCTGCTGAAAGCCGTGAAAGAAGGGGCGCTCCGAATGCAGTATCAGACTTTGAAAGCCTCCGACCGGCCGATAATCAATTCCATGGATATTATGATTGACTATTTCCGCAGTTCCATGGCCTATGCCGATGTTGAGCAGTTCCGCATCGTCTGGCTGGATACCAAACTGCGGCTGATCGGCGAGGAAATCCAGCAGAGAGGAACAATAAACAGCGTATCTCTTCATCCGCGGGAAGTTATCAAATCTGCAATCAATCACGGTGCCGGAGCCATAATCATGGTGCATAACCATCCTTCCGGCGATGTAACGCCGTCACGCGCCGACATCGAAATTACCGACAAAATAGACGCCGCCTGCAAGGCCGTAAACATCCGCCTGATTGACCACTTGATTGTCAGTAAGAACAGCATATACAGCTTTAGCCAAAAGGGTATCGTTTATTAATAACGTCCGACGTCTTTTCTCGGCAGCGGCATATAGGCCTGATTCCGTTCTTCCATATAGCGCCTTAAAGCCTCGTAATTGCACGGCCGCGGCGAAATCAGGTTGAATATGGCCTTTGACAGCCGGTAACCGGACAAATTGCTGTCAATTTTCAGCTGGGTGATGTTTTTCATCTTATGCCTGATATATTTGTCTTGTTCCGGCGGCAGCTGCAAAGAGTTCAGATAGTTTTGATATTTGGCGCCGCCATTGCGTTGTTTCTGGGATAATTCTATAATCTTTCCGGCCGTTCTGCGTGAAAGCGCATGATAGGCATCTTCCATTCTTTTGTCTTTTATGCTGTCAAAAAAAGCGTTAAATTCTTCCCGATCAAACTTGGAAGCCGAAGCTGAATTGGTCAGTTCGTAAAACATGATGATGTTTTTGAACCAATCATACTTGAAGGCGCCGAGCTGATAACCGGCATCCATGCTCTCCAGAATGTTGAAAGCTTTGCGCTCAGTCCACAAAATAGTGTTGATCATATTGTGGGAAATGCCGTATTTTTGTTTGTCAATGGAATCAATCAGCATATTGTTAAAATAGCCGAGATATTCGCCGAATACGTTATGGGCATGAAAAGGATATTGGCTGTGGCTGTTGATTTCCTCAAAATAGGCATTCAGGCGGGCATCCGATGTCTTTGGCGTAGACAGCGTCTTTGGGGTCGTATTTGCCGTCAGGCGGTGCAAAACTTCAAAAGCTTTTTCTGTTTTGCCGTCGGTATGCACCGCTTTAAGATAATTTTGCGGATTCAAATATCTTTCTTTGTTGAAGTTATACCCGCGGTCGGAATCGTTAATCTCGTCAATTGCCAGCTCCAGCCGTTCTTTCCTGAAAGCGGCGTCGTCTTTGTCGGGATTTTGCAAAGCGTTATAATAAGCGTCCATTCTTTTTAGAATACGGTGTGCATATTTTCCCTGATTGTGCACATAAGAACGCAGCGTCGGGAAAACTTCGTCAATATAAATGGCATCCATGCGGATTTTTTCAAAACGCTCGTCGTCAATGGAAGGAATTTGCTCGGCAATCCGGCAGAGGCGGGTAATGTTGTACGGCGTGAACTTCGTCGTCAGGCACTTGAATGAAAAACCGCTGCTGCCGTAGTCTACAAAATCGGCGCCAAACATATTTCCGACCGAGCATAGATATTTGTTGCTGCCGTTTTGAATGGCGGGAATAACATTGTTTTCACAGGCTTTAACAAAACTCGGCATGATTTTGGTCGTATTTTCAATGTATTTGTCAAAATGCAGGGCAAACAGCATAAACTTTCCGGAGCCGAGTTTTAACAGCGCCGTTTTCATGGCGTCAAGCCTCCGCGCTTCATCCGTTGCCCGCTTCAGGTGGCGGTCGCAAAACATCTGGGTTTTTATCTGCCCCATAAAAGAAATGCAAACGCCGTAAGAGACTGAATAAAACTTGTCGATGATTTCGCTTTTTGAAAAAGAAATTTCTTCATTGCGCGGTTTGTCATAAAAAACGTTGATGTTGATTGTCTCCGGCTTTGCCGTTTTGAGCACCGGAGGCAGCGTGTCGACGGTTTTTTGCAGCAGAATATTCTCTTTGTCGTTTTCCAGATAATTGTCGCAGTAATTGGCAAATACCTGCCAGATCAATTCGTTGTCTTCGTCGGCAGTCTCGGCGGAAAAAAGGCCTGAAAACTTTTCCGCTGCTTTTTGAGCCGTATAAAGATGTTTAAAATCTTTCAGGCACAACGGATACAAAACTTTGGCCGCTTTGGCTTTGAAGCGGTCTCCGATTTTTAGTTTTTGCGCAATGTTTTCAATAAGTTCAAATTTTTTCTGAACCGTTGCGGGGTCAGAAGAGGCTTGCTCCAATCGGGACGACACATCATCGCGGAGCGCCTTGCACAACACGTTGCTTTCCATTTATGATAACTCGAAAATTTGTAGTAATTAAAATATGGCACAGATTATACGCCCAAAAAAGAAAATTTCAAGCTTTATTGCCTGATGGAACATATATTTCCAACAAGCTCTTGCAAATTTGGGCAAAAAGCTTATGATGAGGGCGGGGAGAAACGATGCCGTTACAGTTGGAAATAAATGACGAATTTGCTCAGGCTGTCGATTTGATAGAAAACAGCCGGCAGCATTTGTTTATTACCGGCAAAGCCGGCACCGGAAAGTCAACCTTGCTCGATTATTGCTGCAATCACTCGCAAAAAAATCTGGTTTTGCTGGCGCCGACCGGAGTAGCCGCATTGAATGTCAAAGGCCAAACCATTCACCGCTTTTTCGGTTTTCCTGTCAACATTTCCGTGCCGCAGATAGAAAATAAAGAATTCAAGCCGCGCGCCGTCAGAATTTTTAAAAGCTTGGAAACCGTTGTTATTGACGAAGCTTCTATGCTGCGTGCAGATCTGCTTGACTGTATAGATGCTTTCCTGCGTCTGTACGGACCGGAAAAAGACAAACCTTTCGGCGGTGTGCAAATGATTTTTGTCGGTGATTTATACCAGCTGCCGCCGGTCATTAACAGCCATGAACATGAATTTTTTGCTCAGAATTATGAGACTCCCTATTTTTTCAGCGCCGAAGTTTTTAAAAAAATTCCGTTACAGGTCATAGAGTTAAAAAAAGTTTATCGTCAGAAAGATAAAGATTTTATTGATTTGCTCAACCACATCCGCAATAACAAAATTACGGAAGAAGATTGGAAGCGTCTGAACAGCCGTGTCGGCGCCCGTTTGGGCGGAGGGGAAGGGGTGGAAAATTTTCGGATCAGCCTGACCACAACCAACAAACTGGCCGATGAAATCAACGAACAGTGCTTGGATGAGCTTGACGGTGCGGTTTATTCCGCGGCTGCCGAAATTGACGGGGATTTTGGCAAAGAAATTTATCCGACGGCCAAAGAGCTTAATTTTAAAATCGGCGCACAGATTATGTTTTTGAATAACGATTCCAAAAACCGCTGGGTCAACGGCAGTGTCGGACATATTGTCGGATTAAAAGAACGCGACGGCCGTATCCGGTATCTGGAAGTGCGGCTGCAGCAGGGACAAAGGCTGGTGGCGGTTTTCCCTTTTACCTGGGAGGTGTTCAAATACAAGCTGGAAGGGCGGGAAATCATATCCGAAAGCGTCGGTTCTTTCACGCAGTATCCTTTCAAATTGGCTTGGGCCGTGACCATTCATAAAAGTCAGGGCAAAACCTTTGACAACGTGGAAATAGACATCGGCGGCGGAACATTTGCCACCGGCCAGCTTTATGTTGCGCTCAGCCGTTGTACGTCTTTTGAAGGAATAAGCCTTAAAAAGGCAGTCCTGCCGCGTCATATTTTAACGGATTACCGCATCAACGAGTTTATGAGCCGTTACAGCGACGATGTGGAATTGTCAGACTTTTCCAAAAGAAAAATGCTGGAGCAGGCTGTTAAAATGCAAAACGCCGTAGAAATTATTTACCGCAAAGAAGACGGCAGACGATACCGGCGCCTGATTATGCCGCAAAAAATTCTGTCGGACCGTTTGCTTGCAATGTGTCTGGAGCGCAAAGCCCCGCGGACTTTTCTTCTGGAACGGATTTTGAACATTCGCCCTCATATAAAACAAAATTAAAAAAATAAATCATATGGCGTGTTAATCACATTATGTAAAATTTGTCTTGCTTATTAAAATAAGATATCATAAGCTGTCTGTGAATACGGGGAACCGCCCGTATTTACGCCAAAAGGTGTAAAAAGCCGTGACAAGCTTTGATTTTAACAGACACAGCAGTATCAACTTTTTGCTTTAAACCAGTACAGCCGGATTTGTCCGGCGGCATCTGCGTATATGATATTCTGCCGTTCCTGCATTTGTTTATCCCTGTCTTGTCCCGACCCGCGCCTTTTGAAAGTAGCAATAATTTTGGAGCAAGAATGAGGTATTACATAGTCAGTGGCGGATTCGATCCGATACATGAAGGGCATATAGCCATGATAAAAGCCGGCCGCGAAAGAAGCGACGGCGTTATTCTGTTGTTAAATTCCGATGAGTGGCTCTGCCGCAAAAAAGGCAAAAACTTTATGAACTTTAAAACCCGGCAGACAATCTGCGAAAATCTCAAAGGAGTTATTGACGTTCTGTCTTTTGATGACGGGGACAACTCCGCTTGTGACGGCATTCGCCGCGCCAGAGAACAATATCCTGATGCCGAACTGGTTTTTGCCAACGGCGGCGACCGGACAAAAGATAACATTCCGGAAGAACCGGCGTGCAAAAAATATAATGTCAGTCTGGAATTTGGCGTCGGCGGCGAAAACAAGGCCAACTCGTCTTCCTGGATTTTAGCCAACTGGAAAAAATAAAATGGCATATAAACTGCTTTATGACATAACACTGCAAACGCTTGCTGTTCATAAGGCTGGATTATATCGTGTTGCTGACCGGTTATTGCATTGTTTTTCCACAAATAAAGATATTGAACTTTATCCCTTTATCGGAACGGCCAAAGGGAATCCCGAAGCTTATTTGAAAGAAACGGGATTGCCGGAACTGGTTTCCCGCCTTGTCAGCGTACCAGAGGCTAAATACACTGCCAAAACAGGCATAAAGTCAGTGTATTTTAAGCTGTTATGTAACATTAAATATCGAAAATCTTTTCAAAATTTTGAGTGTTTTTTTAGCCCGTTTTTACCGGTGCCGACAATTTTTCACCGCAGCGGTATAACCACGGCCATAATGGTGCATGATCTGATTCCGATATTTCGTCCGGAATTCAGCAATCCCCGTTTTATCAGGGAATATACCGGCTGGATGAAAGGGATCAGAGAAGATTTTGTATTCTGCAATTCAAATAGTACCAGAAATGATTTCTTGAAATTCCGCAAAGATTATGCTCCGGAAAAAGTTATTACGACGTTTCTGGGTGTCGATGACACTTTTGTCCCTCAGGCATCGAATGCCGATAAAAAGGCCGGAAAATATATTCTTGGCTGCTCGGCAGCATCAAAACGTAAAAATTTTTCCCATTTGGTTGATGCTTTTAGAATGTTTATCAGAAAGGAACATCTGGATGATGTCGATTTAATAATCGTTGGCAGCCCTGCGGAAAATATAAAATATGAGTTGTCCGGCATAGAGAATCGGGTGAGGTTTACCGGACATATCGGTGATTCCGAATTAATAAATTTGTACGGCAATGCCCTGGCTTTTGTATATCCGAGCTTGTATGAAGGCTTCGGCCTTCCGGTGTTGGAAGCAATGAAATGCGGCGCACCGGTCATTTGCGGCAATAATTCTTCCTTGCCGGAAGTCGGCGGGGAAGCAGCACTTTACATCAGCGGCAGCGACGCGGCTGAAACGGCAGCCAAACTCAGCCTGATTTATCATAATTCTGATATCAGACAAGAAATGCAGCAAAAAGGCTTTGCCCGGGTACAAAACTTCAGCTGGAAAAAATGCAGTAATGAAATAATAAGGGAGATAATAAATGAAGATAGCCATTGATGCCAGTATATTGGAATATGACGGAAGAGGAATTTCTAAAGCAACCGTGGCTTTTTATCAGAATTTCAAACGCCTTTATCCTGAAGTTGAATTATACTTGATGCAAAAGAAAAAATTAGTTACGGATTTTTCTGTAGAACATAAAAAAATTCTTTCGCCTTTTCATTTATCGGAAGAACAAGCGTTGAATGATTATTTTCCATCTGAAATAAAGAAATTAAACATTGATTTCGTTCATTTTCCTTTCAATGGCAACAATTCGGAATATTTCTCTTCAGTTAGGCCAAAAGCTGGAATTATCAGTACAATTCATGATATTATTCCGGCTGTTATACCGTATATTTATAAAATGAACAGAGACGATGTTGCAAGATATTTGGCACAGGTCCAAAAGAATATTGATAATTCTGATATTTTGTTAACAATATCAGAATGTGCAAAGCAAGATATTGAAGAACACTTAACATTAAAAAACAAACTTTCAGTAATTTATAATTCGTATTTTTCACATATTCCTTCCGATACCCGAAATAAATATGGTAAATATTTTTTATACAACGGAGGTTATTGTCCTCGCAAGGGAATAGAGCAATTGGTTGATAATTTCTTGCAATTAAAATTGCGTGATCTGCTGGAAAGTAAATTAATTTTAACGGGGAAGGAAGCGCCGCTGTCGCCACGCTTTGAAGCTTTGAAAAAACATGGAAAATCACGGGGCTGGATTATTGAAACCGGCTATATTCCGGATGAGGAACTATTTAATTTGTTTATGAATGCTCAGGCATTGGTTTATCCGAGCCGTTATGAGGGATTTGGCCTGCCGCCGTTAGAAGCAATGAATTTAGGATGTCCGGTCATAACGACACGCTATTCCTCGCTTCCTGAAGTTTGTGGTGATGCCGCATATTATATTGATCGGGATAATGAAGAAGATTTTCAAGCCGCATTGATAAAAATGGAACAAGATGAAAATATGCGTCAATCATTAATTGCGGCAGGAAAACAACAGACATTAAAATTTTCTTGGGAAAAATCTGCTCGTAAGTTTATGGAAATATTGCAACAATAGGAGAAAAAAATGAAGCTTATCAGTAAGAAAAAGACAAATCTTAAAGACGGTTATAAAGAAGTATTAAAAATTTGCGGCCTCCCGCTGATGAAGAAAAGAAAAATGCTTCGAAAAAAAGAAACTTTCTTTTTAGGAATAAAAATAAAATCAAAAAAGATAACCCCGCCGCTGGCTTTGTCAAATAATACCGATGTCGGCAATGAGATAACGTATGTTGCCGAAATAATTACCAAAGCCCTAGAAGCTAATTTACGCGATATGAAGCGTTTTCAAATAGAAACGGAAGAAAGATTAAATAAATTGGAAAAAACTCTTAATAAATAACCAGGAAAATCAAATGAAAGTATCTGTCGTCATAAACACATATAATCGGGCAGAATATCTGGATCGGGCACTCCAGTCTCTGTATTATCAGGAATATCCTGATTTTGAGGTTATCGTTGTTAACGGTCCGTCTACGGATAATACCGAAGAAATTATGCAAAAATACGCTCAAGACATCAAAATCGGACATTGTTCTGAAGCAAATTTGGCAATATCGCGCAATATTGGTATTGCCATGGCTTCCGGTGATTATGTGGCATTTATGGATGATGACGCTGTTCCGGAACCGGAATGGTTAAATGTCTTGCTTTCAGGTTTTACATCTGATGATATTGCCGCTGTCGGCAGTGATGTTTATAATCCGACCGGAGTTGAATTCCAGTGCCGAAAGCTTACAAGCAATCGCTGGGGAAAAGACACTCAAGAAAAAGCTGTTAATATTCCCCATACTTTTGTTTTTGACAGTGTAATTGGTACAAATGTCATTTTCCGCCGTAAAGAACTTATAAAAGTTGGTGCTTTTAACGAACAATATGATTATTATTTGGATGAAACCGAACTATGTGCCAGAATAGTTGATGCAGGCTATCAGGCAAAATACATCCCTAATGCATTTATTCATCACAAATTTGCCCCCTCATTTTATCGTGATAGTCGTAAAGTTGTTCTTGATTGGACTAAAATCGTTAAGAATACAATTTATTTTATAAAAAGTTATGAGGACATTTGCGGCAAAGAAGAAGCTGATAAACAGATTGAATTGGTTAAAGAACAGAGATATCAAGATTCACGCTTGGCATACGAAGGAAAAAGCATTTCAAAAGAAGAATACGAAAATTGTCTTAAGACGATTGATAATGGTATAAGGCAAGGATTAAAAGACTTTTCCCGCGGATATCATCTGTTGATTACGGAAGAAACATTAAATAAATATAAATCAGAATATAAGAAATTTCCGGCATTTATCAACCAATTGAAAAAAGACAAATTGAACATTGTATATCTGGTTAATGACTATCCGCCTTATTTGGAAGGCGGAATAGGGCGCTTTGTTCATGCTTTGGCCGAAGGGGTAGCCGTAACCGGACATCAGGTTCATGTTATTACAATGTCTCATAATGATATGGATACAGTCGATTTTGAAAACGGTGTTTGGGTTCATCGGATTACTTATAAAGAATATCCGGATCATTTAATAAATAATCTGCCATTTAATGGACGGCCAAATCATAATAGATTATGTTTATTGTATTCATATTATGAAGAACTGTTAAAAATTAACAGTAAAAGAAAAGTCAATATTGTCCAGTCTCCGATTTGGGATTGTATAGGGTATTATGCTTTACTGGACAGCCGCTTTAACAATGTTATAAGCCTTCATACAACCATGATGAGCGTATGGAAAAATATTAATCCGCGCCCTAAAGAAATTGCGGCCTATCTTGATTTGGAAGAAGATATGCTTCAGCGCGCCCCTCATCTGCTGTCTAACAGTAATGCAATTGAAAATACAATAAATGAGTATTATGAAAATGTCTGCAATGGAAAAACTTGCGCAGTGCCTCATGGCTTACCGGATATTTCGAAAGGGATTATTTCTCAAAGACAAGATGATAAGGTCGAAATTTTATTCCTCGGACGATTGGAACATAGAAAAGGAATTGATATTTTATTAAAATGTATTCCGGAATTGTGCGATAAGTATCCCAATATAATTTTCCGGTTTGTCGGTAATGATAAAATCAATATTCCTAATAAAGATATTACTTATACTGAAGAATTTTTCAGTGTCGCGGATAATAAAAAATATAAAAATCAAATGATTTTTGAAGGTTTTGTTTCAGAAGAAAGAATGAAACAAGCCTACGCCGACTGCGATATTTTTGTATCTCCGTCACGATATGAATCTTTCGGGCTTATTTTCTTGGAAGCCATGATGTTTGCCAAACCGGTCATAGGATGTAAAGCCGGAGGAATGCTGGAAGTTATTGAAGATAATATCACCGGTTTTCTTGCACAACCGGAAGATGTTGCTTCATTAAAAGATTGTTTGGAAAAATTGATAACAAATAAGGCGCTTCGTCAAAAAATGGGAAAAGCCGGCCGTAAATTGTATGAACAAAAATTTACTGATAATATTATGGCTGAAAATGTTCTCAAAGTTTATCAAAAGTTGTTAAATAAGAATAAGGACTAAAATTATGAATCAAATTAACATCGCATTTATTTGTGATAACAACTATGCTTTGCCGGCCAGAACTGCAATCAATTCTATAATAAAGAACAAAGATACAAACAGCTTTGTTAAAATATATATTATAGGCGTAGAACTTTCTGCTGAAAATATTGCGCATTTTCAAAAAATATCTGGTAAAGATGTTGCTGTCCAATTAATTGAGAAAGCAAATATTTATCAAGATGTTGGCTTAAATCATATTTACGTCAGTAAAGCAGCTCTATTTAAATTTACGCTTGCCAAAATCATTGCGGAAGACAAAGTCTTATATCTGGATGATGATGTTATTGTTGAACAAAGTTTGACTGATTTTTATAATACCGATATTTCTCAACATTATGCAGCGGTTATAAATGACTTTTTGGCAGAAAAGTATGGTGATAACAAACGCTTAAACCATAAAAATTATTTCAACTCCGGTGTAATGCTTCTAAACTTAAGAAAATTGAGGGAAGACAATATTCCTACAAAGTTGCTTGAATATAAGAAAAAAAACAACAGTAAATATATGGATCAAGATGCATTTAATGTGGTATTTGCAGAAAATGTAAAATTTATGCCGGTACAATTCAATTATTTGAATGCATACGATGAAGCGAATGATTCAGTCTTAAAAGAGAATATATCAAATATTGTTGTTCGTCATTATGCTTCTTATGCACATTTGAAACCTTGGAACAATATCAATGCAACGAATGCCGGACTTTGGCTGCAATATGTCTTGCCGGAGGATTTGGGAGATGTGTTGAAAAATTATTTTCAAAATATTAATATCGGCAGTATCAATGAAAACATTAATAAAATAAACGAAAATATCAAACAGCTCCAATACCAAAACAAGCGCTTGGACGAGAAAATCAAAAAAATGCAAAAGAGCAAAATTTCAGCTCGCTGCAAAAGATTGTTAAAGAAATTGTTTTACAAGAATAAAAACAATAAAAAGAAGTTCCGGTTGTTTGGTATCCCGTTGTTCTCATTGAAAAAGCAACCCGGCAAAAAAGTATTTAAAATCCTCGGTTTAAAGTTTTCATTTAAAGAAAAAGTTGATAAATGGGGGGGGGTAAATCAAGAGTTGAGCGAATGTATTACGCCGGTTCATGATTTGGTTAACGATTATCAGCCTGCATTTAATAAGTGTGGTTATGTCGTTGAACGTAAAAACAATAAAATAATTATTAATGGCAATAACTTAATTATTGAAGGAGAAGCTGATAACACTCTTTGGACCGCGGCATCTGTACTCTGCAATGATGAATACCATTTTGATTGTGCACAAAAGTATACTATGTTTGATATAGGATTAAATTTAGGTATAACGTCATTGCATAAAGCTCGGGATAAAAATTGTGTACAAATATATGGTTATGAACCATTTACTCCCACTTTCAAGCTTGCTGAAAAAAATATGAAACTAAACCCTGAATTGGCTCAAAAAATATCAATTTTTAATTACGGTTTGGGAGATTGCGATAAAGAGATTGCAATTAATTATAATCCGGAGCGTCCCGGAGCAATGAGTTCAGTAAAAAACATTTTTTCAGAATGCAGCGATGTTGAAAAAATAAAGATTAAATCGGTCTCAAAAATTTTAGCGCCGTTAATCAAAACAAGTAAAGGAAAAATTTTCTTAAAAATTGATTGCGAAGGAGCAGAAAAAGAAATACTCCCAGACTTGCATAAATCAGGACTGTTAAAAAAAGTAGACATTATTGTAATGGAATGGCATTTTGAAAATCCTCAATGGATTATTGATTTATTAACTGAAAACAATTTTGTTGTCTTTAGATTAAATGTTATTCCGGATGAAATAGGAATGATTCGCGCATATAGAATGAAAAGTGATTAAAATGAAATTAAAAAAAATGATCTATTCTGTTGAAGAAAAAAATAACAAAAGAATAATAAAATTCTTAGGAATAAAATTTTCAAAGCGATTGTTGGCAAATAGTTCTGAATATCAAGATGATTTATTGTTTTCAGATAAAATTCCTTTTTATAAAAAAAACGAAGCATTAAAAGTAAAAAGTTATTCAAATGCAGTTTTTCTGCCGGTCATATCATCAGAAGACAAAAATTCTTGGTTCAAGGGAGGCGTTTTAGATAGAGAGGGAAATTATATAAAAAATTCCGGCGTATATTCAGTGGATATACAAAGAATGTTAGGAAAATATCAATATAATTCTAACGACTTGATATATGATAATAGAGAAGTCATATATATGGGACCTTTTTGGCCGCATTATGGCCATTTTATTTTAGAAGAAATGGCGCGTCTATGGTATGCTTCATCTCATCTGGAAAGTTTTGTAGCTTATAGTAGCGTTAAATGGGGGGGTAATCACTGGTTGCTTTGAACGTTTGATTAACCTGCTGGGTATCCCGTCTGAACGACTTATTAATGTAACTGTTCCAACCAAGTTTAAAAAAATAATTATACCTGAAGTCTCTTTACAGTCCGGAAATTATTATACCCAAGAATATATAAATATGTATAACAAAATCAGAAATAGCGTTAAACCGGCAAATTATAAAAAAGTCTATTTTTCCCGCTGTAGGTTTCCGGATGCATTATATAAGGAACGAGGAGAAAAAGAAATTGAAAAATTTTTCAAAAAAAATGGTTATAAAATAATATATCCGGAACAACTTTCTATAGACGAACAGATTTCAATTATAAAAGGATGTAAACATTTTGCCGCAGTAAGCGGCACATTACCTCATAATTTACTTTTTGCTGAAGAACATACGCACGCAATAATTATAAATAAAACATATATTCATAACAATTTTCAGGATATGATAAACGAAATACGAAAAATAAAAGCTGATTACATAGACTGTCACCTGTCATTATTGCCGGTAACGTTAGGATACGGTCCTTTTATTTTGATGGTAAATGACAATTTAATAAGATATGCTGAAAAACATAGTATGAAACGGCCAAAAAAAAGCAATCCTAATGAATATCTACATTGGTATTTGAAAACATGGGCCGAAATTCATGAAAAAAAATTAGAAAATAAGAAAATGAATGATATTGATGTAGAATTTTTAATAAAACTTATGAGATATTACACCTCTAAATAAATCCTTTTGTGGACTATCTGGGCTCTGTCTTGCAAAAAAAGGCAGAGCCTGTTATTATGCGCGCATAATAAGATTGAAGGGTAATTATGTTTGCAAAAATAAAAAACAAAATCAACAACTTATATATTGTTCAAAACTATCGCAAAATGCTGCCTTATGTAAAGCCTTATTGGGTCAGGGCGATTTTGGCTGTTTTGATTACTATACCGATCGGCTCGATGGACGCCGTCATCGCCTGGTCGCTCAAACCGTATATGGATGTGGTCATGGTGGAAAAAAGTACCGCCGCAACCTCTTATATACCGCTTCTGATTATCTTGTTCAGCACATTGCAGAGCCTGCTCAATTATACCGCAACTTATCTGAACACCTGGGTCGGGCGCAAAATTGCCAATGACGTTAAGATAGATTTATTTGACAAATTAATGACTTATGACGCCGCATATTTTGATAAATCCAATTCCGGGGATATCCAATTCCGTTTCAATCAGGATGTTGATCTGGCTTGCAACGGACTCTTGTCTAACATGAAGCTTTTCACCACCCGCGTTTTTTCGTCAATTTCGCTGATTTGCGTTTTGTTTTACAATTCCTGGCAGCTGGCAATTGTCGCGGTTCTGGTGCTTCTCGGCGCTTTGTACCCGCTGACGACGGTTCGCCGCCGCATCAAATCCGTTATGGACAAGACCATTTTTTCCGGTTCCGCCGTTATGACGCATTATAATGAAACCTTTGCCGGCAACAGGATTATTACGTCCTACAATCTTTATGATTATCAGGGCAAGCGTTTTCGCAACACGCTGCAAACCGTATTCAAAATGGGCATTAAAATGATCCAGCGTACCGGCATGATGTCGCCGCTGATGCATTTGGTCATTTCTTTCGGTATCGCCGGCGTTATCTGGCTGGGCAGCTACCTGATTGTTCATCATGAGATTACGGCCGGAAACTTTGTTTCTTTTATCACGGCGCTGATTATGCTGTATAATCCGATAAAATCCATCGGCAACAATTATAACAACGTCCAAATGGCACTTATGGCAATGGAGCGGGTCTTCGGGTTGCTGGAGCAACAACCGGCAATTCATAACAAACCGGACGCCAAACCTCTGACCGAAGTCAAAAAAGAAATCTTTTATGACCATGTCTGCTTTGAATATTTGAAAGACAAACCGGTTCTGAAAGATGTCAGCCTGAAAGTCAAAGTAGGGCAGACCATTGCTTTCGTCGGCAATTCCGGCGGCGGCAAAACCACCATGGTCAACTTGCTGCCCCGATTTTATGATGTCAAATCAGGTGCGGTCAAAATTGACGGCGTTGATGTCCGCGATTTGGATTTAATCTCGTTGCGTGACAAAATAGCCATCGTTTTTCAGGACAATTTCCTGTTTGCAGGCACAATCCGCGATAACATTCTGCTCGGAGATGAAAACGCATCGGAAGACCAAATCAAGCAAGCCGTAAAAAGCGCCTGTCTGGAGGAGTTTATTTCCGGACTGGAAAACGGGCTTGATACCGAAATCGGCGAGCGGGGCGTCTTACTTTCCGGCGGACAAAAACAGCGCATTGCCATTGCCCGCGCTTTCATTAAAAATGCACCGATTGTCATTCTGGACGAGGCAACTTCGGCTTTGGACAACAAGTCGGAAGCCGTGGTACAAGAGGCTATTGACAATTTGATGAAAGACCGGACGGTGTTTATTATCGCCCACCGCCTGTCTACGGTTCGGAATGCCGACAAAATCGTAGTCGTCAACTATGGCGAAATTGCCGAAGTCGGCAGCCACGAAGAACTGATGCAAAAAGAAGACAGTATTTATGCCTCACTTTACCGGACACAGTTAAGATAACTAAAAAGCCTCTGAAAAGAGGCTTTTATATTAATCATTAATCATCTGCGAGGCAAAAGTCGAAAGCAAGCCGCTTAATTCCTGATTGTGTTTTTTGCTGAGATTGACCAGACATAAAGACTGGTGAAAGGCTTTGCTTTCAGATGTTTCATAATGGCCGGCCACTCCGGACAAAGAACAAAAGCGGTTACGATAAGCCACCCAGGAATCATACATATCTTTCAGATTTCCCTTAAACATGCCGTTACCCTTGTTCCATTCAGCCACAAGCTTGTTGGAAGCCAGTTGCTCATATTTGTTTTTGATTTCCGTATTCAAACGTTTGGCTTCATCCAGCCAGCAACGGCTGTATGCTTCGTCGGAACTGTCAGATTTGTTAATGCAGTCATCGACTTCCGCAGCCTGTGCCGCAACAGAAAGCAATAAAGACACTGCCAAACAACAACCGCCAAATTTCTTATTCATATGCATAACCCCAAATTATTTACTTATATAATAAGTAAAATACCAATTATCAAAAATCAATATATCTTAAAATGGTTTAAGTTGAGTTAATAAGATTTTCCGATACAATGTGACGTTTTTGTTAAATTTAGACAAATAAACAAAAACAGGGTTGCCAAATAATTGGATTTATGATATGTATTATAAAGTAAATTACAAATTATCTTTATTATTAACCCAAAAAATAAAAATTATGAACACAAATTTTGTAAAAAGAGTGGCTAAGTTATCAGGGATGACCCAAAATGAAATTGCGGAAATGTCTCATAACGAGATTGTTCACAAAGTCATTTTGCCCAAAATTTTGCACGAAGGAGGGCAGGATATCCGCGGTTGGCGTATCAGCGACGATTATATGCTGTTAATTGCCGATTTTGGAGAATACCTCTGGAAACAAAATTGGTCGAGCGGAGAAGCCTTGTTGGAAATTGCCATGCAGCGTATATCGCATGGTGCAGTTTTGCACGAGCCGACAAGATATGATATGCTGATTGAACGCTATGACAAATACTCTGCAAAATGGGATCAGCCGGGACTGATGACTGACGGATGCTGGAAGTTTTTGACCAAACAGGCTAAAACCTGCCTGAAATCTCCCAATATCAGGGAACATATGGTCAAGATAATCTGCGGTCTGGCAGAACACCTTGATAAATACGGGGAACCGCGCAGGCACTATATGCTGTCATCGTCTTGTTTGAAAGCAGCAACCGCACAAGAGGTTTTCCAATGGGCTTGGCAAATGATTTACTGGGATAAAAATATAGATCCGAATGATCTGTATTGCTATTTTGCAACTCCGCAAAGATGGCAGCTCTATCCGGTGTTGTTCAAGGAACGTTGGAATAAAATTGATAAAAAGGACTTTTACCGGCGCATCGGCATAAAAGGCTTTTTTAATAAATTAAAAGCCAGAAAAACGGTTTTGACAGCCGCGGCATAAGCTTGGTTCAAAAATTTTTTAAGAGGCAGGTGCAATCCTTGCCTCTTTTTTATTGCCATCCTGAGCACTTTTTCTTTGTCATTATGAACGAAGTGAAGAATCCAGATCGAGCACATTACCTTAGAAAACCTTAGAGAGTGCAGGGCGTGTAAACGGCCTGAACGAACTTAGGTTCCTAAGCAAATCGTCTTGGTGCGTCTTTGGAAATTAAATATTTTATTGTGCAAACACAACAAAACCCTGCTGTTAACAGGGCTTTATGTCTGGCGTGTATCTAGAATTGCTAAGTAAAAACAACCGCTGCTCCGGTTGTTTTTGTCTGCAAAATCTTAGAAAACCTTAGAGAGTGCAGGGCGTGTAAACGGCCTGAACGAACTTAGGTTCCTAAGCAAATCGTCTTGGCGCGTCTTTGGAAATTAAATATTTTATTGTGCAAACACAACAAAACCCTGCTGTTAACAGGGCTTTATGTATGGCGCGCCCTAGACGATTCGAACGTCTGACCCACAGCTTAGAAGGCTGTTGCTCTATCCAGCTGAGCTAAGGGCGCAAAAGATAGAATTTACGGGCAAAAACACATTAAAAAAATACGCTTGCCATAATTACAAAAGGGAATATACATTTTTTCTTTTTTATTTACAAGAATTTTTTTCAATTTTTTTCAGATAATATTCATGTCGGTACAAATTTATCTGCCGCCTCTGGCAAAATAGGCATTTCTCATATAATCCTGACCGAGTTTGGCACGGTCGATATAAATCACTCTTCCGCAAACCGGAGTAAAATTCTTGTTGTCATAAATAAGCCAGATGACATTTGTATTTTTCAGATCCTGCCGCGGCATATCATCGGAATACCCGTCCGTAAAAACAATCTTATTGACGTCTTTTTTCTTGGAAAAAGCCCGTACGGCCTGATCAATATTCGTTCCTCCGCCGCCCGGAACCCTGAAATTGTCAATGTCATGATTATTTTTAATCTCCTTAAAACCAAAAATCCGGTGATCAAAACATCCGACCTTAAGTTTTGAAGTCTTTAAAATAGGCTTGAGCTGCCGTAAAAATTCTTTAAGCATACCTTCGTCAACCGAGCCGCTGACATCCAGCATGACTTCAGTTTCCGACAAATTCTCTTCTTCCAGTTCTTCCACACGGGCCATATAATCGTTGTCGGCACCGGAACGACGGTAAGACCATCGGTCTTCTTCTTTTTCGATTGTCTTTTTTAAAAGTTTTTTCCAGTCTGTGACAGCCTTGGCCTCTCCGACGTTACCAAAGGAATATTCTTCGGATTGCGCTTTAAGGACTTCGTTTTTATGTTGCTGTAAAGCCTTGCGGATTTGTTCTGCTTGTTTTTTACGTTCCTGACGGTTATCTTCGCCAAACCTTTTTTCATAAACACTCTCATTGCCTTTGGAACGCGGACTGTCAGCGCCGTCAGAGCTTCCTGTCTGTGGTGTCTGGCTTTCTGACTTATCTGTGTCAGCAGGCTTTTCCGGCTTTTTAAATAAGTCTTTCAACTTGTCCAAAATACTTTGTCCGGATTTCTCCTGCTTCTGCGTTGGAGAATTTCCTTTCTGTTGTTCTTCTTGTTGCTGTTTTTCTTTTTCAGCCATTTCTACGGCTTTTTTCCAAATATTATGATTGTCATGCCCGGCCTGTTCGCTTTCTTCTCCGTCTCCGTCATTATTTTCCTGTTTTTGAGGACTGTTTGGCGACGGCTGATTATCATCCTGAGGCTGAGGCGCATTTTGCTGCTTGTTGCCTTCAGGCTGTTGTGCGGAATGGCTTTCATTTTGCTGTTGTTGATTTTTATCTTTATCTTTTTCTTCCTGTTCTTTGAGAAGCCTTTCATACATTTCTTCAGCAGATTTATTGAAAGCCTCGGCCATATCTACGCCGCCGTCAATCATCGGCAATTCTTCGTTTTTGAGAATCTGGTTGATGACGGCATCCGTCGCTATATTCCACAAACGCTGTTTTTTGTCCTTGCTGCGTAGAATGTGGTTAAAAGCCACATGCATAACCTCATGCGCGTAAATAAAAGTTTTTTCATCATCGGAAAGCGGTGCGAAAAACTTTGGAGAATAATAAACGGTGCGCCCGTCCGTTGCTGCTGTGCCGATGTTGTCATCGGCAACGGTGTTCAGTGCGGACATCGTCACGCCGAGCAGCGGAAATTTCCGTAAAACCCGCTCCCTGATATAATCAATGTCATTATTGTCCGCATGCATTATTCAACGTCCCATAACAATGAAAGAGATAGTATCTCTGCAGACAAGCCTGATTTGTCGGCAACCGGAATAACAATGCTGACATTGTCGGGCAGCTTGTAATTTCCGGCCCTCCGGTTTTTCAAAAGCATACAAAATTTTCTTTGCTGTGCCGGAGCCAACTTGTCCAACCCTTCAATCAAAAGATAAGCTTTTCCCCTTTGTGCCTCAAAGTCAAGCGCCTTGCTCCAGTCAGACGGAATAAACAATTCCCGCTCGGCAATATCCGCCGGCATAAATACGCAGGAGGGCAGGGAAAGCTCCGTATTTCCGGCCAAAATAACCGGATGCCGGGGATTGTTGTCCAATACCTGCTCAAACAGCATTTTTTTATTGTTCATACTTACCTCCCTGCGTTTCTAAATTGTTTCTGACGGGCAATCAGCAAAGCTCTCTCGTCATCTTTGCCAATCCAGAAAGAATCAAAGACGGCCTCGTTTTCCCGCCCGAGATTTTCCCGAATAAAATCCCTGACTTTTCCGACCTGCCGGTCGTCCACATGGCGAAGGCTGAGCGTCAATGCCAAACGGGCATCGTTTCCGGACGGAATGTCACGTTCCGAGTATTCGCCGTTAATTACTTCTTCCAGTGAAAGCGGCGGATTTTTTGCATAAGCCAGCAGATTGGCTGCCAGTTCCTTACCCATTTTGCTTTCCAGCAATTCGCGCCGGATAATGCCTTTGTTGTCATAAATAATGTCCGAAACCTGTTCCCATCCGCGCGGATCCATTGCCCATTGCTGCGGGTTTTCCTCATCATAAGAAGAATAGAAAACCTGATGCCCGTAAGTTCCGACAAAAGAAGACACCAGCGGGTGAATGTTCAGACGTTCCGGATCTTCGGGGTGCTTCCGACTCTTTTCGCTGGCCCATTCCAGCCATTCCGGCACATTTGCTTCCAGATAAATATGCCCGCACATCCGGCGGAATAACGGTTCCGGCATATTATACGCCGCACCGGATTCTTCTTTGCTGTTTCCTGCCAATACGACCACGGCATTGGAAGGCAGCTTGCCTTTACTGGGACTGATGGATTTTTTCAACGTAATATGAAAAATCAAACTTTGCGTTGTCGGGCGGGCGTTAGTCACCTCGTCAATAAACAAAACATGGTTCTTGTCAGGTTCGGCTTCGCATTTTTTGCACAATTCCACATACCAATCCGGTGCGATCCATTCCCCGCCGGACTTGTTCTCGTCTGGCAGACCGGTTTTCCCGTCCGGATAGCGAACCTTTCCGACCACGTCTTCAGGCAGAACGCCGTTCCATAAAGGTACGGCAGTCAGATCAGGATCAATGGCTTCCACCCTTGCGGTCTTTCCGACGCCGGAAGGCCCGTGCAGCATAAAAGACATGCCGTTCTGCACATAAAAGTCAATCTGGTCTTTAACCGTCATCGGTTCGTCCACAACCTGAATACCGTATTTCTTCTGCCTGGCCGAGGGTGGTTTGGGCATAAAGCTTTTTTCTTCGGAAACGTCGGCATTGCGGCTGCGGCTTGCGGAATAATCGCGGGATGCCTGCATTTCCTTTGAGAAATAGCGGTCCAGATACTGCTTCATGTCAGTTTGAGAGAAATTGCCGTCATAGTTGCTGTTAGAATCAAATTGTATACCGGAGAAAAGGGCTTTTTTCGCCACCCAGACGCCGCTCGGATCTTTCAGCCATTCAATCGGCTTGACCTCCAGCCAATAAGCCTCTCCGTTCTGAACAAGCGTCCCGTCGGAAAGAATCGAATCCTCATCGGCGGGCTTGCCTTCAACGCGGACATATCTTTTTCCGGAAGACGAATCCTCGTATTCCTGATATGTTTTAGGTTGAAAAGGAGCAGAGTAATCGGTCAGGCCGGCATTGTCGAAAGTATAGGAATTTCCGGTTGTTTTAAGACTTCTTTTTTGGTAAGAATTTTCCAGATTTTTCGAAATTTTTTTCGAAACAATATCTTGGGGATAGGCCCCGAATTCGCAAATTTCGAGCGATTGCCCTTCGGGCAATCTCAGCGTCCTCACTGCGTTCGGACGGATTTTAGATGTTTCGGATGGAGGCAAAGCGGGCCGAACGGCGTCCCAGCGTTCATAGGGGTAAAGACAGCCCCTTGTAGCCGTCAAGACCCACGGTGCGAACACTCCCGCAAATACTTAGCGGACGCCGACCAAATGTAACCGGAACGTTCACCCTCAGAGGTTGTGGTAGAACGTCCCATTAAACCTCCCAATACAATGGCCAAATCGGTCAATGCCGTTCTGGTTCCATACTTCTTCATAACATCCAGAGCCTGATTTCCCCAGATTTGATCTTCTGTCAATAATGTTGTATTCATTAGAGTTCCTCCATTAGTTACCACTAATAATACTACACTTTCAGCAAACGGGCAAGAATTTTTTATCTTCGGCTTTTTTCATAAGCCGCTTCTTCTTTTTCAGGTTGTTTAACCGGTCACGTACAAATTTCCAGTCCGAAGTCCCTTTCATATGTGCTTTAAACGCATTAAAACGGACATTAAGATACTCATCGTCAAGCACGTCCTGCAAATAATAATGGGCAATCATCTTAATATAATGCCGTTGCCGGCGGCGGGCCGAGGCGCGCAGGCTTTTAAGAATCTTTCCGGTAGCCGTAAGCTTAAAATTATATCCAAGAAAATCCAGTCCGTCTTTCAGCCGTCCGATTTGCGTTTTGTTGTTCAGCTGTAATTTCAGACTCTCACGGCAGGTCTGGCCGATTTCATTCCGGCAACGCTGCAAAAAGGCCTTGTCTTCGCTTAACAGAACAAAATCATCCATGTAACGGATATAAAACGGAGCACGCAACCGTTCTTTTATCAGACGGTCAATCTCATCCAGATAGAGCAGGGCAAACCACTGGCTTGTCTGATTTCCAAGCGGTACGCCGGATTCGCCATGCGAGCGGACAACTTGTTCCATAAACCACATCTCGTCGTCAGAAAAGCCGCATCGCCGCAGTTTTTCCAACAATATCGTATGATTGATGTTTTGAAAGTATTTCGCTATGTCGCATTTCAAAAAATAGATATCTTCATTAGGCTTCTGACAATAAAGTTTGCGGATAAAGCAGCAAAGGCGTTCAATGGCAAATTCCGGACCTTTGCCTTTTCTTGACGCGGCATTGTCAAAAATCAGCCGGCAGTCCAGCCGCGGCTCAAGCGCATACCGGCAAAAACACATCAGAACGACCCTGTCTTTGTAGGGCAGGGCTTCAATCAGACGTTTCTTGGGATCAAAAATGGTAAACTTTCTGTATTTTCCCAGTTTGTATTTTTTATTTGCCAGCTCTTCTGTCAGTTTGACAATGTTGCGGCCGAGTTCAATCTCAAACATAATGGCGCCGCGTTTGTGCTGCTTGCTTCTTCGGCACAGTTTGTGGGCTTCCAGCAGATTTTCAAATGAAAATATCTTGTTTAGATTCATGCGTTGTCTTATCTCCGGACAAAAAAAGAAATACCCGGTAATATATTAAAGCAAAACTGCGTCAACATATGTGGTATTTCATAAAACATTTGCTGTTTTTAATTCTTCCTCCGCATGGTATATTCCCCCGCAGCGGTCGGAAAAGAGAAAACTTCCTTTGCTTTCAGCACGGACGGTTCTTGCATAAAAACCGTAAACAGGCTTGTTTTCCGGAAACTTGCGGCTTTGCCTGACGCAATTTTTGTGTTTCCCTTCAAAAGCAAATCGGGCCGAACGGCGTCCTTTCGTTTATTGGGGTTATTATAGTTCTTGTTTCCGTCATTATTCACGGTGCGAACATTCCCGTTATTATTAGCGGACGCCGACCAAATAAGGCATTTACAAGTCTTCCCTCATTCAAAACCTTTCGGTTTTAAATCTCTTTCTTATTCCTCCATTTTTCATCATCGCTCTTTTTCCAGGCCAAAGCCAGATTTATTGTTTCACCGGCCTGCAATGCAATCTGTTTGTATTGCCTTTTCAGAATGCATCCGGCATTTTCTGCCACCATGGCAATATATGCCAGCATTTTCAAACAGATAATTGCATCTGCCTGAAACTTTTCCCGTTGTTTTTTGCTTTTCTCGTCTTCCGCGCGGATAAAATTGGCATTCAGCATATTTTGCACGGCGTCAAGACAAAAATTCTGCATTCGGCTGACAAATACGCCGCGGAATTTTGCCGGCGACTTAGCCGTTATCGCAATCGTATAAGCGCCGAGTTTTTTCGCCTTGGTAATCACAACCAGCTCGCTTGCGTTTTCAGGCAGTTTCAAAACTCTCTCCAACTCGGCGTCATAGTCGTTTTCTTCTCCGTCAACGGCCTTTTTCGGAAATTTCTTGTCTGCTGCCAGAGCCGATGCCTGGCGTGTTGCAAACAAATCATCCGTGGAATTAAGAACACCGGCTTCGTTCTCTATAATCTTCGGAAGCCGTAAACTCTTGTTGCGGCTTAAATTATACCCCTGCAAAATTCTGCCCTTTCTGAATAAAGATAAAATAAGATATAACGAATAAATAAAACAAGCAATAAAAAACAACAGTCCGCCTGAACAGCTTTCTGAAATGAACTAAAAAAAAGATTATATAAATGTCGGATTTTCTGCGGCGCAAACCAAACTGAACGCTGCCGCCGCGCGGCTGGTCGGGGCAGCGGGATTACTCTGCGCTCCGCTTGAGTTGCACAGGCGCTCATTCGCTTCGTTCACCGGCGTCTTTTCATCCGCCTTTCGCTGGTAGTCGAACCCACTTTCTCGTGGTTTCTCATCAGCTTCCCGAAGCCACAAAAAAGGGCACACTTCGTGCACCCTTTTTTAGTGGTCGGGGCAGCGGGATTCGAACCCACGACATCTTGCTCCCAAAGCAAGCGCTCTACCAGGCTGAGCCATACCCCGATTCAATCAAACATCAATACCATAACCAAATAATTTTATTTGGCAAGCCTTTTTTGCAAAAAATAAAGCCCCGCACGGAGCAGGGCTTTATCCGGAGTTAGTCTATAATGCCGATGGCCTTATATTTAATCTTTATCCGGTAATTTGTACCGTAATCATTAATCAGCTGCTGAGCCATTTCCTGCGAGGTTTCAAATTGTGCCTTGCGCAAAATGTCTTTTTTCTCGCTTTCTGTCAGCTTGTCCGAACTGTTAATAACCTTTGCCGGTACCACAATCACCTGACGCATGTCATCGCCGATGACTTTCGGCGTTCCGATATTCTCTCTGAACAGTTCCTGCATTTGCAGGGCGGAGAAACCGTCAAAAGTGTCAGATTTCTTTAACGGAGCCGTCGTCTGAAGCTTCAGTCCGAAACGTCTGGCCACGTCTTCAATCTTGTCGCCGTTTTCCACGTCATGAAGCACATCATTGACAACTTCCTGCGCAATGGCATTCTTTTCGTTGCCTGCCCAAATCTTTTCAATCTCGGGCACAACTTCGTCCATGGCTTTCTGGCGCGGTTCCGTAACCTTGTCTACATTAACAAAAACAAAGCCGTCATCAGTCTCAACCGCCTGGCTGGTTTCATCCTGATTATAAGAAAATGCCGCGTCGATAAAATCAGGCGAAGCCACAAGCTTCTCAAAACTTTTCGGCATTGATTCGGCCTTGCCGTCTTCCTGCAAACCCTCAACTTTCAAGAGCGGTACGTTCAGGCCTTTTGCTATTTCGGCCAAAGATTTTCCGGCGCCGGCTTCGTCTTCAATTTTGGCAATCAGGTCGCCGGCAGCTTCGTCAGACTGCTCGCGGCGCAAAACCTCGACAATTTTAGCCTTGGCTTTTTCCCAAGATGTCTTCTGCATCGGGCGGATGTCAGTCACTTTCATAATATGCCATCCGTATTCGGATTCTTCCGGTTCGGAAATCTCGCCTTTTTTCAGGCTGAACATCACGTCGCCCATATTGCCGATAAGCATGTCTTTTTCCACAAAACCAAGCTCCGTGGCGGCTTTGTCCTGATTAGCCTCTTTCTTGGCAACGGCATAAAAATCCGCACCGTTTTTCAATTGGGCATAAGCTTTGTCTGCGTCATCTTTGTTTGAAAAGACCATTTGCAGAATGTTTCTGCTTTCCGGAACTTCAAACTGCTTGATGTTTTCGTCATAATAAGCTTTGACGTCTTCATCGGAAATCAAAACCTTTCCGGCAGCATCGGCACTGGAAATGCTGATAAAAGAAACGTCCCGATTCTCCGGTTCAATAAACTGGGCGGCAAAATCGTTGTAATATTGCTCAATTTCATCCTGTGAAATTTTACGGTCGATTTTCATTTGTTCCGGATCAATATTGATAAATTTGAAAACCTTTTTCTGATTATCGAGCTTGTATTGATAATCAGCCATAAACTCGGGCACGGTAACGCCGTCTACCATATTGTAAACAAGGTGGATTTTTTCAATATCACGGCGCAGCGACTGAATATATTCCTGCTCGCTCATTCCGACCGAGGCCAGAATCCGGCGCATCCGCTGAACGCTGAATTTTCCGTTCTCGTCCATAAACTCAGGCTGGGAAGAAATAATTTTCTTAATCAGCTCGTCGCTGATATAAACATTGTTGTCCTGAGCCGTTTTTTGCAAAATGGCATTGGAAAGCTCTTTTTGAACAAGTCCCTGCAGCAGGGCATTGCGGATATCTTCGTTCACGTCCAGATTCTCGCCGAACAAAGACTTGGCTTTTTGAAGTTCGTTGTTCAGCTCGTTCATAATCTGGCTTTGGGTAATTTCAATATCGTCTACCTTAATCACCGGCTTGTTGTTGGCAGCAGTGGCATAATAGCCGGAGACGCCGAAGAGGGACATAAAACTCAGGGCCGTAAGAATCAAAATCAGCTTCATCACCCAGGAGTCCTGAATACTTCTAATTTTTCCAATCATTTTTTCTGACCTTATTATATATTAATTAAGCTGGCGCAATTATAATGCAATTTTAATAATATATGCAATCGTATAAATATTAGTGTTGAAAAGTTTTTTCTACTGGAAAAATATAATTTGCTGTGTTAAAAGGAAAGCAAATTAAAAATTTTTAATAAAATTTGAAGAGGAAAATAAATTATGGCAAGAAAAAAAATGATTGCCGGCAACTGGAAAATGAACTGCCTGCTGGCCGAAGGTACTGAATTGGCGAAAGGAATTGCCGCCGAAGTTAAAAAAATGGGCAAACCTTCCTGCGAATTTTTGGTCTGTCCGCCGTTTACGCTGCTGACAACCGTTAAAAAAGCCCTGCGCGGCGCCAAGGTTGCTCTCGGTGCGCAAGACGCCCACTTCAACGTTAAGGGCGCGCATACCGGTGATATCAGCCCGGCCATGCTCAAAGATACCGGCTGCCAGTATGTGATTCTCGGCCATTCCGAGAGACGTGCCGACCATAATGAAAGCAACGAACTGATTAACAAAAAAGCCGTTGCAGCTTATGAAGCCGGGCTGAAAGCCGTTATCTGCATCGGCGAAACCTTGGAACAGCGCGATTCGGGCAAAACCATTGACGTTTGCTCTTCTCAGATTCTTGGCTCCGTTCCTGACAATGCCGATGCCTCCAATACCGTCATCGCTTATGAACCTGTCTGGGCTATCGGAACGGGCAAAACCCCGACGGCTCAGGATGTTGAGGAAGTTCATGCTGCCGTACGCAAAGTCTTGGCCAAAAAGCTCGGCAAGGGCAATGCCAACAAAATGCGCATTTTGTACGGCGGTTCGGTCAAACCCGCCAATGCCAAAGAATTTCTGTCTTTACCCGATGTCGACGGCGCGCTTATCGGCGGTGCCAGCCTGAAGGTTGAAGATTTTATCTCTATTGCCAAAAACGCCGGCTGCTGCTAACGGAAAGGAAGAAACATGGGAACAATTTTACTCGTAATCCATTTGTTGGTCGCAATCTTTCTGGTTGCCATTATCTTGTTGCAGCGTTCTGAAGGCGGTGCTTTGGACGGCCTCGGCGGCAGTTCCGGCGCCAGCAGCTTTTTGAGCGCCCGCGGGACCGGAAACTTTTTGACTCGTCTGACCGCAATTCTGGCCACGATTTTCATTATCACCAGCATTTCGCTGTCACTTTATTATAAAGGGCACAGCGCGCCCAAAAAATCGCTGATCGATTCGATTGAGCAGACTGTTCCGGTACAGGCAACAGAAGCTGATAAGGCTCCTGAAGTTCCGGCTGCAGGTAAGTAAATGAAAAAAGACAATAAAAATAAGGCGCTTGTTCCGACAGCGCCTTTGTCACTTTAAAAAGCACAAGTTAATATGTTCAAATAAGGAAGAAAAATGTCTGATAACACCCAAGCAAATCTAAATCCGAAAACAAAATTTATCTTCATTACCGGCGGCGTGGTTTCCTCTCTGGGAAAAGGTCTGGCCTCGGCTTCTCTGGCGGCCACGCTGCAGGCGCGCGGCTTTAAAGTCAGAATGCGCAAGCTTGATCCTTATCTGAACGTAGATCCCGGAACAATGAGCCCGTACCAGCACGGTGAAGTTTTTGTGACCGATGACGGCGCGGAAACCGATTTGGATTTGGGACACTACGAACGCTTTGCCGGCATATCCTGCCACAAAACAGACAGCGTCACTTCCGGCAAAATCTATCAACGGGTTTTGGATAAAGAACGCCATGGCGATTACCTCGGCGCCACTATTCAGGTTATTCCGCATGTGACAAATGAGATTAAAGAATTTATCAAATCAGACATTCATGATGAAGATTTTGTGTTGTGCGAAATCGGCGGTACGGTCGGCGATATTGAAGGTCAGCCGTTTCTGGAAGCCATCCGCCAGACTTCTTATGATTTGGGGCGTGACCGCGTTATGTTTATCCATGTCACGCTGCTGCCGTTTATTAATGCTTCCGGCGAACTGAAAACCAAACCGACCCAGCACTCGGTCAAACAATTGCAGGAATACGGAATTCAGCCTGATATGCTGCTCTGCCGCTCGCAGATAGAAATCCCGCAGAACGAAAAACGCAAAATTGCCATGTTCTGCAATATCAAAGAAGAAAACGTCATTGCCGCGCTCGATGCCAAAAGTATCTATGCCGTTCCTCTGGCTTATTCTCATGAAGGCATGGACGCTCAGGTCTGCAAATACTTTGGCATAGACAGCAAACCGGCGGATTTAAGCAAATGGGAACATATCGTGGAAACGATCACTCATCCCGAAGGGGAGGTCAATATTGCGGTTGTCGGCAAATATACCCAAATGCTCGATACCTACAAATCTCTGGGCGAGGCACTGACACACGGCGGCATAGCCAATAAACATAAGGTCAAAATCAAATGGATTGATTCTGAAGCCCTGGAAAGTGAAGATGTTGCCGAACAACTCGGCGATGTCAGCGGCATTCTGGTTCCGGGCGGCTTCGGTTGCCGCGGTACGGACGGCAAAATCAAAGCTATTCGTTACGCTCGTGAAAATAAAATTCCGTTTTTGGGAATTTGCTTCGGTATGCAAATGGCTGTTATTGAAACTATGCGCAACGTCTGCGGTGTAACCAATGCCGGTACAACCGAATTCGGACAAGATTGCGAAGCCGTTGTCGGACTGATGACCGAATGGGATAAAGACGGAGCCAAACAAATCCGCCATAAAGACGGCGACTTGGGCGGAACCATGCGGCTGGGTGCTTATGAATGCGCTTTGGCTCCGGACAGTCTGGTCAGCAAGGTTTACGGAAGCACAAAGATTTCCGAACGCCACCGTCACCGTTATGAAGTCAATATGAAATATGAAAACCAGCTGAATCAGGCCGGAATGATTATTTCCGGAAAATCCCCTGACGGCAAACTCCCTGAAATTGTGGAGATTCCGAACCACCCGTGGTTTATCGGCGTACAGTTCCACCCGGAATTAAAATCCAAACCTTTTGCGCCGGCGCCGCTGTTTGTGTCATTCGTAAAAGCCGCCATTGATAAAAGCCGGTTGATCTAAAAACATAACCCCGTCTTTGTGACGGGGTTTATTTTTATACATCAGCCACACAAGCACAATAATTTGACTGATCTTTATACATTGGATTTTCAGGGTCACTTATTGAATAATCTGAAAAGAGCCACATTCCGGTAATACTGGCTGCTGTATACCAATAAGTATCGTCTATCGCTCCTCCCAATGCCGAAATTGCGCAGCTCATTTTTTTCAACTCTGAATAGTTGGGAATTCGCCAAGATCTGTTTCCTACGGTTGAGTTATAGCAGCTTGATTTACACGTCCCGAGAGCAAGATATCTGACATCCTTTCTGACGATTAATCCGTCCACGATTACGCCAATAAAACTTCCGCCATAGTTATAGTCTTCATACATCATATTTCCGGAGCAGTATTTTTTTACAACGGGCTCAGGTTCGGGGCGGCAGGCATAACATTTTTTCGTGCCGCACTCATTTTCAGTCACACTGGTATAACCGTAATCACAATTGCTGTACGGATGAGAAGACGGGCAGGTTTCCGAACAACAGCTGACATAAGGATAATAACAAGTCTTTGTATTACATCCGTTACGGGTTGAGCCGCCACAACCTCCGGGGTTTGACGTTGACGTGCCTGACGGGCAGTTCATGTTGCAGGTGTAATAACAGGAATATTCACAGCCGTCGGTACCGTTTGTTCCATAGGATGAAGAAGACAGCGAAGTATAAGCCGGACATCCGGACGGGGTACAGCAAGTCCCGTAAGAATTATCATAAGAACAGCGGCCGGAGTTTTTTTTAAGTTTCTGACCGGACGGACAAGTCTTGGTATATCCGGTTTCCTTACATGCGCGGTCATTATCGGTTTTACAGCCTTTATACAAAGAACCGTAACTCGGACAGACTTCGTTTACATATTGCGGAATGGAACAAGAAGTCGTGTTATATCCGTTTTGTTTACACCAGGTTTTGGCATCACATTTAAGATAATGGTCGTCTCGGTTACATGTACCGACGACGGCATAGTACTGTGGGCACTTTCCGGAAGCATAGTAGATATAGCCACTATCTTCACAAAATTTGGAATCCGAGTTGATGTCCATCTCGGGAGTACCCTCTAAAATGCCGCTTTCAGCACAGTCGGGCAGGAAGCAGACACCTGCAAGAGCGTTAGAAGGCGGGAGGAGCACCGAGAAAGCGGCGGCAACAGCAAAGACTGATACCGCAGAGTTTAGTTTCATGTGTAGCATATTTCTGTTAATGTTTTTCATCGGCTTCCTCCCAAAGCAAACGTGCTTTACCCGGTCGACTGTCAACGCCGTGCCAAAGCTGCCACGTTGTTCTTTCTTTTCTATGACACATAGCGTGCCCAGAATGGTTAATAAAAATTCTTTTCGTACCGGTCATTGCCTGTTTCTTTATGGATTGCCGGATCGAAGTCCGGCAATGACATTGTTATTACTATACCACAAGAAAACAGAAGAGTCAATATATAATGAAAAGTTGGGTGGGGATTTTGGCTAATTAGAAAAGTATAATAAATAAAAAAGGCAAAAAAGAAACCCGATATTTTTTCAGGTTTCCGTTTTTTTATTATGCTTTCTGCATGTTTTTGTCTTTTCGTATCAGCCAGAGCAGGCGGCTGCCGTTTAATAATAAAGAAACCAGACCGCCGGCACACAAACCCAAAATCAGCCCTCTCAGACCCAAATCCAATTTGAAAGCCAGCAAATAACAGGCGCTGATTCTGACAATTAAAAAAGAAACAATCTGAAAGGTTGTCGGAATCTTAATATCCCCGCGTCCGTTCAACGGTCCCATAACTCCCAGAGGCAGAGAGTCCATAACCACTTCAAGCATCAGGAACAAAATCAGCGTCTTCAATATGCCCAATACTGCCGGATCACCGGTAAACCCGCCGAATATCGGCGTTTGCAGAAAATAGAGCAGGAAATCAAGAAAAACAATGGCCAGAAATAAAATGACAAAACCGCCTTTGACGGACAACACAAAAGCCTTGGCGTCTTTCCGCCCAAAAGCGTTTGCCGCCACGATTGATGTTGCCTGCGCCACGGAAAAACAAACCATAAAAGTAATCATGCTCAGGTTTGTAATAATCACAAACGCGGCCATCGGCAGTTCGCCCAGCCATCCGGCAAAATTGCTGACAATAGAATAAGAACCGTTGGTCGCCACAGTTGTAATTGCCACGCCGTAACCGATCTTTCTTGTCGTTTTGCTGTCTGTCCACCAGGTGTCATATTTGCGGTCAAGCCCGAAACGCTTGTTCAGTTTCGGATTTTGTTTCATCTTGCGAATATAAAGCAAAATAAACAATGCCAGAAAAATCCGCACAATCAGCGTCGATGTCGCCGACCCCTGCGCCCCGAGTTCCGGAAAGCCGAACTTTCCGTACACCAGCACCGGATTAATGATAATGTTCATAATATTTGCAATAATGCCGGCATACATGGCAATATGCGGGCGTCTGATGGACTGCAAAAAGAAATTTCCGTTCACAAACAGCAGGATAAACGGAATAGACCAGGCAAAAATTGACAAGACCGGACTGGCGTTGTCAATCATCACGTCACTTTGTCTGAGCAAAGAAAACAAACCGTGGCCGTTTAATCCGATAATGGTAAATAAAATTGCCAGAATAACCAGATAACGCCGGCCTTCATAATAAATCTTGCCGCAGGAAGCAAATTTGCGCGCCCCGAACTTTTGGGATGATTTGATCAAAATCCCGTGCAACAAGCCTATGGGAATGGTGAACAAGACAGAAAACACGGCATTTGCCAGCCCGATGTAAGCCAGCTGGTCGGTATTGTAATGGCCGACGATAATCGTATCGACAATTCCCATAATTCCCATTGCCAGAAAAGAAATGGTAATCGGCAGCGACAACCGGAAAATTTCTCTGATTTTCTTCATAAGTTCATGTTTTGCAGTCATAATATTCACATACCCGGACAAGGTTCAAACTGCCTGCAAGCTAACATAATAAAATAACATTGGCAATCATAAAAAATTTTAATCAAAATCTTTCTAAAATCCTTGACTCTGCCGGCCAAAGTAGTATTGCTATAACCCGCAAAACAATCAGATAAATATAAATTCAGGAAGATGGTAAAGATGTTGGCTTATCTTAAAAAGATGTTGCGGGCATATGAAAAGAATTTTGCCCCGAAATTATACGAAGTTTTAAAACACGGATATAATAAAGAATATTTCAGACGCGATGCCGTCGCCGGTATGACGGTCGCCGTTATTTCCATTCCGTTGTCTCTGGCTTTGGCCATTGCTTCGGGCGTTGAACCGGCACAAGGGCTTTATACGGCGATTATTGCCGGATTTTTTATTGCCTTTCTCGGCGGCAGCCGTTATCAGATCGGCGGGCCGACCGGTGCTTTTGTTGTGGTGATTTTTAACGTTATGGCACAGTTTGGCTATGCCGGGCTGGCGGTTACGATGGTTCTGGCCGGTTTAATCCTGATGCTGGCTGGATTGCTGCGCTTCGGAACATATATTAAGTATATTCCTTATCCGGTTGTCCTCGGCTTTACCGCCGGTATCGGCCTGCTGCTGATTTCCACTCAGATAAAAGACCTGCTGGGACTGGAAATTGAAAATGTTCCGGCCGAATTTCTGCCCAAATGGAAAATGTATCTGGCCAACTTAAACAAATTCAGCTGGGGGTCGGTCATTATTGCCGTGCTGTCGCTGGGCTGCATCTTTTATATCCAGATAAAGAAAATCAAGCTTCCGGCCTATCTGGTCAGCGTCGTCGGAGCAACCGTCTTGGTTATTATTTTCAGTATTTTCGGCCTGAACGTCGATACCATCGGCAGCAAATTCGGCGGCGTGCCGCATTTTCTTCCGGCTCCGTCTGTTCCTGAATTTAATATTGATTTGGCTCTGAAAGTCATGCCGAGCGCTTTTACCATTGCCTTTCTGGCCGGTGTCGAATCTCTGCTGAGCGCAACTGTCGTTGACGGTATGAGCGGTGACAATCACAATTCCAATGCCGAATTGATCGGCGAGGGGATTGCCAACATTGCCTCTGCTTTCTTCATGGGCGTGCCGGCAACGGGGGCTATTGCCCGTACCGCCACCAATTTTAAGGCCAAAGCCTATTCTCCGGTTGCCGGAATGATGCAAAGCGTCTTTTTGCTGCTGTTTATGCTGCTGTTGTCGCCGATTGCAAAGTTTATTCCGTTAGCTTGCTTATCTGCGGTTTTGGTTATTATCGGCTGGAACATGCTGAATCTTGATAAGATGTTCAAACTTGTTACCGGCCCGAAAGGAGACAGATATACTTTGCTGGTAACGCTGTTTTTAACCATATTGGTTGATTTAAATACGGCCATCAGTGTTGGTTTTATCATGGCAAGCATTATATTCATGCACAGAATGAGCAAGGAAATTGAAATTGCCAATGACGATACGGTACTCGAAGACATCGGCGGCGGCCGTGACCTGACACAGGTCTTGCATGAACAGGGCGTTATGTCGCTGCGCTTGTCCGGTCCGTTATTTTTTGGCGGTGCTTCGCAGGTTTCGAGCTTTTTGAAAAAAATTGACAAGAAGCCGAAAGTTCTGATTCTGCGTATGGGCTATGTTCCGGTAATAGATGCCAGCGGTGCCAATACGATTATCGAATTTGTCCGCCGTCTGCGGCCGTATGACACCAAGATTATCCTTTCCAACATGAAGACGCAGCCCCGCCGCGTTTTGCATGATGCTTTGGAAAAAGAAAATCTGGTAAAGAACATTTCAACAGCCTCAACCTTTGAAAATGCGCTGAAAATGACGCGTCGCTGGCTCAAAAGGGAAAAAGAGGAACATATTGCAAAAATTGATTGATTTCTCTTTTTGATAATCTAAAATGAAGAAAATTTTGGTTTCAGGGAAAGGAAAAAACATGAGTCTGATTTTAGCATTTATTGCCGCATTGGCCTATAGCGGCAAAGCTCTGGCCAATCCGGCCTGTGCCGTTTGTACGATTGCTATCGGCGCGTCTTTGGAAATTGCCCGCAAACTGGGCGTTGATGACAGCGTTATCGGCGTCTGGGCCGGTGCATTTTTGACCTTGCTCGGTTTTTGGCTGATCAAATGGTTTGATAAAAAAGGCTGGAACTTTAAAGGCCGCGATTTTTGGCTGATTGCCGTTTCTGTTGCCATGGTCGGCTTTGTATACGTGAGCGAGCTTGACTATACGCCGAAACCGATTCTGATTTTCTATATTGATCCGTTCCTGTTCAGCGTATTGGTCGGAATGCTGGTTTTGATCTGGTCTTCTGATTTTTATCAGTGGATGAAGCGTAAAAACGGCGGACACGCTCATTTTCCGTTTGAAAAAGTTTTTGTTCCGGTTGCGGCACTTGCTCTCGCCAGCCTGTACTTCTACTATTTTCCGTTAGGAAACGGCATCGATACCCTGATGTAAGAAGCTGAAGCTCCGAAACGAAATCGGGGCTTTAGTTATAAACAACGCTCCTTTACGAGATTGAATCTTTTTTTAATTTTTGTTACAAGCGGACATTCAATAAATTATGCCGGATTAATAAAACATGTTTCGTTATTGCCTTTGTATAATAGTAGGAATCTTGTGCTTGTCAGCCGTACCGGCAACTGCAGAAGAAAACAGCTTTAAACTTTCTGAAAACTGGGGGCAAAAGCTGCAGAATAATATGGCGGCGGCTTGGAACGCGGAAAATTATGATCTCTACCTCCCGATAAACACCTGGCACAACCGGTTGTTATATGATAAAGAAAAATTGACGACTACAATGAAGAACCGTGGGGAGCAGGGCTGGGCAAATCCTTTTACGATTCCGACGGCGACTGGCATGCCCTTTATGCCATGGGCTTCAAAGATTCCAACAAACATTTGCAAACGATATTCGGATATGCTTATCAGCACAACTGGCCGCTTGACTGCTATCAAAAATGGCGTGTCGGCATCGGCTATACGCTCAGCCTGACCCAGCGTTCCGAATATGCTTACATTCCGCTGCCTTTGCCATTGCCGCTGGCCGGTATCGGCTACAAAAATTTCAATATTCAGGCCGCATATGTCCCCGGAGTCAAAAATGACGGAAATGTCTTGTTTACCTGGCTGCGTTGGGAACTGAACAACGACTATTAAACAATGATTCCGTTTGAAGTATTTTTTTGTTGCCATATGACAGGAATAATGCTAATATGACACCCGCAATTAATATTATTAATCAAATTTTTATATTATGGAGAGAGAAAATTTCTTAAATTTGATAGATGAAAATCAAAGAGAACAAGATTTAAAATGGCTGTATGCATATTCCGGCAGCAATTATAAACTTATTCTTCACGGTAAATCTCCGGATATGAGGCTTTTGGCCGGCGGTATTGCTTCTGCAATTGAAAAAAGCTGGGGAACCCGCCCGGAAGTCCATGAAATTCAGGAAAATCCCGACAACGGTTTTTTCAAAATGCTTGTTAAATTAAGCTATGAAGATTATGGCAAAAAATGCCTGTATATCGGCACGGAAAAAATGCTGCAAGGCGTTGAAGAAATTATCGGTAAAGATAACTTTGATTATTGGAATTTTTCTGAAACCCCGTTTTGCGGCAGTATCATTGACTGTCTTAATCTGCACAGACAGGAATTGACAAATACGCACGATACCTGCAAAAAAATAGGCGTTGTCTCGTACCTGAATCTTTTTGTTGATGCGGCAGACCTGACAACATTGCTGCATGCCGCTTATTGGTATAAAATTCTCGGCCGGGAAATGTCAATCTTTCCGGAACTTTATTGCCGGACATCCGAAAACAAAAAGGTTGTAGAAAAATTTCTTAAAAAATTGGGAATTCGGTACTGTTATTTCAAATATCCGCCAACAAACATTTGCAAACAGGATATTTTATATATCCGTCCGTCTTATCTGAATGCGGATACGGAAGCTGTCGGTTATGACGAATATGTTGTCCCGGGCCATGTTACGGATCCTTCTCTGTTTCGTAAAATCTTCCATTCATTCTTTCTCAAAAAAGACATGAAAAAGATATTGTCAGAACACCAAGCTGTTTTGGTATAAGAAAGCAAAAACACTGCCTCGCACGAGGCGGTGTTTTTTTTGCTTTTCCTCCACAGCTAGCAGGATTACGGTTGAAAACGGCACATAAATTTGCTAAAAATAAATCATTCTGAATAGCAAAAGGAAAAAATTATGGAACAAAGAAAAGTAAAAATCGGAAACTTTGAAATCAGCAATACGCTGCCGCTGGCTCTGCTGGCCGGCCCCTGTCAGATTGAAAGCCGTCAGCATGCCATAGACATGGCCGGTGCAATGGTTGAAATCACTAAAGAACTGGGAATGAATTATGTTTTCAAAGCCTCTTTTGACAAAGCCAACCGCACGTCTATCAACGGTGCCCGCGGCGTGGGACTGGAAGAAGGTATCAAAACTTTTGACGAGATAAAAAAACTTTATAACAACATTCCGATTGTAACGGATGTGCATGAACAAGAACAATGCGCCATCATTGCCCCGCATGTTGATATGCTGCAAATTCCGGCTTTTCTGTGCCGACAGACCGATCTGGTCGTGGCCGCTGCCAAAACCGGAAAAGTCGTAAACATCAAAAAAGGTCAGTTCTGTGCCCCTTGGGATATGAAACACATTGTAAAAAAAGCCGAAGATTCCGGCAACCATAATGTCTGCCTGACCGAGCGCGGCGCATCTTTCGGTTACAACACATTAGTTACTGATTTCCGCGGTTTGCCGAAAATGGCGCAGGATACGGGTTGTCCGGTTATTTTTGACGCCACCCATTCCGTTCAGCAGCCGAGCGGGCAGGGCGGAACTTCGGGCGGACAGCGGGAATATGCGCCGGTTTTGGCCAGAGCCGCCGTTGCCGTCGGCGTTGCCGCAGTGTTTATTGAAACGCACGACAATCCGGATAAAGCTTTGAGCGATGGGCCGAATATGATTCCTCTGCATGATATGAAAAAGGTTCTGACCGAACTTATGGCCTATGATAAAATCACTAAAGCGCTCAGATAACATCATTCCGAGTAAAACGGAGTGAAGCAAAAGAATCTTTTGCTGATAAAAGAGAAAATATGCAGTTTTGTGACGACGGTTATATTATCAATATGCGCAAACACGGTGAGAGTTCGTTAATTCTCACCGTGTTAACGCGAGAACACGGCAAAGTCACCGGTTATGTCAAAAACTGTCTTCACAAACGCAATCTGGGAATTTATCAGCTTGGAAACCGCCTGCAAATAAATGCTTATTCGCGCGTGGACGAGAATATGCTGAGCATAAAAGCCGAACTGCTTGAGCCTTGCGCCGTCAACTTCATCAGCCATGCCGGCAAACTTGCCGCCTTGTCCTCGCTATGCGAATTATGCAACGCTGCCATGCCTGAATTATCGCCTTTAGACAGATTTTTCTACTACATAGAAAGTTTTTTTAATCTGATAAATGAAGATAACTGGATAGCACATTATTGTTTCTTTGAATTTTTTCTGTTGGATAATCTGGGCATCGGATTGGATCTGAGCGAATGCGCCGCCACCGGCACAACGGAAAATCTGGCTTATGTTTCACCCAAAAGCGGACGTGCCGTTTGCGAAGAAGCAGGCTGTGTTTATAAAGAAAAGCTTTTTTCCTACCCGCATTTTATCGTCACCGGCAACTACCAGCCGACCTCTTCGGAAGTGGCGGATTTGCTGAAGATGACCGAGTTTTTCCTCACAAAAAACTTTTTTCAAACTCACGGCTTGAAATTCCCGCAAAATCGTGCTAGTTTGCTTAACCAGTTGGAACTTTAAAAGAATAAAACAGAGTAAAAATGCCTGAAATTGTTGAAGAAAAAATCCGCAGTGTGGCCTTGGCCGAAGAACTGAGCAGCCGCTATTTGTCTTACGCCATGTCGACAATCGTTTCCCGTTCTTTGCCGGACGTCCGTGACGGTCTGAAGCCCGTTCACCGCCGTTTGCTTTTTGCCATGCGCCAGCTGCATCTTGACCCTAAGTCAAGCTTCAAAAAATGCGCCCGCGTTGTCGGCGACGTTATCGGTAAATACCATCCGCACGGAGATTCCGCGGTTTATCAGGCAATGGCACGTCTGGCACAGGATTTTTCGGTACGCTATCCGTTGGTTGACGGGCAGGGCAACTTCGGCAATATTGACGGAGACGGTCCGGCCGCCATGCGTTATACCGAAGCCCGCCTGACCGAATTTGCCATGGCTTTGATGGAAGGGCTGAACGAAAACTCTGTTGATTTCAGAGAAACTTACGACGGAGAGGAAGACGAACCCGTCGTTATGCCGGCCGCCGTTCCCAATCTGTTGTGCAACGGAACTTCCGGTATTGCCGTTGGTATGGCCACCAATATTCCGCCGCACAATCTGAGTGAGGTTTGCGACGCGCTCCTTTATCAGATTGAAAATCCGGATTGCGAAATCGAACCTTTGGTCAAACGCCTGAAAGGCCCCGATTTCCCGACCGGCGGTATTATTGTAGACAACTTTACAAGCATTTTGGAAACCTATAAAACCGGCCGCGGTTATTTTCGTATTCGTGCCCGTTGGGAAACCGAAGACTTGAGTCACGGCCAATATCAGATAATCATTAAGGAAATTCCTTATCAGGTTCAAAAATCCAAACTGATTGAAAAAATTGCCTCTCTGCTTCAGGAGAAAAAACTTCCGCTGTTGAACGACATCCGCGATGAGTCGACCCATGACGTCCGTATCGTGTTGGAGCCCAAAAACCGCACTGTTGATGCCAAACTTCTGATGGAGCACCTGTTTAAAAATACGGATTTGGAAATCCGGTTCAGCATGAATATGAACGTTTTGGATTCCGACGGCGTTCCGCGGGTAATGAGCATTCAGGAAGTTCTGCGCGAATTTTTAAACCATCGTCTGATTGTCTTAAAACGCCGCTCCAATTTCCGGCTCGATAAAATCAATGCCCGTATGGAAATTCTGTCCGGCTATCTGATTGCTTATCTCAATCTGGATGAAATCATCCGTATTATCAGGGAAGAAGATGACCCCAAAGCAAAAATGATTGCCGAATTTAAACTGACGGAAAATCAGGCCGAAGCCATTTTGAATATGAAACTGCGTAACCTGCGCAAACTGGAAGAAGCCGAGATTAAAAACGAATATGAGACGCTTGCCGCCGAAAAAGGAGAACTGGAAAGCCTGTTGTCCAGCGAGGCCAAAATGTGGGAAGCCGTTGCAACGGAGATTAAGGCAACCAAGGAAAAATTCGGCAAAAAAACGGTTCTCGGCCGCCGCCGCACTGAATTTGCCGAAGTTCCCGACGATATTGAGGTTCCGGTCGAAGCCTTTGTCGAAAAAGAACCGATTACCGTTATCCTATCACAAAAGGGCTGGATCAGATGCATCAAAGGGCATTCGGATTTGAACGAAGAATTCAAATTCAAAGATGATGATGCTCTTCTTAAAGCCATTCACGCCCAGACAACGGACAAAATCATCCTGTTTGATACCTCCGGCAAGTTTTTTAATATTTCCGGCAGCGAGATCCCGAGCGGCCGCGGCTTCGGCCAGCCGTTACGCCTGATGGTTGACTTGGGCAATAATGATAATATATGTGATATGTTTGTTTTTGAGCCCAAAGCGCAATACCTGATTGCCTCCAATACCGGCAAAGGCTTTTTGGTTGATGAAAATCATATCATCGCCCAAACCCGCAACGGCCGCAAAATTATGAACCTCGGCGATAACGAAACAACGGTCTTTTGCAAAAAAATCACCGGCGATATGGCCGCCGTTATCGGTGACAACCGCAAGCTGCTGGTCTTTAAGGTTGAAGAAATTCCGACCATGGCGCGCGGCCGCGGCGTTACGCTGCAAAAGTACAAAGACGGCGGATTGTCGGACATTCAAATTTTTAATGAAGCTGACGGTTTTGTATATAACCGCGCCGGCGGCACCAAAACCGAAACTGAACTTTTGTCATGGCTCGGGCATCGCGGACAAGTCGGAAAACTGGCGCCGTTCGGTTTTCCAAAAAGCAATAAATTCTTGAAAGACTGAGTTCCCTTGGTCTTTCTTTTTCAGAAAGGATAACAATATGGCGGAAATTTTGTTTGAATTCAAAAAAAACGGCAATGTTGTCAAAGTCAGCGCCATAGAACCGGAAACCCAAACCGAAATCAGCGTCGTTGTTCCGGCCGGTCTGTCTGTCGATGAAATGAAACTTCAGGCCGCAAAAAGACTAAACTATGTCCTCAGAAAAAAAGCCGAGGAATAACGGTGGAAAGAAACAAAATAATATTTAAAAAAACAAAAAAATAAGCTAAACTCGCCCCCAAGGGAAAATATTTTTTTTAATTTGGGGAAATTAAATATGGCACATCAATCGGTTGAGAATAAATCTGAACATGAAAACCGTCTTCCTGCTTATATGACCATGCCGCAAAAAAATAACATTGCCGAAGAGGAAAACGCCTCTTGGACAACCGGCGGCCTGCATCGTCTGATGATCTGGGTAAGCCTTGGCTGGTTCGGTATTGTGCTGATTTACATTACCCAGTTCTTCGGCTGGTCCAATCTGTTTTTGATGATGCCGGACGAATTCGGCGGCTTTCTTGCCGGCGTAACGCTTCCCTTGGCTGTTATCTGGGTCGTCATTGCTTATATTGACCGCGGCACAAATTTCAAACAGGAAGCCCGCCTGCTTCGGACATATATGAACAATCTGGTTTATCCGTCGGACGCTTCCGGTGCTGAGACCGCTCAGGCCATGGCCGAGGCCATCCGCGTTCAGGTGCAGGAACTTCGCGAGGTCACCAGACACGCCACGGAACAAACCGAATTTATCAAAAACGAACTCGGCAACCGCGTTGATGATTTTGCAAAACTTGTCGGTGCTCTTGATAATTATTCCTCAAATACCCTGATAGAACTGAATGAAAACGTTAAAAATCTTGTCAAAAGTTTTGATTATGTGTCTGATAAAGCTGCCTCGTCAAACGATGCTCTCAAAACGCAGGCTTCTGAATTTTTGTCGGTGCAAAAACAGTTTCAGAATAATATCAGTGAATTATTCAATAACATTGCCCCGCGTCTGCAGGAATTGCAAAACTCCGGACTGTTGCTGAAAAACATTTCCGATGAAGCAGGAACCCGTATGGCCAAAGCCAATGAGCTCATGCTCGAATTCAATGACCGTGCAGCCAAAAACGTCAGCTATATCACCGATGCCGTTTCGGCACAGGCCAGCAAACTTGACGCCGTGGCCCAGTCGGCTGCCGCCGGAACCGAACGGACTTGCCAATTGATAGAAAAGGGTGTCGGCCACATGGAAGAAGTCTTGAAAAGACAGGGAGATATGGCCTCCCAATACAGCCAGCAGCTTGATAAAAATACAGAGCAGCTTTCACAAAAAATCCGCGCTCAGGGTGAAACCCTTAATCAGGAAGTCGACAAAATCATCGCCCGCACCAATGCCATCGGCGAAACAATCAATACTCAGGTTGAAGGATTACATAACGTATCTGATACAATTGCCAATGACCTGGAAGAAGTCGATACCCGCCTGAATATGCAGGCCGGCCGGTTGCAGGATTTGCGCAGCAATGCCGTCGCGGCTCTTGACGACATGGTTCGCAGTCTGGATGATAAGAACACCCGCTTTATGAATGCCGTCGACGCTTCAATGGCCAAAACCAATGAAATGCTTGCCGGATTGGAACTCCATAAAGAAAACATCAGACGGATTTCGGAAGAAGCCGAAACTTCCGTTAAAAGCGTTGATGCCGTTATGGTCGAAAAAGCAAACAACCTGCGCCAGACTGCCGAGCAGGCTTGTGCAAAACTGACGGAAACCGGCGAAGTTATGCAAAAGTTTGCGGCCGGTATTACGGAAGCCTCTTCAATCGTTGAAACACAAAGCAGGGTCAGTGAGGCTTCTTTATCACAACAACAGCGTTATATTACATCGTCCGTTACAAAACTGGAAGAAATCAAATCCGAGCTCAAACGTCAGGTTGACGAACTGCTCAAAACGGCAGGCACCATTGATGAAAACGCTTCGGCTTCCGTTGCCCGCCTTAAAGATCAAATGGCCGAAGCCCTCCGTGTTTGTGAAAATGTCATCTCCAAAACGCAGGGGCTTAACGACAACTTGCAACAACAGCGCGAAACCCTTGATGTGGCAACAACCCAGACTTTGTCCAAAGCCTCGCAGTTTGAAGACATTATCAAAACACAGGTTACCGGACTGGACAAAGTATCCCAAAACCTTGAAAAACGTGCTGACGGTATATCCGATACCCTTGACAAGCATATAGCCGCACTTGATAAAAGCACGGCCGCCTCACTGGAAGCAGTCGGCGACGCTGTTGCGTCATTCGACAAACAAAACACAATTTTGAAATCCATTACGGAAAGCACGGTCAATCATGTTGCCGGAGTGGTTCAGGTTCTTGACGAAAAAGCCGAAGCAATCAATATTTTGTTCAAAAATCAGGAAGATGCCTTTTTTGATGTTTGTGACAAGATTTCTGAGAATACCAATAACATCGGCACCTCACTCAAAAAGCAGGTCGGAATTATTGAACAAAGTTCCGACAGGGTATTTTCCCGCATGGCAATTTTGGAAGAAAACTTTGGCAAACAGGTTGATTCCATTATGCAAAGTTCTGACAAGTCAATTGACAAACTGATCGAAATTGACAAGATGTTCAGCAGTCAAAAACAGCAAATTCAGGATAATATGACTGCAATCTGCAATCAGATTGCCGAAATTTCCCAGTCTTTCCATAACAATGTCGAAGACTTTACGACAGTGGTAAAAGACATGTCCAAAGAAGCCGGAAACACGACCGAAAGCATTATGAAAAACTGCTCTCAGATTAAAGAAGCCGAAATTTCTCTGGCAGAAAACGCCAAAAATGCATCTGCTGCTTTGGAAAATCACAGCAAAGCTCTGGAAGAAAACATCGGCAAAGTCCGTTCTCAGAGCGAACTGATTAAAAATTCGCTGGATCACCAGAAAGACAGCCTCACCGATATTGCCAATGTCGTATCAACTCAGGCGCGTCTGGGCGAAAGCTCTATTGCCCAACAGTATAAGATGTTGTCCGACGTTTCGGTCGAGGTTGCAAAACGCATGAATGACATTAATGCGCAATTCAAAGAAAATATTGACAATGTTACGGAAAACACCTCCAAAATCGCTTATGAATTTGACGTCCTGAGCGACAAGATAATTTCTGCCGGAGAAGACGTAACCAAAACAACCAAACTGTCTTTGAAGAGTTTGGAACAGGCCAATATGATTCTGACCCAAACCAGTGACGACATGAACGCTTGTGTAAATAAATCCGTTGCCCAAATCGGAAATTCGGCCAAAGAATATGAAAAATACATTGCCGGTTTTAATACCGTTACGGCCGAGGCCAGCACCGGCGTTGTCGAAATCAACAACCTGATTGCGGAACAAAGCAATAAGATGATGAATATCTCCGGTGATACCAAGAAATTGGTTGATTGCTTTAACACGGTGCTGAACGATACGTCGCTGGAACTGTCAAAACGTGCCAATGAGGCTTTTGACAAGGTTAAAGGATTAGGCAAGAGCCTTAAAGATCTGAGTCTGCAGGTTGGTGAAACCACCAAAATGAGTTCAATTCATATGGAAAATGCCAGTGACAAAATCCGTGCGACCATTTCCGAGGTTGCCTCCAATGCCGAACGGATTTCCAATGAGATTCGTTCTTCCGGAGAGGTCTTCCTGCAACAGTCTAATGTTTTGGTTGCCGTATCGGAAGAGACCGTCAAAAAAATGCAGTCGACCATGGAAGGCCTGACTTCTGCCGCCCACAGTTTTGATGACAAAACCGGCAATATTGTTCAAAAGTCGGAACAATTCAGCGAAATGTTCCAAACACAGCTGAAAACGCTGCTGGAGACTTCGGAAAAGGCCGAAAACAAATTAGACAGCATGAAGAAAACATACCAGACAATCATGGTTGACACTTTCCTGAAAGATGCAGCTTTTATGATTGAAAAACTTCAGACTATGGCTGTCGACATCAATCGTTTGTTCAATCCGAATATCGAAGAAGATTTGTGGAAAAAGTTCTATAACGGCGATACCGGCGTATTTGCCCGTTACCTGAACAAAACCATGAGCAAGCAGCAAATCAGCGCCATTCGCGGCGCCTATGAAAGCGATGCCGACTTCCGTACGCTGGTCACACGTTACCTGAACGACTTTGAGGGGCTTATTGCCCAAGCCAAAAACAATGAGCGTTCCGGTCTGCTGCTTTCTGTTTTTTCCGGTTCTGACGTCGGAAAACTGTACTTCATTCTGGCCAAAGCAATGGACAGAGTAAACTGATAAGGCTGAAAAATGCAGATTTCCGGGGCTGAATATGGTTTAAACCGCATATATGACGAAATTTCGTCATCAGTCAGCCGTTTGTCTGCCAACAAAGATAAAAACGTCTCTTTTTCTTATGAAAAACAGCAGGAACGGTTCTCTGAAAAAACTTCGGTTGACTTCAGCTTTCTTAATATAGGCTGTTTGTCTCCCGGTTCGGCTTTTGCCTTGCAAAAATTCATTTCTCAGCCGGACATGCTGCAAACGGAGCAACATAAAGCAAATAAACAATATGTTAAAGAAGAAAATTCAGACAATGAATTAAACAACAAAACTGAACAAATTGAAAAAACTGATTTTTCATATGAACTGCAGTCTTTCCTTCCGCAATATTCCGCTCAGCACGTCAGCCGGATCTATGAGGGCGGCATAACATCGATCGCTAACGACAACTGGCTGCAAACTTTTAATACGGCACAAAATATCAGATACGCCAGCGAAGCTTATAATTTTGTGTTTAATATCAATAATGAACCCAAAATCGTTATAGATTTTATGCATCCCAACAATCGGAGTTTTGATTTTAGAATATGATTGGTGACATGAACTTTAAAAGCCGGATATTTCTGGCGCCGATGGCCGGAATTACCGACAGGCCGATGCGACGGCTGATTGCTTCTCTCGGAGCCGGCAACATTGTTTCGGAAATGGTTGCCGTCAACGCATTGCAGCGTCGCAATCCCAAGAGCTACCGCATAGCCGATGTCAGAGAAGAAAATTATCCGGTTATTGTGCAGCTTGTCGGCGGAGAACCGCAGCTGTTTGCCGAAGCGGCCAAACTTGTGGCCGAGCTTGGAGCTTTCTCTCTGGATATTAATATGGGCTGTCCTGTCAAAAAAATCGTCAACAACAATTCCGGCTCGGCGTTGCTCAAAGACCTGCCGCTGGCCGGAAAAATCATAGAAAGCGTTGTGCGGGCCACACCGTTAAAAGTCAGCGTCAAATTCCGCAAAGGCTGGGACAACACCCGTGTCAATGCCGTTGACACCGCCCGAATGTGCGAGCAGAGCGGGGCATCTTATATTACAATTCACGGCCGCACCCGCAGCGATTTTTATTCCGGTACGGCAGATTGGGACAGCATTGCCAAGGTTAAAAACGCGGTAAAAATTCCGGTTGTCGGCAACGGTGATGTTACTTCGCCGCAAAAAGCCAAAGAAATGATTGATTACACCGGCGTTGACGGTGTTATGGTCGGCCGTGCCGCCCTCGGAGCGCCATGGCTTATCAATGCCTGCCACAACTATCTGGAAAATGGCAGCCTTTTGCCGGAACCGGACGTTTTGCAGACAAAACAAATCCTGTTAACCCATATTAAAGAATTGGCATCTTATTATGGAGAAAAGTTAGCTTTGCCGCTGTCCCGCAAATATGTCTGCTGGTACTGCAAAAATCTGCGTGATGCCCGTCGCTTTCGGGAGAATTATGTAAAGATTGACAATTTTGCGGATGCTTTTTCGGCAATAGATGACTATTTTAATAATTGTGCAAAAAGCTAAAGGACAAAGATTATGAAAATAATCATCGGCGGCGCAGGCAGTGTCGGAGCCAGTATTATCGGCTATCTGACTCAGGGCAGCAACGATATTGTCGTAATTGACAGCAACTCCAAAAATCTGGATGAAATCTCCGGAACCTGGGATGTGCGCCCGATTTTAGGTTCGGTTTCGCATCCCGAAACCTTAAAAAACGCCAATGCCGCCAATACGGATCTGCTCTTGTCCGTCACTGACAGTGATGAAGTCAATATCGTGGCCTGTCAGCTGGCTCATACCTTGTTTAATATTCCGGAAAAAATCGCCCGTCTTGACAATGAGGAGTTTCTTTCCCCCGACTGGGCAGAATTGTATAATGACAGCGATGCTCCGATTGACCTGATTATCTCGCCTGATATTTCTATCGCCACGGCAATTTACAACCTGATAAAACTGCCCGGCGCTTTGGAATCCCTGTCTTTGTGTGATGATAAACTAAAATTGGTCGGCCTGCGCTGCAACAGAAAATGTCCTCTGATTAAAACGCCGCTGAGCCAGCTTTCTCTGCTGGCGCCGGAACTCGATGTCTCCTTTGTCAACCTCATTCGCAACGGCTCTTCGTTCATTCCGCGGGATGAAGACATTCTGGATGAGGGGGACGAAGTCTATTTCCTGGTAGAAAAGAACAAACTTTATGACGCCATTCATGCTTTTGACATGGACAAGCCGATGGTCGAACGCGTTGTTATTTTCGGCGGCAGCCGGATAGCGTTGCACCTTGCCAAAAAGCTGGAGCGCGATGACAATATCTTGAGCGTTAAGATCATTGAAGGCGACGCGGCCGCGGCCCGCCGGCTGGCTAAACATCTGAACACAACTTCCGTCATCAACGGCAATTTGATGAACGATGCCATAATTCAGGAAGCCGGCATTGAAAACGCCGATGTTGCCGTCAGTATAACGGAATCCGACAAGGATAATATGCTTTTCCCGCTGCTGGCCGGATCATTGGGAGCCACATCAACCATATCTCTGATAAATTCACGCGCTTACACAAACCTGCTTAATGCGCCCGAAAATGTGTGGGTTGACCGTTCTTCCGTCACTATATCCCATATTCTGAAAGAAATCCGCAAGGCCCGAATTGTTAAGGCACATTCGCTCGGCCGCGGCTTCGGCGAAATCTGGGAGGTAAAGGTCGGAGAAACCTCCAAACTGCTTGAAAAAAAGCTTTCAGCTCTGAAGCTTCCGCCCAACAGCAAAATCTGCGCCCTTTATCGTAATGAAACAGTTTCTTTTCCGCTGCCGCAGGAAAAAATCGGCTTAAATGACCGGCTTGTTGTCTATGTCGGCGCCGATGCCGTTAAAAAAGCCGAAAAACTATTTTCTTAAGCAAAGGCACAAACAATGATAAAACATATTATTTTTGACTGGGACGGCACGCTTGTAAATACCGTGCGTTTTTTAAAAATTTCTTTTGAAGAAACTTTTTCCCGCTTCAACATCACAAATATAACTTATCAGTATATCCGCGAAACCTGTGCCGCCAATCCTGACAAAAATATTTTTGAACTCGTTTTTGCCCCTGAGATTCGGGAAGAAGCCAAACAATATTTTTATGCCTTTATGAGGGAGAATCACCTGAAATATATCAGCAAGCGCCGCGGTGCGGAAGAAATTCTGGCTTTCTGCCGGAACAACAACATAAAATGCTATATACAAAGTGCCAAAGACCGAGAAATTTTGCGACGTGAGATAGAATTTTGCGGCTGGACGGATTACTTTGTCAGAATATGCGGCTCGGGAGATTATGTAACCAACAAAAACGAGGCGACAGCCTGCACGGGATTGTTTTGCGGACAAATTCCGCCTGCCGGAGAAATGCTGGTTCTGGGCGACGGCGCTTCGGATGTCGAGATGGCCAGAACACTGGGGTGTCCGGTCATAATCGTCAAAAGTTACGGCCGTTACATCGGCCGGCAGCCTGATTATAAACTGCGGTCGCTGAAAGATTTTGTACCTTTATTGCAAACAATGCTTTACTAATAAGACAAAATGTTGTTAAACTAATAAAAAAATATAATAATTAAAGGAAAAAAACATGTCTCAGAATGTACAGGAAGATTTTTTGGAAAACATCCGCAAAAACAAAATTTCCGTTACCGTTTTTTTGGTAAACGGCGTAAAATTGCAGGGAATCATTACCTGGTTTGACAGCTTTTCTCTGCTGTTAAGAAGAGACGGCCACACCCAGCTGATTTACAAACATGCGGTTTCAACCATCATGCCGGCCGAAGCCGTTGAGGTTGAAATTCGGGAAAACGAAGCATAAGCCTTGCCGATAATTGAGATAAATTCAAACCACAAATCCCGTGCTTGTGTCGTTTACCCTTGTGTCAGCGGCAAAAACGCCGAGCTTTCTCCCGAGGCTCGTCTTGAAGAAGCCTGCGGGCTGGCTCTGGCAATCAATCTTGAAGTTACGCATCGTGAAATTGTCAAAATAAGGGAAATCAAACCGGGAACTTTTTTCAGCCGCGGCATATTGGATAAGCTCCGGCCATGTTTGGCTGAAGCAGAGCTGTTAATCATAGATACCTCGCTTACGCCGATCCAACAGCGAAATTTGGAAAAAGAACTGAACATCAAGGTTATTGACCGTACGGCTCTGATTCTTGAAATCTTCGGTGAACGTGCCCAAACCAGTGAAGGAAAACTGCAGGTGGAATTGGCACATCTTACTTATCAGCGCAGCCGTCTGGTACGCAGCTGGACGCACTTGGAAAGACAAAGAGGCGGTGCCGGATTTTTGGGCGGCCCAGGCGAAACCCAGATTGAATTGGATCGCCGCATTATCGACAACAAGATTGTCCGCATCAAAAAGGAACTGGAAAAAGTCAAACAAACCCGCGGATTGCAGCGTGGGGCCAGACAAAAAGTGCCTTATCCGGTCGTGGCTCTGGTCGGCTATACCAATGCCGGCAAATCTTCTTTGTTCAACCGCATCGCCAATGCCGGCGTTTTTGCCGAGGATTTGCTTTTTGCCACCTTGGACAATACGCTGCGCAAGATCAAACTGCCGTCGGGCAGGGAGGTTATCCTGTCGGATACCGTCGGCTTTATTTCCGATTTGCCGCATGAACTGATTATGTCTTTCCGTGCCACGCTGGAAGAAGTTTTGGCCGCTGACATTATTGTCCATGTACGGGACATTGCCAACGAAAACACCGCCGTTCAGCGCCGCGACGTTATCTCTGTTTTGAAAAGCCTCGGACTGAACGAAGCGGAAGAGCAGAGTAACTATATTGAACTACTGAACAAAACGGATTTATTGTCGCCTGAACAACAAAAGAACTTAAAACAAAACAAAAAGAAAAATACTTTGCCGGTTTCGGCTTTGACCGGCGCGGGCATAGAAGAATTTTTGCATAAAATTGATGAAATCCTGTCCGAACAAAATAAAACCGTCAGCCTGAATATTCCGGCCGCTGACGGTGCTCTGCTGGCTTGGCAGCATCAAAACGCGCTTATCCTGAATACCAGACTGCATGAAGACAAACTCTGCCTTGAACTGAAAATTAATGAAGCCAACCTTTCCAAGCTTCAACACAAAACTTCGTCTCCCGTCAAATTTATATAACGCTCTGTTAGCCTAATGGCTAGGTTGTCTGTGCGCCGGCGAATATTAAATCTCTCTGATAGAAGGAGAAACCGATGCGTTATGTATTTTTCATGCTGTTGGCGCTTGCCGGATGCGCCTCTGCCAATTCCGGAAATTATGCCGCCGGACTCAGAGAATGGGTCGGACAAAGCGAACTCAGCTTGTACGAAGGCTGGGGCACGCCGGACAACACGCTCTACCTGACACCGGAAGAAAAAGTCGTAACCTATGCCAAAACTTTTGCCAAACCGGTTGACGGACAAACCGATGCTTACAGCAATGAAGTTTATTATCCTGCAATCACCACCGACAATTATGGCTATCCGTCAAACGGCAGCTTCAAAACTTATTACTGCCGCACGTCTTTTACCATCATCAACGGCACGGTCAGTTCCTACAGTTTTAACGGCGATGACTGCATCAGCGGAAAGAAGTAAAATGATACATTTTCATCCGCTGGAAATAGAAGATTGCCCCCGCTACCGGCTGTATTATGAAAAATGTCGGGACAAAAGCGCTGACTATTCTTTTATCAATATGTGGGGCTGGAATGACAAATATCATTTTGAGCTGTCCTATGATGATGACTTGTGCTGGATATGCAGCCGCGGCAAAAACCATTGCCATATGTATTCACCGATCGGCAACTGGCAGCAAAAAGACTGGCCGCAGCGCATCAGCCGGCTCAGTGACGGCTGTATCAAATTCTACCGCATTCCGGAGGGTCTTGCCCGCCAGTTGGCAAAAGACTACCCCGGACAAATTTTTACCAAAGAAGACCGCGGAAATTGGGAATACATCTATGATGCAGCCGAACTGACGGCATTGAGCGGGCAGAAGTTCCGCAGCAAAAGGAAAGCCGCCAATCAGTTCAAAGAAATGTACGATTACGAATATGACAATATGACCTCAAAAAACATTGCGGAAATCTGCACTTTTCAAAATATCTGGCTGGCTCAGCCGGAAAATGCCGACGCTCCCTGCCTGCAGGAAGAACACAATGCCATTTGCCGCATTTTGCATAACTGGGACAGTCTCTGTCACAACCTTTTGGGCGGAATATTGCGCATTGATGGCGATGTCGTTGCTTATACAATTGCAGAAATTATCAATAAAGATGAAATTATCATTCACTTTGAAAAAGCCTTGTACAATTTCAAAGGCGCTTATGCCGCAATAAATCAGCTGTTCTTGGAAAACAATCCGGGCTTCCGCCTTGTAAATCGGGAACAAGATCTGAACGACCAAGGGCTGAGGCGCGTAAAGTTGAACTATAAGCCCATAAAATTTCTAAAAAAATATGATCTCATCTGCATTGAGCTTCATTAAAGGCATAAATTTCGATTCTCTCATATAAAAGCGCCAAATATATACAATATTTTATATACATAGATTACCAATAATATAAAATATTGTGTTGTTTGAGTTTTTTAATTGTAATATAAATTTAGTTGATGTAGTATCTATATTTAGTAAATAACAACTTAAAGTATAGATGATGAAAAATACGAAATTATGTAACCGTATAATTAATGTCAATGAACGGCGGACCAGCATGCGTTTATGCGTGGCAGAGTGGGATGCCCTGAAAGAAATCTGCAAAAAGGAAAAAACATCAAGAAACCTGTTGATTGAATTTATTTCCAAATACAAAGACCCTGAACTGGGGCTGAGTTATGCCACCAGATTATTTATCACTCACTATTTTCAGAGTGCGGCAACCGATACCGGACATCGTCTTGCAGGCCACGGGCGAACGGAAGAAAACCATCAAACTCTGGTATTGTCAATCAAAAATCTTTTTAATTCTTGAGAAAAACAAAATATTTGCCAACATAAGCCTGTGCATATTTTAGAATGTTTACTGTGAGCAGACATAAAAAAAAACTTGCCATAAACCGCATAAGCATATAATCTTGCAGTTGATAAACACGCAGGGGTAGCAAAATGAATTCATTTATTGTCAGACGGCTGATACCGGTACTTATCTTCAGCCTTGTCATAGAAGCTTTGGAGCTGCTGATATTGACTTTTCTCAAATATCAGGAACTTGATTTAAGCTTTTTCAGCATGGTAAAAACCTCCGGCGTGTTATTGCTGACCACTGCAGTTTCCACATTATACCTGTTGCTCCCATACGTTTTTTATCTTTTGATCCTGCCCCCCAAATGGCAGAATTCTCCGACAGACCGTATTATTACCGTTGCCTCGTTCGGCATTTATGTCTTTCTGACCACAATAGAAGAAACCATAGGAATTTTGTTGTGGAAAGATTATAACACGGCTTTGTTGTTTGAAAACCGCAACTACTGGGAATATATTTGCGAAATTTACCAAACGGTAAGCAAAACTTATCCGGTTATTCTGATTCTTGCAGCCATTGCCGTTTTTACGTTCGTCTGCGTCCGCCTGACCAGAGCGTTTCTGTTCACAAGCCTGCCGTCTCCCCGGTTCGGCCGCCGCCTGTTTGAAAGCTGCCTTTACGTTGTTGTCTGCACCTTTGCCTATATGAACATTGATATTGAAAAACTTGAAGCCACTGCCAATATTTATAATAACCGTATGGCGGAAGAGGGCACATACAGCCTGATAAAAGTGATTGACCGGCAGGAAGTCAAGCCGGCACTCAGCAAGATAAAAAGCAAACTGGAAAAATAAATGCTCAAACAGCTCATTGCCCAAATTCAGGCGCGCAAAAAATTACGTCTGCAAAAATCTTTCAAAAAAGAACTTTTCCGTAAAAGCATACATCTGAGCTCACTGTGGATTCCGGCTTTGATATATTTCACCCATCCCGGATTTGCCATTATGGTGTTTTCTGTATTGTTCGTCGGCAATACGATATTGGAATATGCCAACTACAAACGATACCGCTGGGCCAGAAAAACTTTCGGCATACTTTTCTTTCGTCTTTTGCGCAACAAAGAAACCAGACGTCAGACATTTCAGGTCAGCGGCTCGATGTATGTATTAATGGCGGCCATCGCCTGCACGCTTATGTTCTCAAAACCCGTAGCGGTCATTGCCTTAACCGTTATGCTGGTCTCAGACACCTGCGCTGCTTTATTCGGCAAAGCCTACGGAACGCGCAAATTATACAAGCAAAAATCGCTGGAAGGAACGGCGGCTTTTTTCATGAGCGCTTTGCTGATTAATATGTGCTATGAACCGATATACCATTTTACCTATGCCGGCGTCATAGCCTGTCTGGCTGCAACCTTTGCCGAAATGTTTGAAGACCGGATTGAAATTGACGACAACTTGTCCATTCCCGTTGTCATCGGTATTGTTTTGACATTATTGGGATAATCAAATCTTTTCAGGAAAGATTGATTAAAACCCGATAATAATGTATTATATTAGAAAAAACTTTTAAAAACAAATCGGAGAAAAGCCATGAAAATCTTTGCACTGTTAAGCAAAAAACGCCATTTCTGGTTATACCTCGTCACAATCGTTGCTTCATTGGGAGGCCTGCTGGCCGGATTTGACATGGGCGTAATCTCCGGTGCCATGCTGTTTATCAATACCGAATGGGAGCTGTCACCCTTTGCTCAAGGCTGGGTTGTCAGCTCGGCCATTGTCGGCGCTGTAATCGGCGCTGCCGGAAACGGCATTTTGTCTGACTTATACGGACGAAAGAAAATCATCATCGCAACAGCCCTGATTTTTATTGCCGGTTCTGTCTTTTCGGCCGTTGCCCCGAATGTCGGCAGCCTGATTGCCGCCCGTATGTTGGTCGGCGTTGCTGTCGGCATGGTCAACTTCATTGTTCCGATTTATCTGTCCGAAATTTCACCGCAAAAAATCCGAGGCATGCTTGTCTCTTTATATCAGCTCGCCATCACCGCCGGCATTTTGTTTTCATATCTGATTAACGGAATTTATGCAGACTCCGAATATTCATGGCGCCTGATGATGTTCTCCGGTATCTATCCGGCCATTATCCTGCTGCTCGGAATAATTGTCCTGCAGGATACGCCGCGTTGGCTGATCAGCAAAAAAAGAGAAAAGGAAGCCGCTGAAGTCTTTCAAAAAATTGAGCCTGAAATAGATATAAAATCCCGCATTAAAGAGATTAAAGCCACTTTGCAATCCGAACAAAAAGGCAAAAACAACCGCCTGCAGTTTCAAAAATGGATGTTGATGCCGATTTTTGTCGGGGTAGGGATGATGTTTGCCCAAATTTGCACCGGTATCAACACGGTCATTTACTATACGACAACCATTTTCAAAGTTTCCGGATTTAGTGAAAACAGCGCCGCAATTTACGCAACAATCGGCGTCGGTATCGTCAATTTCCTGATGACGGGAATCGCCATCGTATTTACTGACCGGCTGGGACGCAAACCGCTGCTCTATGCCGGAACAATCGGCATGATGCTGAGTATGCTCACCCTCGGAATGGCATTTGATTATGCGGATATTCTCGGAGAAAACTTAAGATATGTCGCCACCGCCGGCGTAATGGTCTATATTGCCTGTTTTGCCTTCAGCTTGGGGCCGGTAACATGGATTATGGTATCCGAAATCCTGCCGCTGCGCATCCGCGGGCTGGCCATGAGCATATGTACAGTATCCAACTTCTTCTTCAACTTTATAATCGTCTTGTCTTTTCCGGTCTTGCTGCAACATATCGGAGAAGCATACACTTTCTGGACTTATGCCGGCATTTGCTTTGTCAGCCTTTTCTTCTTCCGGTTCTTTGTACCGGAAACCAAAGGCCGCTCACTGGAAGAAATAGAAAGAAATTGGCAACAGGGAGTTAAAGCCAGAAATTTCTAGTTTTTTTCGTTAAAAAACAGCCGACGAACAAGTCATCTGTGCTGTTTGAGTTTCCACCGCAGTCTTCCGAAGCTCGTACTTTTTCATAAACTCTGCCGAGGCTGATTATTTTCCGAAATAGAACATCAACAAGCAGATCAAATGATTGTAAAAAGGGCAAAAATTAGAAAAACAAGCGTTTTTTAATACAAAAGAAAGGAGTAAATAAATGCCAAAAGCTATTTTATTGGATTGGGATGATACGTTAGCACACACTCGAAACTCCGTCGTAGAAGCAATGGAATACATTTTAAAAAAATATAATAAAGAGCCTTGGGATATTACAAAAGTTAAATATAGAGATACAAAAAAATCATTAAAAGAAAATTTTCCCAATTTTTTTGGTAAAAATGCCCAGATAGCTTATAATGAATATTTAAAATACTATATGAAGTACGCTTATAATAAAGTATCTCCGATGGAAAATGCCAATGATTTCCTTAAATTTTGTAACCAAAATAAAATAGACCTGTATATTATTTCAAATAAAGAAAAATCTTTATTACTAAAAGAAATTGAGTTCTGTTTTCCTAAAATCTCATTTAAAAAAATTCTAGGAAATGGAGACGCCCCGCTAAATAAACCTAATCCGGCCCCTGTTTTTATAGCATTAGATGACGTAGCATATAAAATAAATAAAGACAATGTCTGGTTAATAGGCGATACTAAACAAGATACCGAATGTGCATATAATGCTGACATTCAACCAATTTTACTCGGCAAAGGTAAATTTATGGAAGACGGATATATCAAAAACAAAATAAACTCTTCATTACCATTGCTTGTTTTTGAAGGATTTAAGGATATTATTAATTATATACAGGTAGATAAATAATGGATATAATTACAAACAATCCTTTTAAAGAAATATCGCAAATTATCTTTTTTGATTTATGCGAAACTATTTTAGATTCTAAAAATTAGATCACGAAGCTATTAATTGAAAGCTCTGCCCGCAGAGAACAAGCCATCTGCGCCGTTCGATGCGTATCTCCGCCTACAAAAAAAAGCCTGATACAAAAATCAGGCTGTCGTAATGGCGGAGAGGCAGAGATTCGAACTCTGGGTGGGATCGCTCCCACGACGGTTTTCAAGACCGCTGCATTAAACCACTCTGCCACCTCTCCATAAGGCAATCGGTTTATGGCAATACTATTTATATTAATCCGTCCCAAAGGTCAAGCAATTTTTTTCACAAATCCGATTTTTAATAATATACGCTCAAAAACGCCTATTTTTACGGCAATATTAATCTTTTTTCAAACATCTTTAAGATATACTGGCTACAAATAATAATTTTTTAGGATTTTAACAATAATGCGCATATCCCAAAAGCTCTCGCTGCTGGCCGTTTTTTTCATGCTGGGAACCACATCCTGCACGGCTTCGCTGGCCGATGAAAATCAACCGCCCAAAGAATACGTCATCTGGCTGAATGACTTAAAACAAGATATGCTTAATCGCGGCATTTCCAAGTCCACCGTCAAAAAAGTTTTTTCCAAAAATTATTATCACCCTCAGCCGGAAGCCGTAAAAATTGACCGCAAACAGTTGGAGTTTGCCCTGACATCCACGGACTACATCAACCGCATAGTCAGCAAACCGCGCGTAGACATCGGACAAAAACATTATAAAGAGCTGAAACCGTTATTGGATAATATCAGTACCAAATACGGCGTACAACCTGAATATTTAATGGCTTTCTGGGGGGCCGAAACAAGTTACGGCACAATATTCGGCAATTTTTCTACAATTGAGGTTCTGGTTAACCTGAGTTATGACAGGCGCCGGCCCGCATTTTTCCGCGAACAGCTTTATCAGGCGTTAAAAATCGTAGATACCTATAACATCGACCATACCAAAATGATTGGTTCCTGGGCCGGTGCAATGGGACATTTTCAGTTTATGCCGTCCACCTTCAATGCTTATGCCGTCGATTACAACGGCGACGGCGAAATTGACATCTGGCATTCTTTCGAAGACGCTGCGGCATCGGCCGCCAATTACCTCTCCCAAATGGGATGGGATAAAAATACGCCTTGGGGAATGCGTGTAACGTTGCCATGGAATTTTGACTTTTCACAAACCGGACGGACAAACGGCAAAACCATTGCCGAATGGCAAAAACTTGGCGTTAAAGACATAAACAAAAAAGCGCTTAACCTGCCCAAAGACATAAAAGCCTCGGTTATTGTGCCGGAAGGGCGCAAGGGCAACGCTTATCTGCTGCTGCCTAACTTCTTCCTGATAATGAAGTGGAATCGCTCAGAGAATTATGCTCTGGCCATCGGCACTTTGGCAGACTATTTTCAAACCGGAAAAAGCTGGAAAAAACTGGAAGAAGATTCGTCGGTTCGCCTGAAAACGGACGATATTGTAAAAATTCAGTCATTTATTAATAAACTCGGCTGGTTTTCTCTTGACGAAGACGGCCAGCTGGGCAGCAAGACGAGAGATGCCGTCAAAGAGGTACAAAAACGGGCAAAATTACCGGCAGACGGCTATCCCGACCAAAAATTATTGCAAAAAATAAACAATTATAACCCCAAAATCGGATTCGAAGCCGATGTAAAAAAGAAAAAAACCGGGCAAAAATTACACAAGTAATTTTTATCAGCTTTACGAACAACAAAAAACAAGGTAAATTAGGCCAAATATAAAATTGAACTAAGGGATGCAAATGATTTTTAATAATAAAATACTATGCCGCTCAATACTTTTCACGGCGCTTGTGCTGTTGAACGCCTGCGCAAGTCAGGATAAAAGCCTGAACTTGTCACAAGATGTTGTGTTCAACACCAAAGGCAGCTCTTATAAAGTAGGAAAACCCTATAAAGTTATGGGAAAATGGTACACGCCGCAAGAAGACTTTGACTATAACGAAACCGGTATAGCTTCATGGTACGGTAAAGATTTTCATGCAAAATATACCGCCAACGGCGAAGTCTATGACATGAACAGCCTGACCGCTGCCCACAAAACTCTGCCGTTGCCCTCCATTGTGCGGGTGACCAATCTGGAAAACGGCCGCTCGCTGGTACTGCGCGTAAACGACCGCGGACCTTTTGTCGGTAACCGGATTATAGACATTTCCAAACGCGGCGCCCAATTGCTGGGCTTCCAGAATCAGGGAACGGCCAAAGTGCGGGTCGAGGTTATGAAAGAAGAAAGCCAACAATTGAAGCAGGCGCTTCTTAACAAAGAAGACATTCAAATTGCCATCCGGAACACGCCGGCACCGGCTCCGACGGCTTATACCTCTGCCGGAGATAAAATTCAGGCAGTCGGCGCCGAAGCCAAATATGCCCGTGCCGTAGCCTCGGAAAAGAAAAAGTATTTTGTACAGGCCGGCGCTTTCTCCAATCAGGAAATTGCCGGACGCCTGAGCCGCCGTTTGAACAGCATCGGCAATACGGTAACATCGCCGACGACTGTAGACGGCTGGCGGTTTTACCGCGTCCGTTTGGGGCCGTACAATAATGAAAACGATGCCAAACTGGCATTGGCAAAGGTTCAGGGTTCCGGCGTTGCCGAAGCTACTATCATAAAAGATTAATAAGAAAGGTCATAAAATGTCATCCAACAGCAGATTATATATATCGACAATTCTTTTCAGCGGCATGCTTTTCGGCGCCGCACCGTCTCAGGCTATTGAAACCAAAGCCAAAAACCTCATCTTGATGGATTATGAAACCGGACAGGTTTTGACTGCCAAAGATGCCCAGAGAATGATTCCGCCGGCATCTATGAGCAAACTCATGACAATTTACATGGTTTTTGAAAAAATAAAAGACGGTTCTTTGTCTTTGGATGATACCTTTACGGTCAGCGAAAACGCCTGGCGCAAAGGCGGAGCCGCCAGCGGCAGCTCAACCATGTTTCTTTCTATTGGCGAAAAAGTGCGGGTCGAAGACCTGATTAAAGGCATGATTATCCAGTCCGGCAACGATGCCTGTATTGTCGCCGCCGAAAATCTGGCCGGCAGCGAAGAAGATTTTGCCGCGGAAATGAACAAAAAAGCACGGGCATTGGGCTTAAACAACAGCTCCTTTGCCAACGCAACCGGCTGGCCGCATCCTGACCAGAGAATGTCAGTGGAAGATCTGGCCAAACTTGCCCGCCGCCTGATTTCCGAATTTCCGGAATACTATCATATTTTCTCCGAGAAGAACTTTATGCACAACAATATCCGTCAGGGCAACCGCAATCCGTTGTTGTACTCCATGCCTTATGCCGACGGCCTGAAAACCGGACATACCGAAGAAGCCGGCTTTGGCCTGGTCGGTTCGGCTCAAAAGGACAACCGCCGCCTGATCAGCGTTATGGCCGGCTTAAAGAGCAATAAAGAACGCTCTGAAGAAGCCGAAAAAATCATGAACTGGGGCTTCAGGGAGTTTGATAATTATACCATGTTGCAACAGGGAACAAAAGTTGCCGAACTTCCTGTCTGGTTCGGCGACGATCAGAATGTCGGTCTGCTTGTTAGTGAAAAAGTCCGGCGCACTTTGCAAAAAAATCAGGTAAACAAAGTCAAAATGACTGCTGTTTATGACAAACCGGTACAGGCTCCGATTAAAAAAGGCGATAAACTGGGTATTGTAAAAATTGAGATTCCCGGACAACCGGCAGCCGAGGTTCCGTTGGTAGCGGATAAAGACGTCGGCAAACTGGGCTTCTTTGGTAAAATTGCCGAAAACTTCCGTTATCTTTTGTTTGGAAAGAATTAATGAGGAACGAAAAAGGACTGTTCATTACCTTTGAAGGCGGAGAAGGAACCGGAAAATCCACTCAGCTCCGCTTGTTGGCCGAGGTCTTGCAAAAAGCCGGCATTGCCAACATCGCAACCAAAGAACCCGGCGGAACGGATATCGGGCAGGAGCTGCGCCGCATTCTGGTTACCGGAGACAAAGACAAATGCGATGCCGTAGCCGAGGCCTTATTATATTATGCCGACCGCCGCATCCACCTGACCAACAAAATCTGGCCGGCTCTGGAAAACGGAACCTGGGTCTTAAGCGATCGCTTTGCCGATTCTACCGTGGCTTATCAGTATTACGGCTACAACAAGCGCATTTCCATGGAAATGTTGGACGACCTGTATAAAATGGTTGTCGGTGATTTTAAGCCGGATTTGACCATTATTCTGGATATTGATCCCCAAATCGGCCTGGCGCGTTCAATGGCAAAATCCCGAACCATGGCCGTCAAAGAAACCAGACATGAGAGCAGGGGGCTGGAATTTCATAACAATCTGCGGGCCGGATACCTTGAACTGGCTGCTCGGGAACCGCAGCGCTTTGCGGTTTTGAACGCCGATAAAAGCATTGACGAGCTGCATGAAGACATAAAAAAACTTGTAAGTGAAAGATCTAAGGTTAACCTATGTCAGAAATAGAAGAAGCATATATCACACCCCGAACCAATGCTTATCTGCTCGGCCATGAAGAAGCCGAAAAATTTCTGCTTGAAGCCTGGAAAAACAATTCCTTGCACAATTCCTGGCTTTTTTCCGGCATAGAGGGAATTGGCAAAGCCACGCTTGCTTATAAGTTTGCCCGTTTTCTGTTGAGTGCAAATTCTGCACAAAAAGACAAGTATACATCTTTGGATACCTTGCCGGACACGCCGGTTTTCAAACTTGTTGCCAACAATTCCCACCCTGATTTAAAAATTATTGAGCGCGACTACACCGATACCGACCGCAAAAAAATACTAAAAGCCATAAAAGACGGTGAACAATTATCGGAAGAAGAACTTCAAGGCTTAAAACGTTCGGCATTTATCCGGGTGGACGACGTCCGTACCATTAACGAGTTCTTGTCAAAACGCTCGTCACAGGACGGCTGGCGGGTTGTGATCGTTGACAGCATAGACGACATGAACGCCTCAAGCGCCAACGCAATTTTGAAAATTCTTGAAGAACCGCCGTATAAAACCGTTCTGATGCTCATCAGCCACAATCCGAACCGGCTGCTGCCGACCATAAAATCCCGCTGCGCCAAATTAAACCTGAAGCCGCTGAAAGACGCGGAACTGGCCTCGCTGCTGCGCCGCTACCGGCCGGAAATAAAAGAAAATGAAATCAAAGAACTCGTTGCAATCTGCTCCGGCAGCATCGGCAAAGCGTTGAATTATGCCGACAACGGCGCATTGGAACGCTATCATGAACTGGAAAAGCTCACCTCCGCGGGCAGCGCATTCAAATTATCAGAACTGCTGGCCTTTTGTGATAAAGCCGTGGCAAACGAAGACAGCTATGAATTGACTAAAAGTCTGATTCTCAAAATTATCCGCCGGCTGATGGCGCAAACCGGCAGGATTGAAAAAATTTCAGACAGCTGGGACGAAACCTTAAAAATATTCAACGAAACCGAGAGTCTGAACCTTGATAAAAAACAGGCGCTCATCACCATTATCAGCAATTTGTGTAAGAGGATATAAAATGTTAATCGACAGTCACTGTCACTTGGATTTTAACGATTTTGAAGAAGACTTTGAAGATATTCTGGCACGTGCCCGTGAAAACGGCGTAACTGCCATGTTAAACGCCGGCAACAATATCGGTGAACTGGATAACCAGTTGAAGATTTCAGAAAAGTATCCGTTTATCTACACCGCCGTCGGGGTTCATCCGCATAATGCCGCCGAGTATCCTAATGTCAAAGCCGAAGATTTTATTGAAAAATCAGCTCATAAAAAGATTGTCGGCATCGGCGAATGCGGATTGGACTACTACTATGACTATTCGCCCAAAGACATCCAGCAAAAAGTATTTATCGAACAAATAAAAGCAGCACAGCAAACCGGACTGCCTCTGATTATCCATACCAGAGACGCCGATGATGACACAATTTCCATTTTGGGCGACTGCTACAAGAAGACGCCGTTTGCCGGAGAAATTCATTGCTTCTCGACATCTAAAAAACTGGCTGATTTTGCCCTGTCGATTGGTTTTTATATTTCCGCTTCGGGAATTATCACTTTCAACCGTTCGGCGGAACTGCGGGAGATTTTCAGAGAAATCCCGCTGGATCGCCTGCTTGTGGAAACAGATTCTCCTTTTCTTGCCCCCATCCCGCTGCGCGGCCGCCGCAACGAACCGTCTTTTGTTGTTCATACTGCCGAAAAGCTGGCTCAGCTGAAAGATATTCCTTTTGAAAAACTGGCACAGATCACCTCGGACAACTTTTACCGTCTGTTCCGCAAAGCCAGCGATAAAGGGAGATACGAGTATTAAAATGCGCAAGATTACCTTTTTGGGCAGCGGCGCTGCTCCCGGAGTTCCGTCTTTATGCTGCGGTTTTGGCGATTGCGATCCGCATAATCCCAAAAACATCCGCACCCGTACGTCAACTTATTTGGACTACAACGGTGTCCGCCTGCTGATTGATACCTCTCCCGATTTAAGGCTCCAGCTGATACAAAACAATATCCGCAGCCTTGACGGCGTGTTATATACCCATGTTCATGCCGACCACCTGCACGGCATTGACGAATTACGGGAAATCAACCGCATCACCGGACAAAGCCTGAACTATTACGCAACGGAATTCAGCAACTCGCATATCGAAGAACGCTTCTCCTACCTGATTGCCCAAAAGCAGAAAAGCTGCGACGTTGTCCGCCGTCCCAGCCTGATTTCCAATCTGATAACAGTCAATCAGCCGTTTTTTATCAAAGGGTTGAAAATCACGCCGTTAAAACTTCTCGGCCACAATATTGAAAGCGTCGGCTATGCCTTTAACGACGGCGAACTTGTATACATTGCAGACTTCAAAACCCTTGACGACAGCGTGTTTGGTATGATAAAAAGAAAACCTGCCTTGTTGGTAATGCCGTTAACAACGCCTTACGGACAGCAATTTCATGCCGGACTTGACGAAGTAACCGCTTATATTGAACAAATAAAGCCGGAAAGAGCCGTCCTTAACCATATGGCATCGGAATGCGATTACGAAGCCGTCAGGGCCTCGACGCCGGCAAACACGGAACCGGCTTATGACAATCTGAGTTTGGAATTTTAGAAGAAAGGGTGAATTTACCATGTTATGCATCTATCATATTGCTGACCATGACGGCAAAGGCTCCGCCGGTATCGTCCGCAGCAAATATCCCCATGCCGAATTCTGCGGTTTTAATCATGACATGGAAATCCCCTATGATAAGATAAAAGCGCATGACGATATCGTTATCTGCGACATTGCATTGCCTGTTGAGTATATGTTTGAACTCAACAAAACCAAAAATCTGACATGGATTGACCACCATATTTCGGTTATCAACGAATACGAGCGCCTGATGGCAGACGGTAAACATACCGCCATAAAAGGCCTGCGCCGCGTCGGAACAGCCGCCATGGTATTGACTTGGGAATATTTTTATCCGAATCAGCGCGTGCCCGAAGGCATCAGGCTTCTCGGCCTGAATGACCTTTTTGATTTGAAAGACCCGCGCGTCCGTCCGTTTGAATATGCCATTCAGTCATTGGGCGTTAACCGCCCAACCGACAAAATCTGGCAGCAGCTGATAAACAATGAAATCGACATCAACGAAATGGTCAAAAAAGGCGAGGGCATCTTATCTTGGATTAAAATCCGCAACTACCGTCTGGTACGCACTCTGGCTTTTGAGAGCAGCTATATGGGATACCGCTGCATTTGCGCCAATATGCCGCAAGGCTACTCCGAATTTTTCGATTCCCTTGACAACCTCAGCGATTATGATGTCATGATTAACTTTTACATGGATAAAAAGAACAATTGGAAAATGACTTTCTATTCCGAAAAAGACATAGACGTTTCCAAAATTGCCGAAAGCTTCGGCGGCGGCGGTCATTTTCATGCCGCAGGAGCCTCCAGTCTGCGCAAACTTCCCGAGTTTTTGGCCTCCGGCATAAAGAAATAGTTTTAATTGAAAACGCCCTTTTTCTCCTTATATATGATTTAACCGTCATATTAAGGAGAAAATTTTATGCATTTTGAATATTATATGCCCACCCGGCTGATCTTCGGCCGCGGCCGCTTAAAAGAACTCTCTCATTATCCTTTCCCCGGCAGCAAAGCCCTGATCCTGATTACACAGGGGCAATCCATGCGCAACCTCGGTTACCTCGGCGTTGTTTTGAAAATATTGGAAGGAGCCGGTATTGACTCTGCCGTCTACGACAGAGTCGCCCTCAATCCGTCAGACGCACAAGTCATGGAAGCGGCGGAATTCGCCCGCAATGAAAAATGCGATATGCTGATCGGCCTCGGCGGCGGCAGCGCTATAGACACGGCCAAAGCAGCCGCCATTATGGTCAACAACCCCGGAACTTATTGGGATTACGCCAAATTAGGCAAAGAAATAGTGGAAAAAGTGCTGCCAGTAATTGCCATTCCGACAACGGCCGGAACAGGAACAGAAACCAATCAATGGTGTATGATCTCCAATCGTGAAACCAAAGAAAAAATTGCTTTCGGCAGCCCGCAGTCTTTTCCCGTTCTTGCCGTTGTCGATCCGGAACTCATGCTGTCCGTACCGCCGCATTTGACAGCTTATCAGGGCATGGAAGCCTTTTTTCATGCCGCCGAAGGCTATCTGGCCAATGTTGCCAAACCGATAAGCGATTTATATGCCCTTGACACACTCAGAAGAATCTCGCATTTCCTGCCGATAGCCGTCGCTGACGGCACCAATCTGCAAGCAAGGGAAGAAATGGCTGTTGCCGCTGCTCAGGCCGGCATTATTGCGGCCTTATCCGAATGTGCAGCCGAATATTCCATCGACCATGCGCTCTCGGCCTATTATCCGCAATTACCGCACGGTGCCGGCATGGTCGCCATGTCAATCCCGTATTTCAGCTATTTGTTGGAAAAAGAACGCAAAAAAGTAGAAATCCGCTATGCCGATATGGCTCATGTCATGGGCTGGCCGGGAGAACAGCCGGAGGAGTTTATTGACGCGTTAAAACTGCTGATCCGCGAAATCGGCATGAGCGATTTGCACCTCTCAAACTGGGGAATTTCACAACAGGAAGTCGACCTTCTCTCCGCCAATTCTTTCGCCGCCATGAGCTTTTTATACAATACGGACTCGGAACAGCGGCTGCAAAACAATGCGGCCTGCATCATCCGCGGCACTGTTAACTAAGTGCCTGTCCGCCATAATCCGCGGAAAGCCTCTCCGGCTTTCCTTTTTTATTATTTTCCCGCTCATAACCTGATTTTTTTACTTGAGGTATTTCGATTCCCGTAGTAAAATTCCGGCAAATGATTAAACAATTTGCGGCCTTGTTCCGGCGCAAAATATGAAGGTGTTAAAAATGAGAAGAAGAGATAACGACCGGATTGAACTGACCGGATTTCCGAAATATCTGCATAAGTTTGTAATGTTTGTAACTTTTCCGTTTCGCAAACCGGCAATCGTCATTCCCTTGCTGATCTTGGCTTACCTCATTCCGACTTTTATCGGCGCCAAACCGGCCGAAGTCCACTTGTGGTATTATCACAAAATTACGGGATTGTTCAGCTCGGTCAAAGACAAAGTACAGGATACCGGCAAAAACATCATTCCCGATGCCGTAAAAGATCTGGGCAAACAAACAATTGACACTTTCCGCGGCCGCGAGGACAATGCCGGTAAAATCGTAAACCTGCCGGAAAACAATCCGCAAGCCATCCGCCGCCAAATGTTTGAAAAAGCTCAAAACAATGAACCTGCCGCCATCGATATCATGCAGCAGCCGGATGACATCCGCGTTGCCCAGGTCGTTTCGCAGGAAGACGTTTCCTCAGCGGCTGAACCCAAACCCGTGACCCGACCTGTCCTGACGGAAGATACCAAAGAAAAGGCTCAAAAAAAGCTGGATCTGATTTATCTGGTCACACCCCAGGAATTCAGCGGAGAAGCCCGCGTCCGCAATGCCAATGAAATCATTATTGACGGCAATACCATCTTTTTGTTCGGCATTTATGTCGACCCGACATCATCAAAAGGCATTGAAGCCAAAACCTATCTGCAAAAACTCATTGACGGAAGCGCCGTAAAATGCATTGCCGAAGCCTACACCAAACAAGGATACGCCACGGCTTTGTGCTTTGCCAACGGCAAAAACCTCAATCATGAGATGGTTGACAGCGGCTATTCCAAAAACGTAGCTTTGGAAAGATAAAAACATGTGGCAGCCGGTTTTCATGGTCAGCGGCTTTTTCATGAGCATTATGGGGCTGGCCATGTTGATTCCCGCCGCTCTTGACATCTATGATACCGGCAGCCGCTGGTCATATTTTCTCAATTCGTCAATTATAGCGCTGTTTCTCGGCGTTTCATTATTTCTGGCCAATCACACGGAAATCAAAAAGCTCAGCCTTCAGCAGGGATACCTTTTGACGGCAGGCAGCTGGATTTGTGTTATTGTAATCTCGGCCTTTCCGTTTGTACAAACCGGAGCTTCTCATACTTTTGCCGATGCCTTGTTCGAATCCGCTTCCGGATTAACCGGCACCGGCGCCACCATTTTTGCCAATCTGGAAGAACTTCCGCGTTCCGTTCTGTTGTGGCGTTCACTGCTTTGCGGGTTGGGCGGAGTAGGGATTGTGGTCTTTGCCATTGCCATGCTGCCGTTCTTGGGCATCGGCGGTATGCAGATTTTCCAACACGAAAGTTCTGACTTTAATGACAAGCTGATGCCCAAACTCAGCTATCTGGCCAAAAGAATCATTTTTATTTACCTGCTGTTGCTTCTCTGCTGTTTTTTATCGTTAAAATTCTTCGGCATGAACTGGTTTGATGCCTTGAATCATGCTCTGAGCACTGTTGCAACCTGCGGCTTTTCCACCAAAGACAGCTCAATTGCTTTTTATAACAGTGCAACCATAGATGCCGTCATTACCGTATTTATGTTTTTAGGCTCTTTGCCGCTGACTTATTATTATGTTGTTATCATTAACAAAAATATCCATTCTTTGCGGGCGGCTCAGGTTGCCTTTTTCTTCAAATTGCTGACCTTTTACATTCTGGCAACAACATTGTGGCTCTGGCTGTCAGACTACTATCCGAACTTTTGGACGGCACTGCGCTTTGCTTCGTTTAACGTCGTTTCCGTAACCTCCACCACCGGTTATGCCTCAACCGACTATCTGTTGTGGGGCAACCTCAGCAGCGTTATCTTTCTGATATTTGCCTTAACCGGCGGCTGCACCGGCTCCACAACCGGCTCTATAAAAATCTTTCGCTGGCAGGTTGTAATCGCCTTTGTCAAAAAACACCTGATTTCAGCCGTTGAGCCCAACCGGATTGTTCCGGTCAAAATCGGCAACTTAACCAGCGACACCAAAGTCGTTGCCTCTGTTTTTGTTTTCCTTTCGGCATATTTTTTCAGCATTGTCGTTCTGACCTGCCTTTTGGCTCTTGCCGATCTGGACTTCACAACGGCTTTCAGCGCCGTCATCGGCTGCATTACCAATACCGGCCCCGGAATCGGGAAAATCATCGGCCCCGTCGGCAATTACAGTTCGTTAAGCGAATATTGCAAATATATTCTTTCTTTCGCCATGCTGCTCGGCCGGCTGGAAATCATGACAATTCTGGTTATTATGACCCGCAATTTCTGGAAACAATAAAAATTGACAAAAAACGAAGCTCAAAGTTTTTTATATGAACAAGATAAAGACCAATACTGGAGTTATTGCTTGACACATAAAATTCATGCCCTTCTTGAATGTCAAAAAGAACTGAGAACGGATAAAAATCGGGAAAAATTCTGGCTGGAATGGCTCAAAAAAGGTGTGGTTGCTGAGTGTGTACTGAAAGGATGTTATTTTTCAAGAGCCGCTTTATATAAAGTATAATCCAAACATGAGCTGGTCTGACGCCTGTTTGATAATTTCTTTGGCTCCCGCACCGATTGCAAAAGAAATGGCCGGAAACTCAGCCCATCCGGATTGTCATAAAGCTTATAAAAAACGCTTTAACTGGTTTCAAAGAACTTTCGGATAATACAAAAATCCCCCGGCCTTACACAGGTCAGGGGATTTTGTGTCTCAAACCTCAGACTATTCTGCCAGCGATTCTGCCTGAATGTCCAGTTTGGGCTCCGGCGCTTCAAGTTCAATCAGCTGATCTTCGTCAATCATGCCGTTTTCCTCAATCTCATCACTGGTAACCAACGGAATTTCCTCAGCCATACCTTTTTCTTCATGAATCTCCGTATCTTCCAGTTCTTCGGGAGAAATCGGCTTGGCATTTTTTAACAATTCCGGCAGCATGGCCTCATGTTCCGGCGTCAGGACAATGCCTTCTTCACCGCCGTCTTTCATATTGTCTGCCTCAGAAAGCGCTTCATCTTCGCCGCCTTTTTTAATGACAATAAAATCGCCCGGCAATTCCTCAGCCGGCTCGGCTGCCGGTTTTGCTTCATATTTCGGAGCCTCGGCCGTCCCGTCATTGTTAATCTTAATCAAAGCCTTTGGAGCATCGGCATCTGCCGGCAAATCTGATAAAGTCTCTTCGCCTGTGCTTTCTGCTGCCGGTTGTTCTGCCGCATTTTTCGCGGTTTGAAACTCGGCAATGGCTTTTTCGGCTTCTTCCTCTATGCTCAGCGGGGCTTCATCGGCAACAGCCGGATTCTCCACCGCACTTCCGCCGGCAATAACTTTTTCTTCCAAAGCTTTCTGCGCTGCGGCTTCCGCCTCGGCCACACTTTCTTTTCGCGGACGGGGCAGGGAAGGACCTTTGTCATCTTCGGCCTTTTGTGCAATACTGTTGCGGATTTTCAGTTCTTCCTCAGTCAGAAGCTTGGTCTTGTCAACTTCCGTATTCAAACATTTAAGAAGCCACACGTCATAAATCGGATGAGCCACGGCATTAAGCGCCGGAGAAGAAGACATCATCCAGCCGCGAAAAATATTGACCGGATTCTCCGTCTGATAATTGTCCACCACGTCAACATAGGCAAAATTCTCGGGCGTTTCTTCCGGAGATCTGGTCTTGCAGGAACGTACGACAATAGAAAAAGTCCCGTACTCGGCCCGCCCGTTAACCGGCACTTCCACAATCGATACCTTGCCGGTAATCTTGTCCATTGCCTGCAATTGCGCCGTATTCATGGCGATTTCGCGTGCACCGGCGCTCCCCGCAAAAAAAGCGGAGCAGAGCGCGGTCACACCCAAAAATCTATTTATTCTCGCTGCTGCCATTATCGGTCACCATAAAAATAATTTCACCGACCATATCTTCCAAAGTCTTAAAGTCTTTAGTATTTTTAATAACGTCGCCGTCTTTCAGAAAAACGTTTTCTTTTCCCGGCTCAATTTTAATAAACTTGTCACCGACCAAACCGTCGCCGACAATAACGGCCGTACTGTCAACCGGCAGTTCAATGTTGGAAGCCAGACTCATCTTGACATCGGCGGAATAATCCTCATTATCCAAAGTTTGTCCGATAACCGTACCGACCTTAATGCCGTTGATTCTCACGTCAGATCCCACGTTCAAACCGCCGACTTTCAAAAACTTCGCCGTAACAGTGTATCCCTTAACCACTTGCAAATCCGAAACATTATAAGCAAAATACAGGAAGAACGCGGCCACCAGAACCACGACAATACCCATGATTGTTTCTACAGGCTTCTTATTCATAAACTCCAACTCCTTAAATTACACAATTATTTATTTTTATTACGATTAGCTTTGCCGATGCTGACGATTCTGTCAAGCAGTTCTTCAATAACCATGGCATCCTGAGTGTAAGAAAACTCGCCGCCGGCCGGAATATAATCCTCGGATCCGCCGGCCTCAATTTCAATATACTTCGGCCCCATCAGCCCCGAACTGACAATTGAAGCGCTGCTGTCATCGGGAATATTAACTCCGTCCTTAATCTCCAAAGTCAATATGGCTTTAAAATTGTCATCCAGCTTGGCATCGACCACGCGCCCGACGGTCATTCCGGCCAAACGCACCAAATCGCCGACCAAAAGGCCGTCCGTACGATTATAACGCGCCATTACGGAATAATATTTTCCGCCCTCGGCATGCTCAATATTTTTGCGCCCGGCCACAAACAGCGCTCCGACGGCAATCAGGAACAAAGCCACCCACAGCCCTGTTTTCAGGGAACGGGCTTCTTCTTTGGAATAAACTTCTTCAGACATTTCAACTCCGATAAAATATTTTTTCGTTTTGCATATATAAATAAAGTAAAATAACCTTTTTGTCACCAACCTTTTTGAAAAAATGAAAAAAGTTGTTAAAATTTAAAATTAACTTGCTAATATAAAGACGGAACCACAAACAAAGCCGGATAAAAAACAATGATTACAGTCAAAAACCTGTGCAAAGATTTTAACAGCATAAAAGCGCTGAACAATATAAACTTTACCGTCAGACGCGGAGAAATTGTGGCGCTTCTGGGACCGAACGGCGCCGGAAAATCAACGCTGATGCGCCTGCTGTCCGGCTGCATTGACCCTACGGCCGGAGAGATTGAAATTTTCAAACAAAACTACAACAATTCCCGCCGGCAGATTCTTTCCGAACTCGGTTACGTACCGGAAAACGCTCCTCTCTACGGCGAGATGACCGTTTTTGAGTTTTTAAAATTCATGGCGGCGGCCGGCGGTCTTTCGTCGACGGAAGCCGGCAAAAAAATTGCAGAACTCGCTCGGCAATTTGAGTTGTCTGACGTCCTGACCCAAAAATGCGAAACCTTATCCAAAGGCTTCAAACGGCGGGTCGCCATTGCCGGCACCTTAACATCGTCCCCCCGTATTTTGATTTTGGATGAACCGGCAGAAGGGCTTGACCCCAACCAGAAATTTTCGCTCAGGCAATTTCTGAAAGACTACGCTCAAAAGAATATTGTCATCATTTCCACCCACATCATGGAAGAGGTGACCGCTCTGTCCTCCCGCGTGCTTTTGCTCAATCGCGGCAAACTGATAAAAGACACAACCGCTGCGCTTTTAAGCGAATTAAGTCCGGACAACAGTCTGGAAACCGCTTTCCGCAACATAACCCGACAAAAACAATAAGTCCGGAGAATACAATGCTCAAACAGATTAATTTAATTTTTCAAAAAGAATTCTGCTCGTTTTTCCGCACCCGTCTGGCCTATTTTGTTCTGGGCATTTATCTTTTTCTGAGTATGTTCTGCACCTTTTATCTCGGTCTGTATTTTGACATCATAAACACCGGTTTGTTCTCCTTTTTTTATTTTCAGGTAAACATCCTGATGCTTGTTGTTCCGGCTCTGACCATGCGGCTGTGGGCAGATGAATACAAAACCGGCAGCATAGAACTGCTCCTGACCCGTCCTTTGTCTTACACTTCCGTCGTTATCGGCAAATTTCTTGCCGCCTGGGGATTGTGCCTGCTGATGCTGGTCTGCACCTTTCCGCTCTGGCTCTATACCGCCGCCGCTTTGCCTGCCGACAACCTGAACATTGCCGCCTCTTACTTTGGCTGCTTTCTGATCAGCGGCAGTATGTGCGCTGTCGGCTGTATGGTGTCCGCCTTCAACAAAAGCCCGATTGTCGCTTATTTGGGCAGTGTTTTATTGCTCACGTTATTGATTATCGTAAACTATAACTTTATTTTTAACGGGCTGAATTTGTCAGGAAGCCTGATTATCCGCTTTACCCAGTCGTTAAACTTCTTCTATCACCAAAGTACGCTGCTGAACGGGCAGCTCGGGCTGGATAATATAATATATTATGCAAGCATCACGGTCTTGACACTATGGCTCAACCGGATAACCATTGAATACAAACGCAGTTAGGAGCCTGAAAATGCAAAAATCAACAATTCAAAAAATACAAAACAGCATTATCATCTGCCTTTTTGCCTTATTGCTTTTGGCCTCTTTTATCCTGATAAACACGACCTCTGGCGCATTGTTCTCCGGCAGCCGCGCCGATTTGACCTCTGACCGCCTGAACACCCTGAGCCCGCGTTCGGAAGAGATTATTGCCGGCGTAAACAAACCGATATACGTCAAACTTTACCTTTCTTCGCAAATCTCCCGCCAAAATCCGGTTCTCGCTCAATACGCTCAAAACGTTATCCGTTTGCTGGGACGTTATCAGGACAAATCCGGGCATCTGATAAAATTGGAAATTCTGGATCCCGAACCCTACAGCAATATCGAAAGCGAGGCAAAAGCCGCCGGACTGGTTCCTTTGGCAGACAGCAAAACCGAAAAACTTTACTTCGGCGCCGTTTTCAGTGATGACAAAGGCCGCTCATACAGTATTCCGCAGTTTTCGCCGCAGCGGCTGAATTATCTGGAAAATGACCTCAGCCGTGCCGTTTCGAATATTCTCATGCCCAAACGCAAAATCATCGGAATTGCTTCGGATCTGCCGCTTGTCAATTCCGGCTTCATGAATGCCGAAAAAAAACAAAACTGGACTTTCGTAAACCTTTTGGCCAAAGATTATACCATAGCGCCGATTTCCACAACAACTGCGGAAATTCCGAATGTTGACGTTTTGATTGTCGTTGCAACAGGAAAACTCCCGTCTTTGTTCATCTATGCCCTTGACCAATACATCCTGCGCGGCGGACGTTTGCTTTTGATTGTTGATCCTGCTTCTGAGGTCAAAAAACGCCTTCACCCCGGCATTCCGGATGAAAAACTTAACCTGAACGCACTTCTCGACAATCTCGGCATCCATTATATATCGGAACAGGTTTTGGGCGACCGCGAACAAGCAGTGGAAGCCTTCTTTGCCGCCACCGAAAATACTGATGCCCGAAATCATATCTACTATCCGTGGATAAAGATAAAAGCCCCGCACCTTAACCCGCAATCGCCGTTGACTGCCGGACTGAACAGCATTTTCTTAAAAAGCCCCGGCGCTTTTGCCTTAAAAGACGAAGACGGCCACACGGCCGAAAGCCTGCTGGTCACATCTGAAAACACCATGCTGACCGCGGCCGATCTGGTCAAATTTGCCCCTAAGGCCGACGTCCTGCGTTATATGGATGTCAAAAAGCAGGCATATTCCGCCGCCGCGCTGTCTCAGGGCTCATATCACACCATTTTTGCCAAAAATCCTTTGGAAAACAGCGCTTATGCCAAACAAATCCTGCCGTTTTTAACCACTTCGGTCGCACCGGCGCAAATCATCGCCGTTTCCGATTCTGATATTTTGGACGTCAGAAACTGGACCGAAAGCGAAAACGCCGGCGATTACGCTGAAAATGACTATAACCTGACACCGGTCAATAACAATTTTGACTTTATCCAAAGAGCCGTCGATTTTCTGAGCGGAAACTCCGGCGCCATGAACGTTGCCGCCAAAAAATACGGCGGCAGCCGCCAAACGCTGGCTGACATCTTTTATCAGAGCGGCCTTAAAACCCGCGAAAAAGCATATAAAGAAATCAACGGACGGCTGGAAGAAAACCAACGCAAATTAGATACGATTAACATAATGTTGGAAAGCAACTCCGCTTTCGGCACGGCACAGACGCTCGGCGAAATCGACGCTCTTAAAAACAAAATCCGGCAGGAGAAAAACGAACTCCGCCGCATAGAATACCAGATAAAGTCGGAAGTCACGCACCGCGAACATATGGTTGCCCTGATAAACACCGTCATCGTTCCGTTGCTGCTCCTGCTGCTTATCGCCGCAGTTCACCTCTGGCTGTCACACCGCAACAACACTCGGGCAAGGAGATTGATCAATGAATAAACGCCTTCTGTTAAAAGCTTTTTTGCTGTTTATCATATCTGGCCTGTTCGCAGCCTTTTCCTTTTTGTGGCTCAACAGCCGTCAGCCGGCTTCCCGATTGGGACAATTGGTCTTTGCCAATGCCGTAAATTATGACAAAAGCGTTGACAAGATTACAATCTCAACCACCAAAGAGACTTTTGATCTGGTTCTGACAAACAATTACTGGCGCATTAACGGGGCAGAGGGCTACTATGCCGGCCTGATGCTGGTAAATGACCTGCTTTCCGCCATGACACAGTCCGTTTATTACAGCAAGCAGCCCGCCACACCGGAACTTTTAAAACAATACGGCTTGGAATTGAAAAGCGCCGGCCAAGGAATGTCCGACATTGCCTCGGTCAAAATCTATTCCCAGAACGTTCTCTTAAATGAAATCAATCTCGGCCTGCGGAGCGAAAACGGGCTTTACACCTATGCCCATATCCCCGGAACAAAAGACATATGGTTGATTTCCGGCAGTTTTACACTGCCGCAGTACCGCTACTCCTGGTACCAGCAGCCTTTGTTCTCCTATCCGGAATCCGCCGTAAAAACCGTTGCCTCCCTGAAAAACGGCAGCAAGTCTTTGCTCATGCGTCTGAACAACAAACAGGATTTTGTTAACAAAGACCTGAAAAGCGTCAGCATTCCGGCATTCTGGGATGAACTCAAATACGTGATTTTTGAAGATGTCAAGCCCGTCAAAGATTTTGATTTCAACCAATATCCGCAGTCAAGAAAAATCCGGCTCGGCACATTTTCCGGCCTGACCAACGAACTCATGATTTACACAAACGGCCAAAAATACTGGCTGACGACAAAATTATCTGCGGCAAGCCTTACAACCGGCAAATTTAAGGATTATATAGCAAGCTATGAACTCCTCACCGCCGGCTGGATATTCGAGCTTCCTGACGCCGGCGGGGAAATCCTGTATACCACCGAGTTTTAGAAGGCTTTTATGCAGACGGATAATGCAAGATGTGACTTTTTATTAAATATTTCAACTAATGCTTTGCTGGCAACGGACGTTACCGGCCGGATTATTTATATGAACAGGGCGGCAGGCCATTTTCTTGCTTCCGAAGCCCTCCGCAGCAATCTGGCAGCCTGGTCGGAAAACTGCGCCCCGCAAATTCTGGCAAAAATTTCCAATGCCGTCCGCCTGCAACAGCCCCAGTCTTTACAGCTTTCCCTGCGTGGCAGATGTTGTAATCTCTATTTTTACGGACATCAGCCCAATTGTTTTATCTGCATAGAAGACATCACCGAGCGCAAACAACTGGCCGCCAGCCTGGATAAAACCGCCCAACGGCTTGAATTTGCCGAAAGAACGGCGCATATCGGCTATTGGGAACTGGATTTTGAACACAAAAAAATCTACTGGTCCGGTGAAATGTTCCGCATCTTTGGTGCTTCCGCACTTGATACTTCTCCCAAAAAAAACCTCATTCGGGAGCAAATGCTCAAAGAAGACCTGCCAATATATAAAGAAAAATTGCGCGAACTGATTCGTAACGGCAAACAGGTTGAAGGTCAAATCCGTATCCGAAAATTAACCGGAAGCCTGAGATATTGCTTCTTCAAAGCCGGAATCATTGATGATGACGGACATCGCAAAATCGCCGGTACGTTTCAGGATTTAACGCCGCTCATCAAAACCCAAACAGCCTTGGAAAAAGCCAAAGAACTGGCCGAAAACATGAATCGTGACAAATCTTTGTTTTTGGCACAGGCCAGCCATGATTTGCGCCAACCCATGCAGGCTCTGGGAATGTTTATCAGCGCTCTGGCCGAAGAAAAGCTGACCGATTATCAAAAAATGCTGCTGAATAAAATCGAGGCCTCGGCCGACAACCTCAAATCATTGCTCGACAACCTGCTTGATTTGTCCAAACTTGAAGCCAATGCCGAAATCGGAGAATTCGCTGAGTTCAATATTGCGCTTCTGTTAAAAAAGATTGCCGGAGAATATCGGGAAATATGCCGGCAAAAAGAAATTTCTTTCCGCTTTTTTCCCCATAATGCCGTTGTTTTCAGTGATCAGCTGATTTTGGAACGCCTCATCCGAAACCTGTTGAGCAATGCCGTCAAATATACCAAAACCAAAATCATTCTGGGCTGCAAATGGTATAAAAACTACCTGCGCATCATGATTATTGACAACGGCGCCGGCATCCGTCAGGAAGAACAGGAACAAATTTTTGACGAATTTTATCAAAGCAGACACATTGCCGACAATCGCAGCCGCGGCTCCGGACTGGGCTTGGCAATCGTCAGAAAATCTGCTGAAATTCTAGGCATTAATATAAAACTGAAATCAATACCGGAGCAGGGCAGCTGCTTCTGGTTTGACATCCCGGTCTTGCGCCGCCTGCCGGATATTAAACAAAAAGACAAGAATTGACAAAATAACGCTTGTCTGAGACATAAAATTATGATATGATAAGAATGTAAAAAAATTATTGTTAAATTAAAAAATATAAATATGGAATTAAAAGAAAAAAAAGCCAAATTGGCAGAAATCCGTAAAGAACTTGAAAGAGGAATATCTCCCGCCGGATATGTAAAAAACATTGGAAGCATATTCTTCAAATGTTATGATAGCGGCTGCGTTTTACGCGATGTCGTCTATTACGGGTCCATTCGGCATGGCTTGGAATTTGAAGTCTTGGCAATGGACTGCTCATATTTTGTTGGTTCGCAAGAACACGCCAAAGCTTTAAAAGCTGCATTCGGCGGAATAGCCTATGAAACGGAATATTGCCATCAGGCTTCTAATCCGCGGGACTTATGGGCTTGGGAAGGGCCGCTGCGAAACAAACAAATTTATGAAAATGCAACTCCTCTTGACTACGAAGAAGTCGTCGCCGCTTTATTCTAATTCTAAAAAACAAAAGAGTGCGGAGTTCAAAACTCCCGCTCTTTTTTCATTTTAAACAAATAATATTACAAAACGCCACAAATTTTAGACAAAATAAAAATTGACCCGGACATAAATTTATGATATAAAGAAAATACATTAAATATTTTTTATTTTTATTATTAACAAAAGAGGGAACGGGACGTGCAAAAGGACACACCCTCTATAAACAAACCCAGAATAGTTATGGCAAAGATAGAAGTATGTGCACAGGATGTAAAATCAGAAATTAACGCATTACAATGTTATCGCTCCGGCTGGGCAAATGACATCCGGGAAGGCTGGAGTTTTGGCACCAAAGAAACAAAAGACATTTTGTTTCAACTCTACGAAATTTCCGGTTCTATAATTCTGGCACTCCAAACTGTCCTTGAAGGACACTATCGTGACAAAATGGCCATGATAATGGTTAAACAAAAGCTGGAAAAACTCGTTAAATCAGAAAAATTTGACGAACTTGCCGCAATGTCTGAAGCAGGTATGTGCCATATTATAACAACAGGCACCAAACATCATATTCGCGTAATGTTTGAAACGCTTGAAGTCTTAACGGCCTAAACCAAACAGAGAGAGGAAGCATAAAACTTCCTCTCTTTTTTATTATATGCCCCAATGGCAGACATTAGCCTATGGGTATCTTCGGACATTGCTCACAAGCATATGCTGTCCGTCATGCCTGTCATTTCGACTAAACAAAGCGTACATTCCCCGTGCGGGTCATCCTGAGCACTTTTTATTATTGTCATCCTCTTTTCTCCCCGTCATCCTAAGCCCTTTTTTCCCCGTCATCCTGAGTACTTTTTCTCTCTCCGTCATCCTGAGCGGAGCGAAGGATCCAGTCAAACAAACTAGCTTTATTCTTCAATCTGGATTCTTCACTGCGTTCAGAATGACGGTGCTTGTTCTTTTGTCATTGCCGGACTTCGATCCGGCAATCCATCTTGTAACCGGCACCTTGCTTGTTTCATCATGGATTCTCGGGTCGAAGCCCGAGAATGACAGTGCTTCAAAGCACTCTCTTCCCCACATCCCCGCCATAGCATCGCGGGGCTCAGGACACCGCACAAACTGACGCCTCACCCGCTGTAGCAACGCGAAACAAGCGTTACAAACCGAGTGACCACGGCCGAAACAAAAAGCAACTAATGTTGCTTTTTGTAAGGAGACGCAATGAGACTTGTAATTGTGAGATGACGACAGACATCGATACAATTGCTTAGTCGGAATTGGAGTTAGTGTTGCGGTTAATACGCAACACTTACGAACAAGAACAAACCCCGGAGGGGTGAGAACCTGATATTAAGACATAAAAAAAAGACGTTCTCCAAGGAAGAAAACGTCATTATCAACTGGTACGCGCGCGGGGGTTCGAACCCCGGACCCACTGATTAAGAGTCAGTTGCTCTACCAACTGAGCTACGCACGCAATGTGGGCAGTTATCATCAGATAACGAACGCAATATAAAACGGATAAATAATATTTGCAAGCAAAAATTTTCAAAATTTGTTAAAAATTTAATATTCGATTTTATCCGCCTTATTTTTCCACTTTTGCATCACCTCTCTGGCTTCCGGCAAGTCTATTCTGACCAGTTCAACCGGATCATCTTCATAAAACACACGGTCGCGAAAGCCGATATCCTCGGCATCATACCGATCGGCGGCATAATAAACCTCTTTAATATTCGCCCATTTGCAGGCATTCAGACACATGGGGCAGGGCTCGCAGGAAGTATAAAGGATGCATCCGGACAAATCAAAACTGCCCAGATTTTTACAGGCATTCCTGATTGCCATAACCTCGCCGTGAGCTGTCGGATCATTGTCCGGCACCACCCGATTATGCCCCTGTCCGACCACCTTTCCGCCGGCATCAACAATCACACACCCAAAAGGCGAACTGCCGCCGTCTACGGACTGATTGCTGAGCTCTATGGCCTTGCGTAAATTCTCTTCATGATTTATCATATTTCCTCTTTTCTGCAATTTTTTGTACATTTTAACAAAATAAGTCTTGACTAACAATGCAATATATTATATAAACAAACCGTTAACCCATTATTAATCTACTACTATGTTTTACGAAAACTCCATAATAATTAAGTTTTTTCATCAAAAAAGTTTTGTTGCAGTAAAACAATGCTGTGAAGCATCTGTGCAAAGATACGGAAGCAAGTGCAGATTATTCGTTTTTTCACAAATTTAGTTCATAAAATGTAAGTTTATGTTACTATATCTGCAAACTTCTTCTGCATTACAACTCTTTTAAGAAACCCCCTCGTGAGAGTCGGTTTCTTTTTCTGAAAACAAAAAAAGAAAAAATAAAATATTTTTTGGGGTGAAAGTTAAACCAACGACAACATATTCTGTCTTGCCTTGTCCTCTTGGTTTAACACGAACAACGTCTGCTTTTTCAAGCAGGCGTTTTCGCTTTTTAAAATTTTATTAAACAAATTATGCTTTTCTTTCTACAGCCCTTCCGGAGAACAGAAAGATGAACGACCAGCAAACAGATAAAAACTTTTTATACAGACATTATCAAAAATGCCGCACTTATGTTTCATCCTCTAAAGAACTATGCCTCTACGCCGATGAAAAGTTCCGCCATTCCATGCAGGTTGTCGGTGCCGGCAATTACCTGTTGAAAAATGAAAAAGGACTGCAAAGCTGGACGCCGGAACAAAAATATCTCGGCTGGTTAGGGTGCCTTTTTCATGATATCGGCCGATTTAAAGAAATTTGCCTGCGCTGTGACAATAAAGATCTGCACGGCGCCAACCTGTGCAAATATGACCATGGCGAGTTCAGCTATGAGATATTGAAAGCTGAACCGCAGTACGGCAATCCGCTTTTGCTGTTTCCGGTTCGCCACCACGGACATCTGGACAGCGACTTTTTTACGGAAGAGGGCTGGCTTAAGGCTTCTCCGGCGGAGCAGGAACTGATGAAAAACCTTTTCTTTTTAATCAAAGACGCCGATAAAACAGCCAATTTTTATTTGTTCAAACGCCATCCGGAATACTACGGCGCCTTAATTTGCGGTACAGAAGAAATGGATTCTCAGGCCAGTCCTAAAGTCTTGGAAAGCCTGACCCGCCATGAACTCTGCCGTAATGCCGATATCGCTTCGCCGCTGGACCGGATATTGCGCATATTAAGCTGGGTCTTTGACCTTAAATTTGCCGCATCTTTTGCCTTTCTGCACAATCTGGGCTGCATAGAAGCAATGCTCAAACGCATCAGAGAGCATAATACTGATAATAAATCACAGGAAATGATTGAAAAAATCATCAGAAACTTTATAAAAGAAAATATAAACACAACTAACATCAAAGGAAAAATATTATGAAAAAGAAATATGTCATCTTGGGTGTTTTGGCCGCGGCAATTGCCGGAGCTTGGTATTTTACGCCTTCCATGGAAAGCATTGTCAAAAAACTCGTCCACAAATACGGTTCTCAGGTAACCGGAACCGATGTCAATCTGGAAGGGTTTGACCTCTCTGTCAAAAACGGCGAAGGCAAAATCAAAAAAATCACCGTTGCCAATCCGGCCGGATACAAAAAGCCATACCTGCTCAGCCTCGACGGAATTACGGTTAAAGTCAACCTTAAAAGCCTGACCACAGACACGATCGTTATTGAACAAATCAACATTGACAAGCCTGTCGTCACCTATGAAATGTTGTCTTTAACACAAAACAACGTCAAACAGGTCCAAAACAACATCAAAGAGTTCACATCGGCAGGCCAAAAAGCTTCTTCCAAAGCAGACGAACAGAAAAAAGCCGATGCTTCAGCCAAAGAAGAGGGCGGCAAAAAGGTCATTATCAAATCTTTGACGATCAACAACGGAGAGTTGCAGGCTGCCGCTAATGTCGCCGGAAAAACCACCGATATGACGGTTGCCTTGCCGACAATCCAGATGAACAACATCGGAGCCGCCAAAAACGGTGACAGCATTACCCAAAGCATTAGCAAAATTTTCAACCAGATCTTGAGTACGGCTTCGGCAACGGCAGTCAGCAGCAATCTTTCCAACCTGAAAGACCTTGCCAATGAAAACCTGAACAATGTTGTCGGCGGTGTCAAAGACCGCGTCAAAAGCATTGGAATTTTCGGCAAATAAAACTCTTTTACAAAACAAATAAAAACACTCCGAAGCTTGCAACAACAAACTTCGGAGTGTTTTTTTATTACATTCAGATACCTATGAGTTTTTTACTTGAGCGTATACTACCATCCAAGCTATAATAACAAAAGCACCAAACGCCATTATATCACGCGGCTCAAATTCTGAAAAAAAAGATTTTGAATGTACCTGACTTTTCAATTCGGCCATCTCTTTTTTTAAGGCCTTGATTTCTTTATCCGCAGGAACCAATTCTCTTAACTCAGCAATCTCCTTTTTTAAGGCATCAATTTCCTTATCGGAAGAAACCTTCTCCGAAACAGCAATCTCTTGAATATTGCTTGGAACAATTTGATTATGCTGATAACGGGCAAAACCAAAACCTGCCAAAGAAACTGCGGCAACAGCGAATATGCTTAAAAGAAAAATACGAGAACGTCCGCGGGCATAATTTTCATTCATCCGATAAGCAGACACAATCCGATCTGTATCAGAACCTTGAACATCAACAGAACAACTCTGTCTGAGCACTTTAAGACGATACGCACTGAAAGAAATAATTCCTAAAACAAAAAAAACAGTCAAAATAATAATAAAGTTCTCCATATCAAATTATTTTTAATAAATAATAATAAATTTTTAACAAACATATTATACTTGTTGCGAAATTTTTGTCAATATATTTTATAAAAAAACAAAGTTTTTATGTTGACTTGCAATCACGATCCTGTTAAATTACGTCAAACTAAAAATAATTATGTCTAACTTTATAATTTTTAAAATTATGGAAATAATAAATTTAAGTGAACGGGAAGTCAGTCTTTATCTGGAAAAAAGCAACTATAAAGCCGTTGAAAAACCGCTGTTGCGCCGCCTGAACTGTAAAAAGGACTACAATCTGACTTACTTCAAATTCCAAAAGGGTAAAGATTATCTGCTCTGGATCGGCCAATGTTTCAATCCCAAAAACAAACTGCGTCAGTTTTACCATTTTGTGGCTCTGCCGCAACTGTCAAAAAAAGGCAGCGCTGTCTATCACATTGTCCCGCTGGATGTTTTCGGAGAATACCCTAAAGAAGATCTGGATATGGTCGTAGACGTTGAAGGGGAAGAATACAAGCTCATCAAAGACTTCAACGGTTATGCAAAACTAATTCCCCGCTGGACGCTTGATCGTGAAAAAATGCGCGAATACGTCAAAAAAGAATTCGGAGAAACCCCGTATTTAATCTGTGCCCGCATTATGGGAACCAACATCGCCCCCAATGACATCTTTGTCGGCTGGGAGATACTGACCCGCGGCCGCAAATACACAACCGTGGCGTATTTCAACATTTTTGAAAGCAAACTGGTCAAAAACCTCGGAACGCTGACTTACGTCCAACCGATGGGAAGCAACCAAAAGGCTTGTTTAATGGGCGGTTCGTTGATTAAATTTTACAAAAACAAAATCCGTATCAAAATCGGACAATAAAAAAGGAGCCTCCGGCTCCTTTTTTATTTATCAAGATAGCTTTTCACTTGTTTATAAGTCAATAATTGCGGCAAAATCACATAACCGCTGTCTTTTCCGCTGTAATAGACATAAAGCGGCACACTGTTGCGTCCGAAAGCGGCCAGCGCTTCGGTAATCTCCGGATCATCATTGGTCCAATCCGCCTTAAACAATAAAATGTTCTTGTCTTTCACCAGCTTTTCAAAATCTTTGCTGTTCAAAACCAAAGATTCGTTGGCCAGACAGGTAATGCACCATTTTGCGGTAAAATCTACAAACACGGCATGCCCGTCAGCTACCAGCTTTTCAACTTTAGCCTTATTATACGCCTCCCAGTCCAGATTCGCCGTACCGCCGCCGGCCGCACTGCGCAAGACCAGCTGGCTTTGCAATACCCAAACCAGCCACAAACAGGTCAGTAAAACCGGAATGGCAAAAATTTTCTTCAAAATTGCCATCCATTTTCCGGGACGCGGCAGCATTTTGTGAACAGCTTTCGGAAAAAATCCGACAAGGGCAAAGGGCAGGGCATATCCCAGCGCCAACGCGATAAAAACCGGAAAATAAACATAAGTCGGCTGCGTCAGTGTATATCCGATGGCAATACCCATAAACGGAGCCGTACAGGGGCTGGCAATCAACACCGCAAAAAAACCGGTCGCAAAAGCGCTGATTTTCTTTTTTGAAGCCGTAACCCGTCCCAGCTTGTCAGCAAACAAATTCGGCAGATGAATCCAGTCCATCAACAGCAAAAATACAACAATAAAGACAGCCAGCATAATCCCGACGAACAGCGGCGACTGCAGTTGAAATCCCCAGCCGACCTGTTCGCCCTGCCAGCGCAAAAACAGCAGGATACCGGCAGTAATCAAAAAAGACAATACCACGCCGAACGTATATAAAAGCGCTTCCTGCCGCATTTGCTTGGGCTTGATGCTTCCCTGCACCAAAGAAATGGCCTTGATTGTCAATATCGGGAAAATACAGGGCATAAAATTAAGAATAACCCCGCCGGCAAAGGCCATAACCAAAATCAACAGAAGATTATAGGCCGACGCGTCAACGGGCAGGTCAGAAGTTTCAAAACTCCGTTGTGCCGTTTGCATTTCATTACGCCACTCGTTCCCCGGCAATAGGTTCAAATCGGTTATCGGAAGACTGAGCGTCCGCACCATTTTTTCGGGAATACATTCCTCATAACAGGCCAGCCATTTAATCTCGACTTCCAAATCCTGCACCCGTTCCGGCCGGTCAATCGGCACAATCGTCGCGGTATAATAAGCTGTGGTATCATAACCATGCTGAATAATTTTGCCTTTTTTAAAATCTTTGGGTTTGCTCCAACGGACGTTTTCAAGCCGGTATCCCTCGGGCAGTTTCCAGTTAACTTCTGTCGGCCGGCCGATATGCCCCGGATTCTGAGCAAAAATATGCCAGCCGTTTAACATGGAAAACTTAACCAGCACGTCAAGAGCCTGTTTTTCATTAATCTCGTCAGTACTTGTCATAACCTTGACGGACACTTTATCTGTGGTACCTTCAACGCTCAGGGCACGGCATTCCTTTGTCCAAATTCCGATCAGGCTTAAAACGGCTGCGACAAAAACCCAAAATTTATTCATGCAAAACTTCCTGTAGTCCGGTTATTGTTTGCGGCGCGAAATCACAAAGCTGTAATAAGCCGTAATCATAATGCTCAGGGCTTTGATAAAGCACAACACGCCCAAAATAATCGCCAGCGGCAAAAACCAATAAGGCAAAACGCACATAATCAGCAGAACAATCAGCGTTTCAAACCCCTGTGCCAGCCCGCCGAGATAAAAAGGCGACATCCCGAGTTTAATCTCCTGTGAGCTTTTTGTCTTATAGGCCACCACGGCATAAGCCAGCATGGAGCAGGCCGAAGCCGTAAAAGCCAAAAGCAGGAAAGCGGCAGCAACGGCATTTTGCGCCGGATCAGCCAGTGCAAACCCGAAAATAACGCCGGCATAAAAAACATAATCCAGCGTGGCATCAAGAAAAACGCCAAAATCCGTTACCTGCGAATTGCGGGCAATTGCTCCGTCCAGCGCATCGCAAATCCGGTTCAGGATAATGCACAAAATTGCCGTGGCATACATCTCCAAAGCCAGAAAATTGATTGTAAAAATACCGATGACAAATCCTATAATCGTCATCAGATTCGCCGATATGCCCCTTTTGGCCAGAGATTTCCCCAAATCATTCAAAAAAGAACGCACAACCAGCCGGAGATTTTCCAGCTCGGCACCGGCCTTTTTCATAACCTGCCGGACCTTAATTGTAACCGAATGGTTATAAATACGATTAAATGTTGATTTTATTTTCTGAAACATAGTATACTGCCTTCCTATATTGCCAATGTTTATCACCTGTATATGATAAACACTTTTTGCAAAAAATAAAGGTATAAAGCGGGAGTGTTAAAAAATAATGCGCATCTTAAAATATTTCTTTCTGGCCGGTTCAATAGCTGTCTTGGCTTATCTGATATTCTTTAATGAGACCCGTTTTCAGGAAATTCGGGGCAAAGCCTTCAATACCTATTACAGCATCAAAATCAAAACCCCGCACAAAAACGCCGGTCTCAACCGCAAGATTCAGGAAGAGCTGGAAAAAGTCAACAGCCAGATGTCGGTTTTTGAGCCCGGTTCGGAAATCAATAACATCAATGAAACGCCGGCCAAACAGAATATCGAGCTGTCAGACGAAATGAGCAGCCTCTTGCAGCAATCTTATAATATATATGTCATGAGCGGCGGAAACTTTGATCCGACGGTCGGAAAACTTGTGGACCTTTGGGGTTTCGGCACCAAAAAAACCATTGAATTTCCGAAAGACGAGGACATCGGGGAAGCGCTCAAACTGACAGGCTTCAACAAAGTCCGCTTTAGCAGCAATTACAAAAGCCTGAAAAAAGACATCAGCGACATTAACATCAATTTGTCTGCCATCGCCAAAGGCTACGCCGTCGATAAAGTGGCGGAATTGCTGAAAAAAGAGGGATATAATGATTTTGTTGTCGAAATTGGCGGTGAAGTTGCCGCTTCCGGAGAAAAATCCGAACAAACCAAAGGCTGGAACGTCGGAATCAAAATGCCGAACAGTGAAGAAAACGCCGCAGTCGTCACCATGCACAATATGAGCGTTGCCACTTCGGGAGATTATCGCAACTACTTTTATTACAACGACAAACGCTATTCCCATACAATCATCCCCAAAACCGGATATCCGGTTGAACACAAGCTGGCTTCCGTCACGGTATTTAACAAAAGCTGCATGACCGCTGACGGACTTGCCACCGCCATTATGGTTATGGGTGAAAAAGACGGCCTGAACTTTGCCGACCGCAATAAAATTCCGGCAGTTTTCTTTGTCCGCACGGATAACAACGACTATGAGATGATTGTCTCCCAAAGCGCCAAAAAACTTCTGGAAAAACAATGATACCGATAGAACATCAGGCCACTGTCACAAAAGTTTCCGCCGGCGAACTGACCGTCTGCGTTCCGCGGCAGGCCGCCTGCGGGGCTTGTCCGGCCGCGGGGCTGTGCGGCATGAAACAAAACAAAGAACAAATTTTCTCGGTTGCCGTAGCAGATTCCTCGGCATACAACAGCGGAGATTCCGTCATTGTCACACTCAACCCGCGGCTGGGATGGATATCCGTCTTGTTTTGCTATGCTCTTCCGCTGTTTTTAATGCTTTTACCCCTGTTTTCCGGCCGATATTTCGGCCAAAACGAAATATTTAGTGGTATTACTGCGATAATTGTCTTGATTCCTTATTATTTTCTCTTATTCTTAGGGAGAAATTATTTTAAGAAAAAATTTACTTTTAAAATAACCAGACAATAACTCCGTTTTTTTATTTAACTTTTTTGAGACAATATTATGGATAACATTATATTAACAGATTTTCTAACTCTGACGGCCATCGCACTAACCGCCGCCCTGATTCTGTATTTTGTCTCGCAAAAATTCAAAGTGGACGAAGACCCGCGCATTGCAGAAATCGAAGCAATGCTGCCGCAAGCCAACTGCGGTGCCTGCGGACGGGCAGGGTGTCATGATTTTGCCGTTGCCTGCACCAAATGCACGACACAGGGTTTTGCCAAATTATACTGTCCGGTCGGCGGTCAAAAAGTCATGAACAAAGTCGCCGCCTATCTGGGAATGGAAGCTGCCGTCAAAGAAGATACCGTCGCTGTCCTGCGCTGCAACGGAAGCTGCCAAAACGCCCCGGCCAAAATTGACTACAACGGTGTCCAATTCTGTCGCATTGCCCATACGATTTCAAGCGGACAAAGCGGCTGCCCCGATGGTTGCCTGCGTCTGGGAGACTGCATAAAAGTCTGCAAATTCGGCGCGTTAAACCTGAATCCCCAAACCGGTCTGCCTCAGGTAGATCCCGACAAATGCACCTCTTGCGGCGCCTGCGTCAATATTTGCCCGCGCAATCTTTTTGAAATCCGCCCCAAAGGTCAAAATAACGAAAGAGTCTATGTTGCCTGCCGTAACCGCCAAAAAGGCGCCGTTGCCCGCAAAAACTGTTCCGCCGCCTGCATTGGCTGCATGAAATGCGTTAAAATCTGTCCGGAGATAAAAATTGAGGACAACCTGTCTTATATTCCGACAGACGTAAATGCCGCCGAATTTGGTGCAAAACTGGCCGAAACCTGCCCGACCGGAGCCATTGTTCACATTCAGCCGAAAGAAAAAACGCATGACTAAAACCTTTCCGATAGGCGGGATTCATCCCCAAAAATACAAATTAGCCGCCGATATTGCCATTACCGATGCCGGCCTTCCGGAATACGTATACATACCGGTCAAACAACATGCCGGCGCTCCGGCCAAAATTGTGGTATCTCAGGGCGACAAAGTCAAAGCCGGCACTCTGCTGGCTGCCGCTGACGGCATTGTATCCGCACCGGTTCACTCTTCCGTTTCCGGCGAAGTCGTCAAAATCAGCCGGGAAGAAGGCCGCAGCGGATATTACGAAACCACCGTTACCATAAAAGTCGAAGGCAATGATTTTGCCGACGGTATTGATGCTTCGGATACCGTTATCGCCGAAATTCCTGACAGTACGGAAGAAATCATGCGCCGTATCCGCAATGCCGGAATTGTCGGCATGGGCGGAGCAGGGTATCCGACCCCGATAAAGACCACGGTTCCGGAAGGCCGCAAAGCCGAGTATCTGATTGTCAACGGTATTGAATGCGAACCTTTTCTCTGCGCGGATGACCGTCTGATGCAGGAAAAGGCGGAAGAAATTATCATCGGAGCCAAAATCATCAACAAATTGCTCGGCATTCAAAAGGCCGTCATCGCCATTGACGAAAACAAACCGCGCGCCATAGAAATCATGACCCGCCTGACCAAAAGTTATATAGGCGTCAACGTCAGGGTCTGCCAAACCAAATACCCGCAGGGCGGCGAAAAGCAGTTGATTGCAGCCATTACCGGTCGGGAAGTTCCGATTGCCAAACTGCCGATAGACGTCGGCTGTGTCGTCCAAAACGCCGGTACGGTCTTTGCCGTTTATGAAGCGGTAATGAAAAAAAAGCCGCTGATTGAACGTATTGTTACCGTCAGCGGAGACGCTGCCGAAAAATCAGCCAACTTTCGGGTTCGCATAGGAACGCCTGCCGAATTCTTAATCAATAAAATCGGCGGCATAACCGAAAAAACAGACGAAATCATCTTTGGCGGACCGTTTATGGGCACCTCTGTCACCAATTTAAAAGCGCCGGTCACCAAATTGACATCCGGCATTCTGCTGCTCTCCGCCAAACTGGCGGGAAAAGAACCCGAAACGGCCTGTATCCGCTGCGGCAAATGCGTCGATGCCTGCCCGCAGGGTCTAATGCCTTTTGAGATCGCCCGCTATGCCCGAAATAATGATTTCTCGCAAATCATGCGGCTCCACGCCCGCGATTGCATTGAATGCGGCTCCTGCGCCTATATCTGTCCGGCACGCATTCCATTGTTGGACTATTGCAAAATGAGCAAAGCAGAAGCTAAAAAAATATTGAAAAAACAATAAGGTTCAGCACTATGTTAAAGATATCTTCCGCACCGCACATGGCTTCTCCGGTCAGCACAAAAAATCTGATGAAAGATGTTGTCATCGCATTAATGCCCGCCGTTTTGGCCGCTTTGCTGATCTTCGGCTTCAACGCCTTTCAGGTTTTACTGACCTCTGTTGCCGCCTGTGTCGCCTGCGAATATTTAATTTGCCGTTACTTTTTAAAAATACCGCCCACAACCGGCGATTTTTCGGCCGTCATTACCGGCATCCTGCTGGGCTTCAACCTGCCAAGCGGCATTCCGTTATGGATGATTTTGATTGGCGCTTTTTTTGCAATCGGCATAACCAAAATGGCCTACGGCGGGCTGGGCAAAAACCTGTTCAATCCGGCACTGGTCGGCCGCGTGTTTTTGTTCGTGTCCTTTCCGCAGCAAATGACAACCTGGCCTCAGCCGCAATTCGGAAACTTCTTTGCCATAGACGCCCAAACCGGCGCCACCACACTCGGAATTCTAAAACATTTGAGTCCGGAAACATTAAGTAATGGTTTAACAAAATACAGCTATCATATTGATAATGTGCCGAGTTATCTGAATATGCTTTTAGGAAACACCGGCGGAAGCTTAGGCGAAGTTTCTGCCCTTGCTTTGCTTCTCGGCCTTTTTTATATGCTCTGCAAAAAAGTCATCACATGGCATATTCCCTTTTATTACCTGTCAACCGTGTTTATCTTAACCTCAATCATGTGGTTTTTCAAACAAACGCCCAATCTGGATCCGGTGGCCCATCTGCTTTCCGGCGGTTTAATTCTGGGTGCCGTTTTCATGGCAACGGATTATGTAACGTCTCCGATGACAACCAACGGTAAAATCATCTTTGCCGTCGGCTGCGGAGCATTGACGGTTATCATCCGCATATTCAGCGCCTATCCGGAAGGCGTTTCCTTTGCCATTTTGATAATGAACGCATTTGTCCCGCTGATTGACCGCTGGTGTATTCCCAGAGTCTACGGGGCAGGGAGAAAATAAATGAGCAAACCCGCCAATACCCTAAAAAACATGATCTTGGCAATGACAATTGTTGCCGGATTATCCGCCTTAATCCTAAGTATCAGCTACCGGATTACGCAGGAACCGATAAAAAAAGCTCAGGATGCAAAAAAGCTTGAGGCCATCCAAGCCGTTTTACCGCCTGATTATGACAACAACCCCTATCAGGAACGCCTGACCATCTCCGGCAGCAATATTGAACTTTATCCGGCCAGACAAGGCACAAAAATCACTTCCGTCGCCATGAAGACATACAGCAACAATGCCTTCAGCGGCCGGCTGGAACTGATTGTCGGCTTTTTGCTCGACGGTACCATTACCGATTATAAAGTCGTCAGCCATAAAGAAACCCCCGGTCTGGGCTCTAAAGTTACAGAAGAAAAGTTCGCCCGCCAGCTCCGCGGCTTTAACATTACCAAGCAAAAATTAAAAGTAAAACAAGACGACGGGGACATAGACGCCGTAACGTCCGCAACCATCAGTTCACGCGCCGTTTTGGATGCCATTCAACGGGCTTATGATAATTATATCAAATTCAGTACATTGGGAAACTAAAACATGAGCAACCAAAGTTATGAAAATCTGACCAGAGGCATAATCAAAGAAAACCCGACCTTTGTCATGCTGCTCGGAATGTGCCCGACTCTGGGCGTCACGACCTCTGCCGCCAACGGTCTGGGAATGGGACTGGCAACGCTGTTTGTCCTGATCCTGTCCAACTTTGCCATATCTTCGGTAAAAAACGTCATCCCCGATATGGTGCGCATTCCTTGTTATATTGTGATTATTGCCTCTTTTGTTACGGTTGTAGACCTTCTGATGGCGGCTTATCTTCCTTCTTTGCACGCCCGTCTCGGAATTTTTATTCCGCTGATTGTCGTCAACTGCATTATTCTGGGGCGTGCCGAAGCCTTCGCTTCCCAAAACACAATTTGGCAGTCTGTTCTCGATGCCGTCGGCATGGGAATAGGCTTCACCGGCGCCTTAACCTTATTGGGAATTGTGCGTGAGATCTTGGGCATGGGCTCTGTCTTCGGCTGGAAATTCGTAGCTGAAGACGCCGATACCATGATGTTGTTCATCATGCCTCCCGGCGCTTTTCTGGCTTTGGCCGGACTTGTGATTGTCTTTAACAAAATCACCGGAGCAGGCAAATGAGTTACATTATGATTTTTATCAGCGCAATCTTCGTCAATAATATTGTATTGTCGCAATTTCTGGGAATTTGCCCGTTTTTGGGTGTTTCCAAAAACAGTTCAACCGCCGCCGGAATGGGAATGGCCGTCATGTTTGTCATGACCCTGTCGACCATAGCCACCTATCTGGCTTATCACCTGTTGTTGATTCCGTATCATCTGGAATTTATGATTACGGTAGTATTTATCCTGATCATCGCTTCTCTGGTGCAAATGGTCGAAATCATTCTTAAAAAAGTCTCGCCCGCTTTGTATCAGGCTCTGGGAATTTTTCTGCCTTTGATTACGACCAACTGCGCAGTTCTGGGTATTGCCATTCTTGCCGTTCAAAAAGACTACAATCTGACTCATGCCGTCTGTTATGCTCTGGCAAATGCCATGGGGTTCACACTGGCAATCATCCTTTTTGCCGGTCTGCGCGAAAGAATTAACATAAACGCTTTGCCGCATGCCATGCGCGGCACGCCGATTACGCTTATCACCGCCGGGCTTTTGTCCCTGGCCTTTATGGGCTTTGCCGGAATAGGGAATTAAGATGCCAAAAAGCCTGTTTCTTTTGAAACAGGCTTTTTTTTTAAGATGCAAAATTAACGGGCTGCAAAACTGATTTTCCGGTTGTCTTTAATTTTAAATAAATATTTGCCTTGCGGAACAAAGATAAACAACGCTTTGTCATATCCTTTCAACCAGTTTTCAAACCCCGGACTTTGTGAGAAATGTCTGATAACATATTCCCTTTCTACCAAATGTCCGAAAAAATAATAACGAACAAAAGACCTGCTTCGGCCATCCGCAAAGATAAAAATCTTTTCCGTCGCATAGCCGCAACTCTTTCCGTCATTTTTGGCACTGAGTATCTGCTGTTCCAAACTCTGGTTCGACCAGCAGATTGTACCGTCAGGATTAATACTTCCGTTTCTTTTCCATCGTTTTACTATCTTCATGGGAATTAAATTATAGATTAATAATAAAATGAATTACTTTAACCATAAAACTTTTTTAGACACAATTCAACACAATTCTTTCAATTTTCGCACAATATCCTGAAACATCTCATAAGTCAAAACGCCGGTATTCACATTATAACGCGAAGTATGATAAGAATTGAGCATCAATAGATTATGCTTGTCAAGACGATGAACGGCACCGTGCGCAAACTTAAAAGCGGCTTTTTTATAACCCAGAACGCCGAGCAGGGCGCTGTGGGCAACTGCTCCCAATGTCAGAATCGCTTTCAAATTCGGCATTGAACGGATTTCCTCAATCAAATAATGCCCGCAATTATTCACTTCCTCGCCGGTCACTTTATTTTGCGGCGGCACGCAGCGGACAGAATTGGTAATCCTGACATTCACCAATTCAAAGCCGTCATCTTTACGTTTCCGATATTCTCCTTTGGCAAAACCAAATTCTTTCAAAATCGGATAAAGCACATCGCCTGCATAATCATTGGTAAAAGGCCGGGCCGTCTGATTGGCGCCGTTCAGCCCCGGAGCCAGCCCGATAATCAGAATCTCGGCATCCAAACTGCCGAAAGAAGGAACAGGTCCGTTATAATAAGTCGGAAACTTCTTTTCGTTCTCATGCCGAAAAGCAATCAACCGTCCGCATTTTTCACATTTTTTATCAGGGCAAACAAAATTCATAACGATCCAACTCCTTAAATTTTAATAAAAAGAATGCATTTTTGCAAATTTTATATACTTTAGCATAATTTTTTTTACCATAACCTCTTTAAATCTACTTTTCCAGCATTAAATCATTTGCAACCAACGGCGTGTGGCCTAAAAAATATATGCGCTGTTGCTTAACACAAGAATTACAACCGCCTTTTGATTGTAAGAGTAAACTTAAAAAAAACCTATTTAAATGGAGTTTATGAATATGAAGAAAACATTACTGTTAGCAGGAGTTGCTTGTCTTATTTCCTTTGGCGCCGCCGCCAAAGAATACAATCCTTACATCGGGTTGGATTATGCCTATTCAAAATTTGATTTGAAAAAACAGTTGAAACGTGTTGATGACGGTTACAATTCAGGCGTTGTCAATGCCGGTATTCGGGTTGGTCAATATGCCGGTCTTGAAGCTTTCTTCCAACAGGCCGGAGACAGAAAAACACATGATGCCGACGGTTCAGTCAAAAGCAAATTCTACGCTTATGGTGCAGATTTAATGGGTTACCTGCCGATTCCGGCTTGCAGTGAAAAATTCAATCTGCTGGGTTCCGTAGGTCTCGGAAACTATAAATTCTCTGCCAAATACAGCGGCAACAACAAACCGAAATATAATAAAGACCGCACAGGTTACCGTTTTGGTATCGGTGCACAGTACCACATGACCCAAAACTGGTCAGCCCGTGTAATGGGACGTTACACTTTCTTGGGCGCCCGTGACATTGACAACCTTGCCGAAGTCACCGCCGGTCTCAGATATACTTTTTAATAAAGATATCTCGTCATACACTGCTAAACAAAAAACCGTTCCTGTTTTCAGGGGCGGTTTTTTACAATACAGCCAAAGCAAGGGCAGGGCAAAAACATCAAAAAAACATTGCTACGCCCAAATAACAATGCTACTTTCTATATTAGTTTTTAACCATTAAACGAGGTAAAAAAATGAGCAAATCTAGATATTACTTTTGGATATTAGCGGCAGCACTTATCGTCTTGGGCATTGGTTTTACAATGAGAATTCCAGAAATCACCAATCCTGCCTACGCTACTGCCGCCCATGCCACAAACCCGTGGATTTTGGTTGTTGCGGCAATCAGCGCCTTTCTGCTGGGCAACTTTCGCCATTATTGGATTGCGGTAATTGTAACCGGCTTGATAACGGCAGTCTGCATTCACCTCTTTGTTCTTAACGGCTCTTTCGGCACGCTTGACACTTACACAACCCTGTACAGAACATTGGCATTTACCTGCATTGTTTATCTGTTAAATCTGGTACGCCTGATTTTCAGCCGGTTCTGAGAAGATAACCGTTCTTACCCCTGTTTCTGAAAAAGAGCAGGGGTTTTATTTTGCCGGTAGCTCCTGCTGCCGAACCCCCCCAAATAATACGGAACATCCAAGTTGAACAGACGGGCGGCCTGGGTAGTCTCTCATCAAAAAATCCGAAAAGCATAACAGACTTTCTCAATCAGATAACAGGCAAAATTAACAATCAACCGTCATCATTACATAAATTTTGCCGTGACATTCCGCCGGCTTGTTCAAAACCACTTGATTTTCAAGCCCAAGATATTAAAAAACATTAACCATTGACAAAAGGAGCAACACATTGATTATGCACACAAAAGAGAGAAGAGCTAATATTTTTAAATCTACATTTTGTCGCATAATATATATTATGTATAGCAAGAACGGTAAAACAAAGGAAAACGTTAATGTTTAAAAAAATCGCAATAAAAATACAAATATCAATAAACGAACGCTCACGACGAGCTAAAATATTTTTTCGGCATAAATTACACATCAGCTCAACAAAAACGTCATGTAAAATTTACTCATTTATATTGCTTCGTATAAAAATTAAGCCCAGATAATTACAAAGACGCAGCAATCAGTTCTTTGGTATATTCTTGTTGCGGATCGGTAAATATTTTTTCACAGGAAGACATCTCTACAATTTTTCCGTCACGCATAACGGCAATATCATCGGCAATTGCCCGAACTGCCGCCATATCATGTGATATAAAAATATAAGAAATATTCTTTTTCTTTTGAATCTCCTGCAACAATGTCATAACCTGCTTTTGAATTGTCACATCCAGTGCCGATGTCGGCTCGTCCAGAATCACAATTTCCGGCTCCAACACCAATGCTCTGGCAATGGCAATCCTTTGCCTTTGCCCGCCGGAAAACTCATGAGGATATTTCACCAACACATCTTCATCCAGTCCGACTTCTCTTAAAGCATTGATAATTCTTTTATTTTTCTCAGATTTTGGCAAGTCGGAAAAATGAACCTGCAGCCCTTCTCCCACAATTTCACCGATATTCATTCGAGGATTCAATGAGTTATACGGATCCTGAAACACGATTTGCACTTTTTTGCGCAATTCCGCCTTAGATGAACTGCCAGAAATTCCGCTGATTTCAACCTTCCCCGAATGCGGTATCAAATCGGCAACCGCCAATCCCAGTGTTGTTTTTCCTGATCCAGACTCGCCGACAATCCCCAGCGTCTTGCCTTTTTTCAACTCAAAAGATACACAATCCACTGCCTTCAGAATATTTTTCGGCCGCCCCCAAAAACTCCGTTTCAACACAAATTCCACCAGAATCTTCTCTACCTTCAGCACAACAGACGAATCAAATATTTTATTATTTTTCAAAGAGAAAAACGAATTCACTAATTTTTTGGTATAACTTTCATGCGGACGATTGAACAACTCTTCCGCACTTCCCGTCTCAATAACTTTTCCGTCTTTCATCACACAAATATTGTCGGCAATTTTCCGCACCAACCGCAAATCATGACTGATAAAAATAATCGCCATACCAGTCTTTTTCTTCAAATCAAGCAACAAATCAATAATTTGTTTCTGCACCGTCACATCAAGAGCTGTCGTTGGCTCATCGGCAATCAAAATCTCCGGATTGTTGGCCATAGCCATCGCAATCATAACTCTCTGCCTTTGCCCGCCTGATAATTCAAAAGGATAAGCTTCCATCCGTCGGCGGGCATTTTTTATGCCGGTCATCTTCAAAAGACGCAATGCCTCTGCCTTCGCCTGCTTTCCGTTAAACCCGCGGTGCAAAATCAAAGTTTCGGCAATCTGCCGGCCGATTTTATGAAGCGGATTCAATGAGGACATCGGCTCCTGAAAAATCAGCGCTATTTTATCCCCCCTGACCTGCTGTATTTCCTTTGATTTCAGTAAATTTTCGCCCTCAAACAAAATCTCTGCCTGTCTGTCATACACAAACTTTTGCGGCGGCAACAACCCAAGCACAGACAATGCGGTCAACGATTTTCCTGAACCGGATTCTCCGACAATCCCCAAAACCTGCCCTCTTTCCAAAGACAAAGATACATTATCCAACAGCCTTTTCCCGTCTGATAAGGACAATCCCAGATTCTTAACCTCTAATATTGCCATCAGCCGTTCTTCCTTGCATCAAAAGCATCCCGCACGCCTTCACCGATAAAAATAAGCAAAGTCAATAAGCTGGACAAGACAATAAAAATAGAAATTCCGATCCATGGTGCCTGCAGATTATCTTTTCCCTGCCGCACCAAATCACCCAGCGAAGGATAATCATACGGCAGCCCGAACCCCAGAAAATCGAGCGCCGTCAAAGACACAATCGCACCGGACATAATAAAAGGTACAAAAGTAATTGTAGCAATAATCGCATTCGGCAGAATATGACGATAAATTATACGCCAATTACTGACTCCGAGCGCCTTTGCCGCCAACACGAACTCCAAATTCCGCGCCCGCAAAAACTCGGCCCTCACCACGCCGGTCAAACTCATCCATGAAAAAAAGATAAGAATAAACAAAAGGCTGAAAAACGTAGGCGTAAAAATGCTGGCCACAATAATCAAAACAAAAAGCTGCGGCAATGCTTCCCAGATTTCAAGAATTCTCTGCATAAACAAGTCGGTCTTTCCGCCAAAATAACCTTGTACGGCGCCGGCCGCAATTCCGATAGCAGAAGAAATCAGCGTCAGCAGAAAAGCAAAAACAACTGAAAGACGTATACCATAGAGAATACGCGCCACAATATCCCTTCCCTCGTCATCTGTCCCCAGCCAATGCTGTCGGGACGGTGCGGCCGGAGTCGGTACATCCAGTTCATAGTCTACGGTATTAAAAGAAAACGGCAGAACCGGCCACACAATCCATCCGTCTTTTTCAATATTTTCAAGAAGATATTTATCTTTATAATCAGCGGGTGTCGGAAAATCGCCGCCAAAATCCGCATCGGTATAGCTGTTTAGCACCGGAAAATATAATTGATTATTATATTTCAGAATCAATGGCTTATCATTACAAATTAATTCTGAGAACAAAGACAGTACAAAAACAACCAAAAAAATCTTAAAAGACAAGACGGCCCGCCGGTTACGCTGAAAAGCCTCAATTCTCCGCAAACTCACCGGAGACATTTTACTTTTCAACAGGCTTTTCAGTTTTGTCAGCATTAAGAATACCTTTACTTCCCTGCGGTATCAGAGTTTTTTACCTTAACGCCGGCTTCCGCTGTTTTTTCTTCTTCCGGCCTGTTCTCTTCTTTAGATTTCTGTTCTTCTGCCTCAACATCTGAAACCATTACGGAATTCTCGGCATTGTCCATCTGAATCAAAGTCCCGGCATTTTCTCCTTTAATTAAAGCTTCAGCTTCTTCTTTGCTGATAATCCGCATGCCTTCCGGCTCTTCCTGCTTAATATCGGCAGCCGGAACGGTCAGATCTTCGCCCAATCCGAGTTCATCTCCAAGTTCGCCTGCATCTCCGGAAATTCCGCTTTCCATATCACTTTCCGCTTCTTTTTCCGGCAGAACGGACTGGACAGTTTCTGCGGCCTTATCTTGTCCGAGCGGCTTTTCCTCTGCTTTCTTTTCCGAATCTGCCGACGGCACACTACTCTTTTCTGTAGTCTTTTCTACAGAAGTATTCTCAGGCGAAATTTCAGACGCTTTTTCTGCAACAACCGGTTCTTTTTCGCTTCTGGCAGCTGTTGTCGCCGAATCTCCGGAAGCTTCTTCTTTTTCTGCCGCAACCGGCTTATCCGATGCTTTCAGTTCAGCTGAAACAACCTTTTCTTTTTCAACGGTTGCCGCCGCTGCCGCATTTTCAGACAAAGCTTTTTCTGTCGTATCTGCAGGCTTGGCCTTCGTCAGTTCTTTGGTTTTGGAAGCGTTTTTCTCTTCCGGCTGTACATCCGCCTTAATTGCGGCATCTTTTGCCTGAACTCCGGCTTTAGGTTTGGATGCCGGCAAGACCTTGGGGCTATCGCCGGTTTTGGGCTGAACTTTAGACAGGCCTTTAGGGCTCAAAGCTTCTTGCGCTTTTTTCCAATCTTTATACCACAGCTTAAACTTCTCCGAAGCCTTGGCGATGTCCTCTTTGGTAATTTTATACCCGTCCAATGCCTTTACAAGGTTTTTATAAACCTCCGCATGAACCCCCAAAGCCTTCTCCGGCTGACATTCGCCTTTTTTAAACAAATATCTTTGCAAAATTTCCGGTGCCGTACAAATTTCCTTTTTTATTCCGAAACCTTGACGCAACGGATCCCTGATAGCCATTGATATGCTCTGACGATTCTGCAAATTTTCAGCCGCAACTGTCGTAACATTGTCATTCAGGCCGCTCAACCCCTGAACAATCAACACCACATTTTTAGCCTGTCCGCTCTTTTGCAAGTCGTCAACAAAGGACTGCAGGCTGCCGTAGGCACAAGCGAGCTGGTCAAAATAAGCATCTCTTTTTTTGGTCAGCGGAGCAGCCGGTCCAAAATCAAGATCATCTTTGCGCGTCCAGAGATTCATCGGCTTAATCCGGCAAAATTCGTCATAGACATACATATCGGAAGGCAAATCCATATATATAAAATAAGCCGCATCAGTCTTTGCCATGGCAATATCCTTTGCTGCCTGAGACAAAACCTTATAGGAATCAACCACATAAAGCTTGTCATAAGAGGTTCCGACCAACGGAACGTTATCCACATTCATTACGGTATCCAAAACTGAATATAACATTGACGATCCTTTGGCCAATCCCGTACTTTCAAGCCATTCTCCGGTCAGAGCCAGTGTTTTGTCGGCCTTGCTTAATTTGCTTTCGGACAAATTCAGCGGAAAATTATTCTTTTCCAGACAGTGGTGTACTGCCGGACCGTTATTCTTCATGCAAAGTTCCAGCCCGCGGGACTGATAAGCGCTGATTTCATAACCGGAACGTGCCAAAACATCAAAAATCTGATTTTCTTTCAGATAAGTCCTTCCCGCATTAATCCGGCTGAAATCCCAATTGCCGAATATCCATGGCTTTTTAAGCTCCAGCTTGTCAACATTTTCGGAGCGTGCCGGATTTAATGTCGCCGTCAGATTTTTAACGGCGTCCTTATCGGCCACCATGGCATTGGTATACATGGTAAAACCATTGTCATTATAAAACCCAAGCATGGCGGAAAGCGCTTTTTCTGCACGGGGATTATCTTTGGCCACAGACTGCAGATATGAATATGAACCCAGATTCGGCATGGCAATATAAACAAACTTTTTGCCTTTTCCCTTGGGGTCATCAGCAGGATTTTCAAAAGCCACCCGAAAATCACGATTCTTGTTTCTCTCAATATGGTTGTCAAATACAATTCCGGCAAAGACGATTAACAATATACCGATAAAATATGACACGGTAGACTTTTTGGCTGTCGTACAAAAAACAAACATGAACAAAGCAACCAGAGCGGCCAGAATATAATGAGAATACTCGGCAAAATATGAGGCGTCATTACCGGCATAAGCTTTTGCCCAGCCGTAAAGCACGGCTCCCTGATCAAACAATGCAAATTGATTAAGCGTTGCCAGAAAGACCGCCGCCGCCACAGTTGCCAAAAACAAATTTTGCAAAAACTTTGAGAAAGAAAACAAAAAGACAAATGCAAAACAAACAAACACAATTCCGATAAGGATAGTCAAAACCTCTCCTGCCGGCACAAACGGCGCTTCAAACATATTAAAGCTCCCTGCCCCGCAAAACAGCACAAAATTAATACCGAGCAATAACGCGGCAATCAGTGTTTTTTGCACCAAATCCAACAAATAAACAAAGAAGCTGCGCTTTTTCTTCGGCTTTTGGACATTAACTTTTTTTGCCGGAGCTTTAACCGGCTGCGGTTTTGTTTCGGTTCTTGCTTCAGAATTGATAATAACATCATCCATTTCAGTGACTCTCTAAAGTTATTCTCTAAAATAATTGTTAAATATAATAACTGATTTTGCTGATATTTAAAGCAAAAAACCTCAGGGCTTGCATAACTCCTGAGGTTTTTGATTTCTCTAAAAAACCGATTATCTTGAGTAGAACTCGATAACCAGATTCGGTTCCTGCTGACAAGCATAAGGAATGTCATCAAATTTCGGAACAAAAGAATATTTGGCTGTCAACTTTTTGCTGTCAACTTCCAAATATCCCGGAAAATCGCGGTTTGTAGACTCAATAGCAGCCAAAACGACAGGCAGCTGCTTTGATTTTTCGCGAACTTCAATAACATCGCCGGCTTTAACAATATAAGAAGGAATATTAACCTTCTTGCCGTTAACAAGAACATGGCCGTGGTTAACAAACTGACGGGCGGCAAAAATTGTCGGAACAAATTTTGACTTCCAAACCAGATTGTCCAGACGGGATTCCAAAATGCCGACCAGGTTCTCGGCGGCATCACCGGTTCTGCGTACAGCTTCAACATAATATTTGTGGAACTGTTTTTCAGAAACGTTGCCGTAATAAGTTTTCAATCTCTGTTTTGCATAGAGCTGCTCACCATAGTCAGTTTGTTTTTTTCTTCTCTGGCCATGCTGCCCCGGAGCATATTCTCTTTTGGCAAAAGAGCTGTTCGGATTGCCCCACAGGTTGCTCATATATCTGCGTTCAACTTTTTTCTTTGCAGAAACAATACTTTTCATAAAATTTTTCCTTTTTTAATAAGCTTACATTATTGTCCCGATAGTCTTACGCCGTACGAATACAAACACCTCGGCGCGCCATAAATCCGGCACATTTCGGTTCTCTGATTCCGGCACGTCCCTACACCGCAAATCCGGCATATTTTCTGTTCCGCGCCTTATTTCCGCACCCGTAAAACGGGGTATATTCCAACCCGCCTTCTCGGAAGTGAGCATAACTTACAACAATCAAATACAAATTTCAAGAAAAATCTTCAAAAAATCTCTGGATTTTTCACACGGATAACCTAATATTAAACAAACAAAGGAGTTTGCCCGAATGTCATACGATTTGCTTTTTCAACGCGCTTTAAGCCTGCATGATGCCGGAAACCTTGTTGCGGCGGAACAAATTTATCGTCAGATACTGGAAACGTCCCCCCGCCAGCCGGATGTCTTAAATCTGCTTGGATTAATTGCCCAAAGCCGCGGTATTGATCAGGAGGCCGTCAACTTTTTTTATCAGGCCATTCGCTGTGCGCCGGAGGAAAAAGCGCCCTATTACTTCAATCTCGGCGTTTCTCTGGCCAACTGGCACAAACCCCGTGAAGCTGCGGAGGCCTTTCAGAAAGTTATTGCTCTTGCGCCGGATGTCAAAGAAACTTATGTCCAGCTGGCAAACTTGTACCGCGACCAAAATCAGCCGGAACAGGCAAAGCATTATTATAAGCAGGCTCTGACAAAAGACCCGCAGTATTATGAGGCCCTGGTCCGCCTGGCCCTGCTTGACGCCACAGCAAAAGCTGCGGTGAAACTGAAAGAACTGAGCACGCAATTCCCTGAGGAACCTTTGGCCTTTTATCATCTGGCCAATCTCTGCCGACAAGACAAAAATATGGCCGATGCAGAAACTTATGCCCGAAAAGCCTTGGAACTTGCCCCCGAAAATGCCGACATCAACCTGCTGCTTGCCGAAATCTGCCTGCAAAAGGGCGACCGGCAACAAGCCCAGCCGTTTTTGCAGCAAACCCTGCAAACCGATCCCGACAACATTTCCGCCCTTATCAACCGCGCAAACTTTCTTTCCGAACAAAACGAAGACGAAGCCGAAAAACTTTATCTTCGGGCGCTTGAGTTGGATAAAAACAGTTTTGACGCCTGTCTTAACTATGCTGTTCTGCTTCAAAAACAACACCGCCTGCCGGAAGCACTGGAAACTTTCCGCAGCGCTGTCCTGATAAATCCGCATTCTGCCGAAGCCAGCAACAATCTCGGATTAATCCTCAAAGGCACCGGAGACTATACCGAAGCCCTCGGCCTGTTGTTTAATGCTTTCAAATATAATCCGGATCTGGAAGAAATATCTCTGAATATCACCGAAACCCTCACTCTTCTTTATCGTTCCGGCCGGAAGGAAGAAGCACAAAAAATTGCGGCCAACTGGGCGGAGCAAAACCCTCGGAATATATATGCAACACATATTAACGCCGTTTTCAAAGGAGAAAATATTGCGCCTGATAAAATTTTTACTCAAAAGTTTTTTGACCATTTCGCTGATACTTATGAGCTGGTTCTCCAAAATGTTGGTTATCAGCTTCCGCGAAACTTTAGAAACCTTGCGGGAGATGTTAAAGGGACCATTGTGGATCTGGGGTGTGGTTCGGGGCTTGTGGGAGAAGCTCTTAAAACGCCGCAAAACAAAATAATCGGTGTTGACCTCTCGCCCGAAATGTTAAAACTTGCTCAAAGCAAAAATGCCTACGACCGTCTCGTCTCGCAAGACATAATCAGCTTCCTGCAAACCGGCCTGCCCGCTGACACGGCGCTGATCAGCGCCGCCGACGTCTTTTGCTACTTTGGTTGCCTCGACGACGTTATCAGGCTTTGCACTCCTCACCGCCTGATTTTCTCTGTTGAAACGACCTCGGATACGCCGGATTATCGGCTTGCGGAAACCGGCAGGTATAAGCACAATCCGTTGTATATTAACAACATTTTAACCAAATACGGATACGCTGACATAAAGCGGACGCCTTTAACCCTTCGTACGGAAAACGGACAACCGGTTGAAGGTGCTGTATTTGTTGCGCAATAAAATAAGGAGATTGGCAATGACGGAAGAGTTGATAGATATCTATGACGAAAATATGAACCCGCTCGGCACGGCTCCGATTATGCAAGCCCATCAGGAAGGCCTGTGGCACAAGTCTTTCCACTGCTGGATTGTCAAACGTGCGGCCAACCATGACCACAAGGTTTGGATTCAGCTCCGCAGCAAAAACAAATATAACAGCCCGCAAAAACTTGACGTTTCCGCCGCCGGCCATTTGAGGGCGGGCGAAGAGCCCAAAGCCGGCATTCGCAAAGCCGAAGAAGAACTCGGGCTGAAAATTCCGGAACAAGCCGTGAACAAACTTTTTACCGCCCGCCACATTACTACGCGGCGCGATTATAAAAACTATGAATTCAATCCGACCTACCTTTATGAAACAGATAAAGAATTAAATGATCTGAGCCTGAAAAAGGAACAAGTCGACGGCATTTTTGAAGCCAGCCTGAAAGATATGCAAAACCTGTTTAACAAAAAAGTTTCCCAGATCTTTATCGGCGGTCTTAAATCCGATGGCAACGGCAGCTTAAAACCGCATACCGGTTCGGTCGGAATCAATGACTTTGTCGCCCATGACATAAAATACTACCAAAAAGCTCTGAAAACTATTGAAAACTACTTTGAAGGAAAATCTCTTGACTGATATTGTTAAACTGTCTGACGCTGATTACGATGAAATTCTGCATATATGGGAAGCGTCCGTCAAAGCCACGCACCATTTTTTAAAACCCGAAGAAATTGATTTCTATAAACCGCTGATATTAAAATATGCCCTGCCGGAACTGGTGCATTTGTTTGGCATCCGTGAAGACAACAAACTTTGCGGTTTTATGGGATTATCGGAACACAAAGTTGAAATGTTGTTTATTTCGCCGGAACATTTCCGCCGCGGCCTTGGCGCAAAATTGTTGGAACATGCCGTCGCGCTGGGATACAGGCTTGTCGATGTTAACGAAGAAAACCCCGAAGCTTTGAAATTTTATCAGCATCAGGGCTTTCATATCGTTTCACGCGATGAACTTGATGACAGCGGCAAACCTCACCCGATTTTACATCTGAGCCTGTAACTACTTTCCGCCGATAGTCAGACCATCAACCCAAACCGTCGGAGAACCGAAACCGGAAGTTTTAAACTCCAAATCGTCGGCAATCATTTTAATGTCTTTCAGCAGCTGATAATAATTCCCGGCAACGGTAAACTGCACCAACGGACGACCGATTTTTCCGTTTTCAATGAGATACCCTCTGGCACCGAATGAAAAATCACCCGACACCATGTGAAAACCGGCATGAAGCCCGTTCAAACGATCAATGTAAATACCATTCCCGACGCATTCCAACAGCTCTTGTTTAGACGCGTTCCCGGGTTGCAGATGCAAATTCATCGCCTCTATGATACCATTGCGTCCGGCGCCGTTTCCGGTCGGTGCCACACCGTCTTTGTGTGCTGTTTTCAGACTGTGCAGATAAGTCTGTAAAACCCCGCCGGCAATAATATCTTTTTTACGCGTCGGCACGCCCTCCCCGTCAAACGGTGTCGTCGCATATCCGCCTTTCAATAAAGGATCATCCGTTATCGTCACAAGCGGAGCAGCCGCAAGCTGTCCGATTTTTCCGGCAAATTGCGATTTTTGTTTCTGAACATTTAACGCTGAAGCAATATCCTCCAGAAAAGTTAAAATATCGGTAAAGCACTTATTTTCAAAAACAACTTTTGTCATACCGCTTTCAGGCTTTATGCCGTTCAGGCGGCTGAGCGCATCTTCTGCAGCTTTTCCGGCAATAAAGGCGGCGTCAAAATCTTCTTCCTTGTCAAAAGCCACGCCTTTACACCCCCATTCCTTACAATTGCCGTCTTCTGCCGTTACCATAACCGAACAGCCGGCGCTCTCATCTTCCCGACTAAGGTCAAGCCCAAGCGAATTGCGCATAATCCGGCGGGTTTTACCTTGAGAAAGCACCACTTTTTGAACCTGCGTAATCCTCTTGTCGGCGGCATAAGCTTTCTTCTCAATCTCCTGCATAAACGCAACCGGATTCAAAGCCGACAGACGGTCAGACAACGGGCGATACGATTCTGCTTCAGAATATGCACCCTTTCCGTCATAAAAAAAGTTTTCCTCCCCTTCGCCGATAAGCCGGGCATTTTCCATCGCCGACTTAACAATCTCCGGAATCGCCGTTTCATCAAAATTTCCACTGCGGCAATAACCGACTTTTCCGTCTTTTTTAACCGCCAAAGACAAGCTTTGATCTTCCGTCGCCGATTGTTTCTCTATTTTTCCTTCAAAGAGCTCAAATTTTTGCCAATCGGCATAACCGTATTCAATCTGAAACTCGTCCGCGCCGGACTTCTGTGCCTCGGCATAAACCGCATCGACAAACTTCCGCATAGCCATTATTTCTGCCCTCCGACCGTTAATTCCTTCACTCTGATTGCCGGTTGCCCGACCGTTGTCGGAATATGCCCGGAAACCGAACCGCACATCCCGCAGGCATAAGCCATATTATTGCCGACCATATCAATATTCGGCAGAATATCCGCCCCATGCCCGACAAGTTTAGCGCCTTTTACCTGTTTGCCGATTTTTCCGTTTTCAATCAAATAAGCCTCGTCCACTGAAAAATTAAATTCTCCGGTCGTCGGATGAACCGACCCTCCGCCCATTTTTTTAGCATAAAGGCCGTACGGGGTTGCGGCAATAATTTCTTCTTCGGTTGATTTTCCATTCAAAATAAGCGTATTGCTCATACGCGACGTCGGGATAAATTTATAATTTTCCCGCCGCGACGCACCGTTGGACGGCATCCCCATCCGCCGTCCGCCAAACTTGTCCACCATATAATTTTTCAAAACGCCGTTTTCGATAAGCACCTTGCGCTGCGTCGGCGTTCCTTCATCGTCAATGTTAATCGAACCCCAGGCGTTCGGAATTGTTGCATCATCAACCGCTGTTACCAGATCCGACGCAATTTTCTGTCCAAGCTTCCCGACAAATACGGAACTTCCGGGCGCGACTGACGTTGCTTCCAGACTATGCCCGCAGGCCTCGTGAAAAATAACGCCGCCGAATTCATTGCCGATAACCACCGGCATCACCCCGGTCGGGCAATCTCCGGCATCCAATTTGTTAACTGCCCGTCTGACAACGTCTTCGGCAATTTCTTCCAGATTATATAAGTCAAAAATCTCTGCTCCGATTAACCCGCCGATATTGCTCTCGCCGGCCTGCTCTGTCAGGTTGTCCCGATTAACAATGGCGCTCATCATAATCCGCATCCGGTTTTGTTCGTCTTCCGCCCAGACGCCGTCCGAATTTGCCACCAGAATCTTGCGGCTTTTATAAAACCCGCTGATATCCGTCCGCAAAACCAAAGAACTGGCTGCCGCCATATGTCCTGCCACACCGCAATAAATTTCGGCCTCCCGGCTGCGCTCTAATTCAAACGGAGATCTTTTGATTTTATGCTTGTCCTCAAACTCAACATCAACCAAATCAATAATTCTTTTTTCGCTTTTTCCGGCAATGGCAGCCGCAGCTTTGTCCGCCGTTTTTAACAGGTTTTCCCTGTCAAGCAGATTAGTATAGGCATAAGTCTGAAACACTCCCTTAAAAACCCTGATACCAACGCCGCGCATCAGATTCGTTCCCGCGCTTTCAACCTTTCCGTTCCCGACCTGCAGATGTTTTGTCTTGTTATCTTCGGCAAAAACTTCGGCAAAATCGCCGCCCGTCGACAACGCCTCGTCCAATATTTCCGCAACCAGTTTTTTATCAAGCATAAAAATACTCCTTTCACTATCGTAAAAGGAGTGTATCATACCTGTCAGCAAAATTCCATAAAATTATGACGGTATATTTTTCAAAAATTCCTTCATCTCATTACGGATGGTCTGGTGCAGAAGCATTCCGACATGCCCCTTTTCCGGCACGATAACCAGCCTGGAATTCTTCATGGCCTTATGCAGGCGGTAAGCCCCTTTCAAAGGGCAGACAAAATCCAGCCGGTTGTGCACGATCAGCGTCGGGATCCATGAAATTTTCTTAATATTCTTCATCAGTTCGTCATCTTTAAGATAAAAACGCTTATTGGCGTAATTCATATAAATCCGTGCCGAAGCCACATCTTTTTCATCGGCCGCTTTCGGCACGATGCGCGGATTCAGGCTGCCGAGTATCCGCTCATAAGCACCGTAATAAGTCAGCGCCTTTTCCTGCTTCTCCTGCTCTCCGGAATTAATCAGCCCGGCATAATAGCTGAGCAGCAAATCATTGTCAGGAACCTGTTCTTCTATCTGCTCCCAAATATCGGGATAAAAATTCTGTGTTCCTTCTTCTTCCCACTCTTTACTCTCATTATTGGCCAAAAATATTTGTGACAATACCAAAGCCTCGACTTTTTCGGAATAAGTCTCGGCAAACTTCAACGCCAGTGTCGAACCCCAAGAACCGCCGCGGATAATCACTTTGTCCTTAACCCCGCAAACCTCCAGAATCCGCCTGGCATCTTCAATCAGATCCGCTGTGGTGTTTTTGTTCCACTGCCCTTCCGGCTGGCTCATTCCGCAGCCGCGCTGGTCAAACATAATGACCCGGTATTTGCGCAGATTAAAAACCTTGGCATGACGGGGCTTGCAAAAACCGCCCGGCCCGCCGTGAAAAATCAAAACCGGCTTGCCTTTTCTATTGCCGAACTCGCGGTAAAACACGCGGTGTCCGTCTTTCTCCGGCAAATATCCTTCATGAAAAGCCTTTGGTTCAAACCACTTTTTCCAAAACATCTTTCTTCCTCAAATAATTATTTCTCACCGGATATTAAAAACAAAAAAAGCTCAGAAAGCAAATAACATTTCTATAACGAATATTTCAAAACTTACCTTTTCTTTACAAATTTGGACTATAAACCGTTACAGGGAGAGATACTATGGCCAAAGTTTATAAAAATATTGTAATACTGACCGGTGCCGGCATTTCGGCAGAGTCGGGACTTGCAACTTTCCGCGCCGCCAACGGCCTTTGGAACAATCATCCGGTGGAAGATGTCGCCACCGTTGAAGCTTTTGCCCGCAATCCGGCCTATGTGCATGAATTTTACAACGAGCTGAAAACCGAGCTGCAAAAAGCCAAACCCAATCCGGCACATCTGGCACTGGCCAAACTTCAGCAGGAATATCCCGCGCCGGTCAGTATTATAACCCAGAATGTCGATACATTGCACGAAAAAGCCGGCAGCAAAAACATATACCACATTCACGGTCAAATCAATCAGGCTGCCTGTTTGAACTGCGGACAAATCATGGAAAGCTGGGGCGACGTTGATACCGAGACAATCTGCCCGCACTGCGGCGTTCAGGGCATGATGAAACCCAATATCGTGTTCTTTGGCGAAAACTTGTTGTACATGGACAAAGTCGACCGTCTGCTGGCCGAATGCGATTTGTTCCTTTCGGTCGGAACCTCCGGCGTTGTATTTCCGGCCGCGGCTTTTGTACAGATAGCCAAACTTCACGGCGCCGAAACCTACGAATTCAATTTGGAAGAAACTTCCAACAATTTTTACTTTGACCGCCATATTTACGGCAAAGCCGGAGAAACGCTTCCGCCTTTCGTTGACCGCCTGCTAAAAACGGCAGCGGAATAAAAAAACAGCCTGCTTGCAAAACAGGCTGCTCTCTTTTTAATCTATATACAAGACGTTATAAATATCGTCCTGATTAAAATCATCGGTTATATCGACACAGCGTTTTACGGCTTTGTTCGTCTTTCGCGAAACCAACAGAAAACACTGCGTATCCCTGACCGGTACGGTATTATAAAGCGGTTGCTGATAAGTGCTTGTTACCACATAACTTCCGATAGCCGCCCCTATCAGTCCTGCAAAAAAACTGTCCGGACGGTCATGATGATAATCATGCACCACATGAACCGGCCGGTGATGTATTTCCGCTGCCGAAGGACGCGGACGATGATGCCCGCCCCAACCATGTTCCCAACCGGCATTGGCATTTGCCGCTGCCAAAAAAGCTGCCATAAAAACAATCAAAAACTTTTTCATTGGTTATCCTCTTTCCGTCTGGTCATTAATCTTCAGGCGGCGGCAAAGGCATGTCGTCAGGAGCCGGCGGAGGCGGCGGAAAATCCCCGATATGGTCGGGACGCGGCCCTTTATGCATCATCCTTTTACCTTTTTTTATCTTGTCTTTCATTTGCTTCCATTTCTCATGGCGCTCGGCTTTAATCTTTTCAAATTTTGCTTTCTGGTCAGGAGTCAAAATAGCTTCAAACTCTTTCATATTTTCCTGCCGCAGCTCATCCATCTTTTTGCGGATGTCTTTCATCTCATCCATCAGCGGCTTTACCTTCTTACGCCCTTCCTGACGAATTTTCTTGGCCTGAACCTGCTGTTCTGCCGTCAACCCCAGCTCTTGAGCCAGCTTGTCTTCCATCTGCTCCATTCGCTGTTCGTGGTGCGGCCTTTCTGCCGGCGGCACAGGCTTTTTCTCTTGGGCATATGCCCCGGCGGCACCAAGCATTATTGCGGCGGCACATACGGAATACAACCATTTTTTCATATCTTTTCTCCTTTCAAAAATTGTAATTTTTCACTAAGAATTTTTCGGGCGTTAAAAAGTCTGGACTTGATTGTTCCGACCGGTTCGCCGGTCTTTTTGGCAATCTGTTCATAACTGAGCTCCTCAAATTCAAACCAGACAACCGTCTGCCGGAGTTTCTTCGGCAGGGAATCAACTGCTTTCAAAATCAGCTTCTGCCGTGTTTTGGCATCAATAATTTCTTCCTGCGGTGCCGCCTCGGAGCAACAGCTTTCCAAAACCTCGTCATCTCCGCTTTGCGTAACATTTTGCCGATACTGCTTTGACTTGAAATAGTCGCGGCAGACATTGGCCGTCAGCATGGAAATCCACTGCGCAAACTTCCCCTGCTCCTGATATTTGTCAAGATTCTGCCAGGTTTTGATATAAACTTCCTGCTCCAGATCTTCATTATTCGAGCCGGTCAGCCTGCGGATAATCGCCTTAACGCGCTTGCGGTTTTCAAGAATAATCTGCTTCATGTACGTTATCCGACCATCAACAAACCGAACTCATCGGTCGGCAACCCCAAATCCTCAATCACCGATCCGTTCTCCGTCAAATATATCTCACGTTCCAGATTATCAAAGCTATACTCGACATAAGTATACTTCTGCGGATAGAAATGACCGGCCATAAACACCAAAGCCAGCATTGCCGCCAAAGCCTTAATCCGGTTGTTACGCCTTTTTCTGGCAAAATAAAGCGGCTTGGCTTCTTTCAGCAGTTTAGAAATCTCGTCCATTTTTTCCTCCTTACATAAGGTATAACGAAAACATCTTCGCCAAGGTTCAAAAAAATTATAAAAAAAATCGCACTGCCCGGAAACAGTGCAATCTTTTAAATGCGGCGGCCGGCATTTCCTTTGCGGCACAAAGGCACATCCCGCCCGTTCATAACCTTATTCCATATCGCTTTGACCTGCTCGGGCGAATATTTTTTATAACAAAAGTCGGCACGCAGAAAATCAGCCCTGACGGACAAAGCCTCCGCCGCGACACAAAACGGCTTTTCGGCAAACATCATAATCTGGCAGTCTTTTGACAAGGCCGTATATTTCTCGCCGTTGCGCGACATCTCCATACGCTTTTCGCCGTGCGCACAATTTTTGCAATCATTGTTTCGGATACAAGCCGCACTGGTAAACAACGGCACATCCTGATAAACAACCATAACCACCGGCAGCGCCGATGACAACGCGGCTTCCTGCCAGTTGGCAAGCGTATCTTCCAATGCCAGAGTCACGCGGCTTGCACCGGCGGACTTTGCCTCCTGAACGGCTTGCGTATTCATCATATATAACGAAGCATCAAAACTCAAATCAATTCCGTTTTGCGGCAAAACCTGCAATCCCCAGTAATTGCCGATTTCCCATTTTTTATATCCCTGCCCCAAAAGCTTGACAATCAACGCTTCAAACAGCTTCGGCCGGCGGCAGACTGCCGGCAATGCCAGGCGTACTTTGTTTTTGGGCAGATTTTTCAAAACAGAAATATTAAAATCGGACGACAGAAGAACAATAATCTCGTCGACATCAGCCAAATTCAACAAACCGATATTCTCCGGCGCGTCGGTTTTGACAATCTTCTTTACCAAACGCGGCAAAGTCCTGCCCTCCGTTGCCGGCAATGTTCCGCGCTTTTCCGGCAGAACGATTTTGCCATACAGCAAACGGCGCAAATCATTAAGCAGCGATACCGGCACAAAAAGCCCGTCCGGATTATCCATATCCAGTCCGGCAAGTTCAAAAGGCGTCTCACCGGTTTTGCTGAAAGCTTTTTCAATGGCTGCGGCTGTTTTTTCTGGTTGTTCGGCCGGCAAAAATTCTCCCGAAATTTCCGCCGCAAAACCGTTGGCCCCTGCCACAACCTTATCTTTCCGTACAACCACGGAAACCTGCAGCGGATACCGCGGTTTAAATTCGCCGGATTTCGGCTTCTCATAAGGATAAGCGCCCTTAACCGCCGTCGCCGATGCCAGATAAACCGCATAACCTTTCTTTAAGGTCGGCGCTTTGAGCGGCAAAACAATTTCAACCGTCTGTCCGGCCGCCGCCTCAAACACGTTTTTGCCGTTAACACGCAGATTCTGCAAAGAAAAACCAAAGGGTTTCTCATCCCCCGGAACATCAATCTGAATCCCGTCAAAACGGGCAATGCCGTGAACCGGTGTCAACAGCATCCGGCCGTTCTGCACAGAACTGATTTTGCCGATAAAAAGCCCCCTGTGGCCGACATAATCCCGGTCAATCACGTCCTTGCTTTTACCGTTAAAATGAAACTTGCACCATGGCCGCGAAAAAATCTGTCTGATATTTTCCTCTTTTGGCGCCTCTGCCCCCTTGACGTCAAGAATATTCCGGTAATAATCCGTTACGGCCGCAACATATAAAGCCGTTTTCTTGCGCCCTTCGATTTTTAAGGAAGTGACCGGCATTTTCAACACGTCTTCCTGCAGCGCCATGTCCTTCATCGAAAAATAATGCTTCTCGCCGCTTTCTCCGTCAAACAACGCCCTGCACGGATACAGACATTTGCCGCGATTGGCGCTCTTGCCGCTCTCCATGGAAGAAAACAAACACAAACCGCTGTAAGAATAACATAAGGCACCGTGAATAAAAGCCTCGGTTTCCAAACCGGGAATGGCGGCAATCTCTTTAATCTCGGGCAATGAAAGCTCCCGCGCCACCACCACGCGTGAAAAGCCCAGCTTCTGCAAAGCCAAGGCTCCTTCTTTGTTATGAACGGCCATCTGCGTGCTGGCATGCATCTCCAGCTCCGGATACTGCTCCCGCACAATCCGCGCCGTTCCCAAATCCTGAATAATCACGGCATCCGCGTTGCAGCGCGAACAAATATCCAAAGTCTTCAGCAAATCGGGCAATTCATTTTCCTGAACCAGCGTATTGACCGCTGCAAAAACCTTACGCCCCAGATGATGCGCATAACCGACAAAATCCCGCAGATTTTCTTCATTAAAATTGGCAGCGGTCGCCCGCGCCGAAAACTGCTGCAACCCGAGATAAACCGCATCGGCACCATAATAGAGAGCTGCGTATCCGGCTTCTATATCGCCGGCCGGAGCCAGAAGTTCTTTTTTCATTTCAGTTCCTTACTTCTTTTTCTTAACACTTCCGATAAACAAATTGACCACATACGCCAAACCGGCAATAATTGTTTTCTTCTCTCTTTGCCGCAAAGACGACCAGAAATCCAACAGCCCGCGCCAAAATCCGGATTTGCTTTTTCCTGCCGCCGGCTTTGTCTCTTTTTTTTCCTCCGACACGGCAAGCTTCAGCGGCTTGACTTCAGCCCGAAAAGGCTCCAGCATCGCGGCAATTTCTTCATCCGGCATATAAGCGCCGTGAATTCGCTTTAACATTCCGTCGGCCGACAAAAACAACGCATCGCCGCGCCCGATCAGATTTTCTGCACCGCCGGTATCCAGAATGGTACGGGAATCCGCCGCTCCGGCAACTTTATAAGCCAATCTGGTCGGAAAATTTGCCTTCAAAACGCCGGTAACCACATCAACCGACGGCCGCTGTGTCGCTAAAATCAGATGGATCCCGCAGGCTCTGGCTTTCTGCGCCAGCCGTTGCACCGACAGTCCGACACTCTTGTCCGCAGCCATCAAATCGGCAAACTCGTCAATCACGCAAACAATATAAGGCATCTTGCCGCCGCGCTCGTTATATTCGGCAATATTTTTCACCATATCGGCAGCCAGTTCATCATAACGGCGTTCCATTTCCGTCACCAGCTGCGCCAACACTGCGGCCGCCTCGGCATTATCAGTCACCACCGGACAATACATATATTTTTGATTATTGTAAACAGCAAATTCAATCCGCTTCGGATCAATCAGAACCAGTTTGAGTATGGACGGCAGCTTTTTGGCAATCAACGATAAAATAAAAGTGTTCAACCCGACTGACTTTCCCGATCCCGTTGTGCCGCCAATCAGCAAATGCGGCATTTTCGCCAAATCGGCGATCACCGACCGGCCGGTAATATCCACGCCCAGACACAACGGCAGCGCGCCTTTGGCATTTTCAAAATCCGGACTGGCCAGCAAAGCCGCAAAATCAACCGTCTTAAACTCATCCGCCGGAATTTCAAAACCCAGCGTATCGGCTCCTTCCACCGGCTCAACCCGCAAAGAAGAAACTTTCAGTTCTCGGGCAATATCAGGCAGCGAAGCGGAAACCGTCTTCAGTTTTGTCCCCGCTTCCGGCAAAAACTCAATCTGCTTTACCAACGGCCCCTCATGAACGGCCGTGACCTCACCGACAATTCCGTAATGCCGCAACACATCTGTCAGGCTTTCCATCGCAGCTCCTTTTAAAATCAATTCGTTATCCTTACAATTTAGTCTTAAACATTAAATTATTTACTAATAAGGCACAAAAAAATTCCCTGACATACATCAGGGAATTAAAAAAGATAAACGCTCAGTCCAATTCGGCAATATAAGCGCAAAACCAATCATGCGGCGGGGCTGCGTGATCCGTCACGTCAGTCAGAATAGCCTTGCGCGGAATGGTATCGGCACCGACTGAAGACAAAAACGCATTAATCGCAGACTGTCCGTCTTTTGCTACAATCCGGCAATGTTTATCATCCGGAATCCGCCATCTTTTGCCAAGCACCAAAGGCAAAGAAACCGCATAAGCCATGGCTTCTTTCTTCGATCGCCGAACCATGTCCAACTTTGCCCGCCAGACAAAACGCCTGCCGTCGGAATGTTGAAAAACAATGCCGGTTAAAACATCATTTTCAACCGCATACTCGCTGATTCCGCTGTTTTTATAAACCACCGGATATCTGAGCTTCGGACCATACGGCCGGGCGAGAGTAACAGGCCTTGCCTTTGCGGTTTGTTCCGTCTTTGCTTCCGCCGAAACGGTCTCGCCGAACAAATCTACCGCAGTAAAGCCGTTTGCGGCAATCAGACTTTTCAGCAATTCTGCAAGCTCTTCTTTGTTAAGCCCCCAATCAGTGAGTCTCTCAAGCGCCATTTTAACAATTCTGTTGTCCATAATCGTTATTTTTAGAGTTAAACAATATCTTTTTTCTCAATAATCATCATAATAATTTTTCTAAACTCTTTATAATGCCCTGCCCCTGCGCTGACAAACAGCCAATGCTGCCATAGGATTTGCATTTTTTTCATTACCCCGCACCGTCAAAGGCTGTCCTTCGGGCATTGCTTCTTTCAACTTTTCACAAAATTCTTCATCCGCATTGGGCGCCACGCTTATCTTTGCCCGCACCGGGAACTTATACCCCATCCACACCACGTCTTCAATACATCCGGGCATGCACACCTGTTCCAGCTTCGGCGCACTGAAAGCATGCAGCGTCAAACGTTCCGTCATATGGCAACGGCTCAGATCAAGCGTTTTCAGTTCCGGCATTTTCACCCCGCCCAAATTTAACTTCTGCAAAGAAGCAGGCAGTTTTAATTCTGTAACTTTTCCGATATTTCCGCCCACCAGCTCCACATTGTTCAATTTCCCGCATTCCGCCAAATTCCATTCTTGCAATTCGGGCGCTTCTATCATAGCCGCGACCAGCCTTTTGCAACTTCTCGGAAGGCTGATTCTTTTCAGATTATCCGCTTTCAGTGTCATTATATCAATAGTGCTTAATTTATCAAAACGCAATAAATCCAGAGTTTCCGCATTATTCAACCTCAACTGGTGGCAATACAATTCTTCCAAATTCGGCGGCAGAATATCCTCAAGTTTCCTATTTCCGATATCAACTGATAAACCCAAAGACAGCTTTTTCATACGCTGACAGTTATGGAAATCCATCACCCTGTAGAAATCCTTGTTATGCATAATATGGATACTTTCCAGATTATCCGGCAGTTTGAATTTTTCTATGCCGCCCATCAGCAAAAATGAAACATTAAAAACTTTCAATTTGTGAAGGTTGCTCAAATCCAATTCCCTGACGCCGCCTAGCCTTGAATTGCTCAAATCCAGCTGTTCCAGATTGGGATTATTTAAATTAATCTTCTCAACATTGCTAAAATCAACGGAATTCAAATCTAACCGGCGCAACCGCGGAAAGATGGTAAAATCGGCATATTCGCTGCACTTGGGACGAAAATTTGCAATTTTCAATTCTTCAATATTCCGCGGCACCGGCAACTCTTTCCAATCCAAACCGTTGTCAACCGGATTGGCATAAAAACCGGTACCGGGATAAAACTTCATCACCAAATGCTTAAGCTGAATGTAACGTTCCGGTTTTAAAGTTCTGGCAACCGCGCCCGTTAAATTTACAAAATCCAACGCCGTCACATTTTGCGGAAAATGCCATTCTTCAACGTTAATATCCTTTCCTTCCGCAAATTCAAAAGAAAACGCCGGAATTTCTTCCATCACGACATGTCCGCACTTTTTTAGTTCGGCCTCAATATCAAAATTAATCTTAAAAATTCCGTCTTCCTTTGTTCTTTCTCTGTCAGTCCGTTCGTCTTCCGGCAGCAATAAACAATCAGACAAATCAACTTTCCTGACATTTTCAAACTCAACCCGGTCAAAACTTATTTTACTAACGCTCAATGCCTTGTTAAGCTTAGCCAGCCCGGCTTCATCCACCTTTCCGACAATTCTCAAATTGCCGATCCGGCACCCCTCAAAAGACCGGACATGCTTCAAAAACGTCCCCGACAAAAGAACCTTCTGATACGAAGCAGTCTCCTGTTTCCTGAGCAAATCAATCTTCGTTTCGCCGGCAATCTGCACCCCGTTCAGATTCAGTGTACCGATTTCCGAAAATTCGCAAACCCTGTTCCAGACTCCGCCGTCAACAACACCATTTAACTGCAACTCCTCAACTTTTACATTCTTTAAAATCGGCCAATTGGCTAAATCCTCACATTCAACATACAAAGACGAAAACTCGGCATCAATAATTTCTTCTTTGCCATGCAAATCCCAAATATTTCCGGCCTTATCAGACGTATATCCGAGATTTTTCCAGTCCCCGAGCTTGTCTTTTTTAACAGAAGAAAGCTTATGTCGGCCGATAATCTGAGCGGCAAAATCCCGCGCCTCTTTCAGATAGCGCCCGATAACGGCTTTGTCTGCCTTGCCTTTGCATTGCCGAATTTTATCTTTTTCGCACTCAAAAGTCACATGCGGCTTCCACTCTCCGCCGGCAGAAAGTTCACGAATGGAATAATACTGCCTGCTGCCGTCTTCCAAATATTTGTCATAACTGCCGCCGCCAATGCAATGCCCCATTTCTTTGCCCTCATAGTTAAGGGCTTCTTTGGTCAAAAGCCGCACGGCCTGCAATCCGCTCTCGGGATAAGTTTTGACAACTTCCACACCCTCACGGCTTGCTTTGATTTTATTCTGCATCTCCGGATTTTTAGCTGCCGCCTGACGCTGTTTTTCAAAATATGTCTCAGCCGTATCATACAGGTTCTGCCAATTTTTGTTATTGCCGAGCAGTGTAATAAAATACCCCGGAGAAATCACCTTTTCCGCATGATTGCCGATATACGCCGTCACATAATCATGTATATGCTGAACCTGTCTGAAAAGCTCGGAACTTCTCAGCGCTTCCACATTTACCGTAACAGCCCCCTTTTCGTTGCGCCCATACAACAATTCCGGATGAATTTCGAGCTCATTGGTCAGATATTTTTGCAAAAGAACAGAAAGGCACAACGCGGATTTTTCTTCCGTATTCAGTTTCAAAAACGGATTTTGCTCCGACAATTTTTTTAGCTTTCCGGCTAGTTTGGATTTTTCTGCCTTAAGTTCGCCGATTTTTTCACTGGCCGAAAACTTGTCGCGGGAATTTTTGATTTCTTCTCTCAATTTTAAAATCGACCGGCGGACGGCAAAAATTTCTTTCTGCAGCCGGATTTTTTCTTGTACGGATACCTCGGAGACATTAGCTGCCCTGTTCACATATTCCCGCAAAAACGTCATTGTTTCTTTTGAGAAAAGGGGACGAACAGCCATGATGTATTCCGCAAAATTTGCAATAATCATCGCTTGTCAAAAACCAAATATGTTAAAATGATTTCGGATAATACGCCCGCGAAACACATTTGTCAATGATTTTGACAAAATTTCTCTAAAAAAACAGTCCCTTGCAGCCTGGCTTTTACATCACGTGCTTTTTGGGAATAATCTCAATCCAATACCCGTCCGGATCTTCAATAAAATAAATCCCCATTGCCTCATTCACCAAACAAACGCAGCCCATTTTCTGATGTTTGGCAAAAGCGCCGTCAAAATCGTCAACCTCCAAAGCCAGATGAAACTCGGCTTCACCCAAATCATATTTCTGCGGATGACTTTTCAGCTCTGTCAGTTCGAGCTCAAAACCGGTCTTTCCGTCCTGCAAATACACAATCAGATATTCTCCGTCCGGATCTTCAATGCGGTGAAACTCTTTCAGCCCCAAGGCCTCATCATAAAACTTTTTACTGTTTTCAATACTCATGACATTAAAATTAAAATGCGCAAATTTAAAATTCATCTTCGCTTCCTCCAAACATAAAATACAGCACGGTTTCTTAAAAATTTATGAGTTTCTTAACTTAAAAACACTACAAAAAAGATTATATGCAATGCCAAAGGAGAAAAAACATGAAAACTATTGCCGTAATATTCTCTCTCGCCCTGCTCTGCAGTTGTTCCGCCGACAAAGAAATCTGCGGAACCTATCAGGGAACCCTGCCCGCGGCCGACGGTCCCGGAATCGCCACCACCATAACCTTTGGCCAAGACCATTCTTACACCGAAGAACTGGTTTACATTGACAAAGACGACGGAACCTTTATTGAGACCGGAAAATACCGCATCACCGACAATATCATGGAGCTGGCTTCAGCCGCCGGCGAAAAATCTTATTATAAAATTGAAAACGGGCAAATCCGGCGCCTTGATATGGATCAGAAATCCATCACCGGTCCTCTGGCCGATTACTACATTCTTAAACAAAGCAAAAAGTGCAATTAAGCCTGATAATCGTCTAAATTAAAATTTTTCAGCTTAATCAGATAGCGGTAAGCGTTGTAATCAACTTTGCCGCATTTTTGCTCGTTTTTATAAAAATGGTTCAGGGAATAACTGTTCTGCGCGCTGAAGACATCCCCGCCCGGAATTTTCTTGCTGACGTAATAATCAAAACTCTTGCTGTGATAATGATTAAACTGAAAATCCAGCTTTCTGGGCTGCTCATGCCAGCGGCACAAAAAACCGGCATTTTCCGGACAGACCTTATTAAAAAATTTAAACCGGCAAAAATGAGAAAGCCGGAATTCTTTTATTCTTCCTGCCCATGCCGTATTCAAAAACATGGACGGAGAAACAAAATCGGAACAAACGACAAACTGTTCAATAACCGGCTTGCTCTCATCGTCTTTCATCCGGCCGGACGAAGAAAAGTCTTTGAAAAAGCCCAACACACAAGGAAATTTTTCATAATTTTTCAGCCAAGCTTTCACATCATCATACGCCAACGGTACGGCAAACTCGTCCAAATCCATAAAAGCAATCCAGTTGCTCTCGTTTTTAAACTTGTCGACGCAATCGTTATAAGCCGCCATTTGCCCGTGCTGATAAGGCCAGTCAATCAGCGTCACAAGCCCCTTTTCAATATAAGGCTTCAAAACTTCCCGATAATTGTCTGAGGAAAAGTTATTATAAAGATAAAAATGTTCAAACCCGACAATCAGATGAAAATCAAGCCATTCTTTCATATATTTGCCCTCATTTTTAAAAATCGAACAAACGGACAGATAATGCTTTTTCCTATGCATTTTCTTCCATAAAAATAAGCGGATAATCAGATTATTAAAACAAAGGTGCCAATATTTAAACAACGACAAAATTTTCTTCATAAGTTCTTCCTCTCAATAAAGACAAGAAAAAACTACACTACCTTTAATCGCAAGTCAAACCATTCTTATATTTTCAACATACCCCGAAACACAAAAAGCCAAAACTTGATTTTCTGCCGCAGCAAAAATTGACGCATATCAAACACGCCGCTTTTGTAAAGCCTCAATAGCCTGGGCGCATATTCCCGGCGCAGCTTGCGTCTTTCCGACCGGCTCTGGGGCTTTCGGGCTTCTCCGATTGTCATCAGGATCAGCCTCCGGAAAAGATACTCCCGCAACACCGCAAATGATTTATCATCATGATATTTTTCATAAAAATATTCCGCCTCGGCACAATAACTTTCAAGTTTCTTCCGGCTGAACGGCGAATGCGATATTGAAGAATCATTCATCACATAGACATACAAAGGCACAAACAGCTTCACATAACAAAACCCTTTAATCGCCAGTTCAAGGTTAAAGCCCCAATCCTCGGCACAAGACCAGTCACCAAAGCGCACATTGCCGATCAACTCACGTTTTATCAACTTGGGATAAACGCTGTAATTCAGCTTATGTACATTTTGCAGATAATATCCGGCATCGGCAGCGCCGCATTCCTGCTCAATTTCACTTGGCTGATACATTCCGGCAAAAAGTTCCCCTTCTCCGCAAAAGGACGCAATTGCAACATCGGCATTTTCCTTCTCCGCTGCGCCCAATAACAATTCCAGCATTTGCGGATGAACATAATCATCAGAATCAATAAAGCAGACAAAATCGCCTTTTGCGGCCTCCAATCCGGCATTTCTAGCCGCACTAACGCCGCTGTTCTGCTGGTTTATTACTTTTATGCGCGTATCGTGTTCGGCATATTGCCTCAGAATATCGGCGCTTTTGTCCGAACTGCCGTCATTGACCGCAATCAGTTCCCAATCACAAAATGTTTGATTTACAATACTTTCCAAGCACTTTTGTAAATATTTTTCCACATTATAAACGGGAATAATAACTGAAATTTTCATACCACCTCTCTTTAATCTTTAAAATTAAAGCTAAGCGATATTTTTAATCAGGTCAACAACAAAAACAAATACTGTTAATTGCTAAAAAAGCATAAATAAAAAAAGTTTGAGCCTTTTGCGCAAAGACAAGCCTTCCGTTCCGATAATCCCGGTCTTTTTAAACGCCCTGATTTGCGGCTTCCAAACAGCTTTCAACTCCCGTGCCTTTTCTTTCGGCAATTCCGAAACCTCTTTAACCATGCCGTAAAAACTGCGATTGACAATCCTGCGCTTTATAAGCCGCCACAAAACCGGCTCATTTTCAAAATCTTTTTGCAGCCGTTTGTAACAATCCATATGAACATCAAGCTTTTCTACTTTAAAATCCCTGCGCGAAATTGAGCCTGAAGACAAAATATAATAATACAAAACCAAAGGAACAAACACGCCTTTAGAAAAACGCCGCATCGCCAATATATTAAAATATAAATCTTCCACACCCTGATTATCGGCAAACCGTAAACCGGTCAGTGCCGAAACCCTGTAAAGCTTTGTCCAGACATTATTGTTGATTTTCTTTCTGTTGGCACACATAAATTCAAGAGGATTATCAACAATTTCGTTTGATACATTCTGATCATAAACCGGAATTTCCGGAAGTTTGTTTTCCTCAACGGCTTCAAAATTACAACAGGCAAAATCAGCCTGCTCTTTCTCACAAGACTGATATAAAAATTCCAAAATCTGCGGATGAAGAATATCATCGGCATCGGCAAAATAAAAATACTTTCCGGCAGCGGCATCCATTCCGGTATTTCTGGCCGCACCGACCCCTCCGTTTTTCTGGCAAATGACTTTAATTCTCTTGTCTTTAGCGGCATAAGCGGCCATAATATCCGATGTTTTGTCAACACTGCCGTCATCAACCAAAATAACTTCAAAATCACTAAAAGACTGATTCAAAATGCTTTTTAGCGTATTCTCCAAATATTTTTCGGCATTATATGCCGGAACAATCACCGAAATTTCTGCCATACCTTCCTCCGTTAATAATTAAACAGGATATTAGACAGGCAGAGCTGCGTCAACGCAATTTTTAATATTTCCAACAACAAAAAAGCCCGCAAATTTTGCGGGCCTTCATTCCCTTTTATAAGGTTACTTCTTTTGCAGCTCCTTCGGCTCGGTCGATTCTCCGAAATTAAAAGAATGGCTGTAACCGTTGTCAACCATGGCATCAAGCTGTTTACCGAGCTTTTTGGAGCGCTTGAGCATATTCACCGTCCAGCCGTCAGCTCTCAGCTCCGCCGTTTTTTTCAAAACCGCACCAAAATCGTCGCCATCGGCATAAACCAGCACAATCTTCTTACCTTGCGGCACTTTTACGGTCTCACTGTCTTTCAAAATTTCGCAAATACGTTCAAAACCTATGGAAAAACCGACTGCCGGTACCGTTTCGCCCAAAAACTTTCCGATCATCTTGTCATATCTTCCGCCGCCGGCAACGGAAGAACCAAATTTGGTACTGACAATCTCAAACACCATGCCGGTATAATACCCCATGCCGCGCACCAGAGATTTGTCATAAACGATATTAAACTTTCCGCCGGTCAACGCCCGAATGGTCTCAATCACTTTTTTCAGATTAGCAGGAACCGTCGCATCGGAACAGAATTTTTCAATCGCCGACAAATCAGACAAGTCATTGCCGCCGATGATTTCCATAAACTTTTCAACCACGGCCGGCACATATTCTTTCTCCAGCAACTCTGCTTTAACACCGTCTAAGCCCACCTTGTCCAGTTTGTCAAAACTGATGCAGACAGACGGAACGTCTTCATCGGAAAATCCGGCGGACTTAATCAGATCCGTCAAAATCCGGCGGTCATTAACCCGAACGGTAAAATCTTCAAAACCGATATTCAGCAAAGCCTGCGTCGTTACATAAATCAGCTCGGCTTCGGCATTGGCCGACGCATCGCCGATAATATCAATATCGCATTGAAAGAACTCGCGCAACCGGCCTTTTTGCGGACGTTCGGCACGAAAAACCTTGTCAATCTGAATACATTTGAACGGCAAAGTCAAATTCTGGCGGTTGTTGGCAAAATAACGCGACAACGGCATCGTCAGATCATAACGCAGCCCGCTGTCAACCAGATCGTCTTCCACAAGATTTTCTTTGCTCAAATCAAGTTTCTGCCCGCGTTTGAGAATTTTGAAAATCATGCTGAGATTCTCGCCGCCGTCGCTTTTGTTCAAGCGCTCAATATCCTCCATAATCGGCGTATTAATCCGCTGAAAACCAAACTTCTTATAAGTATCAAGGATAATCCCCTGAACATAATCCCGCAGCAAAACCTCCGCCGGCAGATAATCTTTTGTACCTCTGACCGGCAATGCATTAATTCCCATAACAACCTCTCTTCATATGTTTTTTCAATTTTTCTAAAGCTATTACACTTTTTTGCAAAAATCAAACTAAAAAACAACAGACAGCTCTTCCTGCAGCATAAAAAAAGCGGAAACGTTTTCCGCTTCCGCTTTTTAATTCTGCTGCCGTCTGGTCAGGCATTACAGGCTGTAACCGACGGCTCGTCTAAAAAAATTTTCGCCGGCGGCAATCCTCCTGCTTCCTCTTTGTCTGATAACCTCACGAATAAGCATGTTTTTCTTATTGGCAATCTGCTGCCATGTCAGGTTTTTAGAAACAAAATCATAACCGTTCCGCGCTACCTGCTTTCTGAGTTCTTCGTTGTTCAGCAGCAACGATACGGCTTTAACCTGACGCCGGCGGTCAACTTCCTGCGATGGCGCATAAAAACCGATTGCTTTGCTGAAATCTTCATTGTCATGGCGGATATCGGCGCAATGGGCATAATCATTAAAGCCGCTGCGTCCGACAACAACCGCCGTACCGCATCCCATCGCCTCAAGCGGAACCATGCCGAAAGCTTCATTCAGGCTTGACATGACAAAGATTGAAGAAGCGTTATAAACCCGCGCCATTTGTCCCTGATTCAAAGACGGCAGAAAAACAACATTATCCAACACGCCGTCCAATTCTTTCTTGCATTCTTCGGTAACGGGGTTGCCTTTTTCTCCGCTGACCATATAAATAACGTTACGGTCTTTGGCAATAATCTCTTTCATTGTTCTGGAAAGCTCGACAAAACCCTTATCAGGCACAACGCGCCCTAAAGAAGAAACGACTTTCCGGCCGCTCAGGTTAATATGGCGCTCGTTGCCGTCAAGATCCTGATATACAAAATCAGAAACCAAAGCCTGCTTTGCCTCTTCTGCCATCGGTTTAAACAACAGGCTGTTATACCCCGGCGGAATTACGGTCACTTTGTTGACATCAGCCAGATAAGGATCTGCGGCCAGACGGCGCTCCTCGTCCGGAGACGTGGCAATAATAATGTCTGCCTGATCAAAACCGTATTTCTCATGGCTGATACGCTCTTCAAAATTATGCCATTGCCAAACTTCGTCGGGAATCTCGCCGTTTTCATATTTGGGCAGATTTCTCTCATATTTTTTATGGCCGAGAGAGTGGCTTGTCACCAGCATAACCGGACGGCGTCCCGTATCTTTCTCTACTCTGTCGCACAACATTGATGCGGCCAGCATACCGTCGCGGTAATGTCCCTCAACAACCTCAATATCCTCGTAAGAACCTTCTTTTTTATAATAATCAACCAGATTATCAATCAATTCGTCCAGCAAAGGAACAATTTCCTCTTTCGGAACAAAAGCAAAATTACCGCCTGCCGGAACACGCAGCACATTGCTTCTGGCACGTCCGTGCAACCCGGCATCAACTTCATGCCATTGTTTTTCTACGGTATAATTGATATCCGACCCCAAATCTTTAAATGTGCCGCCGAATTGCGGGCAAATTCTCGGATCAACCCTTCTGGTAACCAAATCTACATCATAATCTTTGTCATAAATGGAAGCCAGCGCTTTGACATAATAAACCTGCCCGCCGGTATCCTGCCCCGTAATAACTTTTTTGGAAATGACCTCATTGGTCGGAAAGCCCAGCTCATCTGTTTTATAGGCAAAATCACCTTCAACCAGACCATGGGTTGAAAACATAACTTTTTTACTCATAACTAAAATTCCTAATAATGAAAAATTTATTATGCCGTAAAAAATAATATGCCTTTTACCCCGAATCAAGGTGCTTAAGACTTTAAAAACGTTTCTGTGGATAATTCTTTGAAATCCTCGGATTTCCTAATATTTGCACAACAAATGCGACAAAAAAAATCTCCCGAAAACTGCTCGGGAGATTCAATCGATTAGACATGGAAAAAAACGTTCTAAAAACGAAAATCACGCTGTCCTTTGACAATATTTTCCAAATTAGCCTTAACAATATTTCTGACCTTTTCATTCGGAATATTATCCAGTTCAGAAGCAATCAAAGCTTCGCCAAGCAGCTTTGTCTCAGGTGACGCATAATCCTGTATATATTCTTTCAGGGTCATCAGGGCATTGGGCAGACAGCAGTTATGAATTTGCATATTTTTGCACAAGGCCATGAAACGGTCGCCGGTCCGGCCTTCGCGATAACAAGCCGTACAAAAGCTCGGCACGTATCCCTGCTCCATCAGCCAGCGGACAACCTCATCCAGAGTTCTTTTGTCGCTGACGTCAAATTGTTCGGATTTATGATCCTCGGGTTCCTCTTCGGCATATCCGCCGACACTGGTTTTGGAACCGCCGCTGATTTGCGAAATGCCGTAATGCAAAGCTTTTTCCCGACAGGCCTTGCTCTCTCTCGTTGAAATAATCATACCGGTATAAGGCACCGAAATCCGGATGCATGCAATAATCTTGGCAAAAATATCATCGTCAATGCCATTGTCAAAAACGTTCGGATCAATATCGTCGGCATGCTTAATCCGCGGCACGCTGATCGTATGCGGCCCCACGCCGTGAACAGCTTCCAGATGCTCGGCATGCATCAAAAGAGCGGCAAACTCGTAACGGTACAATTCCAGCCCGAACAAAACCCCGAGCCCGACATCGTCAATACCGCCCTCCATGGCTCTGTCCATCGCCTCGGTATGATAGGCATAATTATGCTTCGGGCCTTTGGGATGCAGTTTTTCATAACTTTCTTTATGATAAGTTTCCTGAAAAAGAATATAAGTGCCGATACCGGCTTCTTTCAACTTGCGATAATTCTCAACCGTTGTTGCAGCTATATTAACATTTACACGGCGGATTGCACCGTTTTTATGCTTAATGGAATAGATGGTTTTGATACTTTCCAGAATATACTCTATCGGATTGTTGACCGGATCTTCCCCCGCCTCCAGAGCCAGACGCTTGTGCCCCATATCCTGCAAAGCAATAACCTCACGGGCAATTTCTTCCTGCGTCAGCTTTTTGCGCGCAATATGTTTGTTTTTGGCATGATAAGGGCAATAAACACAGCCGTTGACACAATAATTGGACAGATACAGCGGCGCAAACATAACAATACGGTTACCGTAATAGTCTTTTTTAATCTGTTCGGCCAAAGCAAAAATTTCTTTGTTTTTGTCTTCAAGCGCACAGTCCAGCAGCACAATAGCCTCTCTATGGCTCAATCCCTTGCGCAAACGGGCTTTTTCCAGAATTTTATCAATAAGTTTGCGATTGTTTTTATTCTTCTCGGCAAATTCCAGCGTATCCAGAACTTCCTGATGGCAGATAAACTCCTCCGCCTTTAATGATTTCGGATCATACATATAACAGCCTTTCTCTTTCAGGTCAGAAAATCTTCCCCGTTAGTTAAAAATCATCGGAACTATACAAACTTTAAGGCAAAGATGCAAGAAAGAATTTAATTTTCAGCCTCTTTGGCCGAATAAACGGTTTTGGCCGACACGCCGTTCAGTCGCCCTATTCTTCCCGCCATGGCACTGATTACATCTTGCGGCGCATCTACGGCAATACTGATAATGCTCACCTTCTTTTCGCGATAAGGAATCCCCATCCGGCCGATGATAAAAGCGGCATACTCATGCAAAATTGCATTAAGCTTTTCCACCGCCTCCGGATTTTCAACAATAATCCCGACAATCGCTACTCTCGCCGCCATCTTCATCTCCCATCATTATTTTCTTCCATTATTACAGAAAAAAGCAAAATGTAAAGAAACAAAAATTAATCATTATAATCAATAAGTCCACATTTCCATTGGACATCACGTTTTACAACTTTGGCCGGATTTCCCGCTATAACAGAATTCTTTTCATCGAACCGCCCGGCCACTACCGAATAGGCACCAACGATAGCCCCGTCAGGTATCATACTATTTTTTAAAATTGACGCATGCATACCAATCCATACATTCTTACCAATTATAATATTTTTACTTCGGTTAATTATTTTTCCATTTTGATAAATTGGATGTGTATCATCGGTTTTCAACATAACACCCCAAGACATTGTACATGCATCTCCAATTTCTATATTACCGTGAAGTGTTACATCAAAAACAGCATCCCCTATCCCTGAACCTTTTCCTATATATACATAATTTTTAACATCACCGACAGCCTTAAGTATTCTGATATGTCCGACTGGCTCAATAATATTTTCGCAAATTTCAACACTCAAATTACCACATACATCCAAAGACAACATTTTAAATGCAAACGGCCTATGTATTATAAGTTGCACCCCCCCCCAAGGAATCCTTAAAAGTTCAAGTTCTAAAAATTCAGCTGGATTAACAATTGTCTTTTCGCCCTCTATAATAATTATAGAATTCCCGGCATTATAAAATTGTTTTAATCTGGCTTTATTCTGAGAAAGCTTTCGATACTTTTTCAAAAAACTCATAAGTTCATCTCCTCAAACTCAGACAAGGTCATTCCGGAATGCCAGCCAAATTTTCCTTTGGCTTGCTCCCCTGCTGGTCGCCGTTCCAAGGTGTTACTCTCATTTATACCATTACACAAAGTACAAAAAGTATCATATCCTAATACTGAATAGCCCATAAAAAATTCAAGCAATTCTTTCTTCTTTGAGCAATCAAAATTTTTCAAATCCATATAATTACGAGGATCATCCTGAATAATACCCGCTGTAACGGCAAAGGATGAAAAATTACAATAATAAATCCGCCCATCGCGTAAATTTCGCCAAGGTTGCAATCCCCAACATTTATCAGCTCGTTCAGAAAGCTCTTTTTCTGATAATTTTGAGTAATCTTCATTGGCTGGAAAAAATTTAAAAAACTGCTGATTTTCACCATAATCACGAGAATCTATACCATGTTCCTCCAAAAAGTTTATTAATTTATCGCGTGTGGGTTTTGTCGATGGAACCGCTTGAGTATAATTATCTAAAAGTAAAATAACACCATATTTTTTTAACACATTTGCCAATCTTTCATCTGGCAATAACGTACCATTTGTTGCCAACAATATCTGTCCAATTTGATTACTATATTTTTCAGCCACCCACTCAATATACTCAGCTAAATATTTATAAGTAAGCGGTTCTCCGCCACTAATTTGAAAAAATCCGACATAATCAACAACCTTAAAATAAATATCTGCTTCTTCTTTTAGTTTTTCTAAAGAAATTGATTTTGCATGTTTAATAAAAGGAGTAAAATTCAAACAATATTTACAATTTAATGTACATCCCGTTGTAACAATAATGCAGGTATCACGAACATAAATTTTATCTTGTACATACGCTGCAAATATTGACATTTGTTTTTCCAAAAACTCTGTCGAATCATAAACCATAAGATTAGGAAATATCTCTTTCAAAATATTACGCAACATAATAGCCTTATTCACATCTTGATACTTATAATGTGTAATAATAACAGCGTGTTGCTTGAACAATTTGTATTTAAAGTTTAACATATGTATTATTAATTTGGTAAACCACTTTTTTTGAAGATTTTTTATTGAAAACTTTACCAATTTAACAGGAACATTTAAGAACTGCAATACATCCGTTATCCTGCGATTTAGATAAAAACTGGCCTGATCAAAGTCATCTCCAATCACAATCAACTTTCGGTTTTTAATAAACTTGCCGCCTAACTCATCAAACTCATGCCCCGGCTTATTCCACTTCATTTATAATCTCCTTTTTACAATTTCATTCTTAGTTTGCGTAACATTATTTTTAATCCGCACGGTTCAAATTTTTCATACGGCTTAGCATAATCACGAATTTTTCTCACAAGATTTACTTTATCTTTCGTCTCTGCATAACAATATTTATAAATATACCACGTATGCTTTAGCAATATTCGACACATATTTTTCAACCAGGCATCATATACCCCCCCCCCTGTATTGCTCACCGATTAATAAATATGCTTTTTGAAAAAACGAGTCTATTGCCGGTAAGATCTCATCACTTATTCCTTTATTCGTAATACCTGAATTTTCTCTATGAAAAACACTGGAAGTCTTCATTACCGCAAATCTTTTAATCACCAGAGATGCATTCATAAAAAACAATGAATCTTCATAAGGTCTCAGCTTTTAATCAAAACGAATATCTTTTATAGTTTCTTTTTTATAAAGAATACCCCAGATCCAACCATTTTCAATATCACCATTTAATCTCCATGCACTACCATCTGGCACTGGGGTATTCACAAAAACAATATCATTTACACATCCAGCAGCCGGCAAATCCGTATGATAGTGAAAATCGACAGGAACTGAAATATTATAATTTGGAGCCCCGCAAGACACCATATCACAATTTCCGGCTTCCGCTACGCCATACATAATTTCGAAAGCATTTTTAACCAACATATCATCGCCATCCAGAAAACATACATATTTTCCTTTTACATGATCCAAACAATAATTCCGACCAACAGACGGTGTAAAATTACGCTTCTCTGAACGTTTAAAAATAAAACGACCATCATTACATATTTCACGTAAAATTATCTCATCCGAACCATCTGAAGACCCATCATCATAAATTATACATTCCCACCCATCAATAGTCTGATTCTTCACGGAAGCTATAGCATCCTTAATAAAATTTCGTTGATTGTAAAAAACAATTCCTAAAGTTATCTTGGGCTTCTGCATGTTTTTCTCCTTATTGTCAGCAACGGAACAATGTTAAACAAATAAACTTTATTCTTGGTAATCTTAATCAGTGGAACTATCCCGAATAGTTTATAATAAACCTTTTCGGAAGTCTTTTCAGAAAGCGGAATTTCTCTAGATATTTCATCATAATAAGAAGGGTGCTTATCTCTAATTTCCAACTGTATTTTTCTTGATGCTTCAATCATAATTCTATTTTGCAAAACAGAAGTATTTGCATCAAAACTTCGATACTTTAACAAAACTTTTTGTAGATTATAAAAATTTGTAACATCTATTAAATCTTCCCACAATTTATAATCTTCCGCGGGAGAATATCTTTCATTGTAACAAATATCATTAGATAACAACACACTTTTTCGTATCATTGATGCTGGATGTGCCAAATAACAACCTTTCGTCAAATGAATTTTTATATCCAAATCAAACTCCGGATGCTGCTGAAACACATGTGTTCCACCACCAAAAACTTCACATAAACCAGATACAACACCTACTGCAGGATTCTTATCCAAATAAGCAACCTGTGCTTCAAATCTATCCGGAACAGAAATATCATCATGATCACAAATGGCCAAATATTCCCCTTTTGCCAAATCAATTAATTTATTTCTGCTGGCCGAAATTCCCAAATTTCTTTCATTACAATAATATCTTATTCTTTTATCCTTATAAGATTTAACAATTTGTTCAATCTCCTTATTTTCAGGAGAATCATTTAACAAAATAAACTCAAAATCCTGAAATGACTGTTCCAATACTGAAGCAATCATTTCTTGCAAATGTACTTTATTCGTATTATATAAAGGTGTTAGTACAGAAACTTTAGGCATCATCCCTCCATTATATTATTATAACGTTGAATATCTTTTGTCCAAGAAGCAAATCTTGAATCAGATGTCCGATTATAATGTTTAATATCATCAGCATTATTTCCATTTTGATACCAGGGCAAATGCTTAGCAGTAAAATTCCCTGCCACACGAATTGCTGAGTAAAAAAATCTTTCATCTAATTTTCCAGGACGATACAATGCAAAAGTCGTATCTATATCTGCATGATAAATATCAAGGCGATCTTTCAGTCTGTTTTTCCAAAAACGACTTTCCCAAGCAATAACCGTCTCATTAACCTTATTCTGAGGCAAATCATCTATTTTTAATGCAAAACCAACTTTAGTTACACACTTATACTCCCCTAACAGACGGTATAATTCTGACAAAAAACCATCAGGCAAATCTGCATTAAACTCAATATCTGGATCTGATACTATATATAAAGAGTGTTGAATGATATCATCAAATAAACCTGACTCCCAAAATACCCTGTGTCCATAATTTTTATCCATGAAATAAACATGATAAGGCAATACATTTAAATATGCCAACAAAGGCTCATAATCAGAATGATTATCAATAATATGAATATTTGTAAGACCATACATCTCTAGCTTGGTTATCATTTGCTGTAAATATCCTAGCCTATTATAAGATATCAAATATATAGGAATATCTTTTACATTGAAATTAGGATCCTTTTTAAAAGAAGATTTTCTTACTTTATACTTTTCAATTAGCTCTTCCCTCAATTTTCTACGTTTTTGCTTATTAAACGGATGACGAAGGCTAGAAACTAAACATCTAAGTCTTTTATTATTCGACAAAGAAACCTCATCAACAGAAAGAATATTACTAACTATCATTTTACTTCCCTTATTACATATTCTATCTCTACATTTCTCTATAGAGAAACCGATTCCACATATTTTAACTTTTATTTTTCCTGTACAATCCATTTTCCTTTGAAAGAAAAACCTCTTCATTTTCCGGCCTGTTTCACAGATTTTTCCAGAAAACTGTATAAAAGTGATAGAATCTGCAATTTTTTGAGATTGAGCAAAGACCAGACATCCCAACAAACGTTCCAGCACATGAGCCTTTGTAGAAATTTTACAATGAGCGGAAGACTCTTCAAAATCAGAGAGATCAAAACCCAGCCTTTTTAAGGGGCTGAGAAGAAATGCTCTGCACCAAAACATTGTACCGGCAACATAACCATAAGATATATTCTCATACCCAAGTTGTTTTAAGATTTTTATTGCTTCCTGTTGAGCCTGAATATCATCTTGTTCTTTATTGACAATCAGATGATAATCCGCCACCATCCCCAGCTTTTTATCTTTTTCAAAAGCGCTTATTATATTTTTTACAACCTTTTCAGACTTTAAAATAGCCAACGCATAAAGACGCCATTTTGCTCCAGACATATCAAAATATTTCAAATGAGCGCCCAAAAACATATCCCGTTTGGTATGCAGCTTCACAACATAACTATAATCATCCAAATCGACTTGGCTTAATACATGAACAAACGGCCCCACATCAAAACCCCGGTTTTCAACAACCTCAATATGAGCTTTGGGAAAAGCCGACACTACATCAGCCTTAAGCTCATTATTATCAACAACCATTGTTACAAAAAGCTCAAACGGATAATCGGCCAGATTTTGGATGCAAGATTTAAGCTCCGGCCATAATTCGGAATAAAAAACATGAGCATGAACAAGTATTGGCTTCATTTCACATACCACTCCACGGTTTTGATAATGCCGGAAGCAAAATTCTCATCGGCTTTCCAGCCCAGTTCGTTTGTCAGTTTGTCGGCATCAATGGCATAGCGCCTGTCATGTCCGGCGCGATCAGCTACAAAAGTAACCAAATCGGCATATTTCTTGCCGCCGGCACGCGGTTTCTTTTTATCCATAATCCGGCAGATTTCCGAAACGATTTCCAGATTGGTCTTCTCGTTATGCCCGCCCACGTTATAGGTCTCACCGGCTCTGCCCCGATGATAAATCAAATCAATCGCTTTGCAGTGGTCAAGCACATACAGCCAGTCGCGGATATTCTTGCCGTCGCCGTAAACTGGTATCGGCTTTTCGTTCAGGCAATTGCTGATAATCTTGGGGATCAGCTTTTCCGGATGCTGCTTCGGACCGTAATTATTTGAACAGTTAGAAGTCGTCACGTTCATACCGAAAGTATGAAAATACGCCCGCACCAGAAAATCAGAACTTGCTTTGGAAGCCGAATAAGGTGAATTCGGCGCATACGGCGTTGTCTCTTTGAAAAATCCGTCTTCACCCAGCGAGCCGTAAACCTCATCGGTCGAGATATGATGAAAACGGCATTTTTCATAACCGGGCTTGCATTTCGCCGGCGCGTCCATCCAATGCTTCCGGGCGGTTTCAAGCAAGTTGAACGTCCCGACAATATTTGTTTCAACAAAGGGGCGCGGGCCGGAAATCGAATTGTCAACATGGCTTTCCGCCGCAAAATGAACTACCCCGCGAATGTCGTAATCCGCAAACAGCTTTTCAACAAACGCCGCATCACAAATATCTCCTTGCACAAAACGGTAATTTGCCTTACCTGCACATTCTGCCAGATTGTCCAAATTACCGGCATAAGTCAGTTTATCCAGATTAATCACCTGATATTCCGGATATTTATTTACAAAATACGGCACAAAATTAGAACCGATAAATCCGGCGCCGCCGGTAACTAAAATCGCTTCAGACATTCTTCCAGCCCTTTCTTCCAATGGGGAATTTCCATCCCAAAACTTGTTTTAAACTTTTCTTTGTTCAGCACCGAAAAGGCCGGACGCTCCGCCGCTGTCGGATAATCCTTGCTTTCAATCGGCAAAACCTTGCAATTCCGTCCGCCCTGCGCCATAATCTCCACGGCAAAATCATACCAGGAACAAACACCCTCATTGCTAAAGTGATAAACCTCCCTGCTCCCTTTTTTCAAATACGGCAAAGCAGCAACTACCGCCTGCGCCAGATGAGCGGCATAAGTCGGCGTCCCGATCTGGTCAAACACCACCTTAAGTACGTCCCTTTCAGCACCCAGCCGTAGCATCGTCTTCACAAAATTGTTGCCAAACGGCGAATACAGCCAGGAAGTCCGAAAAACAAACGTTGCCGAAGCTCTCTCCAAAACAGCCTGTTCTCCGGCAAGCTTGGTCCGTCCGTAAACCGAATGCGGTGCCGGCAAATCATTTTCTTTATAAGGACGGCAACTCTGACCGTCAAAAACATAATCCGTTGAAACATGAATCAGAGGAATACCGGTTTCTGCCAAATTCTTCGGCCCGTTCACATTCACGTTCTGCGCTTTTTCCGGCTCGCTTTCCGCCTTGTCCACTGCCGTATAAGCCGCACAATTGATAATCGCCTCAAATTCCCGCGTCCGGCAAAACTCCCTGACCGCCGCCGCATCCGTAATATCCAAATCGGCATAATCGACATACACGGCCTTATCCCCGAGAATAAGCCGCAGTTCCTGCCCCAGCTGCCCGTTCGCTCCCGTTACTAAAAACAAGGCTCACACTCCTTAAAAAACGGCATTTTCAAATCCTTATCCGACAGCACTGCATCTTTAAGGTTAACTTTCCAATCAATATTCAGATCCGGATCATCAAAACGAATACCGCCTTCGCTCGCCGGATTGTAAAAATTATCGCATTTATAAGAAAACACCGCAGTTTCGCTCAATACGGAAAAACCATGGGCAAAACCGCGCGGCAGCAAGAGTTGGCGCTTGTTTTCGCCTGACAATTCGACCGCAACATATTTTCCGAAAGTCTTGGAACCGGAACGCAAATCAACACCGACATCCAGCACTGTCCCCTCAATCACGCGCACCAGCTTGGCTTGCGCAAACGCCCCTTTTTGAAAATGCAGTCCGCGGACAGTGCCGTAAGAAGACCTCGACTGATTATCCTGCACAAAGTCATAATCCAGGCCATGCGCGGCAAATTCATTTTGATTGTAAATCTCAAAGAAATACCCTCTGGCATCTTCAAAAACCCGCGGTTCCAAAATATAAACACCGTCAATTTCCGTCTTAATAAATTCCATGATACTCCTCATAAATCTTCTGCAGATACTTCTTATAAGCACAGCCGTTTTTAAGCGAGGCAATCAAAGCCGCCATCTGTTCGTCATTAATAAAACCGCGCCGATAGGCAATTTCCTCAATACAGGCAATTTTAAGCCCCTGCCGTTGCTCGATAATCTGTACAAACTGGGAAGACTCCATCAGGCTGTCGGGCGTACCGGCATCAAGCCAGGCGTTGCCGCGCCGCATCGGCACCACATTCATCCTCCCCTCTTCCAGATAAAGCTTGTTCAAATCGGTAATTTCCAATTCGCCGCGCGCCGAAGGCTGCAGGTTTCTGGCTTTTTCCACAACATCCGATTTATAAAAATACAATCCGACCACGGCATAATTAGATTTCGGCTTCACCGGCTTTTCTTCGATAGAAACGGCTTTAAAGTCTTTATCAAATTCCACCACGCCAAAACGCTCGGGATCAGAAACATGATACCCGAAAACCGTCGCTCCCGGATTGCGCAAAACTTCTGTGCGAAAAGTATCAATCTGCCCGCCCATATAAAAAATATTGTCTCCTAAAATAAGACAAACATCGTCATCTCCGATAAAATCGGCACCGATGGTAAAAGCCTGGGCAATTCCTTTCGGCTCATTCTGAATGGCATAATGAATTTGCAGCCCCAAATGGGAACCGTCCTTAAATAAAGCCTGAATATTCGGTGTATCTTTGGGCGTTGAAATAATCAGAATTTCCCTGATACCGAACAACAATAAGGTTGACAACGGATAATAAATCATCGGCTTGTCATAAACCGGCAGCAGTTGTTTTGAAATGGTTTGCGTCAGCGGATACAATCGGCTTCCGCTGCCGCCGGCAAGAATAATGCCCTTCATGCTACTTTTCTCCTCCTGCTGAATATTTTATTCTCTCAGACCACAGCGGCAAAATGCCAAACAACTTCGCCTCGTGAAAATTGCACCGCTTTCTGATTGTCAAAAAAGGTAAAAAACCAAACAGCTTAATCCTTTTTACCCAATCGGCATTCTCTTTTGCCTTTGCCCAAAGAGCCGGATAAGCCTGACGAATGCTCTGCTGAACACGACTGGCTGCCGATTGCATTTTTTCTTTTTGAGAATGTGTTGTATTGCCGCAATAATCCCGATATTCAAAAAGGACATCCGGCAAATTGGCAAATTTCGTCACCGACATCAGGCGACTCCATAAGGCATAATCCTCAGCCGGACTGAATTCGGCTTCATAAGCAACACCGCAATTCTGTAAAACGGATTTGCGGATCATCGTGGCCGGATGACAAAACGGGCTGAAAAAGACAAGAGCTTCTCTGACACTGCCATCATCTTCGGGCAGTTTTCTGACCTTTGGCGTCCCCAGATAACGGACGGCACATCCGACAACGCCGACTTCCGGATGAGCATCAAGAAAAGCGGCTTCTTTCTCCAGACGTTCCGGCAAAGAAACATCATCATGATCCATCACAGCCAAATATTCACCTTTGGCCAGACTTATCAATTTGTTCCGCGTTCCGGAAATCCCCAGATTTTGAGAATTGACCGAATATTTAATCCGCTTGTCTTTATAAGATAAAACCACCTTCTCAACACGGGCATCGGAAGAACAGTCATTAATAATCAGAAATTCAAAATCCTGATACGTTTGCTCCAAAATACTTTCTATTGCCTGCCGTAAAAATTTTTCATCTGTATTGTAAACCGGCATCAATACCGAAATTTTAACCATAAAAAACTCCTGCCCGGCGGAGAACATAAGAGTTATCGGGATGGTGACAAATACCGGCAAATAAAATAGATATAAAACGGTACCTTCCGGATTTTAGAAATATATATTTCCTGAACATAGCCGGAACACCCCGATAATCATCCGTACCTGATACTCCTGACGACATCAGACAAACACTCGCTCTACTGCCTGTAATCGCCATGTCAGCAAAACTCCAAACACTCTCCAATTACGCATCTTTAATGCCCTGAAAACGGACATATAATTTTCTCATAAAAAATCACGAAAGTTATTTTGGGCAAAAATAAAACATATGGAGACAGGCAGTTAAAATTTATCCAATAAAACTGTCACTTTTATATAAATAGTGCTTGAATAATTTTTTTTATTATTTAAGATAGCGCCATATGAGAAAATTATATGTCCGTTATTTATTCCCGCTTATCAATTGTTTTTTCATAAAATTATACAAGGTACGCCGACTGACGCAAAAATATTGCGCAATTTTCTTTTTTGACATATTTTCCCTGAGCATCTCGGCAATTTTTTCTTCTTTGCCGCTTAATTTGGCAGACTTGTTGCCGCTGCCTTTCGGACGCCCCAGCCGTTTTCCTTCGGCTTTCAAACGGGCCAAAGCTTCTTTTGTACGCTGAGAAATCAGATTCCGCTCAATTTCGGCCGACAATCCGAATGCAAAAGCCAAAACCTTGGATTGAATATCCGCCCCCAGACGATAATTGTCCTTAATCGTCCAAACCTGAATATCTTTCTTCATGCAAAAATGCAAAATACTCATAACCTGCAACAAATTCCGCCCCAACCTTGATAACTCGGAAGAAATCAAAATATCCCCCGTTCTCAGCACATTAAGAAGCCTGCCGAGTTTTCGCTTTTCCAAATCTTTAGTTGCACTGATGGTCTCATTTATCCATTTTTCAATCACAATTCCATTGCCTTCTGCAAAACGCTCAATTTCAAAACGCTGATTCTCCGTCGTCTGTTTGTCGCTGCTTACGCGAATATATCCATAAATCATTTTCACTCCTGTCCATAAAAACATTCTGCCGGCTTTGGCAGAACAAAATCATAACATATTATGTAAACATTATATATTTGCAGAAAAAACAAAATGATTATATAATTAAGTAAAAGTAAAGGAGAAATAAAATGGCAAACGGCTGGACAGACGACGACGCCGTACAGGAACAAATTCAGGATTCGATTAACGACGAGGTTTTGCGTGCACGCAAAAATGTTCCTTGCGGAGAAAGCTTGGAATTTTGTGAAGAATGCGGAGAAGAAATACCGCCTGCCCGTCGACAGGCTCTGCCCGGTGTCCGCTTATGCATTCATTGTCAGGAAGAAGCAGACAAAGAACAAAAAGCCGTCAGCTTGTACAATCGCCGCGGCAGCAAAGACAGCCAGCTGCGTTAAAATTCATAATCAAAGTCTATTGTACCTGAGCACCCGTCAAGGCAGCCTTTTTTCAGTTCTTTAACCAATACATATCTGTCCGGCAGACCATTGAGATTCTTAACATTTTTTGCAACAGTTTCCTCAAAACCGAAACGATTGTAAAAATCCGGATTCCCTACCAGAAAAACCGCATCAAACCCAAATTTTTCCGCTTTTTCCAAGGCCGTATCTATCAACCGTGATCCCAGCTTTTTTCTCCGAAAAGCAATATCCACGCACACCGGCGCCAACAACAGCGCATTTATACTTTTTTCGTTTAAAACAATCCGTTGCCGTGTCAGCATAATGTGGCCGATTATCTTTCTCCCCTCTTCCGCCACTAAAGCCAGTTCCGGAATATAATTTTCCGAATACCGTAAAGAAGAAACAAAATCCTGCTCCCTGCCGTCACTGACTTCCGCCGTTTCAAAAGCCGTTCTGACCAAATGATAAATCTCATCAAAATCTTGCGCTGTTTCCTGCCTGACGTTCATTTACCGCCCTCTCCGACATTACCGTTCATTTTTCTCTCCCAAAACCGTTACACAACTCCTGCAACCCGTCAATCAGCAAGGCGGCATGAAAACCATCGCAAACCGCATGATGCAGCTGCAAAGCCAGCGGCGCAAAAATTCCGCCGTTCTTTTCAACAAATTTCCCCAGCGTAAAAATCGGCAGCAGATAATTATCGGAACGCGGCAAATCAAGGTTGAAAGACGTAAAATTCACCCAAGGCAGACAGGAAATGTTAAAAACATTTTCCGGCCTCTCCGGCTTGGGAGCAAAGCCCTCAATTTCACCATATTTTTCCCAATCCCGAACATAATTAAGATAAAACTCATCAAAATTCTCGGAGAACGGTGTCCATAACGTAGAAAAGCTCTGGGTTTGAGGATGAAAAACCGTATACTCCGGCCAGACTTGCCGCCAATAGCCAAGTTCTCCGGACGAATTAAACCCTGTCCGGAATTCCTGATGGCGATTAACGACCAAAGCCAGCAAATGAATAAAAACCGGAAAAAACATCAGCCCCTGCTTTTTCACGCTTTGCACCAGTCGGGTAACATCCAGTTCAACCGTCAGGCTGAAGCGGCAGGGAACCTGCCGGTAATAATGCTCAAAATACTCCCGCCGCTTCCATTCTCTCTTATCAATAACAATAAAATCAGCCATACACAAATTCCAACTCATTAATCCACCGGCGCGTCAGACATACCCAAACGGCCGATAAACGGCAGTTTGATAGCCGGGCGCAGAAAATCTATACCAAAAACCAGCCCCAAAATATCAATCTCCAGTCCCTCGCCTTTGCCAACCGTCAGACCGAAAAGGCCGAACAATGAAAATTGATACCCTTTTTTGCTCTCTGCTTTGGCAAAAAACTTATTATATCCCAGAAAATCTTTGCCAATCGCAATCGGCGGCAATTCAACCGTTAATTCCGGCACCTGACGGATAATATAAGAAATAAAAGTATTGCTGTTCGGCCCCGGATATAAAACATATTCAGAGGCAAAAGGATAATTTGCAACCGCTTTTTTGATTCCGGAAATTGCCTTTTCTGCTTCTTCTCCGCGCAAATCCTGTAACAATGTCGGGCTCATGCCATACCATTTTCTGTCCGGCACGTCTTCGGAAACATCAACGGCATTGCCTGTCCGCCATTGCTTCCACCCCAAAACCTGATAAACGGTATAATGATCGGCGTTTTTGTCTTTTGTTGCAATCCACGGATGCACTGCAAAATACTTGCGCCAGTTATAAACTCTGGCAGTATAAACCTGCACGACTGCCTGCTTTTCGTCTTTTGGCAAAGGCGCTATTCCGGCACTGCTGCGGTCTGCTGTCCGCCAGTCCACATAATTGTGCTTAACATCATAAGCAAGCAACCCTGCCCCGATAATCAATAATCCGATGATAATATACATTTTCATAATTTGCTTCTGCCCTCTTTGTTCTTTTATTAAAATAAAGTATAACAAAAATCAAAAAAGAAATCAAATTATGAGTTGATGATTAGAAAAATTTTATAAAAACACTTTTCTTTAAGATTAATAAATAATATATTTAAATGCTTCATTCTCTACCTTAGAATATTGTTTCCAATTATCATCAACAAATCTCCTATCATTCAATAAGTTGCTTTTTGTAAGAAGACGCAATAAGACTTGTGATTGTGAGATGACGACAGACATCGAGACAATTGCTTAATCGGAATTGGAATTAGTGAAGCCGAAGGCTGAACTTACGAGTAAGAAGAACTCCCGAGAAAGTTCGAACCTCTATTAAAGACAAAAAAGCCACCGCAAGGGTGGCTCTTTAATTGGTGGGAGTTGAGGGTTACTCATCGCTTCGCTCGAGTTTCACAGGCGCTCATTCGCCCTGCTCACCGGCGTCTTTTCATCCGCCTTTCGCTGGTAGTCAAACTCCCTTTCTCGGGAGTTCTCACTTCCAACTTCATCCAATTAAAAAACCCGCTATAAAAGCGGGTTTTTTAATTGGTGGGAGTTGAGAGGTTCGAACTCCCGACCCTCTCGGTGTAAACGAGATGCTCTTCCAGCTGAGCTAAACTCCCATCGTGTTTACGAAAGATTTTATACACTCATAAAATGAATTAATCAAGCAAAAAAATAAAAAAAATTCAATTTTTTTAAGAAAGCAAATATTTTCAAAAGGATAGGAAAGATATATTTTGTTATGACTGGAAATAAAGGCTGAAAAACCATCACTCGCAAGCTGTTTTTTTCAACACGGAGTGTTACCCTCATGCCCCGATTTTACGCTTTATTTTCGCTTGGGGTCATTTAACCGCTGCCTCGGCCCGTAAAAAACCGACACAATCTTTTTATTTCAAACTTCTGAAAGAAAAATCTTTCTACTCAGACATTAAAACCTTCAATAAAAAAAGCCGCTTCGGTTATTCGCGGCCTCCTCTTGGTGCCCGTTGTACATACCGGACACGATTTTGCGAACTTTGCTCATGCTGTTCCTGCAAGGTCTCCCTTTGCCGTCCGGCACCTGTTACCGTCCTAACTGTTTGAACAGCATCGCCAACTCTCTCGGCCGCATTTGTCACCCTGTTTATTCTTTGATTAATTTCCATCGGCAAAGCCTGCCCTAACATAAACTTGGCCGACTCAATTTCGCCTTTTCTTATTCTGATTTTAGAAGCCAAATCTCTTCCGGGCTGAGTAATCTTATTAACTTTATGATCAACCTTTTCCAATTTTTCATAAATTTTATTAAAAAGCTTGCTGCCGTCCTGAGCCTGCATCTGGGTCGCAGACAGGGAAAAAGCGCCAATAGCAATCAAAGCTGCACGACGCAGGTTCTTTTTGGCATCATCCAATTTGAAAATTTTCTTCATCCGTGAAATCCTTCAGTTAAAACAAAATTTCAATTACATAATAGCTCATTTTGTCTAAAATGGCAAGAGAAATCGTAAAATAGCCATAATTTCTCCAAAAGCAATATATTCTGACGCTTTCCGCCCAAAACAGATTCTTTTACTCAAACAACCAAAATACTAAACAATAATATTTTATATTCTATAGCGTGTAAAAAAATAACAATTTCGAATCCAAATGACTAAAAAACATAAAAAAAACGGAATCCACTTATGATGAATCCCGTTTTTGAATAACTCAGCTAAAATAAAAGGACCGGCCGAAGCCGATCCCTGATATTAGTTTACAGAGTCTTGCAGAGCTTTACCAGCTTTGAATTTAGCCTGCTTGCGAGCCGGAATTTTGATTTCGGCACCAGTGCGCGGATTGCGGCCGGTAGTAGCAGAACGTTTAGATACAGCAAATGTACCAAAACCAACCAGACGAACTTCATCGCCGGATTTCAAAGCAGAAGTAATTGTAGATACAAATGCATCCAAAGCTTTTGCAGAATCAGTTTTTGTCAGACCGGTTTCGTTAGCAATGCTAGAAATTAATTCGTTTTTATTCACTGTGAGGACTCCCTCTAATATATTAAGTTACAAACCATTGTAAGCCGGCGTTTTCCTTAATTTCTCAAGCATTGCGCCCCTTACACGGAAAATTTAAGCGTGATTTTTTTGCAAAGTCAAACAAAAACAACGCCAACGAGGCAAAAAATCCACATTTTTCCTCATAAAAGCGCATTTTTGCCGAGTTATTAACAGGAAAAACCGCAGAAAACCGCCTTATGCCTGATTTTGCGTGCGATTCGGGCTGCGATTCTGATTTTCCCGCAGAGTCGTTTAAAATCCGAAACTCCGACACATTATCGATGCCGGAGTTTTCGGATTTGTCGACAAACTACTTTGATTTCTGCGGCTTGACTTTCTGCCTGAGCGCAATTTCCAAAACTTTGGAAACCTCGTCAACCGGAATAATCTTCATTCCTTTTTTCACATTGTCAGGAATTTCCGCCAAATCTTTTTCATTATCCTTAGGGATAATAACAGTCTTAATTCCGCCGCGTAGAGCCGAAAGCAGCTTTTCTTTCAGCCCGCCGATAGGCAACACTCTGCCCTGCAGCGTAATTTCGCCGGTCATGGCCACATCTTTCCGCACCGGAATTTTGGTCAGCACGGAAACCAGCGTCGTATACATGGCAATACCTGCCGACGGTCCGTCTTTCGGCGTTGCCCCCTCGGGCACATGAACGTGAATATCGGTTTTCTCAAACACCTCGGGATCAATCCCCAGCTGCTTGGAATGTGAACGCACCACGGAATAAGCCGTTTCGATAGATTCTTTCATCACATCGCCGAGTTTGCCGGTCTGAGTGATTTTTCCCTTTCCGGGCATGTCAACCGCCTCAATAAAGAGAATGTCGCCGCCGACTTCCGTCCATGCCAGACCGGTTGTAACACCGATATGATCTTCAGCCTCCGCTTCGCCGTAACGGTATTTGATAACGCCGAGATACTTTTCCAGATTTTTGGCATTAACTTCAATATGGCCGTTTTTCTCCAGCAAAATATCCTTCACTGCCTTCCGCGCAATCTTGGACAATTCGCGTTCCAGATTACGTACGCCGGCTTCTCTGGTATAGTAACGGACAATATCGCGGATAGCCTCGTCGGTAATAACCAGCTCATGCGGTTTGACGGCGTTTTCTTCAAAAATCTTCGGAATCAGATGACGTTTGGAAATTTCAATTTTTTCATCTTCGGTATAACCCGAAAGCCGGATAATTTCCATACGGTCCAACAGCGGACGCGGCATATCCAAAGAGTTTGCCGTCGTCACGAACATCACGTCGGAAAGATCGTAATCAACCTCCAGATAATGGTCGTTAAAGGCTGCATTCTGCTCCGGATCCAGCACCTCCAGCAGCGCCGAACTCGGATCGCCGCGCCAGTCATTGCCGAGTTTATCAATTTCATCAAGCAGAAACAACGGATTAGACGTTGCAGCTTTTTTCATTCCTTTAATAATTTTCCCCGGCATTGACCCGATATAAGTTCTGCGATGGCCGCGGATTTCCGCCTCATCGCGCATACCGCCGAGCGAGGCACGCACAAAACTGCGCCCCGTTGCCCGTGCAATGGATTTGCCGAGAGAAGTCTTGCCCACACCTGGAGGGCCGACCAGACACAAAATCGGGCCTTTTACTTTGTCAGCACGCGACTGCACGGCCAAATACTCCACAATCCTTTCTTTGACCTTGTCCAGCCCGTAATGGTCTTTTTCCAGAATATCCAAAGCCTTTTGCAAATCTTTGTTGACTTTTGAACGTTTTTTCCAAGGAATATCCAAAAGCCAGTCCAGATAATTGCGCACCACCGTTGCCTCGGAAGACATCGAACTCATATTCTTCAGCTTTTTTACTTCAGCCAGAGCCTTCTCCTTGGCTTCTTTGGACAACTTTGTCTTTTCAATCTTTTTCATATATTCGGCAATTTCATTGCCGTCTTCGTCATCGCCGAGCTCTTTTTGAATCGCCTTCATCTGCTCGTTCAGATAATATTCCTTCTGGCTTTTTTCCATCTGCTGTTTAACACGGGATTTAATCCGGTTCTCTACTTCCAGCATCGTAATTTCGGAATCCATAAAGCCCAAAATCTTTTCAAAACGATCATGCAGGGTCTCGCCCTCCAACAAGGCCTGTTTTTCCTCAATTTTCAGAGAAAGGTGCGAAGCAATGGTGTCAGCCAGCTTGCTGTAATCCTCAATCTGGTTAACGGCCGCCAAAGCCTCGGGCGGCGTCTTGCGCGAAAGCTTCACATATTCCTCAAATTGCGACAATACGGCACGTACCAGAGCCTCCAATTCCAGATTGTCTTTTTCTTCAACTTCAGGCAGAATTGTTGCCGTGACTTCAATAAAGTCCGGATTATCGGCAAATGCGTCAATCTTAACCCGTTCCAGCCCCTCAATCAAAACCTTGACCGTACCGTCGGGAAGTTTCAAAAGCTGCAAAACCGTACCGACCGTGCCGACCTTAAACAAATCTTCGGCGGTCGGGTCATCGATTTTTGCGTCTTTCTGAGTCAGCAGCACCACATTTTTGTCTTTGTCAACACCGGCCTGCAAAGCCTTGATAGACTTGTCTCTTCCGACAAACAGCGGAACCACCATTTTCGGATAAACCACAATGTCCCGCAGCGGAAGAACCGGATATTTTTCTTTTGTCTCTGCCATTTCATAAACACCTTACAATTTTAACCTACCCATAATATATAAGTTGGCATAATGCCGTCTGCAACAATGCCGCAAAACTTTTTTGGCATAAATACGCTTTGCAGGCAATCTTAAACTTTTTAATCCACAAGCTTGCACCGCGGATACCGATTTATTCAGGACAAACCGATATCAAGAATACGGGCTGTACATAAAAAATTCTAAAGTTATGCGCAAAACCCATAAAAAGACTTTATAAAAAATAAAATATATATAAAATGGCATTAAGTAATAAAGTCCATATCCGGAGAATAAAAAAACAAATGGTGTCAGGCAATAAGAATATCATCCCCAATGACGGCATCCGGGTCGAACTGTCCGTCACGCTCGGAACCGCCGACCTGCGCGTCCATCAGCTGCTCAAGCTCGGCCGCGGCGCAGTTGTTGAACTTGACCGCGGAATTAATGACTACGTTGACATCTACGCCAATGACGTCTTAATCGGCCGCGGCGAAGTCATTATCACGGAAAACGATTCTATCGGCATCTCCGTCACGGAAATGATCGGAAGCAAAGGCTGAACCCTCCATGTCTAAATTCAAGCCGTTAAAAAAAGCGCTCAAAAAAATTACCAGGTCCAAATTCGCCACCCTGCTCGTCAGCCGGCTGCTTTACCTGTATGTCAAATTCACTTTTGCCACCAGCCGGTGGGAAATCCGCGGTCTGGACAACATTCTGAACACCTGGATGGAAGAAGGCAACTTCATTTTGGTCGGCTGGCACGGCCGCGCTCTGATGATGCCGATGATTTTCAAAAAAAATTATCATCCGGAAATGCGGGCTCTGGTCTCATTGCATAATGACGGCCGCATCATTGCCGGCATATTGGAAAAATGCGGCATCAAAACCATCGGCGGCTCGACCAGCAACAATGCCAAAGGCGCTGCGGTCAATATCATGCATACACTGAATAACAAAATTTCCGTAACCATTATTCCCGACGGCCCGCGCGGCCCGCGCATGCGCATGAGCATGAGTCCGGTTTACTTTGCCCACAAGACCGGCAAACCGCTGATCGGCATGGTCTATAGCGCCAAAAAAGCCAAAATCATTGAAAAAGCCTGGGACAAAATGATGATTCCGGCACCGTTCAATCAGGGCATATACCTGATCTCCGAACCTTTTTATGTTCCCAAAGACGCAGATGAAAAAGATCTGGAGCGTTACCGCCTTGATTTTGAAAAAATTATGAACAACCTGAATGACGAAGCCGACCGTGCAATGGGCATTCCGCCGATCCTCCCCGGCGACTGCGTCAAAACCAAGAAACATCCGGCGGAGAAAAAATAATGTTTATCGGTATTTACAACACTCTGATCCGCGCGCTTTATCCGCTGGTCATCAAACGCTACATCAACAAACGCAAGAAAAAAGGCAAAGAAGACCTCAAGCGCTTTAACGAACGCATCGGCAAACCGCAAAAACAACGGCCGGAAGGAAAATTGATATGGATGCACGGTGCTTCCGTCGGCGAGAGCCTTTCCATGCTGCCGCTCATTACCCGCCTGCTTGAGACCTACCCCGACCTCAGCATCATGGTTACGACCGGCACCGTCACCTCCGCCGAACTGATGAACAAACGGCTGCCGGAACGCGCGTTTCATCAATACATCCCGATTGACCATCCCCGTTTTGTCCGCCGTTTTATCAAATACTGGCATCCGGATCTGGCTTTGTGGTTTGAATCGGAATTATGGCCGGCATTGTTGTCCGGAATCAAAAAAAGCAATATTCCGCTGATTTTGGTTAACGGTCGCATCTCCAACAAATCTTTCAAAATGTGGCAGCAGTTTGACTACGTCTGCAAAGAACTGCTGGGATGCTTTACCCTGTGTCTCGGCCAGTCGGAAGAAGACGCTTACCGCCTGCGCGTTCTGGGGGCCAAAGATTCAATGTGCCTTGGCAATATCAAATACGCCGGCATCAACCCGCCGGTAGACGAGACCAAACTGGCAGAATTAAAATCCCAAATCGGCAGCCGGACGGTATGGTGCATTTGCTCAACCCACGACAATGAAGAAGTCCGCGCGGCGCAAATTCATAAAAACCTCAAAAAAGAATTCTCCGATTTATTGCTGATTGCCGCTCCCCGCCACCCGCACCGCGGGCCGGAGATTCAAAAAGCTGTCAATGAGCTCGGGCTGAAAACGGCGCTTCGTTCGGCCGGCGAAAAAATTTCAGACAAGACCGATGTTTATATCGCTGATACTATCGGAGAAGTCGGCTTATGGTATACCCTGAGTCCGATAACCTTTATCGGCGGGTCGCTGATTCCGCATGGCGGACAGAATTTTATGGAACCGTCGCGCTTCCGCAATGCCGTGATCGTCGGACCGCATATGCATAATTTTACCGATGCGATGAATCGGGCTAAAAAAGCCGATGCCGTTATTCAGATACAAAATGATGCGGAACTGGAAGATAACATCCGCAGCCTGCTTCAACACAAAGAACTGTTGGAAGCCAAACGCAGTCTGGCTTATAACTGGGCTCAGGGCGAAGCCAAAATTCTGGACGGTATTCTGGATAAGGTCAAAGGATATATTTAATGAAAACGCCTTCTTTCTGGAACAGCGATAACTTTCTGTCAGACCTGCTTAGTCCGCTGGGCCGGATGTATGCCCTTGCCACCGGATTGCGCCTCCGCTTCAAAAAAAGCCGCAAGGCCGCTTGTCCGGTCATCTGTGTCGGCAACCTGACGGCCGGCGGCACCGGCAAAACGCCGGTTTCCGTTTCCATTGCCGCAATGTTGCAGCAGGCCGGTAAAAACCCTTTTTTCGTTACCCGCGGTTACGGCGGCAAAAGCCGCAACATTTTTGCAGACCCGACACGTTACGATGTCCGCCAAACCGGTGACGAACCGTTGCTTCTTGCCCGTCAGGCACAAACCGTCATTAACCCCGACCGTGCTCAGGGAGCTGAGCTGGCCGTACAGAACGGCGCTGACGTCATTGTAATGGATGACGGTTTTCAAAACCCCGGATTATATAAAGATTTGTCATTTCTGGTCTTTGACGGTGCCACCGGCATCGGCAACGGCAGATATATTCCGGCCGGTCCGCTGCGCGAAAATTTTGCCGCCGGCTTAAAACGGGCACAGGCCGCAATCATTCTGGGAGAAGATAAGCACAATCTGGCAAAACGCCTGAAAAAACTGCCTGTTTTTTACGGAAAGGTAAAAGCTCTGCCCCCCGAACTGCCGCCGCAAAACATTATCGCTTTCGCCGGCATCGGCCGCCCGCAGAAATTTTACAACTCGTTAAAAGAACTCGGCTTTACCCTGATAAAAACCTTTGACTTCGGCGATCATCATTTCTATACCGAAGACGAGTTGCAAAATCTCCTCCACGAAGCTCATTATTTTAATGCCGAACTATTCACCACGGCCAAAGATTTCGTAAAAATTCCGACCATGTTGCAGCCGCATTTCAATGTGCTGGAAATTTCCGTTGAATGGGAAAATCCACAGGAACTGACAGATTTTATCTTAAAACGGCTGCAAAAATAAGCCCTTAATTCCGATACATAGGTTTTTGCTCGGACACATCCCGCAAGGCCCAGTTTTCCCAATCAAAAATCTGCTTTGAGGCTGCCGGACGCGGATAAGTCTGCCCGGCATTCTGAAACAAAAAAGCTTCAAAATCCGCAGTTACAACACTTGTCCAGGCATTTCTGCCGGCAATAATACTCTTCCCTGCCTGGTTATGCAGTTTCTTGGCTCTTTCCAAAACATTCATTGTCATCAATATTCTCCGTTCAAAATTACGCTCGGCCGTACAACCTTATTCCCAAATATTCTCAATGGTATAATCACCGAAAGCAAAAGCCGCGCCGTCGATAAAACGATGATTTTTATCCAGCTTGGCAATGTCTTCCATATCTTTGCCGTCCAAAACAAGACTCTGAGCCTCAAAATTTTCTTTGATATGCCCCAGATTGACAGACTTCGGAATAACGGCAATCCCCTGCTGCATGGCCCATGCCAAAAGCACCTGAGCCGGAGAAGCCTTTAATCTTTTGGAAATTTCCAAAATAACAGGTTCGTTTTCAATGCTGTGATCTCCCGACCCGAGCGGCGAATAAGCCGTCACGGCAATGTTATTCTTACGGCACAAATCCACCAGCTCCGGCTGTTGCAAATAAGGATGATGTTCAAACTGGTTTACGCTCGGCATAATCTCCGCTTTTTCAAGCAAAGCCTGCAGCTTTTTAACGCCAAAATTAGATACACCGATTGATTCGACCAACCCCTGCCGCTGAATCTTTTCCATTTCGGCCCAAGTCACCTCCAAAGGAAGCTCGGACAAAGAAACCATATCATCCGCACTCTCCGGCAGCATAACGCCCTTTTTCTGGGCAACCGGCCAATGCATCAGATACAAATCCAGATAATCCAGCCGCAAAGCGTCCAATGTCTTCTGCAATGCCGACATCACGTCTTCCGGCGCATGGCTGTCATTCCATAATTTTGAGGTAATAAACAATTGCTCGCGCTTGATGTCGCCCTCGGCAATCGCATCATGAATCGCCTGCCCGATCTCGTCTTCATTGCCATAACACGGTGCACAGTCAATATGCTGATATCCTAATTTTATTGCCCAGCGAATGGCTTGATAAACCTCACCGGCAGACGCTTTCCACGTCCCCAAACCTATAATCGGCATTTTGCTGTCATTATCCAAATCAATGGTCTTCATCTTTTTCTCCTTATCATCCCAAACAATAACTTCTGCATATATAATCACCGAAATAAAAGCTTAAAGAGAGAAAGAATAAAAAAGTACTCCGGACTTTATATGTGCCGAACAGAAATTATATTCAAAGAAAACAAACAAAGGAGAAGCAAAATGAGTCTGGCCCATGCCATCTTCGCCGCCGGCTGCTTTTGGAGTGTGCAGTCGGCATTTGACAGCACCCCCGGCGTCTATTCCACTCAGGTCGGATACATCGGCGGCACCACTTCGGCCCCAAGCTACGAACAGGTTTCAAGCGGTAAAACCGGACATGCCGAAGCGGTAGAAGTCACTTATGACCCGCAGTTGATAAGCTACGAACAATTGCTGGACGTGTTCTTCAAAATTCATAATCCGACGACCTTAAACCGCCAGGGGCCGGACATCGGCACCCAGTACCGTTCCGCGATTTTTTATCTGAATGAAAAGCAAAAAACGGCCGCCGTCGATAAAATCACCGAACTAAAAAGACACAAAGCCTTTTCCGCCCCGATAGTCACGGAAGTCGTTCCGGCCAAAACCTTTTATCCGGCGGAAGACTACCATCAGGACTACCTCAAAAAACGCGGAAAAAACCGTTGCAGCCGCTGATCACCGCCCTGACAGAGAATTGCAGCTGCCATCATCGCCGTCCGACAAAATAATGGGAGGAATAAAATCCCTCCCTCATTTTACAGCATTTTCAGCTTTATTATATATGTGTTGGCCGTCTAATTAATCTCTGAAAAAAACCATCACACACAATGATTAATTATTACAATAATTCGATTGAAAAGTCAACAAAAATATTATACCCTGAACATAAACACAATTAAAGGGGGTAAAACATGAAATATCGTCTCGGCCTTGATTTAGGGGTAAGTTCAATCGGAAGTGCAATCATACAACTGGATGGTAACAATAATGCACAAGATATCATTGATGCAGGTGTTAGAATTTTTGAAGTTTCCGAAGGGGCTGAAGAAAGACGACTAAAAAGAACAGCCCGTAAAAATTTAATCAGAACGCGAAAACGGTTAGAACTGTTAGCACAAAAACTCTATGCCAATAATCTTTGGGTCGACAATTCTCCCGAAGGAACGGATAAACTCAAATCAAAATCTCCCTATAAAATACGCTATGACGCAATAAAACAAAAACTTGATAATGCTAACTATATCGGACGAGCCATTCTTCATTTGGCCAAACATCGCGGAGCAGGATTTGTTTCGGCCGTCGAAGAAACCTTAAATGAAAGTCAGGAAGAAGAGCAATCAAAAGTTAAAACATCTTCCTACGAAAAATTGCCGCTATATTTAAAAAATACCAACTCGCAAACCATTGGTGAGTTCTTTTACAAACGGCTTCAGGACAAAGAAAACCCACATAACAGAATCATCCGTCAAAAAAAATATGCACTGGAGAAAAATATTGTTGATTATGCCATCCCCCGCTATTTAGTAAAAGATGAATTTAATAAAATCTGGGATATGCAGGCGCAATATTTCCCTCAAATGAACAAAGACGGTCTTAAACGAGAAATTTATAATATCCTGTTCTATGAACGTCCGACCGCTCCTTACGCTGTCGGAAAATGTATTTATTTCAGAGAAGAAGACCGTCTGTTAAAAGCACATCCCTTGTCAGAAATACGGAGAATATATGAAGAAACCAATAACATCCGCATTATAAGCGATATGGGAAAAAGAAAATTAACTCTTCAAGAACGAGATACAATTATTAATGAGCTGTTATTAAAAGGCCAAAATGCTGGAAAACAGTCCATAAAAAAAATTCTAAACCTCTCTGCTCAACAAAAAATATCTTTAGCAGATGATAAGATTATCAAAGCCTATCTCTATTCCCGTCCTGAATTCGCAAAAAATGAATATATTCAAAAATTAACATTCCAAGAACTTTCATCTTTTATAGAATTTCTGGCAGAACCTAAAGATTCAAACGATTCTAAGGGCCGTCTTTACAATGAAGATGCATTGATTGAGCATATAAAACCATTACTAAAAATTAATGATGATAAAGAAATAGGAAATTTACTGACAAAATTGCCTAAAGGCCGAGGAATGATAGGTTTATCGGCAACCCAAATTATCCTGGAAAAATTAAAACAAAACATCTGCTCCCATAGAGAAATTACGGATGAACTATCAAAAAATGATTCCAGATTTATGGCAGAAGAGGAAATTGCAAGACAAAACCAAGGACACTGTTTTGAACTCCCGTATTACGGTAAAATATTGCAAACAGATACTCAACCGTTACCTCCTTTGACCATTGCCAATAATAAAAATCTAAATCAAGATGAAGTAAAATACGGTAAGATTGCCAATCCGGCAGTTCACATGATTCTTAACCAAATCCGTCTTGTCGTTAACGAGATCATCAAAATTTATGGAAAACCCTATGAAATAAATATAGAAGTCGGCCGCGATGTCGGCATGTCTGTCAAAAAGAAAAACGAATTTGAACAAGAACAAAAAAGAAATGAAAAACTAAACGAAGAAGCGAAAAAGCACCTTAAGGAACACAACCTTCCGATTACATACAAAAATATTCTGAAATATAAATTGGCCAAAGAACAAGGCTGGAAAGACGCCTATAATCCGACCCAAAATATTTCTTCAACCTTTGGCGGAATGGAAATTGAACATATTATTCCGCAAGCTAAAGGCGGAACCGATGCCTATAACAACCTTTGTCTGGTCAACCGTAATGACAATCTGACTAAAGGTGATCGATATGCCTATGAATATTTTGAATCACAAGATTCTCAAAAAACACCGGAAATGATTCGGGAAATCCTAAAAAATGCCCGCGACAGATTAAAAAACAAAGCCTGGCGTTTTGAAGCTGATACCAGAGAAAAATATGAAGATGGCGGCGACAAAGAAGAATCAACACGCTATTTGACAGACACGCGCTACGTATCAAAAATGGCCCAAAGATATTTAAGGGCAATTGTCGATTGTTCAGATTGTGATGAAGTCATGCAAAACAGAATTCTTGCCGTAAGAGGGGCTCAAACGGCAAAATTACGCCAACATTGGAATTTACTGGGACTTGAATATGACTTAATAGGATTGGATATTCCGCGCTATTTCAAATTAGCCGAAGAAAGAGTCAATCCTCATACCGGAGAAATTTTTGATAAGATAAAAAATAAAGAATGGATGGCCAAACCCCGAATTGATCACCGCCATCATGCGATGGATGCAATCACCGTAGCTTGTGCCAATCGCAGCCTCATTCAAAAAATGGCTGAGGAAACAGACCTTAACAAAATTTATTATCCCCTGCCCTTACTCTCTGTTGAATCTACTGCAGATTTCAGAAGAAAAGTAATTAGCTGCCTGAAAAAAATCAATGTTTCTCATAAACCGGATCACAGCAAAGCCGGACAATTTCATAAGGAAACCGGCAGAACAGTTTTGTGCTCAAATCCTGACGACAAAAATTCTTTAATCACGGTATATTCCAGAAAAATTTTACAAGTTGTCAAGACTGCTAAAGACTTAAATAAACTGCTCATCCCGGAAACTATAAAAAATGAATGGCACCCTGAAATTATTGAAAATAAAATAAAACAGGCCAAACTCGTTCAAGACATTGAACTTTATATGAATACGGCAGAACAAATCCTAATTGCAGAAAATGAAAAAGCCGTTGCTGAAGGCAAAAAAGAAATCAAAATTACCGAAAGCCGGATTTTAACAAAGGCTTTTTATATTGTTCAAGACAAAGGACTATGGAAAGGCGATAAATTCAAATGTTATACAAACAGTTCATCTATGATTAATATTCCCAAACATGGAGTTGCTTATGAAGCCCAAAATAACCATTGTGTAGACTTTTATCAAAAAGACGGAAAAGTCGGCTGGGAAGTTATCAAACGCTTTGATGCCAACCAAACAGATTTTATGCCGCAATGGAAAAAAGACGGTGGAAAAATTATCTGGTCAATTCAACAAGGCGACATTTTGGAACTGGATACACCAGATGAATGGAAAAACTACACTGATAAAGAAAGATGCTTCGCCAAAGTAAAAAAATTTAGTGAAGGAGAGTTCAACATCGATTATATAACAGATGCCAGAATGACCTCTCCTAAAGATAAATCATTAAAATATACTTTTGTTAATACATTAAGAAAAGGTCTATCATATTATACCTCTCACAAAGCCCGAAAAATTGAACTGACACCTTTTGGCAAAATAAAGAAAAAACATAAGGTACTATGGAATGGCAAGAAGACAGCGGCCTGAAACCTTAACCGGATGGTCTATGATGTGGATAATATGCATGTTTGATATTCCGGTCAGAACCAGAACAGAAATGCGCAAAGCAACCCGCTTTCGTAATATTCTACTCGATAATGGTTTTGTTATGAAACAATTTTCCGTATACATCAAACCTGTCAAAAGTCTGGCCGTCGGTCAGACGACTACAAAAAAATTATCAAAATTTATTCCAGATAACTCTTCTGTCTCCTTCATTTATATAACAGATAAACAATATTTGATGACAGAAAACTATCTTGGTGACAATTATGAAGAAAATGAAGAAGAGATTCGTGAAAAAAACGGCCAACTTCTGCTTTTTTAATAAAATTTTTTTATATTTTTATTTTATAAAAACGCCTTAAAATAAATATATTTCAAGGCGTTAAACTATTATATAGCATATCAGAGATTAATTAGACGGTCAACTATAACACAAGGCGGACTTATACCAAGAATTGCGGGAGCATATCAGAGATTAATTAGACGGTCAACTATAACAACAGCAGAAGCACCTTTAGAACCACCAACAGCATATCAGAGATTAATTAGACGGTCAACTATAACATCGTCATCGTATTAGTCGTAATATGAAAGAGCATATCAGAGATTAATTAGACGGTCAACTATAACACAACCTGATTATGACACATCATTTCCTTAAGCATATCAGAGATTAATTAGACGGTCAACTATAACTATGTGGCCTGTGTTGAGCCAGACTGGTGAAGCATATCAGAGATTAATTAGACGGTCAACTATAACAAATGATGTACCTACCCACAAAAAAGAAATAGCATATCAGAGATTAATTAGACGGTCAACTATAACACAATAGCCAAGGCTTTCATCATCGAGGCAAGCATATCAGAGATTAATTAGACGGTCAACTATAACATAAGGGTATTTCATGTAATGTATAGTTTTAGCATATCAGAGATTAATTAGACGGTCAACTATAACAAGCGGAAGAAGCCCCAAAGGCGACAACCGAGCATATCAGAGATTAATTAGACGGTCAACTATAACAGGATATGCCTTTTTAAGAATTTCTCGAACAGCATATCAGAGATTAATTAGACGGTCAACTATAACACTTTCTTCACATCTTCCCAAAACGCCAATAGCATATCAGAGATTAATTAGACGGTCAACTATAACACAGCAGGCACAGCCGAATCCTTTGGAAAAAGCATATCAGAGATTAATTAGACGGTCAACTATAACAAATAAAGAAGAAAGCGGCCAAAGCAATCAAGCATATCAGAGATTAATTAGACGGTCAACTATAACTGACCGCTTCATCGGCAGCAAGCAGAACATAGCATATCAGAGATTAATTAGACGGTCAACTATAACTCGATTTTTTCAAATTCGATTTTTTCATCGAGCATATCAGAGATTAATTAGACGGTCAACTATAACAGTTGCTGTACGCGGGAAGTTTCGCATTTCAGCATATCAGAGATTAATTAGACGGTCAACTATAACCCAGTTCATGATTATCATATGATAGTGAGGAGCATATCAGAGATTAATTAGACGGTCAACTATAACTGGAACATGGCATTTTCAATTTCTTCGTAAAGCATATCAGAGATTAATTAGACAGTCAACTATAACTGCGGCGCATTCTGCTCGAATATAATAATAACATATCTCGGATTAACACCTCTTCATCTTACTTGTCCACCAAGATTTCAGGATATTTCAATAACACTTTTTTAACCTCAAAACTATCAACCAAACTCCCTACAAAATCATAAACTCCATCTGTTAAAGAAACACATCCCTTTTCTGTTACAACAGGAACCGAGATAATTCTTGCCAAATTTCTTTTAATTTCCGGAGTTAGATCAATATGCTCAATATTAATTATTTTGTTAATTTCCTCAAAAACAATTTTATCAGCCATAGCCCGAAACGGTTCAATTAAATCATCAACCAGAGGCATCGGATTAGATTTTGTACAATGCTTGAGTCCCAAATAAGGTAACAACCCATTTCCAGCAACAGCACGTGCAACCATAGCTCTTAAAACAGTATAAGTATAATTCAATAAAATATTCACATCATCATTCAAACGTTCTCTGACAAATTTTTTTCCAAACAAAGACTTAAAATATAAAGAAGCGGCCACCCCTTCATTATTTCGGACATCATCACTTAAAGTTTCTTTAGCCAACTGTTTTAAACGAGCAATATTAGAATGTTCCGGAAAAAAGAATTCTAAAATTTTAGCCTGATTAAAAATCTTATTTTGAACAATACTCTTCCATAAATTTTTTTGTAAAGGTTTCGAACAATCAATCTGCTGCTTCACTCTGGGGGCTATCAGCCAATGACCTGTATAAGGCAGAGTAATTGCTGAAGGAAGATAAGTCTTTCCGCAAAAAATAATACATCCGCCTTGTTCACAAATCGCATCAATAATATTTTTAGAAATCATAATATTATTAGCTGACAAAACCAATGCCAAAATATTGTCTAACGGTACTTCCTGCTTCAATTTTCTTTCCTTATTTTCAACCACAAGAAAGCCTCTGTACAAAGACAAACTAAAACCGTCATTCATTATTTCAATGATTTGTCTATCCATTCTTTCTCCTCCAATGGTTATAACATTTTGGAATCTCTAACAAAATCTCATCACAAATCCCAATCGACTGTCCATAATCCCTGACGGCCGGAAAGATAAATGTCTCGTTCCGGCTTTCTGAAATTTTCAAACTTCCATGCATAATTTCCTTTTTTCCAGCAGCCGAGCCGGTGCTCCTGTTCTGTCTGCGCGGCAATAAACGCTTCATCCATTAAAATGCATTCCGTTAAATCGGCTATGGCCGCGATATACCCCCTTTTTATGCCTTCCACGCCGAATTCCTGCGCCAGAGCCCTGTCCTCCGCCGACATCGGACGCGCAGAAGTATGAATCGCCACCGGCCCCCGATATTTTGTCTTCCATGTGCGGGTTTCATATATTTTGATCCCGTCAGCCAAAGCCTGTGCATACAAGTGCCAGATTGTCAACACTCTCATAATGTCCTGCCGCCTTTCACTCCCTCCAAAAACTCGGGTTATTTTCCCCCGTTTCCCTCTCCGTTTTCATTATCTCCGCAATGATACCGTCCGTCAAACCTTTCCTGTCGTTTATTCCCGAAAACATAAAAAATATATATTGACAAAATTTAACAAAATGATATATTTAGTCATATTCCCACATTTTTTACAATTTCCGGAGGCTTAAATGCCCGCAAAAACATATGTGTCACGCGACCAAATCAAACTGTGTATTGCCAGTCAGGCATCTGTCGGGCATTCAAGAAAAACAAACAGCTACTTCAGCAGCTGCGATCAGGCTATTTATGATCAAAGCATCCGAATGATAGACGACTACCTGAACGACCGGATTGAAACCGAACCCAAGGCTTTCAAAGACATTGAAGACCTGATTTATACCTTAAAATATCACGCCAATCGCCTGACATCCCTGCAAATGCAAAAGGCATTGCATCGTCTGGAACGCAAAAAAGCGTTAATGACTCAAACCATTCAACGGTTGGAAACTCTGAAAAAAATTAAAATTGTTACAGACATCTTGAACAGCAAAAAAACTGCCCGACAATTAAGCGCGGCAGAGCTCAATATCATAAATGAAACCCTAAAGAAAAATCCTGGCGATAAAAAGCTGCGCCAAAAAGCAGACAGCTATGCCCTGCTCTGCCTTTCTTTGTTAAAAAACAACAGACAATTTAACGGACAGAATCCGGAGCATCAAAAACTTGTCAACAATTACAATCTGCAGCATGTTAAAACCGCTCAAAAATCCCGCACAAACCCGCTGCCGATAAAAACACCCGCTCCCGCCGAAAAGAAAGCAGACTTTACAAAAATTTTAACCTTAAAATTCAAAGACCTGAAAAACAAACTTCAGGATAAAACTGAAATTTTCAAATATCGCCTGCACAGACAGAGCCGCAAAATAAAAAACTTTGTATTACTGGGAGCAACGGTTGCTGTTTCGTTCTTTCTGGGCAAAAACATTATGAAAGAAATCAATTATACCTATACACCACCCGTTAAACCGGCCAAAGAAACCCAAATAACGCCTGTACGGCAGACGTCGGCAAATCAGAAAAAAACGGCAGACTTCGCTAAAGCTGCAGAAACCGTTATTACCGGGGATTATTACGATACCGCATTGCAAATTCATTTGAAATCGGCTGACAAAGTGCAAAAACTGTACAATCAGATTGCCGGTTTGGCAAAAGACGGAAAAATCTCGCCGGATAGTGAAAACAGCATAAAACAATACGCCCATGCTTTCACCATGTACCGGCTTATCCGTCCGAATTCCGAAGAAAACAAGGCAATACAAAACCTATTAAACGGCGGCACGGAAGACGAAAAATACATTGACAGACTGGTAAAAAAGGCCGGTCGGCACGGCCAGGGTATCAAGCCGGATAATAACAGCATTACGCACAGTAACTTTGACAATGCCCCGTCAACATTGCAATTGCAACATTTGAAAAACCTGCAGACAAGGTAAAACTTCCTGTTTTCAACATTTTCCATAAAACGGCTCTTCGTATAAAAAAAAGCCGCCCCAAAGGACGGTTTTTTAATGGCGGAGGGTATAGAACGGCTAAGTAAAAACAGCCAAAGTAATGGCTGTTTTTATCTGCAACGTCTCAGAAAACGTTGGCAAGCAAGGGAAGCCCAAGCAACCGCTGCGCGCTTACGTTCCTGAGGAATAGTCCTATGCGTTTTATGGAAAATACGATTTTCCGTAAAACGGCTCTCCGCATAAAAAAAAGCCGCCCCAAAGGACGGTTTTTTAATGGCGGAGAGTATAGGACTCGAACCTATGCATCCCAATCGGGATGACAGATTAGCAATCTGCTGCATTACCACTCTGCCAACTCTCCGCAAGTTCGGTTTTATATGTATAATATCTTTTCTGCTCCGTCAATACCTTTTTTATTTTTTTATTCACAAATTCCCTTTTGCTGTTTGCAAATAACAATCCCGGTTGACAATCACCTGTCAAAAACTCTATATTTTTTACAGAAACAAATTATAAAATATATTATTTATGAAAACGCAAAAATTATTGATTGCACTGATACTTGTTTTGGGAGTTGTTTGCTGTTCTTGCTCATCTTACCATCAGGCCTGCACGCCGCTTTCGCCCAGATACTATTATTGTATTGCTGGAGATTCGGCCAATTCCGCGCCTGTTCCGCATCCGAACTTTGCAACGACCGGACCTTCACCGTCTCAAAAACAAGCATCAGAAAAAACAGAATGGCTGAACAGTATCATCTCTCACAACAGCATTATACCCGTTGTGGTCATCCTGTTCAGCTCGCCTGATTAAAAAAAACTCCCGCTTGTCACCATGACTTGCGGGAGTTTCACAAATTTAATGCAAAACAATGTTAAGATAGGTCATAAAAATAAATCCCAAAAACAATGCAAAAGCAGAACGGTTTGTCTTATGCGTTCCGTAAGTCTCCGGCAATATCTCATTTATAACCACAAAAAGCAATGTTCCCCCGGCCATAGCCATTCCCAAAGGTACAATTTTTTCACTAAGTCCCATTGTCACCAACCCCAGCAAAGCACCCAGAGGCTGAATCAGACCGATGGCAGCAGCCGTCAACGCGGCTTTCAGGCGTGAACACTTGGCCGCGACCAGAGAAATCGCAATCGTCAGGCCTTCCGGAATATTGTGTAAAGCTATCCCAATCACCAGACTGTCCGGATTCATAAAGTCTTCGGCACTGTATGCCACCCCCACGGCCAACCCCTCGGGAATTTTATGCAGCGTGATTGCAATAATAAAAAGCCAGGCCTTCCTCAGGTTAAAACCGCTCAGACCGTGATGTCCCATATTATTATGCTCATGCGGCAAAACGTCATTCAAAATCCACACCAGAGCCACGCCGGCAAAAACCGCCCCGACATACCAGAACCCGGCCACATGGACATCCGGATCAAAACGGATAATCCGCCCCATTGCCGGTACCAGAAGAGAGAAAAAAGCCGCGGCAATCATAACACCGGCCGCAATATTGAGCATAAAGTTAATCTCTTCCTGCGTGTAGCGCTTTTTCAAAAAAATCATAAATCCGCCGACACCGGTAATCAGGCCGGCAATCGTCGCCGCCGCCAGTCCTTGTAAAAAGACACTGTCCATTACAATTTCCTTTCTTTAACCTTTTCCATAATCCGTTTATAAACCGGCGCCGTTGCCTCTTCGTTGGTCACAGCCAGCAGGCGTTCATTTGCAATCCAGCTCACGGCCTTATTTTCATCCGGCTTCGGGCGGATAAACTCATGTTCGTCAGCCTCAAACAAATAGGTAAAGTTCAAATGCAAATGAGCCGGAACCTGCATTTGGTTTTTATAATGCGCCCCGACCCCGAGAATGCAAAAATCAACCGGCTCGTCGGCCAGCAGCTTCATCGACTGCAAACCGCACTCTTCCGCCGCTTCTTTTCTGGCCACCGCCACCAAATCCGTCTCGCCGTCGGCATGGCCGCCAAACCATCCCCAATGCTTGTACAGGTTATGAAACCCCAGCAGAGTATGATTGCGGCGGGCATTGACAATCCAGCAGGAAACCGTGACATGCGCCGTTAAATTCTCTCTTTTATACAAAGAAAGCGAATTTTTCTTACGTGCTTCCAAAAGCTGTACCAGAGCTTTGCGATCCGCTTCTTCCGCTTCGTCATACGGCCAGTAGCTGCCGGCCCAGTCTAAAAGCTCCATACTCTTTCCTATCTGTTATTGCGCCAGTTTTTCCGAAAGCATTTTATTAACAATCGCCGGATTGGCCTTGCCTTGGGATTTTTTGATAACCTGACCGACAAACCAGCCCAGAAGATTGTTTTTTCCAGCTTTATAAGAAGCAACATTTTCCGGAGAAGAAGCAATAACTTCATCAACCAGCGCCTCAATCGCACCGGTATCCGTCACCTGCTTCAGCCCCTTTTCTTCCACGATTTTATCAGGCGCCTGACCTGTTTCCGCCATAATTTCAAACACGTCTTTGGCAATTTTGCCCGAAATCACGTCTTTGGCGATCAGATCAACCAGCATACCGAGATTCTCGGGGCTGATCGGACTTTCAGAAATTCTGAGCGCGTTTTTGTTCAGCATGGCAAAAAAGTCACCCATCATCCAGTTAGCCACTTTCTTGGCATCACGCCCTTTGGCGGCTGTTTCAAAAAATTCGGCAACCTCGCGGTTCTCACAAAGGATACGGGCATCATATTCGGTAATGCCCAAATCGCGGACAAAACGCTCGCGCTTGGCATCCGGCAACTCGACCATATCTTTTTTAATGCCGTCAATATATTCGTCCGAAAGCTGCAACGGCAACAAATCGGGTTCGGGAAAATAACGGTAATCATGAGCAAATTCTTTTTTGCGCATCACCTTTGATTTTCCGGTAGAAGGATCAAACTGGCGGGTTTCCTGCTCAATTGTCCCGCCGGCTTCATAAACCTCGACATGGCGCTTGGCCTCGTTTTCAATCGCCTGCATCACAAAACGCATACTGTTGACATTCTTCATTTCCGTACGCGTCCGATAACCGTCCTCACCGACTTTGCGAACCGAAACGTTAACGTCGCAACGCATGGAGCCTTCATCCATATTGCCGTCACAAGTGCCCAAATAACGGACAATCGAACGCAGCTTTTTCAAAAACTCACCGGCTTCTTCCGGAGAACGAAAATCAGGCTTGGTCACAATCTCCATCAAGCCCACACCGGCACGGTTCAAATCAATAAAGCTCATGCACGGGTCAAGATCATGAATGGACTTTCCTGCATCCTGTTCAATATGCAGGCGCTCAATGCCGATTTTCTTGACGGATCCGTCTTCCAACGCCACATCAACAAAACCTTCTCCGACAATCGGATGCTGGAACTGCGTAATCTGATACCCTTGCGGCAAATCGGCATAAAAATAGTTCTTGCGGGAAAATTCGGAATACTTGTTGATTTTGGCATTCAGCCCCAAACCTGTTTTAACGGCCTGACGCACGCATTGTTCATTCAGCGTCGGCAACATTCCCGGCATGGCGGCATCAACAAAAGACACATGCGTATTCGGCTCGGCACCGAACTCGGTGGAAGAACCGCTGTACATTTTAGATTCGGAAATAATCTGACAGTGAATTTCCAAACCGCAGATAACTTCCCATTTGTTGTTTTCGGTTTCAATAATCATTGCCGCCATTTTACTTCACTCCCTTAAAAGCCATATCTTTTTCCAAAGCCGAAGCGGTTTTGAAAATCGTTCCCTCGTCAAAGGCCCGCCCAATCAATTGCAACCCCAGCGGCAACCCGCTTTCGCTCAAACCCGCAGGCAGACTCATTGCCGGCAGTCCGGCCAGATTGACAGATACGGTAAAGACGTCATTCAACCACATCGTCAGCGGATTTTCCTGCATGGACTTGTCTCCGATCGGAAAAGCCGGCGTCGGCGTTGTCGGTGTCAGAATAACGTCGCATTTTTCAAAAGCTCTCTGAAAATCGTCACGAATAAGTCGGCGGACTTTCTGAGCTTTCAGATAATAAGCATCATAATATCCGGCCGACAGAACATAAGTTCCGATCATAATCCGGCGTTTGACTTCTTTGCCGAAACCTTCGCTGCGGGTATTGACATACATCTCGTCCAAATGCTCGCCGTCGACACGCAAACCGTAACGCACACCGTCATAACGTGCCAGATTGGAAGAAGCCTCCGCCGGTGCGATAATATAATAGACTGCCAGAGCATATTTGGTATGCGGCAGAGAAACCTCAACGATTTCGGCTCCGCGTGCCCGCAGCATCTCAATCCCTTTGTCCCAGTATTTAATCACATCGGCGCTCATGCCGTCGACGCGATACTCCTGCGGAATACCGATTTTCAAACCTCTGATGTCCTGACCGAGAAAAGCCTCAAAATCAGGAACAGTTACATCAGCAGATGTAGCATCTTTAACGTCATGACCCGCCATTGTTTTAAGCAGCAAAGCGCAGTCACGCACATCTTTGGCAATCGGGCCGGCCTGATCCAGAGAAGACGCAAAAGCAATAATACCGTAACGGGAGCAACGGCCATAAGTCGGTTTAATGCCGGTCACGCCGCAATAAGCCGAAGGCTGACGGATAGAACCGCCGGTATCCGTCCCCAGCGCGCCGGCACAAATATTGGCAGCCACGGCAGCAGCCGAACCGCCGGAAGATCCGCCGGCAACCAAATCACGGCTGTCATTTTCAGCCTTCCACGGATTAACCGCCGGCCCGTAATAACTGGTCTCGTTGCTTCCGCCCATGGCAAACTCGTCCATATTCAGCTTGCCGAGAAAAGTTGCGCCGGCATTTAACAAATTCGATGTAACGGTAGACTCATAAGGCGGGACAAAACCGTCCAAAATATGGGAACAAGCCGTTGTCCGAATACCTTTCGTGCAGAATAAATCTTTCACGCCGAGAGGAATACCGTCCAAAGCCCGCGCCGAACCGTTTTGATAACGTTCATCGGATGCCTTGGCCTGCTCCAGCGCTTTTTCCGGCGTTTCCAAGATATACGCGTTATAAGACCGGTTACTTTCCATGGCCTCAATATAAGCCTTATTCAGCTCGGTTGCGGAAAACTCTTTCTTTTTCAATCCGTCCAAAGCCTGAGAAATTGTCAAATCTGTTAATTTAGCCATTCTTTTTTCTTTCTTGTTCAATATCCAACCACTGCCGCCTGACCTTATCACACGACTGCCAAACTGCAAATTGCTTTAGAAAACTCTCTGCCGTTCCTCTAAAAACTCCGTCAGGGAGAATTTATAAAGTGATTTGCCAAGCGAAGAAAATTTTAGCGTACAAATTAGTACGTGAATTTTCTGAGACTGCCGCAAATTGCTTTAGAAAACTCTCTGCCGGTTCTCCAAAAACTCCGTCAGGGAGAATTTATAAAGTGATTTGCCAAGCGAAGAAAATTTTAGCGTACAAATTAGTACGTGAATTTTCTGAGACTGCCGCAAATTGCTTTAGAAAACTCTCTGCCGGAGTTTTTACTCTACAACTTTCGGCACCGCATAATACCCATAGGCTTTGAGCGGCGCATTAAGTAAAACTTCCTCCTGAACATTGCCATCAGTCACTTCGTCTTTGCGCATGGCAATAAAATGTTCATTCACGGAAACCAGCGGCTCCACACCATCCGTATTCACTTCATTAAGCTCATCAATCCAGTTCAGGATTTTATTAAATTCTTGTTCCGTTGCGGCAACTTTATCTTCATCAATTCTCAAACGCGATAAAAAAGCCACCTTTTTTACATCTTCGGCACTGATTGTCATCTTCATGTCCTAAAAATACATTTTCATCAAACGGGGATAGAATATTCAAAAACGATTCAAATTTCAATCATTTTTATCTACATAATCACCTTTAGCGGCGGCAATACCGCATCAAAATTCAGCCTTTGCCACAAGCGCCATTCCTCCATAAGCCCTTTCTCCAGCTTTGAACGGGACTCAATCATCACTTTCGGACTGTTTTCCAAAATCTCGTTAAGCTTCTCTGCCAGCGTTTTGGGTTCCGGATAATAAATCACCTCAAATTTTTCATCCGCTCCGATACCGGCCAGCTCTTTGGCTTTCATAATTGCTTCGTTCACACCGCCGATACCGTCAATCAGCTTAAGCCGGACGGCGTCTTCTCCGGTCCAAACCCGCCCGCGCGCCAAAGCATCCATTTTTTCCGGCGCAATCTTGCGCTCCTGAGCCGTTTTGGCGGTAAAATCCCTGTAAACATTGTCCAAAGAACGGTTAAAAGCTTCTTTCTCGCTGGGAGAAAACATCCTGCTTGACGTCAGCAAACCGGCATTCCGTCCAAAATTAACTTGTCCCCAATGCACGCCGAGCTTATTCCAGAGTTCCTGCAACACAATCTTCCCGCCCAAAACGCCAATGGAACCGGTAACGGTCGACGGTTCGGCATAAATATAGTCACCGGCAAGAGAAACAAAATACCCGCCGGAAGCGGCATAATCCCCCTGAGAAACAACCACCGGCAGTTTGCGCGTCAACTTCATTTTCTTTAAGGCATACCAGATTTCATTTGCCGCATTATAACTCCCGCCCGGCGAGTTCACACGCAAAACCAAAGCTTTTACCCGCGGATTGTTGGCAATCTTGTCCAAATACTGCGCAATGGTTTCAGAACCGCTGACAAGCTCGTTACGTACCGGATTATACAAACTTTTTCCGGTATCTATCGTCCCTTCAATCACCAAAAAAGCCACGGCCGGCATATTTTTCCCTTCCGGCTTGAGCTGCGCCAGATAATCATACACACTGACAATCTCGGCATTTTTGTAACGGGAAGTAATTTCCTGAATCATATCCGGCCGGTAAGCGGTATAATCAATCAATCCCGCCGCAATACCGTCATTTGAACGAACCGGCGCCTTGTTGACCAGCGTCATCAGATCTTTCAGGCTGATTTTCCGGTCACGGCTGATATCGGCCATAATCCGGCCAAACAAAGAATTTCCGAGTTTAAAAGTTTCTTCCAGATGCTCCTTGGAAAATTTGTTTGACAACAACGGCGCTACGGCATTTTTATATTCATAACGGGTATAAAACTCCGGCGTCACACCGATCTTATCCAAAAAATCTTTTACAAACGGCATTTCCAAGCTGATACCGGTCAGCCCGATATCGGTATCCGGCTGCATCCAAATCTCGTCAAAAGCCGAAGCCAGATAATATTCCGAAGTTCCGCCGCCAAAATCCCCCATCCCCGGAGCATAAATATAAGCTTTTTTGCCGCCTGCCCGAATGGCTTTGATCACGTTGCGCAATTCCTGAATCTGCGCCAGGCCGAGCGAAGAATTACTAACCTCTGCCACCACTGCTTTAATGCGTGAATCCGAAGCCGCCGTGCCCAAAGCCTTTAACAAATCAAAATAACTGATTCCGGGCACTTCCGTAATATCGGAAATAAGCGTATCTTCCCTGACCTCTGAAACGGCATCGTCAAAATTCACAAACAATACGGCTTCTTCCGGCACGGGCTGCAACGGCGAAGCTTCTTTCCGCAACAGGCTGATCACCACCACCGTCAGCAACACAAACAAAATCCCCAGAATGGCAAAAGCATAAGTCACGGCTCTGGCCAGCAGCTTAATGCTCAAAAGCTTTCTTCGGTTCTTCCCAGCCATTTTCGGAAAAGGTTCACTTATCTGCGTCATCGCACCCCTCACAAAGTAAAAAAACAACAGGTTTACTATAGCTCTTTCCCAATCTGACTCAAGCCCTATTTTACTTCATAAACAAAAAAAGCCCCGTTTATAAAAAACGGAGCTTTTCTTAATGAAGAAACTATTTATTCAGAAAGCATTCTGCCGGTTTCAGCAGCATTATCCAAATTCAGCATTCCCTGAATATGGTAACCGCAGTCAACATGCAAAACCTCGCCGGTAATACCGGTACCGCAGGCCGAAAGCAATCCAAGAGCGGCCATGCCGACTTCTTCCTGAGTAACATTGCGGCGCAGCGGAGCATTCAATTCGTTCCAGTGCAGAATTTTTCTGAAATCACCGATTCCGGAAGCAGCCAAAGTCTTGATCGGACCAGCAGAAATAGCATTAACACGGACACCCTGAGCTCCCATATCGGCAGCGGCATAACGAACCGAAGCTTCCAAAGCGGCTTTGGCAACACCCATAATGTTATAGTTCGGCAAAACTCTTTCCCCGCCCAGATAAGTCAGCGTCAAAACAGCCCCGCCCTCATTCATAATCGGAGAAGCGCAGCGGCAGGTTTCCAGAAAAGAATAGCAGGAAATATGCATCGTTGTGGTAAAGTTGGCCAAAGTCGTGTCAATCGTACGGCCTTTAAGCTCATTCTTATCAGAGAAAGCAATGGCATGAACAACAAAATCAATCTTGCCCCATTTCTCGCCCAATTCTTTGAAGCAGGCTTCAACGCTGGCGCTGTCGGAAACATCACATTTCAGCAGCAAAGTATCGCCGCCGAGCTGCTCGGCCAAAGGCAAAACTCTTTTCTCCAAGACTTCGTTTTGATAAGAAATTGCAATCTGAGCGCCTTGGGAATGCAGAGCCTGAACAATTCCCCAGGCAATGGACTTATCGTTGGCCAAGCCCATAATCAGCCCTTTTTTACCAGCCATCAAAGGTGTAGTAGATGTCATAATATTTTCCTTTGCTTTAAAAATTAATGTATTGAAATTAATTACGTAATCTAATATAAAATTTAATGATTATTGTAAACAATTTTTTTCTAAGGTGTTGGATGAAATTACAAAATTTGGCTCAAAGCCTGAAACTTCAAACAAAAAATTTAGGGGATGAAACAGTCCGTTTTTTAAAATTTCTGGCTTTCCGGGCTAAAAATGACACAATTTTAAGAGTATCGTCATCGCTGAGCTATACCTCGCTGATTGCTCTGGTGCCGCTTCTTTCCATTGCTCTGGCTATTTTCTCTGCTTTTCCGGTCTTCAGCGATGTCCGCGGTCAAATTCAGGAGTTTTTGATTCAAAACTTCGTCCCTTCCGCCGAGCAGGAAATCAGCGCTTATTTGAACGAATTTATCAATGCTACCGGCAAATTAACCACCATCGGCGTCGTCGGATTGGCTCTGACCGCCATTCTGCTGCTTTCCACAATTGAAAACAGCTTCAATTTCATATTCAAAGTCCGCCAGCCGCGCCGCATTGCCACCAAAATCACGCTCTACTGGACGGTTATTACGCTCGGGCCGCTGCTGCTCGGAGCCGCATTCTCTCTGCGGGGATACATTTACGCCCTCAATCTGCTGCCGGATGCCGCTACGCCTTCTGCACTCAGCAAACTAATCCCCGCCGGCATTACTTTTGTCATTCTGATTATGATTTACACGCTGGTTCCCAACCGTAAAGTAAAAATTGCCCATGCCGCGTTCGGTGCCGTCATTGCCCTGCTCTTGTTCTGGATTCTGCGCAGCCTGTTCGGCTTGGCCGTTATCAGCAGCGGAACATACAAAACCCTGTACGGCGCCATGGCCGCCCTGCCGATTTTTCTGGTCTGGATGTATCTGGCCTGGGCCGTGGTAATCTTCGGAGCCGTCGTAACGGCAGCCTGGGGGGAATACCGTCAGGAGCGCATCGAAAAATCGAACAAAGCAGAAACAAAAAAATAGGGATAACTTTTTTGTATCATTGTAATTTATGATGTAATCTGCTTAAATAACGGCAGAGATAAACTACTTTTAAGGAAGAAACAGACTATGGATAAAGATAAAGCTCTGGACGCGGCGCTGAGCCAGATTGAAAAAGCTTTCGGCAAAGGCTCGATTATGAGACTCGGCCAAAACAACTCTGTTGCCGATATTGAAGCCATTTCCACCGGCTCCATCGGCATAGATATTGCCCTCGGCATTGGCGGCATGCCCCGCGGTCGTATTGTAGAAATTTACGGTCCGGAAAGCTCCGGTAAGACAACGCTGGCTTTAAGCGTCATCGCTCAGGCACAGAAAAAAGGCGGCACCTGCGCATTTATTGACGCGGAACACGCCCTCGACCCGGCCTATGCCAAAAAGATCGGCGTCGATTTGGAAAGCCTGCTCATTTCACAGCCCGATGCCGGGGAACAAGCTCTGGAAATCACCGATACGCTGGTTCGCTCCGGCGCTATTGACGTTCTGGTTGTCGACTCCGTTGCCGCTCTGGTTCCGAAAGCCGAACTCGAAGGCGAGATGGGCGATCAGCACATGGGACTTCACGCCCGTCTGATGAGTCAGGCGCTGCGCAAACTCACCGCTACGGTTTCCCGTTCCAACACGCTGGTTATCTTCATCAACCAGATTCGTATGAAAATCGGCGTCATGTTCGGCAGTCCGGAAACCACGACCGGCGGTAACGCACTCAAATTTTATGCCTCCGTCCGTATCGACATCCGCAGCATCGGCAAAATCAAAGACAAAGAAGACATCATCGGTACTCAGACCCGCGTCAAAATTGTCAAAAACAAAGTTGCTCCGCCATTCAAAACCGTTGATTTTGATATTATGTACGGTGAAGGCATATCAAAGACCGGCGAACTGATCGACCTCGGCATGAAGGCCGGACTGGTCGAAAAAGCCGGCGCGTGGTTCTCTTACAAAGGAGAAAAACTCGGACAAGGCCGTGAAAACGCCAAAATCTTCCTCAGGGAACATCCGGAAGTCGCACAGGAGATTGAAAACAAAATCCGCGCCGACGCCGGACATATCACCACCGAACTGACCGGCGAAGACATGCCCGAAGAAGAATAAAACCAAATACCTTAATCCCGCCGTTTTTCAAACGGCGGGATTACTTTTCAATAAGGAACAATTCTGATGAAAAACACCGATTCCAAAATGAGTGCTCTGGCACGCAATCTCGGTCTTTATATTGCATTTTTCTGCATCGGCCTCGGACTGATTTCCGTCATTTCTTCCAATTGGCAGCAAATTCCGTCCGCCGTTAAACTCAGTGTCACAGCCTTGCTGCTTATGCTGACACCCGCCGCCATATATCTCTCCCGCCGACAGGACAAATTCTTCTTGACCGAAGCGCTGATTATATTTGACGCTGCGTTCATCATGGCGGCAATCGGGCTGCTGCTGCAAATTTATCACCTTCAATACCAGCCTTACCAATATCTCTTCGTCTGGTGCCTGCTGACCTTTCCGCTGCTCCTCATCAGCAAAAAAAGCATTCTGGCTTTTGTCTGGATTCCGATTCTGAGCTTTGCCGCCGGATATTTCATTGCGCTTAATCCATGGATGCAAAAACTCTTTATCTGCTTGAGCGCGACACCGGTTCTGTGGACAGCCGGCGTCAATATTCTCTGGGTTGCCGCCCTGCTGCTTTTGCAAAAGTTTATCGGACAATCCCTGCCGGCATTTGTTAAGGCCTTCAGATTCTGGACTTTGTTCAACCTCATTGCAAGCATTGTGCAAATTGACCTGATGAGCAACTTTAATTTGCTGTACGAACTCACGTCTTATTACCATCCGTCAGACCTGAACATCACAACGGCATACATCGTCTCCGCCATACTGTTCCTCGGACTTTGCGGCATTTGCTTCTGGCTCAAAGCCGGCGGACTTTATACAGTTATCATCGGGCTGACTTATTTGTACGCTTTGGCTGCGCCGGCTTTAACGCCCCTGTCTGACGGCCTGCCCGGCTTTATTTACAGCCTGTCTGTGCTGCTGGCTATGGGAATTTACGGATACCAAAAACGGCGTCCCCGTCTCATTAATATTGCAGCCCTGCTGGCCGCACTCCGGATTTTCATCGGTTACATACAGGTATTCGGCAGCCTGTTGACAACCGGCATCGGCCTGATTGCAACCGGACTGCTCATTCTCGTCTTTATCTACGGGCTGCGTTTTATCAAACGCCAAACCAAAATTATCGGAGGTGCAAAAAATGAAAAATAAACTTTATTTATGCGGTTTATTCCTGCCGCTGCTGTGCTTTCTGGCCTTTATTGGGTTCTGCGAATATCAGCGCAGCCAAAGCTGCGAAATCACTGTTCCCGTTTCGGGATACGATCCGCGCAGCCTTATTGCCGGACATTACATTCTGCTGACGGTCGACACCCAAAGAATTGACTGCTCTCAGTTTTCTGCCAAAACCTGCCCCGAAAAAGGCTATTTTCAAAACAGCTACAAATATTTTGTTGCGGAAGAAGATGCCCGCCCGCTGGAAAACTTAATCCGCAAACCGAAAAATAAAGCTGAACTTGTTTTCACGATTCTCCGTGACCAACCGCCGCAAATCAAAGAACTGTTGATTAACGGCAAAAAATGGAAAGAAGCTTTTTAAGCCAAGCCCGCTCCTCCTTAACTCTGCCTGCACTACTGTCGGCAGAGTTTTTTATACAAAAATTTTCTTCCGTCTTCATAAGATTGCAGAATAATCCTCCACACTCTTCATTAATATTTGACATAAGAGCGCAATTATTATATCATTTGGTTGTATTATAAAAAATCAAACACTGGAATTATATCATGAACAATAAAAGCAAAATTCTTTTAGGTTCGTCAATTACCGCAGCAACAGCCGGTTTTATCGGAATCTGGACGGATGCCAATTCTGATTTCAGCATTGCCGTTCTAATCTTGGCAATAATGTTGTTATTCATGATTCCGATAACTGAAGCCAAACACTGACGAGGCATCGGCAAATGAAAAATGAGTGGTTGCTGTACACAGCTTGTTTCAGTTCTTTATCAGGTTTGTTTTTCAGCATTCTGCTGCAAAATTTTTCAATCGCCTGTGTCATAACCTCCCTTTCGGCTCTTATCCTTATCGCCTTTATTATTTTGGAAGAAATAAAAGAACGAAACAATTAAAAAACAGGATCATAAAACCATGACCGAAGAAATTAATGCAAAAACCGGAAAACAAATCCGGCAAGACTTAAAAAAATTAAAAATACTTAAAGAACTTTTCGAAAAAACTTTATACGGCAATACTGCCGAAAACGCCTGTCCGACGACACAAGAAAACAAAAAGAAAGACTTTGTCCGCAAACTCAGAGATACAATAAAATCAATATAAACCAATAAACAACACCAAAGACATTTCAGCGGTGAAAAAGCTTTTCAAAATCCGCAATCTTCAGTTCAATATAAGTCGGGCGTCCGTGATTGCATTGTCCCGAATGCGGCGTGCGTTCCATATCGCGCAAAAGATGATTCATCTCGTCAACATTAAGGCGGCGGCCGGCACGGACAGAACCATGACAGGCCATTGTCGCACAAACCAAATGCAGCTTCTCGGTCAGCTCAAACCCTTTGCCCCATTCGGCCATCTCTTCCGCCACATCCCGAATAAGCGCCTTGACGTCACAATCTCCGAGCAAAGCAGGAATCTCCCGCACAATAACTGCCGACGGCCCGAACTCTTCAACCTGCAACCCGAGCTTTCCCAGCTCTTCGGCATTTTCCAAAATCCGCACCTTGTCACTCGGCTTCAAATCAACAACCTCCGGAATCAAAAGCATTTGCGAAGCTATGTTGCCGCGCGCCAGATTGTCTTTCATTTTCTCCATCACAATCCGTTCATGTGCCGCATGCTGGTCAACAATAATAATACTGTCTTCCGTCTGAGAAATAATATAAGTGTCATGAAATTGGGCTTTGGCCAGTCCCAAAGGTCCGGCCTCTTCCGCACGGATCTGCGCAACCGGAACGCTTTCTTCCGTCTGAACCGAAAATTTGCGCTCCAGTTCCGGCAATACGGCCTGCCGGACACCGCCTGACGAACGGCTACATCCCTGAAAGGCAAAACCGCCGTAAGGCCGGAGCGGCTCACGCTGAAATTCAAAGGAAGTTTCTTCCAAAACCGCCTTTTCGGGAAGCTTCACGCCGTTAACATCAAATTCGGGAATCTGATCTTGTACAAAAGTTGCAATATCCATTACGTTTGAAGCCCGCTGTCCGGCCTGATTCAGGGCATTTCGGATAGCGCTGACCAGCAACCCGCGCACAAGAGCGTTATCATAAAAACGCACCTCGGCCTTTGCCGGATGCACATTGACGTCAACATATGCCGGATCAATGTCAAAATACAAAGCGCACATCGGATAACGGTTGCGCTCCAACACATCCTGATAAGCCCCTTTAATCGCTCCGAGCAACAATTTGTCCCGTACCGGACGATTGTTAACAAACAAATACTGCGACAATGAATTTGCCTTGTTCAGCGTCGGCAGGCTGGCATAGCCGCTGATATGCAAACTCTCCCGCCGCGCATCAATCAAAAAAGAATTTTCACCAAACTCTTTCCCCATAACATCCGCCAGCCTTTTCAACCTGGCGTCAAAAAGTTCGCCTTGCTGGGCATTCAAAGCAATTTTCTTACCTTTTTCATCATTAAGATAAAAAGAAATATGCGGATTAGCCAGAGCAATCCGGTTCATGATATCAACGCATTGCCCGGTCTCTGAAGCTGCCGTCCTCAAAAATTTTAACCGCGCCGGCGTGGCATAAAACAAATCCCGCACCTCAATCCGCGTTCCTTTGCTCAATGCGGCAGGCACGACTTCAGACTTCTCCCCGCCGTTCACCTCTATCTTCCATGCATTTTCCGCACCGGCCACCCGTGAGGTAATAGACAATCTGGCGACTGAAGAAATTGAAGGTAATGCTTCACCTCTAAACCCTAAGAAATTGATATTAAACAAATTATCGTCAGGGAGTTTGGACGTTGCATGCCTTTCCACAGCAATCGGGAGTTCGTCTTTTGACATTCCTTTGCCGTTATCGCTGATAATCATCAAGCTCTTGCCGCCGTCAACCAATGTCACCTCCACGGAGGTTGCTCCGGCATCAATAGAATTCTCGACCAGTTCTTTCAAAACCGAAGCCGGACGCTCCACCACTTCACCGGCGGCAATCTGGTTAACCAAAGTATTCGGCAAAATGCGTATTGTCAAATTATCACGCCTTTTCAGAAAGTTATTTTCTCATTTTCTTAATATGCTTAATCAATTCCGACGTTGAACCGTCATGCCCCATGGTATAAGCATTACCCTGCAATTCCGGCAAAATGCTCAAAGCCATCTGCTTACCGAGTTCAACACCCATCTGGTCAAAAGAATCAATATTCCAAATCACACCCTGAACAAAAATCTTATGCTCATACATTGCAATCAGCATTCCCAGAGCATAGGGATCGATTTTTTTGAAAACAACCGTATTGGACGGACGGTTTCCAGGAAAACTTTTGTATTTTTTCAAGAAATTGACTTCTTCCTTTGATTTTCCGGCCTTAGCCAGCTCCTCTGCCGCTTCCTTAACGGTTTTACCGCGCATCAACGCCTCTCCTTGAGCCAGAACGTTGGCAATCAAAATCTCATGATGCTCGCCGATCTCATTATGTGAAATCGCCGGAATAATAAAATCGCACGGCACAATCGTTGTCCCCTGATGCAAAAGCTGGAAAAACGAGTGTTGAACATTGGTACCTGCACCGCCGAACAAAACCGGCGCCGTCACATATTTAACATATTCATCACCGCTGGAAACAAATTTGCCGTTGCTTTCCATGTCCAACTGCTGTAAATAAGCCGGCACATATTTAAGATATTCGTCATAAGGAACAACGGCATAGCTTTTTAAGTTAAAGAAATTGTTATACCAAATCCCCAAAAGCGCTAATATTACGGGAATATTATGTTCAAAATCTGTTGTCCGGAAATGAACATCCATAGCATAAGCGCCATCCAGCATCCGTTCAAAATTGTCCATTCCGACCGCAATCGCAATTGACAGGCCGATAGCAGACCACATTGAATAACGGCCGCCGACAAAATCCCAGAACTCAAACATGTTTTCCGGATTAATGCCAAATTTCTCCACTTCTTTAACATTCGTGGACAAAGCGACAAAATGCTTGGACACCGCATGTTCGCCCAAAGCATCGACCAACCATTTCCGACAGGTTCTGGCATTGGTCAGTGTTTCAATTGTTGTAAAAGTCTTGGAAGCCACAATAAACAACGTGGTTTCCGGATCAATCTTATTCAAAACCTCGGCACAAGCCGTACCGTCAATATTAGAAATAAAATAGCAGTTAATGTCTTTGGCCCAGTATTTACGCAAAGCCTCCGTCGCCATAACCGGCCCCAAATCAGATCCGCCGATGCCGATATTAACAATATTTGTCAGTTTTTTGCCGGTATGCCCCTTAAATTTTCCCAGCCGGACAGCTTCGGAAAAGCTCCGCATTTTAGCCAGAACCTCGTTAATATCGTCCATAACGTTTTTACCGTCAACAAAAACCGGCGTATTGGCGCGGTTTCTGAGCGCCGTATGCAAAACCGGACGGTTTTCGGTAATGTTAATGCGTTTGCCTTCAAACATAGCCTCGATTTTCTCGTCAAGCTTACACTCTCTGGCCAGACACATCAAATATTTCATCGTCTTGTCATCAATCCGGTTTTTTGAATAATCCAGCAACATGGAATCCAACTTAACAGAGTATCTTTCCGCACGGTTTTCATCTTTTTCAAACAACTCGCGCATATGCAGCTTTCTCATTTTTTTATAATGAGAAGCCAGCTTTTTCCAATACTTAAATTTATTAACTTCTTTTTTCATTCCAAACTCCTTTTGTTATTCAAATTTTCCGGAATTTACAAACAATAACGCATTCTTATTAAAGTACTTCTTTATAACCCTGTTAATATCTTCCAAAGTTACGGAACGCACATAATCATTTCTTTTTTGCAAAAAATCAAGCCCTAAATCATCTTTCTGCATATACGCCGCCATATCGGCAATCCCATCAATGGAAGCAAAACGCAGATTATAAGAAGAAACAAGATAATCTTTGGCATCTTTCAGTTCTTGAGCCGATACTCCGTCCCGGCCGAATTTTTGCCATTCGGAAAGCAGAATTTCCTTCACTTTTGCAAAATTTTCCGGTGTTGAAGAAAAACCGCCGCTGATAAGCGCTGATTTGTCAGACAAACTCAAATAGGTATAAATTCCGTAAGTCAATCCTTGTTTTTCTCTCGCGGCAACATTCAGACGCGAATTCAGCCCGGCACCGCCAAAAATATAATTGGCAATATACAACGGATAAAAATCCGGATGCTTTCTTTCTACGCCCGGCGCTGCAAATCTGGCCATATTCTGCGCCGTATCCTGAAAAACGTTCACTTCTCCGGACATAAAATCAACTTCCGCCGGCCGGACAAAATTGATACTTCCCGTCTGCGGCAAGCCTCCGAAAACCTCATCCAGCACCTCAGAAAGCTCTTCAGCGTCAACATCGCCGGCCACGCCGACAACCAGATTGTTCTGACTCAGATGCCGCACCACAAATTCCTTGAGTTGCTCCTGATTGATTTTAAAAATATCTTCCTTTTCTCCAATCGGATTACGGGCATACGGATGATTTTTATACAACGCTTTTGCAAAAGCCAACTCCAAAACCCGCTCCGGCCGCTCTTGCTGCTGTTTCAGCGACATAAGCATCTGCGCCCGAACCTGCTCAATTTCGCCTTTGTCAAAACGCGGGCTGTTCAACACGCTTTTAAGCAGTTCAAAAGCCTTTTTGCGATTATCTTTTGTCGTAATCAGCGTTCCGCCGAAATCATCTTTATCGGCACCAAAACTCAGACCGATGCCGTTGTTTTCCAATTCTTCGTTAAAGCGCACATTGTCCAACTCCCCTGCGCCGTGCGTCAACAAAGCGGCGGCCATATTGGCAATACCGACCTTATCGGCATCATCCGTTGCCAGCCCGGCATTCTTAAAAATAAAACGCAGGCTGATAATCGGATTGGTCTTGTCCTGAAACAAATAGGCTTTAATACGATGCCTGCGGGAAAAAACTTCTTCAACCTTTGTCTCAAAATTTCGCTGTTTAAGTTCTGAATTTTCTAAAATTTTATCAGGATTGAAAGTAAAGGTATTTTGATAAAGCCAATACCCGCCCCACAATGCCAAAGCGGCCGTTCCAAGCTTTAATACGCCGGAAAAAGAATGTCTGCGCCTTCTTTTAAACATCACCTCTTCTCCTCCGGTTTTGGTTTGATTACAGCCATTACCCGCGGTTTTTGCAAAAGCAGTTTTTCACCGGCAGCCTTCACGTCTTTATACTCAACCGCGGCAATTGAATCCGCCAAAGCTTCAATATCATCCAAAGACATTCCCGAACTCATCATCGAGCCGATAATCATGGCCGCATCGCCGGGATTGTCTTTCAAATAAACCAGCCCGGCCAACATTCTGTGCTTTGTCATAGCAATTTCATCCAGCGTAATCTCATCTAACGCCTCTTTAACGGCCTGCCCCAGCGCCTGTTGCATTTCTTCTGCCGACACGCCTTCTCTCGGAATGGCGCTGATTGTAAAAGTTCCGGCGCCGCGCACGGCATAATCATACGAACTTTCCGCAGCCAAAGCCTTTTTATTGCCGTCCACCAGCTTTTTATACAATTTTGAGGTCTTACTCTCCCCCAAATACTTTGATAACACGCTCAAAGCATAAATATCTTTCCTATCCTCCGAATTAACCGAAGGAGCCAGCCAGGCATTGCTCAGCCGCATTGAGGCAACGGCAGGCAGCTCCATTTCAAACGCCGCGGAAAAATTTCCTTCCGCCTTATCCAGCGCCGGCACAACGGAAACATCCGACTTCTTGGCACTGCCGTAATATTTCTTGGCCAGGCGCAGCCCCGTCTCCGGCTCAATATCGCCGGAAAGCACCAAAATGGCATTATTCGGCGCATAATAACGCCGATAAAAACTTCTGGCATCTTCAGGCGTTAAGGTCATAATTTCCTTCACTGACCCGGTCACCGGACGTGCATAAGGATGATCCTGCCACATTACTTTGCGCAAAGTCTCGGAAAAAACCGAAACCGAATTGTTCTCCACCACCTGCTTGCGCTCCTGATAGACAATATCGCGCTCCAACCCGAAATCTTCATCCGAAAAATTCAGATTGCTCATCCTGTCGGCTTCCATAAACATTGCCAGCTCCAACTTGCTGACATCCGTCAACTGGTGATAAGCGGTATAATCCTGTCCGGTAAAAGCATTGGCCTCCATGCCGTTATTCTCGGTAATGCGGTTCAGCTCCGTGCCCTTAATCTTCTTGGTACCGCGAAACATCAAATGCTCGAGCAAATGGGCAATACCGCCTTTTCCGGGCTTTTCGTCAGCGCTCCCGACCTTATACCAGACCATATGCTTGACAATCGGCGCCTTGTGATTGGGCACCACCACAACCTGCATGCCGTTATCAAGCTGATAGGCCGAAGCGTTAAAAAGCTTGGCCTCAACCGGACCAAACTTCCATAACACTAACGCAAAAGCGGCTATTTTAAGAGATAATTTTAACAAAACGCCCCCAGCTTCGGGTTACCTTTCCATTTTGGCCAAAAGCTTTTTCTCGGCGCCGGTCATATCTTCGGTTTCTGCCTGACGGGCTTCCTGCTGCTCAATTTTATAACTGTCTTCAGCCACCGGCAACAGATTATATTCCGGCGGCAGCGATAACGGCGCTCTGGTACTGACCATAAACTCGTCCGGCGCCTTTTTGCTCAGCCCCAGACTTTCTTTGGTCGCATTGCACGCCGTCAACGCGCCGCAAACCAAAACCGCAGTTACCGCAATACCAAATTTTTTCATCATGCCTTCTCCTCAGTCGATTTTTCATTAAACCAAAGTCCGTGTATAATAATCATCATAGCGCCGATACAAATAAAACTGTCCGCAGCATTAAAAGCCGGCCAGTGACTGCCGCCCAGATGAAAATCCAAAAAATCAAAAACGGCGCCCAAACGCACACGGTCAATCACATTGCCGATAGCGCCGCCGATAATCATTCCGAGAGCAATTTGCACAAGCCTGCAATTTTCCTTACGCAGCCAGTTCAGCAAAAAAGCCACGATCACCAGCGCCACCACGGTCAGGCCGACAATGCCGGTTACCCCGCCGTCATTAAACATAGAAAAACTCACGCCGGTATTCCACGCCCGCACCACGTTAAAAAACGGCGCCAGCACAATCGCGGCGGAATCGTTCACCACATGGTTCAAAACCCAATACTTGGAAAGCTGGTCAATAACAATCGCCGCAGCCGCCGTAATCAAACCCAATAACACAAAAATCTCCTGTTTTGTTTCGCCAACAAAATGCATCATAGCGGCATTTTCAGCACTAATAAAGCATTTATATAAACATATTCATATAAAAATTAAAGCAACAGAAGCTTGGCCAGTCCCAAAAAGATGAAAAACCCGCCGGAATCGGTCACGGCAATCAGAAAAACGCCGGAAGAAATGGCCGGATCAACCTTCATCTTGTTCAACAGCAGCGGAATCAAAATCCCCGCCAGACTGGCAATCGTCAAATTGCACAACATGGCAACGGCAATAATCACACTGATCATCATCTGATCAGGAAACCAAAAATGCGTAATCAATGCAATCAGCCCGGCAAACATCACGCCGTTGCACAAACCGACCAAAAACTCCTTGCCAATCATCCTGAGCGTGTTGCGCGACGTCAGCTCTTTGGTCGCCAAAGCCCGCACAACCACCGCCAGCGTCTGATTTCCGGTCGTCCCGCCCATTGACGCCACAATCGGCATCAAAACCGCCAGAACCGAAATCTGGGCAATCACCTCCTGAAAACCCTTAACCACCGAAGCGGCCACAATCGTTGCAAACAAATTTGTAACCAGCCAGATGACGCGCGACTTAAAAATAGCGCTGACCGGCTTGTAAACGTCCCCCTCTTCCGCACCGGAAAGATGCATAATGTCCTCGGACGCCTCTTCATGAATCACATGAACCACGTCATCAATCGTAATCGCGCCGACCAAACGCCCCTTGGCATCAACCACCATCGCCGACATCCAGCCGTATTCGCGGAACATATGCGCCACTTCTTCCTGATCGGTATAAACGTCGACAGGCACCACCTCACAGTCCATAATGTCATAGAGCTGCTCGTTCGGCTTGGCGCGCAAAAGCTTGTCCAACGGAATTTGTCCGGTCGGATGCAAATGCTCGTCCGTCAGGAATATGTCATAAAAGCCGTCAGGCAGCTCTTCCGCCGTCAAAAGATAGCTGCGCGCCTCTTTGACCGACCAACTGTCCGGCATGCTGACAAACTCGCGCGACATAATACGTCCGGCGGAATCTTCGGGATAAGAAAGCGAAGACTTAACCTGCTGCTTGAGCTCGGGAGACAGGCGGCTGATGATGTGCTTCTGCTCGTCATCATCCATATGCTCCAAAATTTCAACGGCTTCGTCCGAGTCCAACTCGTTAACGATATGAACAATCTGGTTCTCGTCCAAACTGTCAATAACCTGCTCCTGAACCACCTCGTTAAGTTCGGGAAAAACATCCGGATTAATGTGAGAACCAAGGATTTCAATGAGCTGGCGACGCTGATTGTGATCAAGGGCCTCAATCAGCTTGGCAAGATCATATTCGGACAAGCCTTCGACAATCTTGCGGACATGAATCTTGTCATCTTCTTCCAAAGCCAGAATAATCGAATTAATCATCTTGGGGCCAAGACCTAACATAGTCCCCGAATGCTTGATTTTTTTCAGATTTTTTTTCTTTTTCAGGGCCGGTTTGCTGTTTTTGATTTTTTTCTTCATCATCCCTCCCTATATTGACTTTGTTATAAGATAATCATTGACTATGGCCTTTTTAATACGATAGCGCCCTCCCGCAAACCTAAAAAGTCAAAATATACACAGAAACCGAAAGTGAAGCACCTCTCTTTCGTCCGGCACGGTTTGTGTGCCCTTTGCGAATAGCTTAGGTTTTGGAGCAAAACCCGAAAGACCCACATATTTCTCCCTCTTTGCTAAGAGGGAGTAGGAGGGAGTTAGACCAGCCCGATTACCGAACAACTTCTTAATCTTTGGAGCAAAGAGGTAAAATTGAAGCACTAAGCCTTGGAACGTAGTGACCTTAACTTTGCTCTGAAGATTTAGAAAGTGAGGTTGGGCTTGACTTTTTTGAGCGCCGCCGACGTTCGGCCTTTTGGTCAAGCAAAAGTAAGAAAGAAGAAAATCCCAACTCTATGAAGAAAACAAAATCCGAAAATAAAAAAAGGAAAGGCCGCGGCAAAAGGGGATGAAAGAAAGAGTGGGAAGAGGGAGTGAGAAAAAAGAGACGTGCTACCCCCTCTTTGCTAAGAGGGGGACAGGGGGTGTTAGACCAGCCCGATTACCGAACAACTTCTTAATCTTTAGAGCAAAGAGGTAAATATTAAGCGCTAAGTTTTAGAGCGTAGCGACCTTACCTTTGCTCTGAAGATTTAGAAAGTGAGGTTGGGCTTGACTTTTTTATTCCTCCCCTAAAGCACAATCTCTCGTCCGGCACGGTTTGGGTGCCCTTTGCGAATAGCTTAGGTTTTGGAGCAAAAACCGAAAGTGAAGCACAAGGTTAGAGAGCGTAGCGAGGTTAATTTTGCTCTGAAACCTTAGCAAATGAGCGTAGGGCTGCCTTTTTGGTTACTTTTTGGCACTCAAAAAGTAACAATAAAAAATAACCAACTCTATGAAAAAAACGAACCTCGAAAATAAAAAAAAGGAAAAACGACGGCAAAAGGAACAAGAGGGCGAAGAAAAAAGGAACGGGGAAGCAGGAAAAGGAGAAGAAGGTGGCGGGAAGTGTAAGCGCGGAAAGAGAGAGGAGAGAAAACGGGGCAAGGGGCGAGAAAAGAAAGAGGAGAAAGAAAGAGGGAAGAGAGAAAATGAACGGCAAAAGAGAGAAAAAGAAAGATGAAACGGAGAAAATAAAAGCAGAAAAAACAGATATAAAAACAAGAAAAAGAAAGGATGAATTCAGAGCGGAGGAAAATCTTCAAAATCTTTTTTCTTCACCGCCCGATAAATTTTAAGATTAACGACATTGGGCTTGTACTTCTGCTTAACGACGACTTTGTTATAAGTATTGTACGAATAATACACCGTCCGCCAGAAATCCGAAAGCTTTTCCAAAACGCTCTTGCGGATTCTGTAAGTTTTGTAATGTTTCATAAATCCGAGATACGAATTAATACTGGCCATAAAATTGTCGGTATAAGCCTCGGGATTTTTCCTGACCACCTCTTCCATGTCATTATACATCCGCACCTTGGCATAAAAATTTCCTTTGGTGCGGTTGGCAATATACTCGCGATGCGGCTTGATGACGGAACCGATAAACTTGACGCCTTTGGAATAATGCTGCAAATAAAACTTTTTGGGATGCAGGCGCAAATGCAGCTTGTTCTGCAAATACTTCTCGATTTTGAGCTTCATCTCCTGCAAAAAGGCCTTGTCACGATGAATCAGAACAAAATCGTCCACATACCGCCCGTAATACCGAACGCCGCACTCCTGCGTAATATAGGTATCCAGCCCCGACATATAAAAATTGGCAAAAATCTGCGACGTCAGATTCCCAATCGGCATTCCCTTGTTTTTCTTGCAGCCGAACAGGCTTTTTCCGGCAGGCAATCCGTCCCAGTTGCGCTTGCTGCCTTTGATGATGCAACCGTTCTGCGGCGCGTTGTAAATAATCATCCGCACCAAATTAAAGATAATGTCGCGGTCAGGGGCATGATAACGGGCTTTAAGCATTTTGAGCAGATTCCGGCATAAAATGTCTTTGTCAATGCTCATAAAAAAAGCCTGCACATCCATTTTCAGAATGTAGCAGTCTTTTGTGTAATTCTCGGAACATTCGCGAATATAGTCCCTTATCTTGTGAACCCCGTATAAAGAGCCCTTTCCTTTCCGGCAGCTGTAAGAGTCGTCAATAAAACACTGCTCGATAAGATCGTTGATTTTATTAATCACCAAATGATGAACAATACGGTCGCGAAAGTTGGCGGCAAAAATCTCGCGCTGTACGGGCTTGTGCACACGACAGTCAAAATACGCCTGAAACAAATCCTCAAGCTTGATTTTGCTTTCCGGCAGTTCCTCAAACATTTCAAGCTGCATCGCTCAAAACCTTTTCATCCTTCTGTTTTGTTCATACGGGACTGCCCTCCCTTTTTTATTGTCATCCTCTTTTCTTTTTCTCCGTCATCCTGAGCAAAGCGAAGGATCCAGTCAAACAAATCAGCCTTATTTATAAAGCTGGATTCTTCGTTGCACTCAGAATGACAGTGCTTTTTATTTTTCGTCACCCCCGGGCTGTTTTTATTTTTCGTCATCCCCGGGCTTGACCCGGGGATCCATCCCACAACCGGCACCCTGCTTCCCTCTCTATGGATTGCCGGATCAAGTCCGGCAATGACAGAAGAAAGAAAGTCCGAGAATAATGGTGCTTTTTTCTTCAAAGCACCATTTCTCCCACACATCCCCGCCATAGCATCGCGGGTCT
>JAGBHO010000046.1 GCA_017935485.1 Alphaproteobacteria bacterium | reverse complement strand
GGCGGAACTTGCAGACGTTGTGAATCTTGTTGCAGTCCGTCTTCTTATAATTGGTGCTCCGTTCACTCGACATGTCATGGCGACTGCTGTTCTGACGGAACCTTGGAATCATGTGATCCGCAATGCGGAGGTTCAGGATGCTCCTCCGGCGGCGGCGTTCCCGGCTACGCTTGCGGAACAGTTCATTATGATGGGTATATGTCCTGTGACCAGGCTAAAAGCCAAACATCATGTCCCAGCGGCACATTCAACACCGGACAAAGCTGCAGCTGTTGCTAAACAACAAAAGCCTCTCTTTTTCCAGAGAGGTTTTTCTTTTTATCAAACACATACAAATCAAAATTATCGCTTAAGTCTAAAATATTCTCTGGCATTTTTATATTTTCCCGTTTAAGATAACCGCAAGACGAGGCGACAAAATGATAGATTATACTAACGACTATTTATTGGATAAAAAAGTAAAAATTTTCCAGCCTGTGAACGGATACCGCGCTTCTACCGACGCAGTTCTTCTCTCTTCGCTGGTTCGGATAAAAAACGGCGACGGCATTTTAGATGTCGGCTCCGGCACCGGCGCCGTATCCCTCTGTCTGTCACACCGCCTACAAAACCTGAATCCGCAGATTACAGGACTGGAGATTCAGCCCGAACTGGCAGAACTTTCCAACGCCAGCGCTCAGGCCAACGGTTTTTCCGCCTGCTTTCTCAACTGTGATATCCGGCAAAAAGTCTCCGGATTAAACGGCGGCAGCTTTGACCATGTCATCACCAATCCGCCTTATGCCGAAAAAGACATGCCCTCCCCTTACGCCGGAAAAGCCACGGCTCATAATTTCAGTGATTTTACTTTAACTGCCTGGATAAACTTCTGCCTCAGGATGACAAAACCGCAGGGATATTTTTACATTATCAACCGCGCTGAAGCCATTGATGAGATTCTGGCTGCACTGCACAAAAAAACCGGTAATATTCAAATCATTCCGGTATTTTCCAAGCCGCGGCAAAATGCCAAACGGATTATGATTATCGCCCGCAAAGCCAGCCGTTCTCCGGCCGTTATTCATCAGGGAATTACAATCCATACACCCGACGGAACCTACACCCTGCAGGCTCAAAACATTTTGCGCAAAGGCGCCGGATTTTTTGAATCGGATTAATTAACCGTTGCCGGCGGCTCGTCTTCTTCGCTGAAAACCGAAATTCCGCCGCCTTTTTCCTGAGATTTTTTGGTAGCCTTGATCGTCTGTTCCAAAAGCTTTTTGGCAGATTTGGCAACTGTCGGAAAAATGCTCACGCCGATACTTGTGTTCACGTTATGCTCGGTAATGTTATCGCTGACGCCTTCCATAAAAATGGCATTAAGCTTGCGCATTTCCAAGTCCAAATCTCCCATACTGGAAATATCGTTCATCATAATCCAAAATTCATAGGCCATCCCACGGGCAACCGTATAATTTTTCTTCAAAGAAAGCACAAGTTTGGATGCCAGCTTTTTCAAAATAAAATCTGCAATTCCCTGCTGCCGCAAAACAAAAATATTGTCAATTGAAACGGCAATCACTGCAACCATATTTTTCCGCAAGCGGGAATCTTTATAATTTTCATAATTAATCGCCATTTGAACCCGGTCTTCAAACAAATAAAAACTGGGCAGGCCGGTCACTTCGTCATACAAATTCAATACCGCAGGTTTTTCCGCCGACCGCTCCTGAATACCGGCACCGGCCTCAAACCTGTTCTGTCCGATTAAAATAAAAGAAAAACGTCTGGCATCCGGCAGATAAATCGCTTCCAGCCCGACATTATAAAGCTTTCCGTTTTTAGACTTGAGGTCTGCATTCACCTTTTTGCCGTCCGTCAGCATCACACCGATATTTTCGGCCAGGCGGTTCCAATCCTCTTCCGCCACAAAACTGAAGAAATTCTGTCCGACGATTTCATTTTCTCCGGCCTCCAGAATTTTTTGCATCGTTTCATTGGCATACTCAATTTTGTCATCACTGACAATCACAACCGGCCGCTCGGAATTTGAAAAGAATTTTTTTATAATGTCATCCAGCCGGACATCCGCTTCTTTAATAAAATCATCCCGTCCGGCAATGTTTTCTTCTTCGTCAGCCTCTTCTTCCACAGGGCTTTGGGGAATATACTGCTTAATCTCGGCCATCTGGACAACCGGCTCGACGGTTTCCAAAACAGAAGTGTCTATAGCCGTATTTGAAGAGACAGAAGCACTGCCGGCGGCCGTTGCCGGCTGGTTTATAAAGGGAGTAGTCTCGCTGATACCCTCGAGGTAGTCAGGAGAAATATTCTCCAAGGTATCAAAATCTTGTTTATTCATTCATACAAACCACATTATATTGGTACCCACTGAATATATATCCGCAAATTTTAAAATTCAATTAATAAAATATTTGCTGTTTATTAACATTCTTGTTTTATAGTAAGAATGAATTTGTATATACAAGAGAGCAAGCCATGGCTGAAGAAGAAATAAAAACAACCGGGGCAGAAAACACCGGCGATAATGAAAATAACGGCATCTTATTAAAAGAACGCTATGAAATCGATTACGGCAAACCGCTGCCGGAACATGATACCAACGGCGCCAAGGCTTATGCCGTTACAGACAAAATCAGCCAAGGCCGGCGGCTCTTTGCGCTGATTTGCAGCAATGACACTTCCGCCCGCATTTCTCTGCTCCCGCACTTAAAATCCATGGAACATCCAAGCGTCTTAAAATTGGTTGAATACGGCATTGTCAACTACACGCCGCAGCGTTCCCGCAATATGGCTTTGATTTATCAGATGCCGAACGGGCCGAAAGCCTCTGTCTTTGACAGTACCGATTTTTCATGGAAAAAAGAACCCGAAAAATTCAAACGGGCTCTGCTGTCTTTGCTTGCCGGTATTGAAGCCCTGAAAGGCTACGGCATTACACACCGTTCCGTCCGCATAAATAACATATATTTCAAAGACGATAACAAAACGGAACTGGTACTCGGCGACTGCATGGCCGCTTTTCCGGCTTTCTACCAGCCCTCTGCTTATGAAACCATTGAAAGCCTGATGGCACAAAAAGAAGGCCGCGGCGAAGGTAACGACAAAAATGACATTTACGCCGCCGGCGTTGTATTGCTCTCGTTGATTTTTCAAAAAGAAATCCTGCCTGGAATCTCGACACCGGAAATTCTCAGAACAAAATTAAAAAAAGGCTCTTTTCTTGCCTTATCCAGCGAGGACAAACTGCCCACATCCTACATTGCCTTATTCCGCGGCATGCTGGCCGACCTGCCGGAAAACCGCTGGGATTATCTGCAATGCTACAATTTTATGGAAGGAAAAAACAATACCTTCATCACCCACGGCGGCATAGAAAATTCCAAACGCGCCCTGAGTATCAACGGAGACAAACACTATACCAATGCCGATGCCGCAATGGCGCTGCAAAATTCTCCGACGGAAGCCAAAGAGCTTATTGCTTCGGGAAAGCTTCAGGACTGGATCAAAAGCGGGCTGGAAGATGAAAAATTATATAATCAGGTGGAAAAAATCATTGCTCAGGACAAAGAGAAAATCCCTTTCAGCATTATGTTAAGCAAAATCTGCATCCTGATTAACCCTGCCGCGCCGATTCGCCTGGGCGATATTTCCGTTTTTCCGGACGGTACGCCCAAAGCCATATTTTACGGCCTGAAAAACCGGCAGGATATGAAGGTTTATAACGACCTTTTCAGTTATGACCTTATCAAATTCTGGTATTTGGAACAAAACAACTCCCGTTCGCCGGCCAATGCCGGAGAATTTAAGGTTTATATCAACCGGCAGGATTACGGTTACGGCATTGAGCGTATCATGTACGATTTTGATAATGATCTTCCCTGCACCAGCCCGCTTCTCGGCAATGAACTGGCAATATCGCTGACCCAGATTGTCAAAGCTCTGGATAATACCTATGCGGTTTCCAAACCGTCCGGCTTACCGATAGACAAGACAATTATCGCCTATCTGCGCTGCAAAATGGGCAAAAAAATTGACGGTATCATTATCGACATGAACTCCAAACTGGAACACATCCAAATCAGCGCCGTCCTGCGCTTGTATACCAGTATTCAAAGCAAATACGGTCCGGCACAACTTCCCCACCTTTGCCAATGGATGATAAACATTTGCAAACCACTGATAAAACAATACCGCAACCTCAAATACCAAAAGTTTCTGGAAAGAGAAGTCATTAAAGTTGCCAAAGGCGGCAAACTTATGGAAATCCACCGAATATTGGAAGATGCGGAAGCCAAAGACAATGATAAAAAACAATTCAACCGCGCCGTTTCGGAAATTAATATGCTGCTTTCGGCCAAAAGCCGGATTTTGACTCGGGGAACGCGTCAGGACGAAGAAGCCAAAGAACTCGCCTTAAAATTCGCCGTCATACTGTCCATTTTTGTAATGATTGCTTCTTTTGTCATTAACCTCATTTTCTGGATATTAAACTGATGAAAATAAAAAAGAAAAGCGATTTAAATAAAAAAACGGCAACACCTGCCGCCAAAAGAACCAAACGGTGGATACTTATCACACTTTTGCTGATAACAATTATCATAATGCTGCCGTTCACAATCATTTTGCTCATCGGCTTGCTGCCGACAATCACTTTGCTGATTACCGACCCCAAAAACTCCCCCAAACTGGTAACCATCGGCTGTTTTAATATGGCCGGCGTTTTTATTTACCTGCTTCATGTTATCAATCACTATTCCATGGACGGCGCCATTGATATTGTGCGCGACGTTTTTAACCTGATAATCATGCTGGGCTCTGCCGGCATCGGCCTGATCTTGTACTGTGAATTGCCAAATCTGTTCATTTTCTTTTCTAAAATATCCGCCGGCAAAAGAATGAACGTCATAGATAAAAAACTTGCCGATATGGCCGAAGAGTGGGGCCAGGAAGTTATCACCGAACAATCCAAAAACATCAAATAAAAAGCCTCTGCCCCATGTTAACCCCATGGGGTTTTTCTTTTCCGTTATTCTCCCGCTCTTTTTTCTCATTTTATTTTTTGACCATTCTTCCTTTCCCCAGCCTATTCCACCTTATGCTTTACCCCTTCAAACTATTTCCCTTTATTTTACTTTCTCCTCTCTGCCCATACTTTCTTTCTCCATTCCTCCCCTTTTTTATTTTTTCCTCTTCTCTCCTCCTCTTCCTCTTATTTTTCCATCATCCCCTTCTTCAAAGCACTTTCCCAACCACAAACCCCACCATAGCAACGCGATCCTCTGGGCACATTGCCTGCGGTTGATGCCCCACCCGCTTTTTCCCCTTTTCATTCAAAGTACTTTTTCAACCGCAAACCCCGCCATAGTAACGCGATCCTCTGGGCACATTGCCTGCAGTTGATACCCCACCCGCTTTTTCCCCTTTTCATTCAAAGTACTTTTTCAACCACAAACCCTGCCATAGCAACGCGTCCTCTGCGGCACATTGTCTCCAGTCGATGCCCCACCCGCTTTTTCCCCTTTTCATTCAAAGTACTTTTTCAACCGCAAACCCCGCCGTAGCAACGCGATCCTCTGGGCACATTGCCTCCAACCGATGGCTGCCGGCCTTCCGGCTGGCACGGGATTTGCATATTAATCTGCAAGAATAATTAAAACCTGTTGGGGAAGTTAATATGAACACCGGTTCGCTGAAAAAATTATCTGCTTTTTTAATTGCTGGCTGCCTGCTTTCGGCATTTTACACAGCTGCACCGGCCTACGGCGTTTCTCGGATCAAAGACATTGCCGATTTTGAAGGCGTACGCGACAACCAGCTGGTCGGTTACGGTCTGGTAGTTGGTTTGAACGGCACCGGCGATAACATCAAATCCGTTGATTTTACCAAGGAAAGCCTGATTTCCATGCTTGACCAGATCGGGATTAACGCCCGCGGCGGCCAGATTAAAGCCAAAAACGTGGCCGCCGTCATGGTAACCGCCAATCTGCCGGCATTTGCCCGTCAGGGAAGCCGGATTGACGTTATGGTCAGTGCCATCGGCGACGCCAAAAATCTGCAGGGCGGTACATTGCTTGCCACACCGCTGGTTGGTGCCAACGGCGAGGTCTATGCTCTGGCTCAGGGACAGGTAGCCGTTAATGCCGTCAGCGCCCGCGGTGCTACGGAAAGCGTTAATAAAGGCGTACCGACGTCCGGCCGCATTGCCAACGGCGCCATTGTTGAAAATGAAATTCCTTTTGCCTTAAACAGCTTGGATTCCATTCAGATTGCCCTGCGCAACCCGGATTTTACAACCTCACGCCGCGTGGCAGATGCAATTAATGCCCAGCTCGGCACCAACATTGCCAACTCCATTGACCCGGCCACCATTACGCTTGAAATTCCGGAAGAATACGCCGACAAGGTTGTTGACTTGATGACCAAAGTCGAGCAAATCCGCGTTGAACCGGACCAGCTGGCCAAAGTTGTCATTGACGAAAACTCCGGCATTATTGTCATCGGCAAAGACGTTAAAATCAACCGCCTTGCCATTGCTCAGGGCAACCTGACAATCCGGATTACCGAAATTCCGTTTGTGTCCCAGCCGCTGCCGTTTTCCAACGGCGAAACCGTTGTCGGCGTCAATACCGCCATTGACATCAACGAAAGCGTGGACAGCAAACTCAGTGTTTTAGAAACAGGGGTTAACCTCCAAGAACTGGTTAACGGCCTTAATGCCCTGGGTGTAACCCCGCGAGATTTAATCAGTATTCTGCAGGCAGTCAAAGCCAGCGGAGCGCTGCAAGCCGACATCGAGGTGATTTAAGATGAACCTGACGAGTGTAAACAGCATGACCGCAATGATGCCGCAGGGAATGAACCTGTCACAGACTGACAAGGCAAAAATTGCCGATACGGCGGAAGATTTTGAAGCCTTCTTCATCTCCAGAATGATGGAATCAATGTACGAAGGCGTTTCGACCGACGGCATGTTCGGCGGCGGCAATGCCGAAAGAATGTACCGTTCCCTGCTGTTGAACGAATACGGCAAACAAATGGCCAAAACCGGTACTATCGGCGTTAAAGACGACATTATGCGTTCAATTATCGAGATGCAGGAAATGCAGTCTCAGGGATATATAGAAGGAAAATAACCATGGAAAACATGACTGATAAAGACATTCTGCAAAACAAAGTCAGTGACTTTTGCGAGATTATCGGCAGTTTTTCCGAGCTGCTGAAAGCCGAGAATGCGGCTCTGGAAGCTTATGACGTTAAGAAAGTATCCGAACTTTACCAGCAAAAGGTGCAGCTGGTAACGGCCTATCGCAATATGACGGCGTTTTTTATCAAAAATCAGGAACACCTGAAAGACATTGAGCCGGAAGCGCGCGCCACCCTCAAAGCCTCGGCAACCGGCCTCGATGCCTTGCTGAAAGATAATGAACAGTTATTAAAAGCCAAAATGCAAACCAGCAAAATGGTAATGGACACAGTGGTCAATCTGGTAAAGATGAACAACAACACCAATTCAACTTCTTACGGCAGCCAGGGAAAGTATTCGCCTCTGGACAACAACAGTAATGCCTTATCTATAAACAGGACTTTATAGGAGAAAAGACATGGGGTTTATTGCAGGATTACAAACATCGTTGAGCGGAATGAAAGTTGCGCAGTCGCAGCTTGAAGTCATCAGCCGCAACGTTGCCAATGCCGATACGGTGGGATATTCCCGCAAAATCGGCAATCAGAAAAATCTGGTGCTGGCAGGAACCAGCGTCGGCGTAACTTTTAACGGAACGACCAGAGCTTTTGACGAAGGCCTGCTGAAGAGCTATTTGTCTTCCAACACCTCTTCCGGTGCGCTGAGCGCAAAAACAGACTATTTTGCCAAAGCGGAAATCCTGCTCGGCACGCCGCAAAGCGACAACTCGATTGCCGCCAACGTCTCCAATCTGCAAAAATACTTTGATACTTTTGCCACAGACGTCACATCTTCGGCCGGACGCTACAGCCTTTTGACTGCCGCCGATACCGTAACCTCCCGCCTGAACTCGATTTCTTCCGAAATTCAGAAACTGCGCGGCGATGCCGATATGGAAATCCGTGACAGCGTGGAATCAATCAACAAACTGCTTGACCAGTTGGACGAACTGAATGACAAGATTGTCAAATACAATGTCTTGGGTTACGACGGTACTGCAGATCTGGAAGACCAGCGCGATGCGGCTCTGCGTGAACTGAGCGAATATATTGACATCACCTATTTCAAACGCGACAACGGCGCCATTGTTATCCAGACCTCCGGCGGCGAAACCCTGTTGGACAAAGACCCTCATTACCTTTCTCACAGCGCAATTGCCCAGGCCAGCGCCTCGTCGACCTATGCCGGCGGCTCAATCGGCGGCATTTATCTGGACGGCGAAGACATCACGTCCAAAATCCGCGACGGCAAAATCAAAGGCCTGATTGAAGTCCGCGATGAAAGCCTGCCTTCTTTGCAATCGCAGCTTGACGAGCTGGCCGGCGTCTTGAAAGAGCAGATTAACAACGTTCACAATCAGGGAACGGCCTACCCGAACACACCGTCAACCCTCACCGGCACCAGAGAATTTATTGACACGGCCAACCAGAGCATCCGGCTTGATCAGGGCGACGTGCGTTTTATTATCTTCGACCAGAACGGCAATCAGGTTGCGACCGATACGCTGCGCGGCCGGATAAACTTTACCGAAGGCACGCTTGACGAAATGGCAGCCCAAATTCAAACCTGGCTGAACGACACCGACGGCGGCAATCTCCCGCAGGCAACCGTCAGCTTTGACGACAAAGGCCAGCTGGTCATTGACACCGGCGACAGCAACTATTCCGTCAGCATTATGGACGAAGCCCTTTCTACGCCGGGCAGCACCCAGCAGAACGCCGTTATCAGTTTTGACGGCAACGCCGACGGTTCTTATGACCGGACATTTGAAGGCTTTTCAAGCTTCTTCGGGCTGAACGACTTTTTTGACAGCAACAGCAACGATTCGATTTATGACTCAAAAGTCCTGAGCAAAAATGCCAATCTGGGCGTAAAGAACACAATCACTCTCAGCTTTTCCGACCAGAATCACGGCCTGAACTTCGGCAACATTGAGATATATCCGAACGATTCATTGCAATCGATTGTCGACAAGATTAACTCTAATCCGGACATTAACGAAAACATCCGCGCTTCGCTGGTACCGAACGGCGACGGCTTTATGCTCCGGATTGAAGACGTAACCGGCAGCCAGCTTGAAATCAGCGAAACAACCGTTCCGCAAAGCGGCTTTATGGAAAGGATCGGCCTCGACGTTTCCAATTGCGGCATGGCAGGCTCGCTGAGCGTGCGCGAAGATCTGAAAGTCAGTCCGGAACAAATCGCCGGCGGAACGCCGGAATTTAACCCGACTTCCGGAAAATATGAGCAAAATCCGGCAACAAACAACATCGCCAACACCATGTCAAAAGTTTTTTCCGACACGCAGACTTTTGCCCAGTCCGGTTCAATCGCCAAAACTGACACGACCTTGGCCAACTATGCCTCAACCTTTGTCGGCAACATTGCCTCTCAGGCATTGAGCTACGACGAAGCACTGACTTACCAGCAGACGCTGACGTCTTCCATTGCCACCAAAGAAGCCCAGATCAGCGGTGTTGACGTTGATCAGGAGCTTTCGCAGATGATTATTTTTCAGCAGACCTATGCGGCCTGCGCCAAAGCATTTACGGCATCCAAAGAAATCATGGATATGCTGTTAGATATTGTATAAAAGGAGTTTGTATCATGACCAGAGTTCCTACTTATTCGACTTATATGAATATGATTAACCAGTCCACCAACATTCGGGACAAGCTTAATCTGTATTCTTTTCAGGCCTCGACGGGATTAAAATCCCCGACCTATGCCGGATACGGAATGTCGGCTTACAACATCGTCAGTCTGGAAGCCTCGCTGAACGTCACGCAAAACTTTATGAATACAAACGATATTCTTAACGTTGAAGTAGAAGTCCAGAATACGGCAACCACAGCCATTCGCGATCTGATTAATGACTTTAAATCCCAACTGCTCAATTTCAGCGGCATGGACTTAAACAACATCAACACCGACATTACCGGCGGCGAACTGACTTTTACCAGCGGCACCCCGTCCGATTACGTCGGCAAAACCCTGACAATTAACGGTACAACCTACACCTTTGTTGATGACGACCCGCAATATGCCAACGTTGAACACCCGATCAACCTGCAGACCGTTATTGACGATGCCGGCAACCACACCGCGGAAGAAAACGCCGCCGCAGTCATGAACGCCATGAAAACACGGATGGAAGCAGACGGCACTTGGAGTCCGGATTTTACGATTGATACGGAAAAAAACAAATTTGAATTCCCGCTTTATACTATCAACGGCACCTCTACCCTTTTGAACACCGACAGTGTTAAAATGGGTGAAGCGCATAAAATGAGCGGCGACCAGTATCAGGCCATGCAGCAACTGCAACAGTCGGCTTTTACCACCATGAAAGCCATGGTTGACAGCCTGAACACTTTTGCCAATGGCAAATATGTATTCGGCGGCGGTGTTTCTTCTCAGGCGCCGGTTAACTTCCCGTTCCAGACTCTGGAAGAATTTCAGGCTTATTATAACGGCAGCAGCGTCAAATACCCAAGCAACGCCGCTGCACAGCTTTCCAGCTGGAACGTTAACGGCACGCAAACCGGCAGTATCACGCTGGAAAGAGATGACGCATTAAGCGACCGTGCCACCATCACGGCAAACGGCGGCAGCTTTTTAACCACAAAAGTCACGGCCGGCGCCGAAGCCACCGGCAACTTGTTATTTGACGCCGACGACAACACAATCAAAGCCTCCCAATACGGCGCGTTTAACAGCCTCAGCGCCGGAGATACGCTTGTCATCGGCGGAACGGACGCCGGACAGAATGCCAAGGCTTATGTCATCAAGTCCGTGTCTGCTGACGGAAAAACAATCACTGTCGAAGACACCAACGGCGGCATTGCCGAAGACATGGATCTGGCCAACGGCGGCAACCTGACGTTCAGCTCCTCTTTTCCGGTCGGTTCGGTTGTTAATATGGACGGCTTCGGCACTAATGTCTCGCCGCAGGTTCAGGTCACCGGCATCAGCGATGACGGCACGCAATTGTACGTAACGGTTGATACCAGCCGCTTTCCGGCTAATGGCGCTGCTCAGACTTTTCCGGCCGACGGCAAATGGAGCATGACCAGTGAATCTTATTATCAGGGCGGCAATCTCAGCTCCGAACAGAGAATTTCTGAAAACCAGTCCATTACCATGGACATTACCGCGGCTGATCCGGCCTTTGAAAAACTTTTCCGTGCACTCGGCGAGATTGCTCAGGGCAATTTGACGACGGCATTGGATCCGACCATGAATTTTGACGGCGTCATTGATTTTGACAATACGGCCGATAGGGTAGAAAACGCACTGACGTTGATCAGTGACGGACTTTTCAACGGCGGCAAATCTTCGTCTCAGTCAAACAGCGACTTGTACACAATACAAGCCAAGATTGACTCCCATCTGGTTATCTTAAATCAGACGGCCGAAAACCAAAAGATTGTCAAAACCAATCTCGAAAACAGCATTACCTCGCTGAAATCGGTTGACAAAGAAGAAGCGGCTACGCTGGCCCTGCTGGCATCATACAATCTGCAGGCATCTTATGCCGTAATGCAAATGGCAATGTCAACCACAATTCTGGACTACCTCTAGAAAGCATGCGCCGCAGGTGAGGCATCTGCTTGCACAGTGCTCCAGAGAACCGCGTTGCTCCGGCAAGATATGTGATAGGGTTTCTACTTTGAAGAGGGAAGAAAAAAAGCGGGAGATTAATCCCGCTTTTTTCTTACTGCCAAGGATAATCTTTGGCGTCGACAAGTTTTATTTCAAATACCTTATCCAGAAAGGAAAACAGATATACATATTCTTCCATTCTCACATGGCAGGTATTTCTTTTTAATTTTTCTATCCGACCTTCCATAAAATCTATATGGTCGGCTAATTCGGTACTTGTTAAGCCCTGTTCCGTCATTATCCGGTTTAATTCTTTATTACAATAACTCCGGAAGGTCTTATACCACTCTTTTCTATATTTTCTTGATAACATTTATTTTCGCTCCACTATTTTGTTAAAACAAAACCACCCGATAAAGGGTGG
>JAGBHO010000045.1 GCA_017935485.1 Alphaproteobacteria bacterium | reverse complement strand
TTGCGAGAAGCATTATCACTCTTATTCCTGCCCGTACGGCTATTCGTCCTCAAGCAGCTCTTGTAATTACGGGTATGATACCGCGTCAAAATCCTGTTCCTGCGGCGCAACTTCCGGCACTTGCTACAAATGCAAGGCTAAGCCCGCTCATGATCCGGATGAATGCAAAAGCTACTATTGGGAAAAGGAGTCTTCTACACCATGGTGCGGTCCTATCCATAATAACCCCTCTGATAAAAATAACTACCCTTGGTGCAGTTATAATCAATATTGTACAACTTACGGAGGTTCCACCAAACTGGTCAACGGCAATTATAATGAAATCGTCGGCAGCGGCGGAACAGACAGTTATTGCAATGCCAATAAACCGTCCAGCTGTCCGTCAAAATAAATTTAACCTCTCAGAAAACACGCAAACCGTTAAATTTCTGATTAACATCACAAAAAACCCCGTCACTTGCCATGGCGGGGTCTTATCATGCATTCAAAATTACAGCACGATCATCGCCGTAAATTCCGCCTCCGACACAACCTTGCCGTCAACTTCGCTCTGGCCTTTGAAAACAAAAACCTTACCGCGCTCTTTAATCTTCTCAACATGCATAATCAACTGATCACCGGGTTTAACCGGTTTTCTGAACTTAACGCCGTCAATCGACATAAAGAAAACGCCCGGTTTCTTTTCCAAATCTTTCATGCCGGCAATCACCAATGCACCGGCCGTCTGAGCCATTGCTTCTATTTGCAAAACGCCCGGCATAACCGGATTGCCCGGAAAATGCCCTTGGAAAAATTCTTCATTCATTGTAACGTTTTTCAAGCCGAAACCTTTAACCCCCGGTTCTTCCACCGTCAGTCTGTCTACCAGCAAAAACGGGTAGCGGTGAGGCAAAAATTCCATAATTTGTTCAACTGTATAAACTTCAGACATTTATCTTCCTTTTCTTATTATTCAAAATTAACAAAAACTATTTTTTGGGCTTAACGGCATTTTGCACAAAAGCCGTCTGCCGCATAAACTGCTTAATCGGCACGACCGGATATCCCATCACCACGGCGCCGGCTTCCACATCGCTCATCACACCGGATTGCGCGGCAATCTGTGCACCGGAACCGATATGAACATGGTCAGCCAAACCAACCTGCCCGCCGCATACCACATAATCGCCCAAAACCGTACTACCGGCAATGCCAACCTGAGAAACCAGAATACAACCGCGTCCGAGTCTGACATTATGGGCAATCTGCACCAGATTATCAATCCGGCAACCGTCGCCGATAACCGTATCATCCAAAGCTCCGCGGTCAATACAGGCATTTGCGCCGACTTCCACGTCATTGCCGATAATCACCAAACCGAGCTGCGGAATCCGCTTGTGCTGTCCGCCAATCATCATAAAACCAAAACCGTCCTGCCCGATCCGTGCTCCGCTGAAAATCCGGCAGTTTTCCCCCATCTTACAAAAAGCCACATGGGCACCGACACCGATTCTGGTTCCCTGCCCAATCTCACAACTGTCCTCAACCACAACATTGGCTTCAATAATACAATTGTTTCCGATTTTGACATTTCTGCCGATAACAACATTCTCACCGATAAAACAATTCATACCCAGCTGAACCGTCTTGTCAATTTTGGCTGAAGCGGCAATCTGCGCTTCGGGCAGCGGAATTTCATAAAAAAAGGCATTCAGTTTCAAAAAAGCCAACTTGGGATTGGCACAAACCAGCACGGCCGTTTCCGGAGCCACGAATTGCGCCAGATCTTCCGTTGTTATACAGGCTGTCGCCTTCAATTTTCCGGCAGCTTCTTTTGCTTTTTTATCATAAAAAAAGCATACGTCGCCTTTCTTGGCTCCCTTCATTGTTGCAATGTCCTGAACTTCCAAACCCGACTTATCATTATCGGTAATTCTGGCCTCACAAATCCGGGCAACTTCTGCCAGGCTGAAAGGGCCGTTGTTCCGGTAAAAAGCCTTATCAACCATTTTTTTACTCCTTAAGACAATTTAGAGCAACTCATAGAATTGCTCTAAACAGTTTATCCATCAAATTACAATCTTGTACCGAAGTTCAGACGGAACGTCTCGGTCTTATCGTAATCTTCCTTAACAATCGGGAACGCAATGTCCACGTCAATCTGTCCCATCGGCGACAACCATTGGAAGCCAAAACCGGTAGCCACACGCGGAGAAGAAGAATATTCCACGATTCTGCGGTCAATATTGTCCGGCTCGCCGATCATACCCATATCAACAAAGGTACGGCCGCGAATTCCGAGCTCATCCAACCCGATCGGGAACGACATTTCCGCTCCGGTATACAACATCCAGTTACCGCCCAACGCATCGTCCGTATATTTATCACGGGCACCGATACCGGCAAATTCAAAACCTCTGAGCGTTGAACCGCCGAGATAATATCTCTGCGCCAGACGAACGTCTTCATCTCCGTAACCGACAATATAACCGGCATTGGCAAATAGCTTAAAGGTATAATAATCAGCCATTGTATAATAAGTATAAGCCTTGGCATCAAACTTAAAGTATTTCTCATCGCCGCCGGCACCGGCAACATCATTGCCGAATGACAGGAAATACCCCTCTTTCGGATTAATCGAACTGTCACGTTTGTCATAATACAACGTCTGTCCGATCACGGAACCGGTACTGGTTCCTTCTTCCTGCTTAATGTATACGGAAGAATACTCGTCAACATTGGCAATTTTGTCTTGTCGGAGCGTATATCTCAGTTGTTGCGACAAATCGTCAGTATAGTTCCAGCCAAGACGCAAACGGCCGCCCGTTGTTTCGCTGTCATAAGATCCCTCATCCTGATAATCCTGCTCGCTGCGGAACAAATCCACGCCGGCTCTCAACGGCAGCCCCATAAAGTAAGGCTCGGTAAAGCTCAGGTCATAATCCTGCGACCGTTGAGAAACAGAAACGTCCGCTCCCAGCTGCTGGCCTTTGCCCTGGAAGTTGTCTTCATTAATGCCGGCACGAACCAAAGCGCCGTTAACGGTAGAATAACCGACGCCTACATTGAACGAACCGGTTGATTTTTCTTCAACATTAACGTTAACGTCGGCTTTGTTATTGTCCGTCGGAACAGTCTCAATATCAACCTTGCTGAAATAATTCAGATTCTCAACGTTGCGGCGCGAAGCTTTAATCTTGGCCGCATTAAAAGCATCGCCTTCTTCAACGCGGAATTCGCGGCGGATAACCTCGTCATGCGTCCGCGTATTGCCGGAAATATTAATCCGGTCAACAAAAATACGCTCGCCTTCGTTAATATTGAAAATAACGTCAATCTTGCCGCTTGCGGTATGACGAACCAGCTGCGGCTCGACATCAACAAAAGCAAACCCCTTCTTGCCGAGTTCTTCGGTCAGTGCCGTCACGGTTTTCTCAATTTTCTGGGCATTGTACCAATCGCCCTGTTCAATCAGAACTTCCTTATACATCGGCTTGACGTCAACTTCGGAAATCTGCGACTTAATTGAAATATCCCCGATTTTATAACGCGGGCCTTCATCAAGAACATAAGTAATGACAAAAGACTTTTTGTCAGGGCTCAACTCCGCGACCGCTGAAGAAACGGCAAAATCGGCATAACCGTGCTTCAGATAAAAACGCCGCAGCAGCTCCTTGTCATAATTTGTTTTTTCGGCATCATAATTTTCTTTGGAAGAAAAGATTCTGAACCAGCGCGTTTCCTTGCTCATAATCTCGCTTTGCAAATCATCGTCCGAATAATGGGTATTGCCGATAAAATTGATTTTGCTGATTGAAGCAATCGGACCTTCGTCAATTTCATAAATCAAATCCACCCGGTTTTCGGAACGCACGATAACCTTCGGATCAACAACCGCGGCATAGCGGCCGGAGCGTTTGTAAATTTCCAGAATACGCTGAACATCTTCCTGAACTTTGGCTTTTGAAAAGACGGAACGCGGTGCCAACTGAACCTCTTTTTCCAGCATCTCGTCATCAATTTTTTCATTGCCGTCAAACACGCGTTTGTTTACGATCGGATTCTCCAGCAGCCTGATGTTGAGATTGCCGTTGGCACTGACATCCATAACCACGTCGGCAAACAAGCCGGTATTGTAAAGACGCTTCAAAGCATCATCCAATTCCTCTTGCGAAACATTTTCATTTTTCTGAATGTTGATATACGACAACACGGTCTCAAGTTCGACTCTCTGCAGGCCGCTCACATCAATTTTCCGAACCTGCACATCTGCCGCGTTCACGGCCGTTGAATACATCAACGACAATGCCAGTCCCATAAGTCCAACTTTTTTCATTAGTCAAAATCCTTACCAAAAAACACTACACAAAAATTCTTTTAAAAAGATGTACCAGATCATTCCAGGTTGCAAAAACCACTAAAGCCATTATCACCCCAAAACCAAATCTGAACATATATTCTTTCACTTTTTCCCCAAGTTCTCTGCGCGAAACCATCTCAATCAGGCAAATCACCGCCTGTCCGCCGTCCAAAACCGGAATCGGGAACAGGTTAATCAGCCCGAGATTGATTGAAAGCAGCGCCATAAAGACCAAAAAGTCGACAAACCCGCGCTCTTTGCTGATGTCTCCGGTCATCTCGGCGATTCGGATAACGCCGCCGACATCATCGGAAGCCCTTTTGCCGGTCAGCATCTGCCCGACTCCGCGCAGCGTTGCCGTTGTAATATCCCAGGTTTCCGCTCCGGCTTCCTTCAGAGCCTCACCCAGAGACAGGTCTTTTTTATCCAGTTCCACCGCATTGACCGACCGCACGCCGAGCAGCAGCTTTTGCTGTTTTGGCGCATTTTCGCTGTCATACTCGCTGGTCGGAACTTCCAGTTCTTTAAGAACAACCGGAATATTCAAAACCTGCTCGCCGCGCTGAACCACCAAATCGGCCTTTTTGTCAACGCTCAAATCAACTTCGCGCTGCAAATCGGCAAAAGTGTCAATTTTTTTGCCGTTGATTTCAAGCACTCTGTCATTCTTTTGCAGCCCGGCCGCCTGAGCAGCGCCGCCGTCAAGCACCTCACCGATAACCGGCGGAAAAGTCAACCGCCCCAAAAAGAAAAAAATACCGGTAAAAATCAGAATAGCAAAAAGATAATTTGCTACCGGCCCCGCTAACGTAATCGCCAGTTTTTTAGAAGGCGCCTGCGCCGTAAAAGTACGCTTCAACTCTTCTTCCGACAGCTTTTTAACCTCTTCGCTCTCGGTTGCGCTTGCGGCATCGGCATCGCCAAGCATCCGGACATAACCGCCCAGCGGAATGGCACAAACTTTCCAGCGTGTACCGGACTTGTCATTAAAGCCCCAAAGCTCCCTGCCGAACCCCAGAGAAAACTCCTCGACTTTCACGCCTGCCGTTTTGGCAACCAGAAAGTGCCCGAGTTCATGCACAAAAACCAATACGCCCAATAAAACGATAAAAGGCACTAAATAATAAAAAATATCCGTCAACAAATCCATCACTACATCCCGCTGTTAATCATGTCAACAATCTGCAAGGCCAGATAAAGCATCGGCGCAGAAAAAATCAGCCCGTCCACCCGGTCAAACATCCCGCCGTGCCCCGGAATAAGATTGCTGGAATCTTTCAGACCCAAACGGCGTTTGATTGCCGATTCGATTAAATCCCCGATCTGCGCGACAACAGCAACCGCGGCTGACAACAGACAAACATAAAAAAGAAGCTGCGTTCCGGTAAAATAATAAACCAGGCCGCCGGTTACCAGCACTGCCAGCAAAACGCCGCCGATCAGCCCCGACCAGGTTTTGTTCGGACTGATTTTCGGAGCCAGCTTCGGCCCTTTCAAAGTTGATCCCACAAAATAACCGCCGATATCTACGCTCCATACTGCCAAAAAGAACAACAAGGCAATCGGGAAACCGGAAAATTCATAAAGCCAGTTGATTGCGCCGGCGCCGAGGGAAATATACGGCACGCCCAACATCAACAGATATTTATGCTCCTCATGCCGTGCCAAAACAATAACGGCCAGCCAGCAAACCGCAATTATCGTTCCCCAGACAATTCCGGGAAAAGGCACCATGGCAGAAAAAACTGCTGCCACGGTATAAGCCACCGCATAAGCATTCTGGCGGGAACTCGGAACCATCGAGCTCCATTCCCAAGCCAAAATCACACCGATCAGCATCACCAAAAAGTTCATAAACGGCGCACCATACCACAATGCACCGAAAACCGCAGGAATCATAACCAGCGCCGATAATGTGCGCTTTAACAAAGCCTGAGCCTTAGACTTTTCCATATCTTCTCTCCCTTGCATTAAAATTCTCAATAATTTCCTCCAGACATTTGCGGTCAAAATCCGGCCACAAGACATCGGAAAAATAAAACTCGGCATAGGCGATCTGCCACAACAGATAGTTGCTGACCCGTTGCTCGCCGCTGGTTCTGATAACCAGATCCGGATCAGGAATATCTTTGGTATAAAGCAGGCCCGCAAACATCTTGGCGTCAATATCTTCGGGCGCAATGTCGCCGCGCTTGGCCAAAACGGCAATCCGTTGTGCGGCATGCACAATTTCTTGGCGCGAACCGTAACTCAGGGCAATGCACAATGTCATTTTTTGGTTATCCGCGGTTTCATTTTCCAGCTTGCGCATTGCTTCGGCAATATCTGCCGGCAGCATGGAGCGTTCGCCGATAAAAACAATACGGACGCCGTTATCCTGCAATTCTTTCAAATCCGATTTCAAATATTCGCGCAAAAGCCCCATCAGCGTCTCAACCTCTTCGGGAGGACGCTGCCAGTTTTCGGTAGAAAAAGCATAAAGCGTCAGATATTTAATCCCCATCTCGCCGGCGGCACGCGTAATTTCCTTAACTGTTTCCGCCCCTTTTTTATGCCCGACGGAACGGGGCAGGCCTTTCTTCTTGGCCCAGCGTCCGTTCCCGTCCATAATAATCGCAATATGCTGCAGACTGTTATCTTCTTTTGTCACATCAGTTCTCTTCATTCGTCCTTATTCCAAAAACATTCTGCCCGCACTAAACCTGCAAAATATCTTTCTCTTTCAGGGCCTGAAGCTCGTCAACTTTTTTAATCGCCTCATCCGTCAGCTTCTGAATCTCGTTTTCAAATCTTTTTTCCTCGTCTTCAGAAATTGCGTTGTCTTTTTTCAGCTTTTTAATGCCGTCAATCCCGTCACGGCGCACGTTCCGGATGGCAACCTTGGCCTGTTCGGTATATTTGCCGGCCACTTTTACCAGCTCTTTTCTTCTTTCTTCGCTGAGCGGGGGAATGGGAATGCGGATAAGCTGCCCGTCAGAAACCGGATTCAGCCCCAAATCGGATTCGCGAATGGCTTTTTCAACCGCCTTGGCCAGCCCCTTATCCCAAACGCTGACCGCCAAAGTGCGGGCATCCGGCACACTAACCGTTCCTACCTGATTCAACGGGGTCATTGAGCCATAAGCTTCAACCGTCATTCCGTCCAGCAGGCTGGCATGAGCCCGTCCGGCGCGCAAACCGCCGAAATCGTTTTTCAGCGCCTCGATTGTCTTATCCATTCTTGTCTTGGTATCGGTTTTAATCTCATTAAAATCAGACATCGTCTATTCCTCATTTTTAATTGTCGTAAATTCGCCTTCGCCGCATACGGCTTTCATTAAAGCATTTTCTCCGGCCTGCGCAAACACCACCACCGGAATATGATTTTCCCGCGCCAGCGCCACCGCCGTCGTATCCATAACCTTCAGCTGCTTATTGATGACCGTGTCATAATCAATAACCTGATATTTCCGCGCCTGCGGATTTTTAAGCGGATCGCTGTCATAAACGCCGTCGACCTGCGTTGCCTTCAAAATAACGTCGCATTTCATCTCAGACGCACGCAGCGCCGCCGCCGTATCGGTCGTAAAAAACGGATTTCCGGTACCGGCCGCAAAAATGACGACCCGTCCTTTTTCCAAATGGCGCAGCCCTTTGCGATAAACATAATGCTCGCAGACATCGGGAATATTCAACGCAGACATAACGCGCGCCGGAACCTGAAGCCGCTCCAGTGCGTTCTGAATAAAAAGCGCGTTCATAACAGTTGCCAGCATCCCGACCTGATGTGCCACGACCGGCGCCATTTCTTTTGACGCGTCCTTGGCGCCGCGGAAAATATTGCCGCCGCCGATAACAATACAAACCTCCACGCCGGCATCGGCAATCTCTTTAATCTGTCCGGCCAGAGCATTAATAACGTCTTCCGACATTCCGTAAGGTTTGTTTCCGAGCAAACCCTCGCCGGAAAGCTTCAGAAGGATTCTTTTATATACAGGTTTCATGCGCATCCTTGAACAAATGTATTTTTCCTACATATTAGCGTCTTTAATCGATTTGTCATCATATTTCTTCACTTTTATAAGATAAATTTTCGCCGGACGGCGAGTTATCTTCACCGCAAAAAATAATATTGAAAAATCCGCCGGTTCGTTTTAAGTTGATAATAAAATTAAATTTTCGGATAAGGAAATACTTCTATGATCACAGCTTTTATATTATCGGCGCTCGGAGGCTATCTGCTCGGCTCCGTGCCTTTCGGACTGGTTTTGACCCGTCTGGCCGGCTTGGGCGACATCCGTAAAATCGGCTCCGGCAACATCGGAGCAACCAACGTCTTGCGAACCGGACGCAAAGATCTTGCTTTGCTGACCGTATTGCTTGATGCTTTCAAAGCCGGCATCGCCGCCTTGCTCGCCAAACACCTCGTCACTAACGAAGCAATGATGTTTTGCGGTTATCTGACGTCCGTCAACACGGTCGCAGCCTTAATCGCCGGCACCTGCGGCGTTTTGGGACACAACTTTCCGGTCTGGCTCAGGTTCAAAGGCGGCAAAGGCGTCGCCTCGGCTTTTGGTTTTATTCTGGCATTGTCTCCGGTTGTTGCCGGCTGCGCCTTTCTGACTTGGATTGCCTGCGCCGTCGTCACCCGCTACTCTTCCTTGTCGGCGATTCTGGCCGCCGCTGCCCTGCCGTTATACGCCTATTTTTACACCTCTCCGGTATATGCTGTATTCTATACGGCAATCGCTTTGCTGGTACTGGTCAGACATCACGCCAACATCGCCCGTTTGATAAAAGGACAAGAAAGCAAAATCAGCTTCAAAAAGAAATAAATGGCCTCGGATAAAGAACTCATAGACTGCCTGCGCTTAATCAACTCCGAAAACGTCGGTCCGGTCACTTTTTACAAGCTCGTCAAAGAATACGGCAGTATTCCGGCGGCGCTTGAAGCTTTGCCGTCAGCCTTAAAAATACAACCTTGTTCCAAAGCGGATGCCGAAGCTGAACTGGAACGGACGCAAAGCCTTGGTGTCCAAATCATTACTTACCGCGATTCAGAATACCCCGCACTTTTAAAACAGCTAAATGACAAACCGCCGCTTCTGTATGTCCTCGGAAATGCCCGATTGCTGAACCTGCCGCTGAGCATCTCGATCGTCGGAGCCAGAAACGCAACCGTCAGCGGCCGCAAAACCGCATCAAAAATTGCTCATGATCTGACAAACAACAAAATTCTGGTCATCTCCGGAATGGCGCGCGGCATCGATTCGGCCGCTCATAAAGGCGCTATGTATGCCTGCGAACAACAAGGTTCGACGGTTGCCGTTCTGGGAACCGGAGTCGATATTCCCTACCCGAAAGAAAACATTGCCCTTTATCGCCAAATTGCCGAACAAGGCGCCGTTATCTCGGAATTTCCGCTCGGTACGCTGCCCCAGCCGGCCAATTTTCCGCGCCGCAACCGGATTGTCGCCGGCTTGTCCTGCGGGACTTTGGTCGTTGAAGCCTCGTTAAACTCCGGCTCCTTAATCACGGCCAGATTGGCTTTGGAGCAAGGGCGCGATATTTTTGCCGTCCCCGGCTCGCCGCAGGATTTTCGTTCGCTCGGCCCCAACAAATTAATCAAAGACGGCGCCGTTCTGGTTGAATCCGCCGACGACATTTTGGAAACCTTATCCCAAACCCACAGCGTTCAGCTGACGGAATATATTGACAAGTTGCAAAAAAATGCCGATATTCCGGAAGAAGAAACCGAAGAAGAAGATCTTGTAAACAACTTCTGCCTGACGGATTACATCAGTTATGACGGCGTCTATGTCGACGAGCTGATTCGCATTACCGGCATGAGCGTTTCCGAGCTTTCTCCCGCTCTTCTGGAACTGGAATTAAACGGCAAAATCGAAAGACAACCCGGCAACAAAGTTGCTTTAATAAAATAAACATGGAAAAGAAATGAAGTTAGTTATTGTAGAGTCTCCGGCCAAAGCCAAAACCATTAACAAATACCTCGGCAGCGATTATAAAGTCCTTGCCAGCTTCGGCCATATCCGCGACTTGCCGAGCAAAGACGGCTCCGTCAAACCGGACGAAGACTTTGCCATGAGCTGGGAACTCAGCCCCGGCGGCCAAAAACGCCTCAAAGACATTATTGATGCCGTCAAAGAAGCCGACACGATTGTCCTCGCCTCCGACCCTGATAGAGAAGGAGAAGCCATTGCCTGGCATATTTTGGAAGAATTAAAAGCCAAAAAGAAAATCAAAGACAAAAAAATCGAGCGCGTTGTCTTTCATGAAATCACCAAACGTGCGGTAACCGAGGCCATTCAAAACCCGCGCACAATTGACGACAATCTCGTTTCTGCCTACATGGCCCGCCGCGCTCTGGATTACCTCGTCGGCTTTACGTTATCGCCGGTTCTGTGGCGCAAGCTTCCGGGATCAAAATCCGCCGGCCGCGTTCAATCCGTCGCCCTGCGGCTGATTTGTGAACGAGAAACCGAAATTGAAAAATTCAAACCGGAAGAATACTGGACGGTCGATGTTGACTTAATCACCAAAACTCAGGCGCTCATCAAGTCTCACCTGATAACGCTGGACGGGAAAAAGCTGGAAAAATTTGATATCAATACCGAAGAAAAAGCACTTGCCGCCAAAGCCAAAATCGAGGCACAGGAATTCAGCATTGCCAGTGTTGAGCGCAAAAAAGCCAACCGCTATCCGGCTCCGCCGTTCACAACCTCCACTTTGCAGCAGGAGGCCGCCCGCAAACTGCGCTATTCTGCCAAAAAAACCATGCAGATTGCCCAAAAGCTTTATGAAGCCGGTTTGATTACATATATGCGTACTGACGCGGTTAACTTGTCGCAGGAAGCCGTAACCGCCTGCCGCGACGCAATTCTGAAATACTTTGGCGAAGCTTATCTGCCGAAGACAGCCAAAGAATATAAAACCAAATCCAAAAACGCTCAGGAAGCGCACGAGGCCATCCGCCCGTCCGACGTCATGAACACGCCGAAAAAAATGGAAACAAAATTGGATTCCGACGCCCATAAGCTTTATGAGCTGATCTGGAAACGTACCGTCGCCTGCCAGATGAATCCGGCCGTTCTTGACAAAGTCACCGTTGATTCAATTTCGGCAGACAAACAAATCATTCTGCGCGCCAACGGACAAGTCATCAATTTTGACGGCTTCTTAAAACTTTATCAGGAAAGCAAAGACGACAGCGATGATGACGACGAGAACCGGATTCTGCCGAACGTGGAAGAAGGCGAAAACGTCAACAAAGGCGAAATCACAACCGCCCAGCACTTTACCACGCCGCCGCCGCGCTTTACCGAAGCCAGTCTGGTCAAAAAGTTGGAAGAGCTTGGCATCGGCCGCCCGTCAACTTATGCCACGATTATTTCGGTTCTGCAGGAACGCAAATACGTTCGGGTGGAAAAACTGCGCTTTATTCCGGAAGACCGCGGGCGTATTGTGACCGTATTTTTGGAAAACTTTTTCAAAAAATATGTAGAATATGATTTCACTGCCCAGCTGGAAGAATATCTTGACGATATCTCCGCCGGCGAGATGGAATGGAAAAAGCTGCTCGGCGGCTTTTGGGCAAAATTCATCAAGACCGTTGAATCGGTGCAGCCGCTGCAGATTACCGAAGTCATTAATAAAATTGACGAAGCCTTGTCTTTCCACCTGTTTCCGCCCCGCGAAGACGGCTCAGACCCCAGAGTATGTCCGGAATGCGGTACCGGCCGGTTAAGCATCAAACTCGGAAAATTCGGCGCCTTTATCGGCTGCTCCAACTATCCGGAATGCAAATATACCAAACCGCTGGTCGATACAAGTGATGAAGAAGCGTCCGATTCTCCCAAGCCTAAATCTGGCGAAGATAAAGTTCTGGGCGAATTAAACGGCATGAAGATTTATCTCAAAAAAGGGCCTTACGGTTTTTATTTGCAATTGGGCGAAGACGCAACCGCTACCACGGAAAAGCCCAAACGTTCGGCCTTGCCGAAAAACCTGAATCCGGAAGAAGTCACTTACGAGCAGGCCTCGACCCTGCTGAGCCTGCCCAAACAGCTCGGCAACGGAATTGAAGTTAATATCGGAAAATTCGGACAATATATCAAACAGGGCGGCAAATCAAAATCCCTGACCGGCAATGACAATATTTTTAACATTACCTTGGAACGCGCCGAAGAGATTTTGAAAAACGTTGCCGAACGTCCGGTCGGGAAAGTTATCGGTCAACATCCGAAGGATAAAGCCGATATCACGCTAAATGTCGGCCGTTACGGACCTTACCTGAAATGGGGCAAAAATAACTATGCTCTGCCCAAAGCCCTCAAGGACAAAGATCCGACTTTGGAAGAAGCCCTTCAGGTCATTAATGCAAAAAAATAAATACTTATCGGCAAATACCGAAAACTTCTGATTTAATGCATAAAAAAAACCCGCTTGTTTTGAACAGCCGACCGGCAAAAGGCCGTTCTCAAACAGCGGGACTTTTTTCATCCGTAAAATATCAGCGAAGTCTTATCTGAGTATTGGTACAATTCTCGTTTGAAACCGTCCCCATAAAAGCATTCATATGGAGCTGACACTTCTCAATAACCAAACCGTTATTTCCGTCAGAAGAAACATTAGTCACAAACGGACCGGCATTCGTGCAGGCACTCAAAAGAGCGCACACTGCCAAAGTAATAAATTTTTTCATAGTCACCTTATCTTGTTAATTAAAACCGTTCTGATTATAAGACATAAATCTCTCATGGCAAATATTATTTTGCTTCTCCTCCAAATCACTTCTTCCTATTATTCCTGTTCCCTAATTCTTCTCCACTCCCGCCTCTCTTTCCCCCTCTTCGCTTATCTTCTCTTTATTTCATTTTCCCTCCCCCCTCCCATTTTCCGCCGTTCTCCCTTACTCCCACTTCCTTCTCCCGTTCTCCTTACCACCCTTTCTCCTCCCTTCACCTTTCTTCCCATTTCTCTCCACCTCTCCATTCTCCCTCCCTCCTCCGCTGCCCCCCTCTCTCTTTTTTCTCCTACCCTCACCCTCTTTCCTTCTCCCATTCTCGATATTCCCATTTTCTCCCCGCTACACTCACCCTCTTTAGCCAAAATCCCCTCTGCTTTTCCTATCCCTCTGCCCAAAATCTCCACCCTATTTTTCATTATATATTGACTCTTGCATTTTGTTGTGGTATAGTAACATTAGTATTAACCATTCTGGGCACGCTATGTGTCACAGAAAAGAAAGAACAACGTGACAGCTTTGGCACGGCGTTGACAGCCGACCGGGTCAAGCACGCCTGCTTGGGGAGGAGACCGATGAAGAATATTAACAGAAATATGCTACACATGAAACTTAAAATGGCAGTATGCTCTGCCGCATTATTGGCTTTCCTCCCAACCTCCGCTCTTGCAGGCGTTTGTTTCCTGCCCGACTGTTCTGATGAGGAATTAGCCGGCGGCGGTGGGAACATGGATTTGAACGAGGATACCGCATTTTGCGAAAGCAAAGGTTTTACCTATTATGCTTCCGGAAAGTGTCCGCAGTATTATGCCGTCGTCGGGACTTGTAACCGTGACGACCATTATCTTAAATGTGATGCTCAGACCTGGTGTAAGCAAAACGGATATAACACAACCTCATGTTCCATTCCGCAATATGTAAACGAAGCCTGTCCGAGTTACGGCTCTCTCTATAA
>JAGBHO010000044.1 GCA_017935485.1 Alphaproteobacteria bacterium | reverse complement strand
GACTAAACATCCCCTGATGAGAAAATAAAAAGAGTGCATCAGAGGGAGGGAAAATGGCGGCTGTTATTGATTTGTAAAGAATTTGGGTGTAAGTTGAAAACAAAAAAATAAGAGAAAGGAAAAAAGATGACAAAGATTGCAGTTGCCGGCGCACAAGACAGCCTTGGGCGCGAAGTTTTAAGTTTTCTGGAAGAAGACGGCATTCCTGCCGCCGATATCATAGCTTTAGATTCTAAAGCGCCGCTGGGAACAATGGTTTCTTACGGCGAAGACGATGAACTCGACGTTTTCAATCTTGATGATTGCGATTTTAATGGCATTGACCTTGTGATTTTTGCAACGCCTTCCGCTCTTTCCAAACGCTTTGCGCCTAAGGCGTTGAACAAAGGCGCCAAAGTGATTGACTGCTCGGATGCCTTTTTCTCCGAGGCGGATGTTCCGCTGATTATTGCCGGCGTGAACGATGACAAAATCATGGAAGCGCCGCGCGGGTTGGTGGCGATTCCTTCTGCGCCGGTCACGCAAATGCTGCTGCCGTTGTCCGAAATTCATAAAAATCTTCGTATCAAAAGAATTATTGCCTCGACTTATTCTTCTGCGTCAATTTACGGCAAAGAAGCCATGGACGAGTTGTTTAACCAGACCCGCAAAATTTTTATGAATGACACGCTGGCCGATGACCAAAAAGTTTTTCACAAGCAGATTGCCTTTAACGTGATTCCGCAGGTTGAAGAATTTATCGGCGAAGAAACCGCCTGCGAATGGGCAATAAACGCTCAGACCAAAAAAATCTGGGGCGGGGATATCAAAGTCCATGCCAATTGCGCGGTCATTCCGGCCTTTATCGGTTCGGCGCAGTATGTAAACGTTGAGTGCGCCGGAGAAGTTGACGTTGACGAGATCAGAAAACAAATGAAGGCAACCAAAGGCGTTGTGGTTTTTGACAAGAATGTCGACGGCGGCTATGTCACGATTAACGATGTTCAGGGCGAAAGTGAAATTTATGTCAGCCGCCTGCGTCAGGATGTTTCGGTTGATAACGGTTTCAGCTTTTGGTGCGTGGCCGACAACCTGCGTGCCGGCGTTGCCAAAAACGCGTTTAATGTCATGAAGCTGATGCTCGCCGCTGTCAAACATTAAGGAAAGGATACCGCAATGCAATGGCTTTTAAGGATTCTTCTCGGGGTGATGATGTTTGCCGCGCCGGTATCCGCGCAAACAAAAAACGAGGTTGAAGTAGATGCCAGCACCCGTGTCGTCGATTCGATATCGTCGCCGGAAGTCAACTATCGCGAAATCAGCAAATCTTTGACCAAAACGGAAGAAAGCCTTAAAAGCAATAAAATCACCGTTAATGAAATTTCAAATACGGTAAAGTTTTTGAGCGAAACCAGAGCACAATTGGCCGACGGCAAAAAGCGGGTTGAAAAAGAGCTGAATTTTGTGCAAAAACGCATAGATGCGCTGGGCGAAGCGCCGGCAGACGGCTCCGAACCGCCGTTGATTGCCGGCAAACGGAAAGAATTTTCGGAAGAAGCTTCTTCGCTGAAAAGCAAAATTGCCGAGATTGACCTGATGCTGACCCGCATTGACGAACTCGACAGCCTGATTGTCAACGTCCGCAATCAAAAACTTTTGGGAAACCTGATGGAACGTCAGCTGCCGTTGATTTATCCGGCCGTGTTCTTTAATGACGCGCGCTTGTTTGTCGAATTCGGCATAGATGCCATCCGTTCGCCGGTAGACTGGTTTCAGGAGCTCAATACCGAAGGGCGCGATTTTGTAAAATCCAACCTGCTGCCGGTAACGGTCATCTTTCTGTTGTGCCTGTGGCTTGGCATTTATTTGCGCTTTTTCATTATGCGGCACTTTGGATACGACAATTCTCTGGAGCACATTTCGTACGGCCGCAAGGTTTCGGCGGCAATCGCCGTTGCGGTCGGGTATGGCGTGATTCCCGCGTTCTTAATCGGCGGACTGCTGCTGTGGATGCTCAATTCACAGGTGATGACGCTGGGTTTCTTCGGCATTTTGATAAACAGCTTTTTGTATTTTACGCTGGTAATGATTCTTTGCAAGGCGGTCGCGCGGGTAATCTTTGCGCCGTATAACGAGCGCTGGCGGTTGATAAGCTTTTCAACGGACAAAGCCATAAAAGTTACCCATGCCGTTTATGTCAGTATCTTGCTGATCGGGCTGACAGCGTATCTTGAATATGTTGCCGAAAAAGCCGGTTACTCTTTGGAACTCATCGGGTTTTTAACCTCGGTTTCCAACGCGGCCAAGGCCTTCTCCATTGCCTGGATTGTCAAACGGCTGGTGTGGGAAGACCTGCCGGAAAACGAGGAAGATGACGATTCGGCTCAGGATGACGGTGACGGAGACGATGAGGCGCTGAGCCGTTCGCTCAAAATCACGTTTCTGACCTCTGTTTTTGCATTGGGCGTGTTTTTGCTTTCGCTCTTCGGCTATCCTTACCTGTCGGCATTTATCTTTAACAAACTTATTGCCTCGGTATTGGTCGTCGGTGCAATCGTTATTTTCCGTAAGGCTGTTAACGAGGCGTTGCGCCGCATGTTGTTATGGCGTTTTTGGGTGCATACTTTCCGCCTGCGCCGCAAGATAATCCGCAAAATAAACTTCTGGTCGGGACTGGTGCTGGATCCGGTTTTCATTATCCTCGGCGGCCTGATACTTCTGAGCCTGTGGGGCGTGTCAACTGATATTTTAATCCAGACTACCATTAAAGTCATGACCGGATTTACGGTCGGCGGCATAGAAATCTCGCCGCTCGCCATTATCATCGGCCTGATAGTGTTTTTCTTTGCCATTGCCGCGGTTCGCGCCATGAAAGTGCGGCTGCTGAATAATGTTCTGGGCAAAATGGATATGGATGACGGGTTAAAACATTCTCTGGCTTCCGGATTCGGTTTCTTCGGCTTTACCATAGCTGCATTGCTGTCTTTTGCCATAATGGGCGGAAACCTGAGAAACTTCGCGCTGGTTGCCGGTGCTTTGTCAGTCGGTATCGGTTTGGGTCTGCAGAATGTGGTTAATAACTTTGTATCCGGCATTATCTTGTTGTTTGAACGTCCGATTAAGGTCGGCGACTGGGTGATTATCAACGGCGAGGAAGGCAAGGTCAAACAAATCAATATCCGCTCGACCGAAGTCGAAACATTCAAACGTTCCAGCGTCATTATTCCGAACGCGTCGCTGCTTTCCGGTACGGTAACCAACCTGACGCACAGCAACAATTGGGCGCGTTATGCCATTAAGGTCGGGGTTGCTTACGGTTCTGATACCGATCAGGTCAGGGCAATTTTGCTGGAAGCCGCGCAAAGCAACCGGAAGGTTCTCAAAAAACCGGCGCCGTATGTATTGTTTCAGGATTTTGGCGCCAGCAGTCTGGAATTTGAACTGCGTGTTTATGTCAGCGATATCTGGGAAGGCTGGATAGTTCCGAGCGATTTGCGCTATGAAATCAACCGCCGCTTCAGGGAAGAAGGAATTGAAATTCCGTTCAACCAGCTCGTCGTTCACCACGGCAGTGAGGTTTCCAAGGCAACCGAAAGCCAGTTCTACGCCGCCAACAAAAAGAAAGGAAGTAAAAATGCTGCTGAAGAATCTGAAAAATAAAAATATTCTGCTTTGGGGGTTGGGAACCGAGGGGTCGGCGGTGTTGGACTATTTGCAAAAACACAATCTGAGCGGAAATATCCGGATTTATAGCGACAAACCGTTTGACATTCCGGATAAATACAAAGAGATGAATGTGTATTTTGGTGACGAACTGCAAGAGCTTCTGCCGCAAATGGACGTGATTATAAAATCTCCCGGCGTCAGCGCCTATCGCGATGAAATTGTCCGCGCCAAAGAAGAGGGGATTCCCGTAACGTCGTCATCAGATATTTTTCTTGATGAAATCCGGACAAACCAGCCGCATTGCAAGGTTATCGGCGTCAGCGGTTCAAAAGGCAAAAGCACCAGCGTATCCGCCATGTATCACATGATGAAAGCATTGGGGATGAATGTCGGGTTGGGTGGAAATATCGGAAAGCCGATGATTGAGCTGATTGACGGACAATATGATTATGCCGTATGTGAATTTTCAAGTTATCAGGCTGCCGATCTGCACAATTCGCCGCATCTGGCCATGTTCACAAATTTGTATTACGTGCACGGCGACTGGCATCGCGGCCATGAGAACTACTGCCGCGACAAAATTCATTTGATTGCCAATCAGAAAGAGGACGATGTCTTTTTTGTGAATGACCGCAATGAACAGCTCAAAGAATATTGCCGGCCTTATAACGGAAAGAATAAAAAATTTTATAACCGGCCGGAGAATTTTCATGCCGAAGGAAAAGAACTCTGGTGGCAGAATGAATGTTTGCTTAACATCAACGAACTGAAAATAAACGGCAATCATAATCTGGATAATCTGGCCGGAGTGTTTTCGATTCTCCGCGAGCTGGGGCTGAATATCCGTGCTGCGGCAGAGGCTTTGAAAACTTTTGAACCTTTGGAACACCGCCTGCAAAAAGTTGCGCTCTGCAATGGCGTTTTGTTTATTAATGACAGTATCTCAACCGCTCCGGAAGCGGCCATCGGCGGCATGAAAAGTTTTGATGAGGATATGGTTCTGATTTCCGGCGGGCAATATCTGGAGCAGAACTATGACGACTACGCCCGTTATGTTCAGGAAAATTCGAAGGTCAAAATGGTCTGCGCCTTGTATCAAAGCGGCCCTTATCTGGCAGAAGCTCTCAGAAAATACGTGACCCGTCCGGATTTTGTTTTGCTGGAACCGCAGACTTTGGAAGAAGCCGTAGCCAAAGCAAATGAAGTTTTGACGGCGGATAAAGGAGGGATAGTACTGTTTTCTCCGACTGCGCCGAGCTTTGGTTTTTATAAAAACTTTGTCGAACGCGGCCGGCATTTTATCGGCATTGTCAACGAATTGATAAAAGGGAATTAAGGTTTTAGCGCGTCCAGATTGTCTTTCAGGTTTTGCAACATGCTGATGTCATGTTTTGCTTTTGTCGGCGTATGTTGCAAAGCAAAATCCAGACTGTCATAAAGTTCGTGCCGGACAAGATTGACTAAATTTATTTCTCGGCAAATCGGTGCCTGCCCCTCTGTCTCTGCAAAGGCTGTAATCATTCGGATCAGATCCAGATATTTTCCGAAATCATTTTCAAACAGGGTGTTCAGACCTTCGCAAAGCAGCATTTTGCCTGACAATCCCCAAAGCTGCGCCACGGCTGCCGGAAAATTTGATCTCATGTCAGAATATAGTTTATCAGGATCAAAATAAGGTTTCAGATAAAGCAAAGCTATAAGGGTCTTTTTGAATCTTGAAGCATAAGATTGAGAGATGTTCTGGTGTTTGTCTCCGAAAAAATAATTTCCAAAAACATACTTATGCCATATTTCAAGCAAAAAAGACTCAAGTTCAATATTGGAAAAAGTGTCAAGTTCTTTAACTATTCTGCTAAAAAGATTATCAAGTTTTTTTAAAACATCGTCAGGATATAAAATAAATGTAATGTAGCTGTAACGGCTGAATGCCGGAATAATGTTTGCAATTTGGGAAAACAAAGGCTTTTGAACGTTGTTCAGTGCCTTTTCAACAGGTTCAAGCTGTTTTTCAATATCGGCCTGACGACTATTATATAAACCGCCGGTGTTGATGGCAAACAGGCTCTTTTCAAAATAAGTCAGGTTGTTCTGCTCCTCAGGGTACAGTTCCTGCCGCAGTTTTTCTTTGTTATATTGATTGTCGGTAACAAATTTTCTGAGCTCGGGAAAATAAACAACATTCTTATGATTGTCATTGAAAGCAAGCACTTCGACGGCTTCTTCCGGTGAAAGCGGTTTTTGGCCGTCTTGGTCAATTTTATAATAAATGCTGTTGTCAATTTGATTGTTCTTTCCGAATTCATTTAAAAAACTGATTCTGATAACACATCTGACTGCCATGTGATATTCTTGCGGCAGGTGCCCGATACTTTTAATCTCTTTGCAAAAACGTTTGACGTTACGGAGAACTCTTTTGCAGATTCTAAAGTTTTTTGCGGTTAGCGGAGAATATTCGTCAGCTTGCAGGAGAGTATAAAAGTTTAAAAAAATTTCCTGGGCGTCGGGATAATTTTTCAGCTTGTCTTTAATCTCCTGTTCAAAGTCGTATCCGTCTGTTTTCTGAAAATAATAATCAAAAACTTTTTCTTTATAAATGATTGCCGGATCATTATCTTTACACGGATTTCTGGGATCATGATAATTGGCAATAACCAAAACTTTCATGTCGTATTCTTTGACAAGTTTGGAAAAATAAGCCAGAGCTTCTTTCTTGGCCGATTCGTCTGACAACCGCTCAAAATCGTCAAAACAAATAACCGAACCGTTTTTAATAAAAGCATTAATCAAAATATCTCTCGGGCTTTGTCCGATGTATTTATAAAAAATAATATTGATAAATGAAAAGGTCATCCATGCCGCAGCAGCCAGAACCAAAACTAACAAAGCCAGAATTATGAAATTGCCGGCAAAATTGTATGATAATGACGATGTCAGGTTAAAGATTTCATTTCTATACGGCCAAAGATGATGTGCGGCAGCCAAAGAAAACAACAAAAAAACAAAAGCGCGCCAAACCGGATGCTGGTTTTGCTTAAAATGGTCTGTCAACAGAGCATCTTTTATCTCAGCGGCATTTTTCAGTCCGAATAAAGAAACATAATATTTTTCCCTGATCTGAAGTTTGGGGCTGATTTCGTTGTTCCAGTCATGTGTTTTGCCGATTCCCCAAATACCGTCATATAAAATCGCAATACCGCCTTTTTCGGTATTAAAAATTTCTGCAATATTATTCTGCTTCTCTTCCGCCATAACAAACCTCTTATCTTAATAAGTGTTGTGTATTATGGATTCGCTTAAGAGTCAACAGTGTGGCGGAACTTTTTTATCCGAAGGCTTTGACCAGTATTTTCGCGTCATCGGAACACAAGGCGGCGTGTTTGGCCTCAATTTCTTCTTCGGGGCGGTCATAAATTTTCAATGCAAGAATTCGGTCAATCACGTCTTGCGGAAAACGGTATTTGATAATTTTTGCCGGATTCCCGCCGACAACGGCATAAGGCGGCACATCTTTGGTAACAACGCTGCCGGCGGCAATAACGGCGCCTTCGCCCAGCCGGACGCCCGGCATAATCATAGCCCGCATTCCGATCCATACGGCATCTTTAATAATGGTATCGCCTTTTCCCTGATAAGCCTCCGTAATCTTATCCATAAAAGGATAATTGGAGAACCAGTCATTGCGGTGCGTGCTGTTGCCTCCCATCAGAATAATGCTTTCTGCGCCGATGCACACATAATTTCCGATATAAAGCTTGTCAATTTTCCATTGCGGCTGCCAGTTTTGAAGACTGTATTCATCACCGTACAGATAGCGGACGGCATAACTTTCAAAATCCTCAGTCCAGGCATTGCTGTAATAACTTTTTGTGCCTTTAATGATAATGTTGGGATTCTTTACGGTATTATGCAGATATTGAACTTTTGACCAGTGTTTTTTCATTTTGGAAGTATTTCAATAAAAATGGTGCCGATTAAAGGATTTGAACCCCCGACCCACCATTGCGATGCGCTGAGGATAAAAAAGTTGACTTAACGTCAATTTTTTTACCGGAAGAAGCTTTTTTGTTAAGCGGCAACGCCGCAGAGGCGGAAACCGATGTTACAAAAGAGCTGACCGCAGCGAGTTAATGTTTTAAACATTTACGAGCCAGAGCTGGCAACGCCAAAACTACGGATATGAAGTATTCGTAGTTTTGCATTAAGTAAAAAAATGGTGCCGATTAAGGGATTTGAACCCCCGACCCACGCATTACGAATGCGTTGCTCTACCAACTGAGCTAAATCGGCACTGGCACTACTCTATATTTTTAAAATCAAAAATGCAATATTAAAATTTACAATATTGAAAAAAAGCTTGTGGTGTTTATCTAAGAATGGAGAGAATTAGCAAAAAAGGAGGGAATATGGGTAAAAAAGTTTTATTGGCAGTTTTGAGCACAATCTTTTTGTTCAGCTGCGCAACATCGGCCAACTATGATAACAAACTGCAAAAATGGGTTGGAAAGTCTGCCGTTTCATTACAGGAAAAATGGGGGCGTCCGGCACATGTCAAAATGTTTGCCAATGGCGACAGCATAATGACTTATATCAAAGCCAACGATGTTTATGTCCCCAGCGAATACATTATTTTTAATCAGGGCTATGTCCCGGGCAATGAGGTAACCGTCCAGCCTTATCCGAGCCAATCTTCTAACTTTATGAATACGACCGAGTTGGTCGGATATGAAACGGAATATACCTGCCAGACGTCGTTTCTTGTCCAAAACGGCATCATTACGGGGTGGAGATGGAGCGGCAACAACTGCGTTGCATATTAATGAAAAACAAACAAAAACAAGCCGGCCGCGCGTCGGTTTGTTTTTTGTTTAAAATAAGGCAATTTTGCCGGTAAGCTGTAACTTTTTTTTAACTTAAATATGCTGATTTATAAGAAAGGAAAATAAAAAACGGAAAGAAAAAATGGGGATATTTTCAGAACTTCAAAACCGGTTAAAAAATTCCGGGCTGCTTCTGGTTTGCATTTTGTTGTTTATCTATTTTGGGTACCATGCGGTCAACGGCGAGCGCGGATTCCTGCGTTATATGTATCTTCGTCAGGAGATTACGGAAGCCCGCCGCGTTGCTGAAAATTATCACAATCAAAAAGTCCGTTTGGAAGATAAAGTCCGCCTTTTGTCATCTTCCAGCCTTGATCTCGATTTGCTGGAGGAAAGAGCCCGTGTCGTGCTCAATATGGCCGGGCCGGACGAGTTTATTATCCTCGATGAGGGGGAGATAAAAAAGATAAATTAGCAAAAATCCACAAAAACATCTTTAAATATATGCTGAAAATTCAACGGCTTGCTTTTGTGCGGGGAATAGGCGCATAAAAAAGCTGTATTTTTAAAATTTTTTCTGTTATAAACAGCTAACACGTTTGCAAAAACTGTTAAAATTTAAAGGTTTATGATGAAGTTTAAGATTTTCGGCAGAAAGAAAAAAGATAATTATATAAGCTATAAAGAAAAAAAGAGTTTTTTTGCTGCTAAAGAATTTATTTTCAGGACACAAGGGCGGGCACGGGTGATAACCATCAGTTCCCGTACTCAGGTCGTATCTTTATGTCTGATTCTCTGTATCGGTATCTGGAGTTTTTATTCCTATCATTTATACAATAAAACCGGCAATATTCTGTATAACAAAGACGCCGAACTCGTAAAAACCCGCGATGCTTATTTGGATCTGATGACCAATTTTGTAATTCTTCATGACAAAATTGAAAACGTTTTGGCCGATCCCAAAACTGCAGCCGCCCAGAAAAAAAGCGATATTGAAAATTACAAGCGTCAGGCGGCGGTGCTGGAAGAAAAAATCAAACAGATACAGGCGGAAAATAATTGGATTGATGAGGCCGTCGTATCAGAAAAGGTTACGATCAACGAGGCTCTGCTCCAGCGTGATATTGCCATATCCGAGCGCGACGAGCTGAAGAAAAAAGTAGCTGCTTTGGAAAATACCGTCGAGGATATCCGCGGCGCGGAAACGGAAGTTTTGGAACAGGTTAAAAAAATTGCGGCTAAAGAAGTGGATAAAATCAAGAAAGCTTTTAGCAGCATCAATGTTCCGCTCAAACAAAAGGGGTTGTATTTCAATGCCCTTGCCAATCGCAAAGAAGGCAAAGGCGGGCTTTATGTTCCGGAAAAATCAAAGATTAAAGACAAAGAAATCAGTAAAAGGGTCAGCGCCATTTATGATTCTGTGCAGGATTTGGAGTACTATCGTGAAGTTGTCAAATCTGTTCCGATTGGCAAGCCGGTTTGGAGCTACTGGTTGACATCGCCGTTCGGTTCCCGTTCGGATCCTTTCCAAAACAAGCGCGCTTCTCACAAAGGCGTGGATTTGGCCAGCCGTACCGGAAATAAAATCAGCGTTCAGGCAAAGGGAAAAGTGACCTATGCCGGCTGGATGAAAGGGTATGGCTATATGGTTGAAGTCAATCACGGCAACGGTTTTAAGACCAAATATGGCCATATGAATAAAATTTATGTAAAAAAAGGCGATGAAGTAAAATTCAATACGGCTTTGGGCGAAGTCGGCAGTACCGGCCGCTCTACAGGGCCGCACCTGCATTATGAAATTTTGTATAACGGCGTTCCGGTAGACCCGATGCCTTTTATCAAAGCCAAAATATAAGGATAAGCTCATGAAGAAAATTAAAAAGCTTTTGTATTTGAAGTTAGCTCGAAAAATGAATAAAAACGGTAATGCTTCTTCCGTTCCGACGATTGTCAGCGAAGACAGCAAAATCATCGGCAATCTGATCTCTTCCGGCGTTGTCCATGTTGATGGCCGGATTGAAGGCGATGTCTGCTGTGATCAGCTTGTTGTTGGTATCAAAGGCAGCATTAAGGGGCTGGTTCAAACCGAAAAGCTTGATTTGTACGGAACTTTGCAGGGCAAAGCAAATGTTGACGACTTGTTCATTGCCAAGAGTGCAAAAATGATTGGTGACGCCACCCACAACTCCATTGCCATTGAGCCGGGAGCCTATATTGACGGAAGCTGTATTAGAGCAGACCGCCTGCAGCCTTCGCCCAGACAAATGCAGCAGGTGTCAAAATCATCATCTGCCGAAAACCGTCCGACACAAGTGGCACCGGCCGCCAAAACGGTTGTGCTGAGTGTCGGTTCCGCCAACAATTCCAAACGCCGTGTTGCAAAATAAAAAGGTATAAAGAAAAAATCCCTCTTTTCTTAATAAGGAAGAGGGATTTTTTTTCGTATTGTTCAGTAAGCCGGCCGGTAAATAGCTTTTCCGTCAAGAATATCTTTGACAATTTCCAGATTCGGCATGACCATTCTGACCTCGCTGTCAGAGAATTTGGTATTTTTCACATTCTTATACATTTCGCTTTGCTCATCAATCATGGCCATAATATTGCGAGTCATCTCCGGATCTGTTGTTTGTGCAAGCTGATTCTCTAATGAACGGATAATCAAATCGCTGCCTTTTTTTCTGGAAGCATAAATCGTAATGGCGCGCAGCCGGTTCTCCACTTCAAAAAAGCGGTCAATGTCCCAGCCTTGGCTCTCGACCCATTTCAATGTATTATGCGGAAAAACCTTTTGCGGTTTTTTATCATACCAGTCAATTTTTTCTTTGCCGTCCAGATGATATTTCTTGGTAATAAACTTTGACCATGTTTCCAAAAAACGGTTCATCTCGTCAAAAGTAATCACGTTCTCTTTAGAGAGCAGTTCCGGTAACATGGAACGTTTGAGCATTTCTTTTTTGGGGTTGTAAAACGGCACAAAAATAAATACGACTGCTAAAACGGCAATAATAATGATTACGGGAAATTTATCTTTATAAGTCATTTTACCACCTCAGATTGGAAATCACATAATCGGGATAAGCGTCATAGTTAACGGCAATTTCTCTGGTTTTTGCCACATCCGGAATATATCCCTCTCCCAGATAATTAACATGTACGCCCTTGGAAACCAGCATGCAGTGCAGCCCGGCCAGATTGGCGGCGCGGATGTCGGAAGTAATGTTGTCGCCGATGAGCAGCGTTTGTTCCGGCGCAAAATGGGGAATATCTTCCAACGCATAAGAAAGAATCTTCTGATCAGGTTTGCCGACGGTAATAACCCGTCCGCCGAGCGCGGCATATTGCTCGGCAACGGCACCGGCCGCCAGACAGACTTCTCCGTCCATAAAGCTTGAAGCGTCATTTCCGGCGGCAACCATCGGAACAGACATGCTTGCGGCCTGTTCCAGCAACGGCAGATAAGTCTCCAGATTGTCGTCAATGCTTTTAACGCTGCCGATAAAAATAAAGTCGGCCTGAGACAGGGAAGATACCTCATGATAATCGTCCAGTCCGGCAAAAACGGAAGCGTCAGCCGGGTTTCCCAACAAAAAATAGTTACGGCCGAGCTTTGACAAAGAGCTTTCGGGAGATTTGAAAAGATAATGCATAATTTCTCCGGAAGAAACAATGCTGCTGAAAATTTGCGGCGGCAGCTTATTTTTCTGCAACAGCTCGGCAATTTCTGCCACCCGTTTGGCGGAGCTGGTCAGCAGAACAATGTTCTTGCCGGCTTTTTTAATGTTGATCAGGGCATTGACGGCATCAACCTTAACCGAGCTTCCGGCACATATAACGCCTTCCAAACCAACCACAATCGTGTCATAAATGTCTATGACCTTGGAAATGTTGACGATTGGTTTAATCATTTTCATTGCTGCTTTTTCATCCTTGTCGCTTAAAAATCCCATTACAAAAGAGTTTAAACGCAAGACCTTAAAGAAGGTTTAACAATGCTGTTTATATCAGGGGTTTTTTGCCATCTTGTAATCTTGAAAAACCTGTCCGAACGGTTCCAGAATTCGGGGCAATACGTTTTTCATCTCCGAGATGCCGATACCGTAATTGGTGATGGCAACTCCGGCAGCTTCACAGGCATTGATCCGCGCCAGAATTTCCCGCCGTCCGAACATGCAGCCGCCGCATTGGATGACAAGCCTGTAGGCAGACAGATTGTCGGGAAAATCACGCCCCGCACAAAAGTCAATCTGCAGGTTCTTGCCGGTTTTTTCTTTGAGCCAGTGCGGAATTTTTACTTTGCCGATGTCATCTTCCACGGCATGATGCGTGCAGCATTCGGCAATCAAAACCTTGTCGCCGTCTTTGAGCTTGGAAATAACCGCCGCCCCTTCGGCAAATTTTCCTAGGTCACCTTTCAGCCGGGCAAACAAGGTTGAAAACGTCGTACATTTGATGTCCGGCGGAGTATGCGCAGTCATAAAGTCTACGATCTGGGAGTCGCAAATAACCAGATCAGGCGCTTTTTTGCAGGCCGCCAGAGCTTCGGCATAACGGTTCTCTGTAACGGCGGAAACAATCAGGTTATAATCCAGCCCTTCGCGAATGGCCTGAACCTGCGGCATAATCAAACGCCCTTTGGGCGCTTCTTTGTCGATAGGAAGCAGCAGAAGGACGGAACCGCCCGCCGGAACCAGATCGCCGAACAGGGGCGGCGTATGAATAAAGTCGTCCGGACAAAGACGGAGCAGGGCGCTTTTTAACTGAACAAGCACCTTGTCGCGCGAGGCCTTGTCAAGAGAATTGACGGCAATGCCGTCCGCCGGAGCGGTATAGGTGTCGGCTTTGTTATAAATTTTAAGCACGGGCAGTTTGCGTTTCTCGGCTTCAACGATAATCGCCTGTTCTGTTTCATCGGCAAGGGGACTGTCGGTAACCAACAGGATAACATCGGCACGGTCAAAAACTTTGCGCGTTTTTTCGATTCGCTGTACGCTGAGTTCTGTATCATCGCCAAAACCGGCCGTGTCCAGCCACGTTACCGGCCCGATAGGCAAAAGTTCCTGATTCTTTTCCACCACGTCGGTCGTTGTCCCCGGCACGGCGGAGGCAATGGCTGTTTCTTGTCCGGTAACCAGATTCAGAAAACTTGATTTTCCGGCATTAACCTTTCCCGTCAGGGCGATTTGCAACCGCAAGGCTTTTGGGGCAGTAAGGGACATCTGTTTTCCTTTCAATTGTTAGATTTTACAAATTTTTTTAATCGCTTCGTTGGCAATCGTCAATCCGAAAATAGCGGTAATGGTCGGGAGTGAACCAAGCGTATTCCGCACGCGTCCGCCGGCAGTTTCGCCGCTTTCTGTTTCAATGAACCCGCCGTCAACCTGTTCTTCGGAAGAAACGCAATAAATCTTGCCCAAATCAACGCCGCGCTTTTTCAGACGTTTGCGAATAAACTTGGCCAACCCGCAGTTTTTTGTGGCGCTTAATTTTCCGTACTTAATCAGCGCCGGATTGGTTTTGAGCGCCGCACCCATTGAAGATATAAACGGAATTTGTGCCTGATACAGAGCCTCAATCAGGCAGCATTTGGGGTTGAGCGCGTCTATGGCGTCTATTACAAAGTCGGGCTTTTCGGCAAGCAGGGCAGGAAGTGTCTCCGCATTAACAAACATATCCAGCAGTCGGACTTTGCAGGCCGGATTAATTTCTGCCACCCGCAGCTTGGCTGCTTCGGTCTTTTTCATGCCGATAGTCGATTCAAGCGCCAAAATCTGCCGGTTGATGTTGCTGATGTCAAAACTGTCAAAATCGACCAGAATAAGCTCTCCGATGCCGGCGCGGGCCAAAGCCTCCAGAGCATAACCGCCGACGGCACCCAACCCGACAATCATCACCCGCGCTTTTTTCAGACGCGCCATTCCCTCGTCGCCGAGCAGAATTCTCGTCCGCATAAACCTCTCGTCATCAGCATCAGCCATTTTTATCTTTCTTTGTTAATAAGTTTTCGATTAAATAAAGAATTTTTTTCAAATTGATTGAGGATAAAACTTAATTCATGATAAGCGCCGTTTTTTTGTTCAGGAATATTATTTCTGAAAAATACAGAATGGTGAATAAAGTATGTATGACTTTGCTCTTTTATCATTTTTTCTAAGTCTTTAGGAGAAAAAGTTTGAAATTTTTGCAATTTTTTATCAAGTAAGATGTCTCTAATATTATCAGAAACTAATACTCTGCCAAATTTATTAAATGCATCAGCCAATTCTTGTTTTTGTATTTCTATATTTGACGGTGTATCATTTCCATTATGGGTATATAAATTAGAAATAATTAATGTTGTTGGGGAATAGAAATTATTAGCAAGTTCTTTTAATCGTGCGGATAGAGTAATATCCCCGTCAAAAATAACTTTATGATTGTTATTATTGTAACTAAGGATACGGTGCTCTTTAGGTGTAAAGGAATTAATTCCTTGTCTGATATTTTCAATAGAAAGCTTGGCTTGTAAGGCTATAGATGTCGATGCAAGTATCTGATATACCGATAATTCGGTTAGAATATAAGGAGAACATTCTAATAATAGCTTTTTTTTATGCCAAATTTGTAATTTGTTATTTTCTACTTTTCCTAATAAGTCAGGATTTTTTTCTTTGTTTATTCCAAAAGAAAGGGCATTAGGGAATTCTTTTTTATGCTTTTCCATAATAGGATAGTCAATGTTCAATATTGGCTGGCGAACTTCCTTAAAAATAGATTTCTTCGATTCCCAGATGTCGTTTTGATTATGAATGTCCTGAGAACCAATGTGAGCTGTTGTTATATTTAGGATTGCCGCATAATCAGGAGGAAGAATTTCAACTAATTTTTGAATATGATTTTTACGATTCATAGACATTTCTAAAGCAATAAAATTATGCTTTTCTTCTAAAAAATTAACGACCATTGAACGTAAGTTTAAGGGTGTAATCCGTTTGCTATATAATCTTAATATGCTTTGATTGGAGTTTAAAATATTTTCAAGCAAAACAGTCCCTGTCGTTTTTCCAACACTTCCCGTAAGTGCAGCGACTTTGGGCTTTACCTTATTTAATGTATATGTGTAAAGCTTATTAATTGCATGAGGCAGAGATGGAACGTACATAATTTTTCTTGATGCTTTATAGCGTTCTAAAATTTGTTTATTATCCGTAATTACAGAAATATCCTTCCTGTGAGACAATACGGTATCAATATATTGTCTTCTGTCAAAATTAGTATCATACCATCCCTCTTTGGAATAATCTGTTTCATAAACTGTAAAATACAGTTCATTAGAGGTGTCAATTTGCTCTAATAGATCTCCAGAAGGTTTTGCAATATTTAAAAAGGTAAAAAATTCAGAACCGTTAAAATTATAGCACTCACCTTTTAATAGAGTATTTATTGTGTCAAAATCAAATTTCATAAGAATGTTGCCTTATTGATTGTGTGAAATTGTTATTAGTATTTGTAAATTTTACGATTTCATTAATTAACTCATTTGTATTTGTATTTGCAATATCATGAGTCCCATCACGTAAAATAACTATATTTTTGTCTATATTAGGTATTTTGTCAAGCAAAATTTGTGGAGGTGTGGCTGTGTCTTTTTCTCCGAAAATAATTTTAAAATCATCGGTCGACAATTTTTTGAGTTCCGCGCTCATGTCAATTCCGACAATATTTAAATAAGTTTTTTTCAAAAAGTTTGTGCCTTTTGCATAAAAAGGATTTTTCAGCACCTTGGAGATATATTGGTCTTTCACCAGTTCTTTTAATTTGCAAGGTAAGACATTGATAAAATATTTCAATTTATTATGAGCGGCAGATTCCGGTCGATATTTTCTGCTGATGGCCGGAGATACTAAGATAATTTTATTTTTATTATATTTTAATTTATGAGTGAGAGCAACGGCACCACCGAATGAATATCCTAAAATGTAATCAGGATTAAAGTTGTCTTTTTGTAGTTTTTGTTCAACAAAATCTGCAAAATCTTCAAGCTTCCAAGGGGAATTCGGTTCTCGTTCTCCGCAAAAACCGGGAAGCGTAATAATTTTTATGTCAAACAATTTTTGCAGCCCGTCAACCAATTTTCGGCGGTTGTCCCATACATCTTTGCTGGGTGTCATAGAAGAATAGTGTTTATAATCCCAACCATGTATCAAAACTAATTTTTGCATTTTCGTTCTCTCCTTTTAATAAACCTCAAAGAATTTTCATATGTTTTTTGCGCCAGTTCATTGATGTTTTCCCCGCGCAGTTTGGCAATTTCTGCCGCCAGTTCCGGTAACTGTTCCGGATAAACTTCCTGTCCGCGCACCGGTCCCTGATACGGCCCGTCGGTTTCCAGTAAAATCCTGTCATCAGGAATTTCCCGCAAAACCTCTTGTCGTGCCGGATTTTTCAAAATAGAAAAGTTAAAGCCGGCATATCCTCCCTGCCGGATAATTTTTTTCAAAAATTCCGCTTTGCCGTTATAAGAATGAAAAACAAACTTCTCCGGCAGCAGATTCCAAAATTTTTCCATCGCCTCTTGGGCTTTAACCGCATGAATCAAAAGCGGCCGCCGGTATTCCCGCGCCAACTCAAGCTGGGCGGCAAAAACCTGCTCCTGCGGTCCGGCTTCTTTGCTGCGGTAAAAATCCAGTCCGGCTTCACCGACTAAAGCGGAGGGAAAATCCTGCACATATTTTTCCAGCCGTTCAATCCAACCGGTTTCCGCTTCGGCGGCATACCACGGGTGCAGTCCGAAAGCGGGAATGACCGTGTCGGGATAAGCGCCGGACAAACGGGCGATCTCCGGCCAGTCTTTTTCCGCCGCAGCCACACAGACAAACTTGCGCACGCCGGCCTGTTGCGCCGCGGCAATAATCTCCGTTGCACATCTTTGTTTAAAATCTTGCAAATGCACGTGGCTGTCAATAAACTGCATGATAACGACTTTCAAATTTTATCAGGATTTTACAAACTTATGACAATTTTTACAAGACCGATTTTAGAAATCAACCTGCAAAATCTGCTTGCCAATTATAAGCTGCTGTCAGAACTGGCGCCGCACAGCATTCCGGCCGCCGTTGTCAAAGATGATGCCTACGGACTCGGAGCGGAAAAAGTAGCGGAGATGTTATATGCCCATACCGGCTGCCGCCATTTTTTTGTTGCTCATGGCGTTGAAGGCGCAATCGTCCGCAACGTGGCGCCCGAAGCAGAGATTTATGTCTTACAGGGCATGGGCGAAGACAGTTTGGCAGAGTTTCAAAAACACCGCCTGACGCCGGTTGTCAGCTGTCCGCAGCAGCTGGAATTTTGGAAAAAACACCGCATTGCCGGCGTTCGCCCGCTTATTCATGTTGAAACCGGCTTAAACCGTCTGGGCTTTCGGGAGAGCGAACTGGCAGCCCTGTCGGCGGAGGATAAAAAAGAGTTTTCTTTTGTAATGTCGCATTTGGCCTGTGCCGACGAACAGGGACATTTTATGAATGCCCGCCAGCTGGAAACTTTCCGCCGCCTGAAAGATAAATATTTTCCCGAACTTCCGGCCTCTCTGTCGGCCTCTGACGGCGTATTTCTGGGAACAGAATATCAGTTTGACATGGTTCGGCTGGGTGCAGCCATATATGGCATTAATACTGCGCCGTACCGTGAAAACCATATGCAAAGTTTACTGGCTTTAAAAGCGCCGGTCTTGCAGGTCGAAGACTTGCCTGAAGGTAGTTTTGTCGGCTACTCGGCCACTTATCGCGCCAATTCTCCGCGCCGGATTGCCATTGTTTCAATAGGTTATGGCGATGGTTTGCCGCGTTCGCTTTCAAATGTCGGCAAAGTCTTTTTCAAAAGCAATGATAAACGTGCCGAGGCCCGTATCATCGGCCGGATTTCAATGGATAATGTCATCTGTGACGTGACCGGCCTTAATGTCGGGGTCGGAGATTGGGCATATCTGCTGGATGAGAATTATACCTTGGATGATATGGGGCGCGATGCCGGAACCATTGCTTACGAGGTTGTGTCTCGGCTTGGCAAAAATCCTCGCTTTGACCGCCGTGTTTAATTATATCCGGTTAAAAAAAATCCTTTCTGAAAAAGTTTCAGAAAGGATTTTTTTTTGTTATTGGGCAGGCTAGTTAAAGACCTTGGACTTGCACAAGTCCGCACACATATAATCGCAGGAGGTCTTGTGCCATTCAGTTTCATAACGCTTACATTTATTGGATGTATCGTTAAACTTGTCCTGATCTTTGTGGGTGACCCATTTCCATTTGCCGTTGTCGGTACCGGCTTTGAAAGCGCGGCTCTCGCCAAAGGTCATGTCATAATAGCGGCCTTTGTCGGCAGTGCTGGAGAAGACGGCGCCGGAAGTAACACACAGACAGCTGTTGTGCCCCATAGATACCTCAGGAGTTCTGAATGTACCGCGCGAGGTTGCGCCGGCCAGCCCTTGGGCGTTGGTATTGCCGTTGATGTAAGAGCCGAGCCACAGGTCATAGGTTGCGTCAACCCGGCCGCCGCTGGCAACAACCGCACCGTTATAAGCGGTAAAAATACGCGGAGCACTGATACTGGCGCCGGAGTTGGCCTGCAGTTTTGCATTGTTAAAGACTACAATGCTTGAACCGCAATTGGTACCGCTGCATCTCTGTACATTGTCATATGTCCCTTGGCTGGAAGCTTTCAGCGTTGACGAATACAATGACATTTTGGCGCTGTTGTCCAGCCGTATCCAGTTAACGGTAATGTTGCCGTAAACGGAAGAATAGGATGAACCTGAAATCCTGATGCTCGGAACGTTAATACTGCTCTTGGAGGAACTGGAGAGCAGGTTAATGCTTCCGGTCATGTCCAAAGTCGGAGTCGTGCCGCTGATACCGCCGCTGACTGTCGAGCCGTTGGACAAAGACAGGTAAGATCCTTTAATCTGAGAAGAGCTTCCCAAAGTCAAAGCCACGCTGTCCAGCGAAATGCTGCCGGTAAACGTACCGTTCAGTTTAACGTTCAGGTCGCGGAGAATGGACGGGTTGCCGCCGCTGGTTGTTAATGTCGGTTTTGTATTCGGACAAACAGAAGCGTTTTTGCCCATATTTTTCAGATATTCTCTGGCGCTGGTAATAATCACGTTCGGCAGAGAAGAAACCGTTCCGTCGTTAATGACAACAATACGGTTGGATTGTTTGGGAACCTGAACCACTTTCTGTCCGTCAAGCTCTTTGAACTCTCCGAGCGCATAAATTGTGCTCAGACAAGTTGCCGTACATTTCCTTTTGGTCTTGTCTTCCGGACATACCGTTTCGGTTTCAAATTTCCCACAGGCCGCAGAGCTGTAGCCTTGGCAGATATTGCCCGGAGTTTCCGGATCAACCGGTTTTTCCGGTTCTTCTTCCGGTTCGTCAGGCTTTACCGGCGTATCGGGCTTGCTCGGAGCTTTTTCCGGTTCGGAATTGTCGCAGCAGATACGCGTTCCCGAGCAGCCGTCGGAACAGCTTTTGGTTTTTGAACATCCTGTTTCATCGGCCAGAGGTCGGCACTTGGGGGAGCAGGATACACAAGCCTGATGGTTAAAGTCATTTGTGCCGCCGGAAGGCGTTGCGTCTTCGTCGGCGCCGCAGCCGGTGTTGCAGTCATTGCCGTAACGGCAGATATAGCATGTTTCGCCGCAGCCTGTCTGAGTTGTGCTTTCTGTTACATAAGGATAAGAGCAGCTGCTTCTTTGAGCGCCGTCCGGACAGCGGGTGTCACAGCATTCTTTGTATTTGCCGTCACAAACTTTGCCGACGCCGCGGTAAGGAGAAGTACAAACCTGATTATATTCGCTGGGACAGTAACATTTTGAAATCCAGTCGCTGTTGTGGGCGCAGACTTTGTCATAAACCTGCGGATCCGGACATTTCGGATTCCCCGGCGCATAATGATAAACCGGATTTGTGGATCGTTTGCAAAGGTTTTCGTCTTCGCCGCCGTCAAAAGTCATCGGTTCTTCTTCATAGTCCGGCAAAAAGACGGTTCTGGCTTGAGCCGGCGTTATGGCATAAATAACCGCAATTACCGGCAATGCCATAAGCATTCTGCGTAAATTAAACATTTTTATCCTCCCTGACTAACATCTCGGCTTAATATCATTATGACATATTTTGGCATTCAGAACAAGAAAATATCTGTAGAACTGGCTTAAATATCATAAAACTGTAATAAAAAGGTTAATGATAAAAAAAAATACCTTCCGAAAAGCGGGAAGGTATTTGGCAGCTGCTTCAAAATTTATGCGGCTTTATTCTTTTTGGCTTCCATAAAATGTTCCAGCCAGTGAATATTATATTGTCCGTCAATATATTCCGCCTGAGAGATAATATCCTGATGCAGCGGAATGGTCGTCTTGACGCCTTCAATAACAAATTCCTCCAAAGCCCGCCGCAAACGCATAAGCGCGGCGTTACGGGTCTTACCGTGTACAATCAGCTTGGCAATCATGCTGTCATAGAACGGCGGAATGCTGTATCCGGAATAAATTTCGGAATCAACGCGAATGCCCAGACCGCCCGGCGCATGCCATTCGGTAATTTTTCCGGGACAGGGTGCAAAAGTATCCGGATCTTCAGCGTTAATACGGCACTCAATGGCATGCCCGCTGAATTGGACGTCATCCTGCGTGTAGCCGAGAGTGGCACCGCTGGCAATGCGGATTTGCTCGCGCACAATGTCAATGCCGGTCACGGCCTCGGTAATCGGATGCTCTACCTGCAGACGCGTGTTCATTTCCATAAAATAGAAATGCCCGTCTTCATACAAAAACTCCAGCGTTCCGGCATTGGTATATCCGATTTTTTCAATGGCTTTGCGGACAATCTCGCCGATCTCGTGACGCTGTTCGGCATTCAGAGCCGGAGAAGGCGTTTCTTCAATCACCTTCTGGTTGTTGCGCTGAATGGAGCAGTCGCGTTCGCCCAAGTGAACGACATGGCCGTATTTGTCTGCCAGAACCTGCATCTCGATATGACGGGGTTTCTGCAAATATTTTTCCATATAAACCACGTCGCTGGTAAAAGCAGCCTTGGCTTCAGCCCGCGCCATGGTGTAAGCTTCTTCCATTTCCTGATCGTTAAAGGCAATCTTCATGCCTTTTCCGCCGCCGCCGGCCGTGGCTTTGACAATTACCGGATAACCGATTTTGTTGGCCCATTCTTTGGCATGTTCAATGCTCTCGAGTGCGGGGCTGCCCGGTGTAATCGGCAATCCTGCCTCCTGTGCGGCTTTGCGGGCGGTAATCTTGTCACCCATCAGGCGCATCTGCTCGGCGGTCGGCCCGATAAAGGTAATGCCGTGAGCTTCAACCATCTCGGCAAAATCAGCATTTTCGGATAAAAAGCCAAACCCCGGATGAATGGCATCGGCGCCGGTAATCAGGGCAGCTGAAATAATGGCCGACTTGTTCAAATAGGAATCAGACGAACGGGCGGGACCGATACAAACGGCTTCATCGGCGAGCCGGACATGCATGGCATTGGCATCGGCTTCGGAATGCACCGCTACCGTGCGGATACCCATTTCCCGACAGGCTCGGTGAATGCGCAGTGCAACTTCGCCGCGGTTGGCAATCAATACTTTTTCAAACATGGCGTTTTCCTAAAAAGTTAAAACCGGAACAGACTATTCAATAACGATTAACGGTTCGCCGTATTCCACCGGATCGCCGCTGGCAATCAGAATCTTGGAAACTTTTCCGCCTTTATGGGCTTTAACCGGATTAAAGGTCTTCATAGCCTCAATCAGGCAGACTGTATCGCCTTCTGCAACGGTATCGCCGGGTTTGACATAATCCGGAGTGTTCGGATCGGCAGAAAGATAAACAACGCCGACCATCGGAGATTTGACGGCATTGGGATCTTTGGTGTAATCGGTTTCTGTCGCCGGAACAGATTCCGCAGCCGGAACCGGAGCTGCGGGAGCAGCCGGAGCGGCAAACATCGGGGGCAGCGGAGCCGGATGATGAGGAGGAGGAACGGGCGCGCCGCCGCGGGACAAAGAAATACGGCAGCCCTCATCTTCGTATTCCAGTTTTGTCAGATTGGTCTTGTCAAGGATTTCAGCCAGTTTGCTGATGACTTTTGTATCGAGTGGGGTAGACATTATATACTCTCTCTTTCTGTAAGGTTAAAGACGCAAAAAAAGCTCCCGCACAGGGACGCCTGTTGCTGACTTTTGTATACCTGATTCTAAAAAAAAACAACAAAAATCTTCAAAAAAAGCATAAATTTACACAAAAAATAATAAAAAATTGCTATTTTTAAACGAATTTTGCAAAAGATCCCAAAACTTGCAAAATCATGGTGTAATATTTTAAAATATCAACTAAAACAAAAAAACAGCGCCCGAAGACGCTGCTTTTATGGCTGTACCGGCATAAAAACAAAAGGATGCTTGTAAAAGCAGGCGATTATAATAAACATGACCAGCAGCGCCGGCGGGACAATCTGAATTTTTTCAAACAATTGCTCACGATGTTTTCTAACCGTTTTCCGGCACCAGAAATAATAAGCGATAAATGTCAGAACAAAATTCATAATCAGCCCCGGCAGAAAAATCTGAAATTTGATGTCAGTGGGAACAGACCACTGCAGGGCATTGGCGCCCGACATCATAATAAACAGCGATATTACTAGCTTTTGCAATTGTTGGGCGGAAAACTCTTTTCTGTATTTAAAGACAAAATAACCGTTCACCGCAGACATTCCGGCCAGCAAAAAGCTCACATCCAAAAATAAACCGTAAACCCAGTTAACCATATAATAGAAATTTAATAATTTATAACAGAGCTTCACTATACAGCATTTTAAACAAAATACAAGTGCGTTTTGTATATATATGTAATTTATGTATTTTCCGTCCAGAGAGACTTGCTTTTTTTGAAAATTGTGTTATTGTATAAGAAATTTCAGGAAAAACAGAATGCCGGACTTCAAAATAAAATTTGTTGTTTACGGAATGAGCGCCAAGACACTGGCAACGGCGGTTGCGCTTCTCAGCCTTAGTCCCGTAACGTCGCTTAACCGTAAAGAAAATATCCAACAAAACGCAGAAGAAAAAATACAGGAATTTTCTTTGCTGAAAGATTCCGCGCGTTTTCCTTCTTATACTGCCGGTTCGGTTTACCGGCCTTTTTCTCATGCCTTGCGCAACGAGTTGAAAAAAGTGCCGCACCGTGTGGATACCGTAGATTTTTGTCCTCAGCTTGTCGATAAAAATTATGTTTCTCAGAATTTAGGTTATTTTGATGCCGAAAACCGGCAGATTACCATTCATCATTTTCGTGATGCCGGCTTTTTTGAGGATGATTTTCTGTATGTCAAACGCCTCAATGCGCCGGACAGCAAAGAAGCCGTACTTGCCCACGAATACCGCCACGCCGTCAATTCCCGATATGACCGGACAAATCTGAGCCTGCGGGACTATGCCCAAAGTCTCAGGGATGATGAAATTTCGGGGTGTATCGCCTCTTTGCTGCTTAAACGTGAAAAATTTTTGGATAACGGAGACTTTAGGTTTTTGGAGGGGGAGCCCGAGGCTGAATACTACGCCGAAGCCGTCAAGGCCGGGTTGTTTTATCCGCAATACGGCAAAATGAGCCGGATGGAACAGCGTGTTTTGATTATTGCCGGCAGTAAAATCTGGGAGCAAAGCCGCTCAGCCGGTTATGACAAAGCCTTTCGTGAGAGAATTGCGCAGTATGCCGAACAAAAAAGCTATGCGGAGTTAAGTGCGGATACGGAGGCCGAATATAAAAAGCTGTGTTCCCATTATTATACTTTTAAGTTTGACGGAACAAAAATTGACCTGTCAAAAGAACGGAACCGCCCGTTGCCGTTAAATGACGAAACCGACAATTATGTAAAGATTTTGTTGTTTAAGGCTAAAGTGCGGGACCTGTCGTCTTCGGCGCGCCGGCATCTGGACCGGTTTGCTTCCCGCATATTGGAGCGCTGAAGCAACGGGTTGCCTTGTCGATAAAAAGCAAAGAAAAAACCGCCTTTTGGCGGTTTTTTAATTTGGTTTATAACATATCGGATGAGCCTCAACAGCTTTCTCTGCCGCAAAACTTCCGAGACACCGAATTTCCCCGGCGGGGAGAAATTTAAGATTCGAAAACTTTTGCAAAAATCATTTGAGCCACAAAAACCTCCGTTACGGAGGTTCAAAATGGTGCTCAGGGACGGGATCGAACCGCCGACACGAGGATTTTCATTCCTCTGCTCTACCGACTGAGCTACCTGAGCAGTAGCTGGTGTTCATCAAACGAAAAGACTTATAATGTATATTTTTTATCTTGTCCAGCATTAATTTTTTAATTTATGCAGAAAAATTAAAAAAATATTTATTTTCAAAGAACTAGTTGCAATGCATTTTGTTCTTTATAATCAGCCGTTTGGTTATCTCTTCGGAAGGCATTGTTTTCCGGCGGGCAAATTTATATTCCTGATATTGGTTGTGAATACTGAATTGCGCCTGAAGTTCCTGAGATGACGCCTGCATATTCTGCTCAAGCGATTCCATTTTGCTGTTCATGTAAGCCATGCTGGCAAGCTCTTTTAAGAGTTTGAACGGCATATTTCTGCCGATCAGCAGGGATTTGTGCTTTTTGCACGTATCGGTGATAAATTCTCCCGAAATTTTGGCCAGCCCCAGAGCCGCCTCATCAGAAAGCTTGTTGTCGCCGTTATACACCAAAATCTGGGTATGAAAGTCATTCTCCTGCTTATAAAAAGGAAAAATCACATTATGAACAACCGCGGCGTTAATATTCCTGGCAATTGTTTCAATGCCGGCCTCTTGGACTTCCGGATAAAAGTCCGCCATTGCTTCCAGCTTGTGTACCATGCTGAGAAATTCCTTTTGATGAAGCTTCATGAAGAAATCTGCCGATTTTTCTTTTCTCTTTTGCGCATAGTTGTAAAAACTGCCGAATGAGAGATGGGTATAAATATTAATCAGTTCCTGCATTTCCATCTTTTCCATGCTGTCCGGCAGAACGGAAATTTTTTCGCCGAGCCGGTCAAAATCGTCGCTGTCAACGTATTCGGAATTTTCTTTTTCCAAAAAATCGCCGCAGGTCTGCGCAAATTTGATGACATACTCGGAAATGACATCCAGCTCATCAGGATAAATGTCTTTCTGGCTTTGCATTGCGGCCAGAGTGTCATGCTGTACAAGTTTGGTATCAAAATCCGTTCCCAGATGTTTGTTGGCCGCTTCGGCAACTGCAACCAACGAGTCTGTCAGGCTCAAGATATCGGACAACGTTTCTTTGTCGCATTCTTCCTGCTCCTCGATAAGCGTGGTGATTTTGTTGCCGAATTTGATCAGAAAAGGCAAATCCGTCAGATTGCCGTTTGTGTCAACCTGATAAGAAATCAATTGCCTGAAAATCTGCTTAATCAGTTCTTTCCGGCTGTTTTTCAAAAATGGCGAGGCGGAAACTTCGGAATGTCTTTCATATTCCTGCCAGTGCGGCATGGCCTTATCCACTTCGGCAAACTGCCGGAGCATTTCCTTTTGGGCGGCCGCATGAACTTTTCTTTGTTCCTGAGGATCGGGAATAGCCGGCTGCAAAGGCTTGTTTTGCTTTGAGTAAGTATAAAGTCTGTTGTCAATCCGCCGCAAATGGTTCAGATGCTGCCGAAAGATGATTTCTCGGATTTCTGCCGCCGTTTTGGTATCGGCTTTTTGCATATTGTCGTCAAAAGCAAGTATGTTGCGCAGCCCTGAACCGGCCTGCGTATATTCCTCTTGATATTCTTCAATCAGTTCGTTCAGCGGCGGCATGCAGTTGCCGATAACGGTTTTCAGCCTTTTCAAATCCGGATGCTCTTCCGGATCAAAATTTTCCAAAGTCAGAAAAGCCTGCTGCGCAATTATGCGGGAATCCGGAAAAGCCCGTTCGTCCAGAGCTTTCCTGCAGGTTTTGAACAAAACCTCGTTCAGCAGTGAAATCCTGTCGGCGTCTTCCGGAGAAATATTGGCCTTGTCGGCAATTTCATGGGCCACGCCGGAAGCTTCAATGTCCTCATAAAAATCAGCGGAAATATTTTTATTGCCCTGAATGGAAGTTTCTTTGCAGAGACTGCTTAACGTCTTGAGCCAGAATTGCATTTTTTCTTTGTCTTCGGCATTTTCTTCCGGCAGATTGGCGGCAAAAACTTTATAATCCTGCAGTTGTCCGGTCGGATCGCCGCCGGAAAAATCAATGCCGGTCATTTGGGAACCGAAAAAAGAACTGACGTCAGTCTGATGCAAAAGCTCGCCGTTAAGTTCAAACAGCGCCATGGCTTTGTCATCGGTTTCCGGCAGGGAAATGTCCATGTCATAAGAAAAATCAAGCTCTTGCGCCAAACAACGCAGAGCCGGATAAAAATCTTCCAATTTGTCTCTCTGTACAGAAAAAATCACGTCTCTCGCATTTTCGATGCCGATTTCTTCCAAATAAGCGCTCACCGCAACCGGAACGGCTTTAAGCAATTTCCGGTAAATTTCTTCTTGCTGGATTTCTCGCATTTTGTAAGGCCTTAAAATTGATGTATATGCCAAAATATAAACAAAATACGATGTTTTGTCAATAAATAATGATGATGCGGAAAGCCGCCGCCTAAGTCTTCAAATCAACAAGCAGCTGCAACATTTCATCTGTTGTTGTAAAAGCCGAGGCATTAACGGAGTAGGCACGTTGTACGACGATCATTTTGGAAAAGTCTTCTTCCACGCTGGCGGTGGAACTTTCCAGAGCTTCCGGCGTAATCATGCCGTTGCCGCCCAGATAATAGGCCTCGCCGCAGTTGGCATTTGCCTGAAACATAGTGTTTGAAACCGCTTCCAGATTGTCCGGCGCCTCAAATCCGACCAGAGTGAGTTTGGCATAATCTACGGTCTTTTCATTGGTGTATTTTCCTTTGAGCACGCCGTCGTCGTCAAAATAGCAGGAAACAAATTTTCCGCTCGGATATCCGTCCTGAGAAACACTGGTAATCTGGTTGCTGCCGTCATACTGCGTCATTTTGGAAATGTCGATGTTAATGGTATTGGCGCCGCCGCCTGCCTCTTCGCTCCATTGAATGCCTATGTCTAAAGATTTGGGCGATACCACGCTGCCTTTGTCGTTAAAAACGACTTCAATCGGTCCGCCGGTGACCGTGCCGCCGTCTTCCATAACAAAATCAACCGACCAGGTATTGGCCTTGCCTTCGACCTTGCTGAAAATCATGTTCATGTTTCTGCCGTCATTGTTGGGGCCGTACACGGTCAGCCCGTAAGCATTGCTGGGCTCGTTGGCCGAAACGTTGGCCACCACGTCCATTTTGGATGTCGGGTTGGACGGCATTGTTTCCTGCGGATCAATGGTAATGTCTTCCGGGTTGGCCGCAAAAGTTCCGTCGCCGTTGGCCTTAAAGCCCTGAACCTTATATCCGTTGGGAGAAATCAGGTAAGTCGTGCCGTCCATTGTGCGCGTCTCAAAGTTGCCGGCGCGGGTATAATAAGAATGGCCGCCGGAATCTTTAGTTAAAAAGAAAGCATTTCCGGTGCTGTTGATGGCAACGTCAAAAGTCTGTCCTGTCGGCCGGATAATACCCATGGAAGTCACATAAGTCCGGTCATAAGCCGCCACGCCGGTAATGTCGGCGCGGGAAGATGAAAGGCCGGAATTGTTCCCTTTTACCACCGGTTGTGAACCGAGCAGAGTCTGAAACAGGGTTTCCTGCTTTTTGTATCCGACGGTATTGATGTTGGCAATATTTGTGCTCACGGTCGACATGGCATGAGAATGGGCTTCCATGCCGGTGACTGAGGGATAAAATATGCTTAACGCCATCTTTTTTCTCCAAAATAAAATTCTTTCCAGCTAATATGCAAATCTTGTGCCATAGGGTTTTACTTTAGTTATAATATATGGAATTTTTATTCTTTTTATTATTTGGCACGCTGTTTGCATTGATGTTTTTAAGGCTAATTTTTTTTCAGGGGCTTTGATATGGAAGTAAAAGATATTAATAAGACGGCTTTGGCAATGTTGGCGCGCGGCAGCGCTGCCGCAATGGGCGGCGGTATGGTCGGCGATGCTTTTTCCAGCTTGTTGGAAAGCCGGACGCAGACGCCGGATTTTTCCAAAGACGTAAAGTTTGCGGCTAAAGATAACGCTAAACCGGAAAAAATCACAGAGACGAATAACGGTAATCAAAAAGACCCCGTAAAAACAGATAGTGCAAAAGAAGATACTTCCGTTCGGGACGGCAATGAGGCTGACAGGGCGGAAAACAAAAATGATTCTCGCGCGGAAGAACGGAAAAACGATAAAAAAGAAGAACGCCCGTCCGATAACGCCGATGCCGTCGAAGAAGAAAAAGACGATAGCCGTGTTGCTGGGACAAATGTTCTCCCTGATTTGTCTTTGCTTTTTGCCGGAACGGTTCAGCCCGCTGCCGAAGCCTTCGGAGAAGCCGCATTTACTGAGACTGCGGTTGTTTCTGATCTGCCGGCCGTTACGGCCGAAATTCCGGTAATGCAGGCAGAAACGGTGCAGGCGGCAGCGCCGGCGGTCGATGTGTCCGGAGATGCGGTCAAGCAGAACGGTGCCGGAGAAATTGATATTTCTGCATTGCAAATGGTAACGGAAGAAACCGTGATTGAAGCCGCGCCGGTTGTTTTTGAAGATGTTAAAGCCAAAACGGCCGGAAAAACACAGCTTGCCAACGCCGGTGCCGGACAACAAACGGTCGCCGAAGACGTTCCGGCAGAAGAGGGTGTGTCCGCTGAAAATATAAAGTTTGGCGATAAAGAAATAAAATTGGATGTAAAGGTAGAAAATGACGGGGCGGATTTTTCCTACCGGAAAACATCGGATCTTTCTGTTGCAAATATAGATGCGGAGAATGTTGCAGCCGATGAGGCTGCGGAAGTTTCCAAATCTTTTGTTCATGCTTCGGAAGGAGCCAAAAGCCGCCCCCTGTCTTCGGCCGGCGAACAACATCCGCAAATGCAGTCTCAAAATGTACAGCCGCAAAATGTTGCGGTAGCACCGGCAACCGGCGCTCAGGCGGTAAATAATGCTGACATTGCTTTTGAGGCGGCAAAAGAAACGGTAACGGAAGTTAAGGGAATGCAAATGGCACAGGCGGCCGGCGGCAGCGAGTTCGTAAATGCCGCGCGCGCCAGAACGGCCGAGCAGTTGAAATCTCCGGTAAACGACGCATATAAGGGAATGAGCCGCGAAGTTGCCGAACAGGTAAAGGTAAATATTACAAAATCAGCGGTTAAAGGCGTTGATAAAATTGACATCTCCTTAAAACCGGAAGAACTGGGGCATATTGAAATTAAAATGCATTTGGCCAAAAACGGCAAATTGCAGGCCGAAATCGTCGCCAGCCGTCCGGAAACAATGGAGATTTTACAAAAAGAAGCCCAAAATCTGCAAAAGTCTTTTGAGGATGCTGGCTTCCAAACTGATGAAAACAGCCTGAGTTTCAGTTGCCGGGAGGATAATGCACAATCCGGCCGTCAGGAGCAAAATTATGAAATGCGCCGTTTTATCGGCGAGGCATTGGACAATGATTTCAGCAACGATAACCTTTCCGGCTATGCAGAAAGCGGCTGGGACGGTCAATCCGGATTAAACATTCGGGTTTAGGCTAAAAGGAGAAAGAAAATGAGTACGGATATCAGTTCGATTACGGGTTACGCTTCAAGCAATGCGCAGACAAATGCGTCCAGCCAGCAGCTTTCGGCTGACATGAATACTTTTTTGCAGCTTTTGACTACGCAGTTGCAATATCAGGATCCGCTTGACCCTATGGATACGGCAGAATTTACCAACCAGCTGGTTCAATATTCCAGCGTGGAGCAGGCTATTCAGACCAACAGCAAACTGGATACGCTCCTGCAGTTGAACGTATCCAACCTCGGGGCGCAGGCCGTTTCTTATATCGGCAAGACGGTTCAGGTTCTGGGCGATGTCATGCCGTTGGAAAACGGCAAGGCCAAAGCGGCATACACGCTGGATAAAGATGTTGAAAGCGTAACGATTACCGTCAAGGATATGAACGGCAAGGTCGTTTATTCCGAAACCGGCGACACCGGCAGCGGTACGCACGAATTTACTTGGGACGGCAAAGATTCGAGCGGCAATCAGCTTCCTGACGGAGCGTATCAGATTGTTGTTGGCACGAAAGTTGCAAGTGGAGAAACACAGGCTAATGTAACGACAACGGTTTTCGGACGGGTCACCGGCATAGCGAGCGACGATTCAAATGTTTATGTCGGATTGGGCGATGCCGTGACGGCTTATCTGGGCGATATCCTGACCATACGGGAAGATACGTATTTTGATAAAGACCAGACGCCGGAAACGCCGGATGAAAATCCCGACGACACGGAAAAACCGGAACAATTGCCGAGCGATTAATTATTAAAAGAGATGCTTTAGGAGAAAAGAAATGAGTTTATTTGGTGCATTACAGTCAGGTATTTCGGGATTGGCAGCTCAGTCTACCGCGATGGGCGCAATCTCTGACAATATCGTCAATGTAAACACTGTGGGGTATAAGAATAATACCACATCCTTTCAGACTTTGGTTACCAAACAGACCTCAAGTTCATACTATTCCCCCGGAGGCGTGCAGCCGGTATCCAAACAGGGCGTAAATGTTCAGGGTTTGCTTGCTTCCAACTCATCGTCAACAGCCCTGGCCATCAGCGGTAACGGCTATTTTGTCGTCAATCAGGCGGCCAATCCGGGTGAGGGCGACTTGTGGGCTTATACCCGCGCCGGCGATTTCAATATTGACGAAAACGGCTATCTGAAAAATACCGGCGGCTTCTATGCTCAGGGATGGTCTCTGCTGCCTTGGGACGGAAATCCGCAAGCCAGTACCGTTAATATCAACGGCATTAACTACATGAAAGCTTATTATGCCAGCGACGGCAGCACCGTTTATATTAATGACAATATTATTGACCCGAGAAACTTAAAGCCGGTCAACTTGTCAACCATCGGCGGTACGGCTACGGCCACCAAACAAATCAGCTTCGGTGCCAACCTGCCGTCCAGTGACGAAATTTATAATTCGGTAACCGGTACCGGCGGCAAGCACAAGGTTTCTGCCCTGATTTATGACAGTCTGGGCAATGCCAGCAATATGAGCCTGAACTATTATAAGACCAGTGCAAACGGTTGGAGCATGACGACTTCCGTTCCGAGCGGCGCATCCAATGTCAGCCTGCATACGGAAATCCGCGGTCAGGATCAGGTCTATGCCGCTGCCGGCCAACTGGAGTTCACCTCTATTCCGGAAACCGGTTCTGTTATCAGTATTACCACCAACGGTACAACCTACAACTTCCAATTTGGCAACGGCACATTGACCGACCCGACCATGCAGGGAACCAACATCGGCGTTGATATCACTTCCGCCGTATCGGTTGCCGAATTCTCGGAAATCTTTGCAACGGCTTTGAAGAACAATCTGCCGGACGGTGACCGCTTTGCCGTTCAGAGCAATGGGATCAGTATTACCCAGTCAACCACCGGCGATGCTCTGCGCATTGATGCCAGCCGAGCATTGTCCTGCGTTCAGAGCTCTTCCAATCCGAGTGAACTGACCGGAATTCCGACAGGTGTCTTCACCATAGACAAGGTTTCTGAAATGCTGACCAATGGTGCGGCTATCAACTTTACGTCAAGAACGGCAACAGATTATGTCGGGCAAACTCTGACCATTGACGGCGTTACTTTTGAATTCGTTAACGGTGGTGCCGCTACCGGCGGTAATGTTGCGGTCGATATCAGTGGTATTGTCGATGGCGGCAATGTTTCTCCGAATGATGTTGTCAAAACATTGGTTGCGGAAATTCAGAATGCCGATAACGGCATCATAGAACCGGGGCGTTTTGTTGCCAGTGGTTCTACCCTGCAGATTTTGCCGACTTCGACCGGTCCGGATATCGTATTGGAAACAAATCTTGGCAACGTTGCCAATGGCCGTATCCGGAATGACGGTAAAAATTGGGAGAATTTGGGAGCCGGTCCGACAACAATCGCCAACGAGTTTATTGTTGATGAGCAGGTTGAACAGGGCTCTATCGTACCGGCAGTCCGCTTTGACTCGCAAGGTACCCCGAAACAGTTTTATGTTTCCAGTATGGCAATAGAGTGGGCTAACGGAGCACAGGATATGACAGGCGCCCAGAATGAGGGCACGCGCATTACCCTGAATATGGGTAATGTCGGAACCAATGACGGTTTGACCAATCTGTCCGGTGACTTCACCACCAACTATATTCGCCAGGACGGCGCAAAATTCGGAAGTTATTCCGGCGTCAGCATTGATGAGTCGGGCGTTGTAACTGCTTTGTTTGATAACGGCGAAACCCGTCCGATCGCAATTCTGCCGCTGGCAACTTTCTCCAACCCGAACGGCTTGGAATCTTTGACCGGCAACTCTTGGATTGAAACAGACTATTCAGGACAGGCATTGCTGAAAAGAGCCGGAACCGACGGCGCCGGAGAAATTTCTTCCAACGCTTTGGAAAATTCAACCGTTGACCTTGCAACAGAGTTTTCCAATATGATTGTAACCCAGCGGGCTTATTCGGCAGCAACCAAAATCATTACGACCGCCGATGAAATGCTCGATGAATTAACCAGATTGACTTAGTCTGATTAATTGCAAATTTTCCCCTAAAGTCAGCCCCGCTTTCCCCGCGGGGCTTTTTGTGTTTTATTCTCATGCATACACTCTCTCTTTTTAATCTCCCAAAAATCCGCTTGCAAAATCCTGATATTGTATTATGCTGATACCCGCAGCCAAGAGATTGGCTGTGGTGTCTCAAAAACATCTCATGATTTTCCACTTCTTGGTGGAGTGCGGTCAAATAAGTGCGCTTGCGCAACGAATAGCCGCGACTGTTAATCATGCAGTTTTTGAGCTCCACCGCCAGAGGGAAAACTTCCGGCGGTTTTGTTTTAACAAAATCAAGGAGCTAAAAAATGTTATCAAGAAAATATAGAAAAGAATGGTATAAAACCTTCCGGAGTTATTGCAATAAAGAATTAAACCGGATAATGACGGAACAAGGCCTGACTAGTGCCGAACTCGCCAATCATATAGATTTTCTGGAAGGCCGGATAGAAAAATTAAGAAGAAATACCAGCCATGTAATAATGGAAGAATATGTATATCTGTTTTCATTCTTGGATAAGGTGTTTGAGATAAAACTTGTCGACGCCAAAGATTATCCTTGGCAATAAGAAAAAAGCGGGATTAATCTCCCGCTTTTTTCATTTTCTCTGTTCAAAGTAGAAACTTTGTCCTACTTCCCGCCATAGCAACGCGGGTCT
>JAGBHO010000009.1 GCA_017935485.1 Alphaproteobacteria bacterium | reverse complement strand
GAAGGACAAGTCTTTGTATAATTGAGTTCTTTACAAGCCCGGTCATTATCGGTCTTACATCCTTTATAGAGAGAGCCGTAACTCGGACAGGCTTCGTTTACATATTGCGGAATGGAACATGAGGTTGTGTTATATCCGTTTTGTTTACACCAGGTCTGAGCATCACATTTAAGATAATGGTCATCACGGTTACAAGTCCCGACGACGGCATAATACTGCGGACATTTTCCGGAAGCATAATAAGTAAAACCTTTGCTTTCACAAAATGCGGTATCTTCGTTCAAATCCATGTTCCCGCCACCGCCGGCAAGGTCTTCATCAGAACAGTCGGGCAGGAAGCAGACACCGGCAAAAGCGGAGGTTGGGAGGAAAGCCAATAATGCGGCAGAGCATACTGCCATTTTAAGTTTCATGTGTAGCATAGTGTTTTTCATGGTTATCCTCCCGAGGCGAGCGCGCCTCAGCGAACAATTGTCAACAAAGTGCCAAAGCTTGCGCGTTGCTCTTTTCTTTATCTGGGCAACCCAATGCCCAGAATGGTTAATAAAAATTCTTTCCTTGTTGTCATTCAAAGCGCTAGTCCCCTCCCTCTTTGCTAAGAGGGAGATGGAGGGAGTTAGATCCCGCCATACTCTGAAGCACGGCGCTGACAACTCGCCGCGCGCCTGTCGTGCAGGTCATTCTCGGGCTCGCCCCGAGAATCCATCTCACAACCGACACTTTGCCTGTTTCTTTATGGATTGCCGGATCGAAGTCCGGCAATGACATTGTTATTACTATATCACAAGAAAGTATTAATGTCAAGTATTTGTGAATAATAACATGGAAATTTTGGCTAATCAGAAAAGGCTGAATTATAAACTTTCTGAATATAATCTCCTAAAACACATTCCCTTATTCGGCACGGTTTGGGTGCCCTTTGTGATAACCCCAAATGAAGCACTGTCACACCCCCTCTTTGCTAAGAGGGGGTAGGGGGAGCGCTAAGTAAAAACAACCGCTGCTCCGGTTGTTTTTGTCTGCAAGCTCTTTGGAACATCTTGGCAAGCGAGGAAAGCGTAAGCAACCGCAGCGAGCCTAGATGCCTAAGTTGATCCGCCCGATTACCGAACAACTTCTTAATCTTTAGAGCAAAGAGGTATAATTGAAGCACTAAGCTTTGGAGCGTAGCGACCTTAACTTTGCTCTGAAGATTTAGAAAGTGAGGTTGGGCTTGACTTTTTTGAGCGCCGCCGACGTTCGGCCTTTTGGTCAAGCAAAAGTAAGAAAGAAGAATAACCAACTCTATGAAGAAAACAAAACCTGAAAATAAAAAAAACGACAGCAAAAGAAAGGAGAAAAGAGAACGGGAAGCGGGAAAAAGAAAGTGGCGGTAAGATAAGAAAAAGGAAAAGAGAGGAAAGGCAAAAGGGGAAAACAAACATCAAAATACCGTCTGAACAAACTGTTCAAACGGTATCTTTACTACTTTACAATCCATTTTTTGTAATAAACCGGTTTTGTATCCGGAAAATTACTGTAAATTTCCACTTGCAGACTGGATGGCTGAGTTAAAACACCAAGCCAGAATTCCTCTCCGCTGTCGGCAAACTTTCCAAGGCAAACTTCCCTGAAACCGTCATCGCCGGCCACAAAAACTTCTGAAATAACCGTCAACGGCATTTCTTTAAGCTTGCTGTTACCGTTCAAACAAAGCTCTCTGCCTTCAAAATAAATTCTTTTCAACACATAGAGCATTTTCAGATTATTATCCCAAATAAGCTCAACGCCCAGCTCCGGTAAAGAAAAATATTCATTTCCCGGAGGATTCTGATAAAAAGGATCAACTTCTGCCCCCTGAACCATACGGCTCGGAACCATTTCTCCGTTTTTATTTCCGTTAAACTGTTGGGAAAAAACCCCTGTCGGCAGCAACATCGCCAAAACTAAAGCATTAAATAATGTTCGCATAATAATAATTTTTCAAGTTCCAATAATGCAAATCAGAACTTTTATGTTAGCACAAAAATTGTTTTTGTCCAGTCATAATCACCAGTATAAAAGCAGCGCAAACAGCAAGAAACCATAGATCAGCACGCCGGAAACAAACATCCCCGCCACTCTGAAGTCCGCCCGCGACGGCATGGCATTTTCAATAATAATCGTCTGCAAAAGCACATACAGAATATAGTTTGTCAAATTCATCGGCAGCTGCGGCAAAATATAACGGTTGATATAAAAACCGAGCGGCAGCAGCAATAACGGCGCCATCGCCGCCGGTACGGCATTATAATACGTCACGTTCTGAAAACCCACGCTTCCCATTACATAATAACCGTTCAAATCCCGTTTTGGCCAAAGATTAAAATTCACCGGTCGGGCATTCAGCAGCAACCCGACCCAATAATGCATAAACTCATGCAAAATCGTTCCCGGAATATTCACCAGCGCCGACAACCACAAACTGCGATAAGCCGCATATTTTGCCCGCACCAGAAAAATCACCAGCAAAATCAAATAAAAACGATTGTCCGCCACCGTCCAGAAAAGCTCGGAACTGTTCCAGTAAGCCGCCAATTTTTGCCAGATTTCGTACAGCATCAGCCCTCCTGCCTCAAAACTTTCAGACCGGCCAAATAACAATTAAGCAACAATTTGCAAATGTTTTTGCGGCTGTGCTTTCCGCCCTGCTGTGTTGCCAGAAAGGAACTCAGGCTGAACATGGCAAGCATCAGCACCTGCCGGAATATTTTTTTCTCTTTCCGCCCAAAATGCCCGACCTCACGCTCAAAATCCGTCTTCCACACGTTTGCCAAACTGACAAACCGGCGCAAATAAGCAACCGGCAAACCGCTTCCTTTATGATGCAGATGAAAATTAAACAAAAGAAACCACAGGTTTTCATTCCCCAAAACCCAGCCGGCATAAACGTCCGTATACATATTCAGATTTTTGTAACTGTCTTGCGAAGGCACAATCTGCCGCATTGCCAGAACCAGATCGTCAAGCGTCTGCATATTCTGCGCAATCACAAAATTATCCATATTGGCAAATTGATTATAAATTGTTCCGACGGAACAGCCCGAAGCTTCCGACAACTTGCGCGCCGTCAGGAATTCCGCCCCTTTCCGCACCACAAGCTCCCGCCCGGTCCTAATTAACAAAGCCCTGATTTCCGCCTTCTTGTTGTCTTTTGTATCTGTCATTATTATATCATCTTAACAAAATATTTGCAAATTGAGCTTATATTAAAACAAATCTGAACAGTGTTCAATTTTTTTATTGCCGGTAAGGATAAAAATATGAAAAAGAATTTTTACATCATCACCACTCTGCTCTGCACAGCTGCTTTCGGACTGCGTGCTCAGGAAAATGCCGACTTTTATAAAGATATTATGATCTCGGAAGAACTCAAAATGCAGGACAAAATGGATGACGCCTCTCAACAGGCACGCAAACTGCTGGAGCAAAAACAGAAACCTGTTAAACTTGCGCTTCCGGAAGAAATTGAACCGGCTCAACTGCGCAAACGCAAACCGGTAGAACTCAAAAAAGCCGCACCGGAAAACTTGTCGCCCGCACCGTTCGGCCTTCTCTGGGGTGCAACCATTGCCGATATCAATGACCTCGGCATCAAGCTTAATCCCATCGAAATCAAAGATTATGTCAACACTTTCAGCGCTGAAAACCTGCCCAAATCAGTCATAGGCTTCCGAACGGTTGACGTTGTTTTCGGACAAGAAAACGAGCTCTGGCGGATTATCGCCTACGGTGACTTTCTCAATGATGACGCCTCTGCCAGCAAAGTCATGCTCGAGTACCGCAAATACTATACTTTGTTAAACAAAAAATACGGCAACGCTAAAGAAACTTACATTCCGGCCGCCGTTAACGTTGACCGGAACCCGGAAGAAGAAACCGCACCGGCATTTGTCCCGAGCAAAGATGCGCCCAACCCGCAAAACGCACCTGATTTGTTAAAAAATCTGCAATCGGGACAAACAACGATTTATGCCACTTTTCAAAACAAAGATACCGGCGCGGCTTTAACAGTCAGCGTTGACGGAGAAGGCAAAAGCTATATCACCATCGACTACAGAAGTTTGCGGATTCTCCGTCAGCGCGAAGCGCAAACTCTGGATGCATTATAAATTTTAAGGACCGAATAAAATGAAAAAAGTCAGTTTCTGCGGCATCACCGGCAACGGCATGAGCGCCCTCGCCCAAATCTTAAAACTTGAAGGCTGCGAAGTCCGCGGTTCCGACCTGAATATTGACATGGGACTGGACGGAGACCACCGCCGCGAAAAACTTGAAGCCGCCGGCATCAAATTTTTTCCGCAGGACGGTTCTTCAGTTTCCGACGATTTGGACACGTTGTATATCACCAGCGTCATCAATGAGCAAAATCCCGATGTTAAAGCGGCTCTTGCCAAAGGCATCAAAATTCAAAGCCGCTCGGATCTTCTGGCCGAAATTTTTCACCGCTGCAAATACGGCATTGCCGTCGGCGGCACCTGCGGCAAAACCACGACTACGGCCATGATCGGATATATTCTTAACGAACTCGGCAAAAAGCCCTGCGTTATAAACGGCGGTTTTTTTAAGAATTATACCTCGGACAAAGGCCTTGCCAATTATATTTACAACCGCGGCGACATTTGTGTGATTGAAGCTGACGAAAGCGACGGTTCGATTCGCAAATATCACCCTTATATCGCCCTGATTAACAACATCGGACACGACCACAAACCTCTGGAAGAACTGAAAGAATATTTTTCCGAGTTTGCCGCCCATACGTCGCATGGCGTTGTGGTCAATTACGACTGTCCGAACGCCCGCGCCGTCAGCAGCCACCCCAACACCTTTTCCTATTCTGTTTCCGATTCCCGCGCCAATCTTTTTGCCTCTGAAATCGGTTTAACGGAACACGGCGTAAAATATGCCATAGACGGTCAAACCTTCAAATTGCAGCTGCTCGGCCGCTTTAACGTTTCCAACGCGTTGGCCGCTGTCTCGGCCTGTATGATGCTCGGCATTGACAAATTCGAAGCCGCCCGCACTCTGGAAGGCTTTACCGGAACCGAACGCCGTTTGGAATGCATCGGCCGGAGCAAACGCAGCGGCATAACCGTCTATGACGATTTTGCCCATAACCCGCAAAAAATTGAAGCCTCGCTCGGCACGCTGAGAGAATACCCCGGCAGGATCATTGCCGTCTATCAGGCTCACACGCCTTTTTCTGCCCGCAACACCGGCAAAGAAGACGGTGAAGTTTTCGGCCGTACGCTTAATAAAGACGACATTCTTCTCATGCCGGATATTTACGAGCGCATTCCGGAACGCGATACCGACATCTCCGGCGCCGATCTCGTGCAATATGCCAAAGACAACGGCGTCAATGCATTGTATTTGGAAACCAAAGAAAAAGTCAGGGAATACATATTGCAAAACGCCCGCCCCGGCGACAGGATTATCGTCATGGGCGCTCATGACAATTCCCTTCCCGATTTTTGCCGCAGTCTTTTGAAGGATTTATAAAAATGAAAATACCGCCAGGCAGCAAAATAGGCATAGTATCTCCTTCCAAACCGGTATCGGAAGAAGCCGTGACCCGCGGACTGGAATATCTGAAAGGCCTCGGCTATATTCCCGTTTTGGGCAGACACGTCTTTGACGCTTACCGCTATATGGCCGGCACGCCGCAGGATCGGGCCGAAGACCTGATGTCTTTTTACCGCGATCCGGAAATCAAAGCGGTTTTCAGTACTGCCGGCGGTGACGGTTCACAAATGATTGCGCCTTTTCTGGACTATGACACTATTGCACAAAATCCCAAACCGCTCATCGGCTTCAGCGATACAACCGCCATCCAAAATGCAATCATCGCCCGAACCGGCACCCCGCAATTGACCGGTTTTCTGCTGTCTTATGATTTTCTTGACGGCCCTTTGCCTGACGCCAAAATCAATGCTTCGCTTACAACGCTGCTGAACGGCGATAAACTCAAAGTATCCGGCGGACAAACCGTCATCGGCGGACAAGCGGAAGGCATACTGGTCGGCGGCTGCCTCAGTCTGTTCAAAAGCCTTTGCGGCACACCTTATTTTCCGTCTTTAAAAAACACTATTCTGCTGATTGAAGACGTGGAAGAAAAAACCTACAAACTGGACTTAATGCTGGAACAACTGCGGCAATGCCCTGATTTTTCAAAAGTCAGCGGCATTATTTTCGGAGATTTTTACAACTGCGAAATCCGCCAACCGCAAGACGGCAGTACCGATGAAATGATAAACTGTTTCACGCAGGAGATGAACATCCCCGTCATCCGCCATTTTCCGTACGGCCACAAAAAAAGCCGATACGTTTTGCCGCTCGGCTCTCCGATTCGCCTGAATGCCGACAACTGTACCTTAGAACAGCTCTGAAAAAAAGCGTTTGGCCCAAATCCAGTTTTGGTTGTTCAAATAATTAATCAGGCGCATATAATCATAAATGCCGCCCCAGCTCCGGCTGTTAAAAGCCAGCATTGAGCCGATGGCCCACAAATTTGCGGACGGCAGAAACAAAAAGCAAAACTTATAAGACACCTTAATCAAATCCGTCTGTTTTTCATGAATCTGCGATCCGACGGCATCAAGATGCTGGGCAATAAAAAAGCCCAAAACCCCGTTCAGAATAAAATTAGACGGTGCAAAATGCGTATAAATAGAAATGCCGAACATCACAAACAATGCCACCAGCGGAAAGAAATACGGCGCAATAATAATCAGCCAGTTTCCCCTTCCGGCAAAAGCCATCTCGCCGCCGGTATCATCCGGATTGACACGGATACTCTTGACCTTGTGCAACGTCAGCAGTGCAAAGAAACCGTGCGTCAGCTCATGCGTCGCCACCTCAAAAGTCTGGTTGATTTCCTTGTCCATCATGGAACGGCAGATAAAAAAGAAAATAAAACCGGCAATCAGCCACACATAATGCAGCTCAAAAAAACGAAAATATCCGAAAGACTGAATAAACGCCGGCAAACTTAAAAACATAAATACCCCGACCGGCCATTTGAACAAGTCAATTAATCTGTCGACTAAAATACGCATATAAAAAACCTCCGTATTTTTGCACTATACATCAAAAAAAACCCGTTTTCATCATAAATTTGCGATATCAACACTTATCCTGCTTCTCTGCCCCTCCCGCCAAAAAGATAAACAGGACGATAAAAACTATTGTCTTTCCAAAGTTTTCAGGCTATTATAATAAGAAAGATACGGATAACAAATAAGGAACAGTCCAATGGATAATGAAAACAACGAAGAATACCGGACTTTTGACTTCCTGATTAATGATGAAGATGAAGTCATGCTGCTGTTGTATGAACAGGAAGGCGAACCTGAAAATGCGGCAATTGAACTAAATGAAGAAGAAAAATCTGCCGTTCTTTACCGCAACAAAAATGATGAAATCATGCTGACCGACATTCCGGAAAATGTTTTTGACAGCCTGCAGGATGCCGATAAACTTATGGTCTGCGAATTGAGCGTGGAAGAAAAAGAAGAAGACACCAAAATCGTTTACGCTTACGAAGCCGAAATCAGTGATTAAATAACCGTTTTTATCACACTCCGCGGCTCGCGGAGTGTTTTTTTATCTCAACAGCATAAACAGCAAACATGAAAAATAGTGCAGAATTTAATACGGAAGAAGAGTTCCGCAATTTTGTAACCGGCCTTTCGGAAAATGAAATCCGCAATTTTCGGCCGGACGATTGGAACCGTCTCTACCGTCAGTCCGAAAAATTGGCATTGCGGCAGCAAAACCCGCTGGTTGATTTTTTTCAAATCCGCGGCGCCCTCATTTACAACGGCATTTTTGCAGCCGGAAAAGCAATGCAGTCCGCCCTGCAGCTGAAAGTGCCGGCCCTCTCAAAACTCCCTGAAATTTCACCTCATACGTCTGTATATTACCGTCAGGAATTCATAAAAAGAAATGCGGAGCTTTTTTACAAACTCTATAAAAACTTTCACCTGCCGTCAGACATCAGCCGCAGCATCATACAATTGGCGCGTTCATCTGCCAAAAGCTTTTTATCGGACAATTCTGAAATAAAACAACAAATTATCACTGTTGAAAAAAGCGGCAACTTTTATACGGCCCGGCCCCTTATCAAAAAGATTGCCCGCAGCATTTACAAAAACGCCTATCCTGATCATCGGATCTTGCGCCGGTTTTCGCCTGACGTTTATACCGGAAACTTAAATAACGATAATCTTCTGGGGTGCTATCTTCCGTCACACCACCGGATAAGAATGTTGGCGCAGACCGATTCGCCTTATACCGTTCTCGGACATGAGTTGTATCATGCCCTGCAGGACCTTACCCCAATCCATAGCGCCCTGTCAAATCTTAACATCAATCTAAACGCCCAGCCGCCGGAAATCGGAAAATTATATCGCTGGAACCAAAAATTTTACTGCACGGCCAAAATGCTGAAAAAACACCTTCCCTCTTCTCAGGCATTTCGGACTTACGAACGCCAGCCCATGGAATATACGGCCAATCTTTTCAGCTTTGCCTTCACGCGTGAAATCGTCCGCCTTTGCGGTCCGCACAATTTTCGTTCCCCATGCCGCCGGCCGTTGCAAAAACTGCTGAATATTCTGGAAATGCCCCTGAAACAACTCTCTTGCACGCCTGATGGCAAAATCACGATAAACGTCTCCTCAGCCGCACCAAACCAACATATAATATATCAGGAATTCTGCCAAAAATATCTTCCGCCGTTTGCCTCAAAAAGTCCGGACGAACCGTGGAAATTTACGCTGGAAGACAATGAAGGCAGCCAAAAATTTCTGCTCCGGCAGACAGTTGTCTTATATAAGTTACGGCAGAAATGCAAAAAGACGGGACAAAACTTCCTGCATGCCGCATTTCCTCAAACCTTTGACACCTCGGAAATCGATAAAAAATTATCAAACATTGAAAAACGGCTGCAAAAAATCGGCAACAGCTTCTCCCGCCGTTTCTCCGGCAACAACCGTTAGCATTCAGCGCCGGATTGTAAAAATTGTTTGCTTGCTGCTGCGGCGGGAAAGCAGCCTCTGAATATAGCGCCCCTGATAAAGGTTAATCCCGAGCGAATTGCCGACCTCAACCGCCTGCGGTTCATCCACGCGGCATAAAATCATTTTGGCCCGCTCAGCCTTGTTTACGTAATCCATAAAATGCTTGTCTTCATGAATCACGTCCATAAAGGTCGGATGCCAGATAATCTTAATCAAATCGGCATCCAGCTGCTCGCGGTTCAGATACTTCAGCTTGTCAACCGTAATGCCGTCAATACAAATCTTATACCCGCGTGACTGCGCAAAAGTCTTGGCCAGAATAAAAGCCTTAATATCGCTGAAAATATCCAAAAGCTGCAATTCCAGCACAATGGTCGACCGCATGGAAGCGTTAATGTCTTCATCAAACTCCAGAAACTCGTCCGATAATACCGTTGACACATTCAGGTTAAGACTGAAGTTGCTGGTCAGCGAACCGTCATCATGGTTGCTGATACTGGCCAGAACCCGTTTGTCAAGCGTTTCGGTCAGATACTGAAACAGCCATGGGTTAGCCGTCAGATCCACATCCGGCAAAAGCGTGTCCCGCAAATCGGCAATTGATACATAAACTTCTTCAAACAGCATTTGCGGCGCCGATTTTCCGATAACGGCACAAACAGCCTGCCGCCGGATAAGGCTTGAAAAATCCGCCATTGACAACGTTTTGGTCAGCTTGCCGAGCATATAAGGCGTCAGTTCTTTTTTGGGGCGCACCGCCGCATTGGAAAAAGTCCGCAGTTTGGGTTCTCCGGCACCCGCCGCAACTGCCGGCTCCTTTTTGCCGGGTGCCTGTTTGCTTGCTTCCTGAGTTATCAGACGCTGAAACTCCGCCATATCCGAACGCAAGGAAAAAAACTTCAAAAAACCGGCCGCTTCCAAATCAAAATTATCTTTAATCAGCTTGTCATCATGCAGAATAAAACGAATTTTAATAATACAGGCCTGAATTTCTTCTTTTGCCTTTGCCCGATATGCCACAACCAAATCATCATTCGGCAAAGAAAAAATCTCGCCGTTGTCTTTGCGGATCAAATTGTCAAAAGTATCCAGCAGCCCCTGTTTCTGAACCGTTTTAAGATTTGGATTTTCCAGCTGGCTGATTTTAATATAAAGGGCATTATAATCATTAATGTCCTTTTCAATATTCTTCAGATAATCCAAAATAACCACGTCTTTTTTCAAGGTTGGCTTTTCTGCCGGCGCCGGATTGGTGTTTTTTGAAAAATTAAACATCAGCTACCCTTCCAACAACTTTTCCAAAATTTCTTTCTGCGTGCACTCATCCCGAAAAGCGCCCCACAGCAAACGGCGGCGCTTCAGGCAAGTCTTGGCGGAACAATATTTTGCATCGGGACATTGCTGCTGAACGCAAGCCACTTCCAGCCGGTCAATCAAAGGCCCCTGAAAAGTATTAAGCCCGTATTTCATACCCCAAGCCAGCGCCTTGTCACTGTCACATTTTGCCAACACCACATTATCCGCCCCCAAAAAACCGACAATTTCCTTAATCCCTTCGTTCGCCACGTCATATTCCATCAGCGGCTCCCAAAAAAGCTTGATCATGTCCGGTTCCAGCCGCTTGAGATTCAGCATATTCAACAGCGCCGGACTCATATTGTCAATCAACAGACGATGCCCGCCGGCTTTCAAAATCTCTTTCACTTTGAAATAAACCGGCAAATTGTTAAACACATCCATAAGCTGAATTTCCACAATCAACTTTTGATCAGGCCGCAAAAAATTCTTTGCCAGCGTTACAAATTCTATTGAAAAGACAGAAGACAAATTCAGGTTCAGGCTTATCTGATTCGGCCAGTTTTTAATGTCCGAGGCAAAAAAAGAACTCATTGTTTTCTTGTCAAGTTTTTGCGTCAGATACAAAAACAGCCAGCGGCTGGCCAGCAAATCCAGCTTTCCGTCCAAATAAGAGCTCAAATCCTTGACGGCAACAAAAAACTCCTGAAACTCGACTTTAAATTTCCCCGGTCCGCAAAGCTTCATTACGCTCTGGCGCTTGATGATTTCGGGAATGTCAATCATATCCAGCTGTTCCGTCACCATGTCAATTTCGTCGGCGCGGATCGGGCGCTTGACCTCCGGCTGCACGGTAATCTCCGCCAGATAATCGGCATTATCGCGCATTTTTTCAATAAAGGCGCAAAAAGAAATATAATCTGCCGGAAAAGAATAAAGAACCGCAAAATCTTTCACGTCATGGCCGTGCAAAACCGGGTCGGAAGACAACCCTCGCCGGATTTTAAATACGGCTTCCTCAACCATATCTGACGTAATTCCCTTGCCCAGAATAGCAAAATCGCCGTTGCTCATCACAAAGAAAGAGCCCTGAGCATTACCGACCATACTGTCAAACAGTTTGGCAAAAATCTTCACAAATTCCGGATGGCGGTTTTTGGGCTTCAGCTTGGAAATATTCACATATAACACCGAATAGCCGAAAGGATTCCGTCCTATCCGGTTCAAAGCATCCAGCAAATATGTCTCGCCCATATTATTAGCAGATTTGGCCATTATTCTCCCGACAACCCCCGTCATACATAATTATCAAATCATAAACTTGCTTTAGACTGATAGCAAGAACCTTTCTGCGGTTCTTCACATGCTTATAGCATTTTTGCCACTTTGTCACGCAGTTCCTGAATGCTGTACGGTTTTTTCACAAAAGCCGTATTGCGGTTTTCTTCCACAATTTTATTAACTTCCTGATCCTGCGTATAACCGCTCATAAAAATTGCCTTAAGCTTCGGATTTTTCAAAAGCAGCTTCCGATAAACCTCAACGCCGCTGATCTTGGGCATCACCACGTCAAGCATCACCAAATCAAAACTCCGGTCATACAAAACCATCGCCTCTTCCGGAGCATGGCATGAGACGACGTCACAGCCCAGCCGCGTTAAAATGTCTTTAAGCAGTTCATTCAAAATTTTTTCATCGTCCAAAACCAAAATGCGCCCGCTCAGCTTTGCCGGTTCCGTAAATTTCTCCGTCTGACAGGTTTTGGATTTTTTAAGCGGAAAATATATATAAAATACCGTACCGGCGGAAGAACTTTCAACCCTGATTGTTCCTCTGTGTTCACGAACAATGCCGTAAACCGCGGCCAAACCGAGCCCTGTTCCTTTTCCCGTTTCCTTAGTCGTAAAAAACGGTTCAAAAATATTATGCAGTATCTTCCTGTCAATCCCCTGTCCGGTATCCCCGACCGAAAGCTCCAAATACCGCCCCGGCTTGACTTTTAAAAGACAGGCCGAAATTTTCTCCTCATCCAGCATCACGGCCTGTGCGGCAATCGTCAGCCTGCCGCCCCCGGGCATGGCATCTTTGGCATTAAAACCCAAATTCAGCAAAAGGCTTTGCAGATAATTCTTATCCCCGTAAATACAATAATTGTCTTTTTTGCTTGTCACGGCAATCTCAATGTTTTTCGGCACGCCGTGCTCCAACAGGCACACGGCATCATCAATTGTTTCCTTAATATTAATGTCTTCAAAATTCTTTTCTTTGTCACGGGCAAAAACCAAAAGCTGCGATGTCAGATAAGCCGCCCTTTTGCAGGTCCGGATAATAATATCCACATATTTGCCGTCATTTTTCCCATCTTTCTGCAACCTGATAAACTCGGCCGCCCCCTGAATCCCTGCCAACATATTATTAAAGTCATGCGCCACGCCGCCGGCCAGCCGCCCGAGCGATTCCATCTTTTGCAAATGGCTCAGCTGCGCCGCTTTTTTCTGAGCCTGTTTATTTCTCCAAACCACAAAAACAAGCAGCAACAGCAAAAACAATACCGCACCGAGGGCATAAGGGCTGTATTTTGCAACCAGAGCCTCCCAGTGCAGATATTCAATATTCTGCCACTGTGACCGGATCTGCCAATGCTGCTCGGCATCAATTTTTTTCATAACCGTATTTATATCCTGAAGCAATTTCTTATTTTCCGGCATGACGGCAAACCCGAATTCATAAGCCGAACCGACCACCGGCGCCACGTAAAACAAACGGTCCAGCCCCAGACGGCTGCCCACAAATTTGGTCTGCAGAATATCGCCGATATAAAAAGGAATATCGCCGCGGTCAACCGCTCTCATCGCCTCCGTTGCATTGTCAAATACCACAAAATTATGCTTATTGTCATTGGCCAGCAGCCGGTGCGCTTTACTTTGCGGCGTAATGGCAATTTTTTGCGCACCGATTTCATCTATGGTATTAACCAGCGTCCCCTTGGGGCCGAAAATTCCCAAAGACGAAGCCATATAAGGAACGGAAACCCGCCACGGCTGATTCGGAAAACGTTTTTTAACCGCCAAAGACAAGGCGGCAATTTCGCCTTCCTGCAATTTGCGATATCCCTCCTCTTCGCTGTCAATCGGCACAATCTCAAACTCGTCTTGCAAACTGGCCTTCAAAATATCAACATAATTTGAAGTAAATCCTTTCAACCCGCCGTCCTCAATATACTCATAAGGCGGCGAATACCGGAAAACCCCCAGACGCACAGCCTCCGGCCGGCTGTCTTCAGACGCACCGGCTCCCCCGCATACCGACAAAAAAGCCCAAAGAACAAGTCCGGCTCCCGCCGCCGCCTTTCTGACCAAATGATATCCTGCCATATGCCTGCTCCCGTGTTCTTTTGAAAAATCAATTATTAGTGTTGCAAAATCCATTTAAAACTTGACGATAAAAATTACTGTTGTTAAAAGAAGTGTATCAGAAAATATTTAAAAAATAACTATTATCAGAACAGAAGGTAAAAAAACTAATGTTAACACCCAAAAATAATGCCGCATTTACCCGCAGCGCCATCCTGAACAAAATCGCTGCCAGCTTTATCAAAGACCGTTTTGCTCATGTTGATGACATTATTGCGGAAGTCAACCCCTGCTCCAGCTGCACAAAACACCTGCAGTTTATTAATGAAATCAACAAAGCACGTTGTATGGCCGCTCTCGGCTTTTGCCCGGAAGACGAAACAGATTCGTCAAAGTCTCTGCATGACTACGCCATGGAAGCCTTAAGCCGTGAAAAGCCCGGCAAAAGCAAAATTTCGGTAATTAACATTGCCTGTGCCGCCTGCAAACGCCAGCAATATGTTGTCAGTGACCAGTGTCGCTGCTGTCTGGCACAGCCCTGCCGCCTGAACTGCCCCAAAGAAGCAATTGACATTGTTGACGAGCGCGCCAAAATTGACACTGCCAAATGCGTCAACTGTGGCCGCTGCCACGATGTCTGCCCTTACGGCGCCATCATCAAAGCCGTTGTTCCCTGCGAAGACGCCTGTCCGGTCGGCGCCATCACCAAAGACGAGTTTGGTAAAGAACACATCGATCATGAAAAATGCATCTCCTGCGGCAAATGCTTAAATTCCTGTCCATTTGACGCCATTGTCGAACGTTCCGAAATGATTGACGTTATGAGCAAAATCCATAACAGCGACAAAAAAGTCATTGCCATGGTCGCTCCGGCCATTGTCGGCCAATATGGCGGCACGGTAAACAACATGGTCGGTGCCTTAAAGAAAATTGGTTTTGACGAGGTGTTCGAAGTCGCCGTCGGCGCAGACATTACCACCCGCAAAGAGGCTGCCGAATTTGCCGAAAGAATGGAAGAGGGGCAAAAATTAATGACCACTTCCTGTTGTCCGGCTTATTACTACGCTGCCAAAAAACATATTCCGGAAATCGAGCCTTTTGTTTCCGGCACCCGCAGCCCGATGTACTACACTGCCGAATTGGTCAAAAAAGAACATCCTGACTGCATTGCCGTATTTTTGGGACCGTGTCTGGCCAAACGCGTTGAAGCCGAAGACGACCCCAACGTGGATTACGTTTTGACTTTTGAAGAAGTTGACGCCATGTTCAATGCTCAGGACATTAAGGTAGAAGAATGCGAACCGCAGGAATTTACCATGATTTCAAGCGCTCAGGGACGACGTTTTCCGTTAACCGGCGGCGTTGCCGGAGCCGTTGCTTCTCTGCTTGACGGCAAGGTGGAAATCCGCGCCGAAAACATTGACGGTCTGACCCGTGACAGCATAAAATTGTTAAAACGCTATGCCACCAAAGGCTGCGACTGCAATATGCTGGAAGTTATGGGCTGTGAAGGCGGCTGCATTTCCGGCTTAGGATGTGTTGCCCTGCCCAAAAAAGCAACACGGGCCGTAGAAGCTTATGTTGCTCAGGGTCAAAACCTGAAAGATCAGAAATAATAAAATTATGCCCTCCGGCCTGCAAAGCCGGGGGTTTTATGAAAGGAAATCACCATGCAGCCTTTTACTTTTCATAACCCGACAAAAATCATATTCGGAAACGGCAGCTCCGACAGTCTGGGCAGTGTGGCAAAAACGTTCGGCAACAGGGTCTTGCTGGTATATGGCAAAGAAAGCATAAAAAAAAGCGGCCTGTACCAAAAAATTTGCCGGCAATTGGACGAACAAGATATTAAAATTATTGAACACGGCGGCGTAAAATCCAATCCCTGTCTGGAACACACCCGCAAAGGCGTCAAAAAGACCTTGTCTTATCGGATTAAATTTATCATTGCCGTCGGCGGCGGAAGCGTAATCGACGAAGCCAAAGCCATTGCTGCCGCTGCCGGCAGTAAAACCGACGTCTGGGACTTTTTCTTGAAAAAAGCCCCCATAACAAAAGCTCTGCCGCTCATAACCGTATTGACCATTCCGGCGACGGGCAGCGAAATGAATCCCAATATGGTTATCACCAACGAAGAAACCAGTGAAAAGCTTGGCATGTCGGACGAACATTTATATCCGAGAATATCAATCCTTGATCCGGAACTGACTTATACGATTCCGGCTAAATACACGGCCTACTCCGCAGTTGATATCATCTCGCATTTAACCGAAAGCTATTTTACCAATAATGGCGGCTGGACGCCTGTGCAGCAGCGTTACGTTGAAGGTTTGGTAAAATCATTGATTGAAGCCGTTGAACGGATCATGGTCAATCCGGAAGACAATGAAGCCCGCGCCGCAATGATGTGGTGCGCCAGCCTGGGCTGGAACGGATTAAACACGGCCGGCATTGGTTCCTTTTCAATGCCCTGTCATACTCTGGAACACCCCTTGAGCGCCGTGTATGACATTGCTCACGGTGCCGGTCTGAGCATTATTACGCCGGCTTGGCTTTCTTTGCGCCTGAAAGACAAAAAAGACCGCATTGCCCGTTTTGGACGGGAAGTTTTCGGCCTGACGGAAAAAGACGATCAACAAGCCGCCGAAGAAACCGTAAAGGCACTAAAAAACTGGTATGTAAAAATCGGCGCTCCGGTCAGCATGAAAGAAGCCGGCATTTACGCTCCCAATATTCCGCAACTTGTCAGTCTGGCTCTCAAAGGCGCCAAATTGCGCAAAGTTCCCGAATTGCCGGAACGCTTTGTTGAAAAACTATATCAGGCCTGCATTTAAGAGGGGAACTTTCCCCCTCTATTTTTCAAATGCCGCTTTCTTGTTCCGATAAAACAGTTGCGGGCGGGAATTATTCATCATTTCCAAATCTTCATATAATTCGGGATTATCCGGAGCTGTTCCCTGGCGGGCAATAACTTCCACGTCATTAAAATAATGGCTGTAAATTTTTGCAAACACCCTTCCGGAATAATAATTAAAATATTTTTCCATTTTGTCAGCGGCAGCCTCTGCCTGTTTAACATAACGTTTCAAAAGCGGATCAACTGTTTTTTCTTCCGCAACCTCATCACTATCTGCAACATTGGCCCGGCTTTCCTGTATATTCAGAAGAACCGGAATCACCAGAAATATCCATAAAAAACGCTTCATCCTTCTGCCTTTCTTCTTTATACAAGTATAGTAAATAAATTTTAACAAATTCACAATAAAATGCAAATATGTTGAAAATTAAAGTAGCAAAATTTTTTCTTTTTCATATCGTTACCATTGCTTCAGGACTTTTCCCATCCCTGTCTCATGCATGGAGCTATGCTGACTTTATTTCTTGTGACAGCCTGAATCCCACCCCGATTATCAGCCTGAAAGTTTCTTACGGCAAACTGGCTCATGATTTTGCAACCTCATATAAACAAATCCAATCCCTCATCCCCAAAGATCAGGAAAAATGTCCGTTAACCAGTGGCTTGGCGACTGCTCCGATAAAATTCGAAATTAATCTGAAGAAGGAAAAAACCGTAGAAAAAACTCCAAACGTCATTTGTGTTTTCGCACAGGATATTGAAATTTTATTATACTATGAAGATCCGGCAATTTATATATCTAATGAATACAACTATAAAAGCTGCCATTTTTCACAAATCTTACGACATTTTCAAACGCACCAGCAAATAAACAAAGTTTCATTTGAGCTCGCATTACCCTTTATCTATAAAGCCATCAGAGAAAGCTTCGGCAATCTGAAAGCATATAAAGCGCACAATTCTAAAGAAGTCGGACAAGCCAGCAAAAAATTACTTGAATACTACACAGCTCAGGTTGCAACGATTATCAATAAGTTTGAAAAGATCCGCCAAGAAGAAAACAAAAAATTTGATGAATTGGCAAAAAAAGATTTTCTGGAAAATGTATGCAAAGAATATCATCAATACCATAAAGACGTGCCCATCTTCAAAGACGCAGTCAAAACCCCTATTCCGTTCTGAATATAGAACTATATAGCTTGCGACATCCGCTCATCAGTCATTCTGCCTTTCTTCTCCTTCACCCTCGGTCTCTTTCTTTTATTGCCCCCTCAGGCCTTTTCTTTTATAGTCATCCCCCTCTTTGATAAGAGGGGGCGGGGGGCGTTAGACCAGCCCGATTACCGAATGATTTCTTAGCTTTTGGCCCAAAGAGGTGAATATTAAGCACTAAGCCTTGGAACGTAGTGACCTTAACTTTGGGCTGAAAGCTTAGAAAATGAGGTTGGGCTTGACTTTTGCTTACTTTTGGTCAAGCAAAAGTAAGAAAGAAGAATAATCAACTCTATGAAGAAATCAAAACCAGAAAATTAAAAAGGAAAATGAGAAAAAAGAGCGAATGGCAGAGAGTGCGAGGGCGGAAAGAAAGCGGAAAACAAACAGGACAAGGGGGCGAAAAAAGGCAGGAAAGAGGGCGAGGCAGGAGAACGCACGGAAAGGGAAAGGATATCCCTTGCAGGGATATAAAAAAGGGAGGAACAAATCCTCCCTTCTTTTTTGTTCTGAGTACTTTCTCTCCCCTACACATCGCCATAGCAACGCGGTGTTCAGGGCACGGGGCTGACAGTTGATGGCTGTCGGCCTCCCGACTAAAACAGTTGCAATACAGCCTGAGAAGCCTGAGAAGCCAAACTCAAAGAGTTGACTGCCAGTTGCTGTCTGGTCTGCAGAGCCAACATGTTCGCACCTTCTTCGTTCATATCGGCCAAGGTCAGTTTGTCTGCGCCTTCTTCCAATACGTTAATCAGGTTTTCCGTAAAGTCTTCACGGGTTTGAACAATAGAGTAATTGTTACCGAAATCGCTGGCCATAGAACGCAGCTCGGTAACAGCACCTTCAATCTGAGTAATTGTTTCATCAATGGCAGCATCCATATTCCAACCACCTTTGGCAATAGATTCCAAACCAAGGCCTTTGGAAGAAGCGTCCACACCCTTAATCTCGATGGTGGAAGAACGGTCTTCGTTAAAGATGACTTTCAGGTCATTTTCCTGCAACAGGTTAATACCTTTATAGCCGGCATCTTTGGCCAGAGAGTCAATCTGCTTCAGAACTTCATTGAACTGCTCAACATATTTGTTACGCTCGGAAATGGCTTCTTCGTCAGTAACCTTGGTATCAATGGTTCCACCGAAAGAAGAACCCAAAACCTCATCAACAACCTTATCGGCAAAGACATGAATCTGTTGACCGGCAGCATCTGCTGTTCCGTCTTCTTTGGCATTAATAACCAATTTTCCGCTTTCATCAACCGAAGCCATTACATTGGTGTTATTTGTCGCATCTGCATTAATTGCTTTCGCAATAGCTTCAGCATCAGATCCTGCATTAATGGTAACCACCTTTGCTGCGGCAGAACTTGCATCACCTGTTGTATTTATTCCCTCTGCTTCATTTTGAACATAGCTGATAGATTTGCCACTGTCAGAAGTCAGCACCAGCTTGCCACCCTCTTCACTAACTGTAACACCTTGTCCGGACATAGCCGAAGTAATAGCAGCTTTAATTTCATCAACTGTATATGTTTTACCATCCACAGCATCAAGTTTTACATTAATTTCTTTGCCGTCAACAACAAAAGTCGTATCAAATCCTTTCTTGGCAGCCGTTCCCGCTTTCAATGTCAGCTCCAGCTTATCCATTTCCCCCCGGGTATCAATATAAAATTTACCGGCAGCGGTAGTCTCTCCTTTCGGTTCATGCTTCGTAGAAACTTTTGTTTTCATGTTGTTGGCAACATCGCGGGCAGAGTTGGCAATGGATTTTGCCTGTTGCGCGAAAGTTGTAATAGCTTCAATGGCTTCGTTGGCAGCCTGAATGGTCTGCACACCCTGTCCCATGCTGTCAAGCAAAGAAGACAAGTCAGAAGCGCGGTTGCTCAAAGACTGAGCAGTGTAATAAGAAGACGGATTGTCAATAGCAGAGTTTACCTTTTTACCGGTAGACAACCTTTCTTGAGTTTGATCCATCAAAGATTGAGTTTGTTGCAAGGACAGCAGGTTAGAACGCATACTTGCAGTCAAGGAAATATCAGCCATTTTTTTCTCCAATTCTATGGGACACACAAAGTGTTTATGTTAAAATCCGATTGTTTTTCTAACAATACAAGATCCTCAAACCAAAAATCAGATTCCTATCATTGAAATATTACATTTCTATATAGGGGCCAAACTTGAGATTTCAAGCCGGATACCACTGATTTTTAGTTTTCAGACTCGGTCAGATAACTAATGACAAAATTACCCGCAGAGTCTTAACAATTACCTAACAAAAAGCACTATACACAGCAATTAATTTTAATAATACCTTTTTCTCTTCTTTTTCTTTGGATAAACCACGGGATCATTACTGCTCATTGCCTCCAAATCCTTATAAAGCTCCTGATTATCCGGCGCCACACCCGTTCTGGCAATAATCTTCAAATCTTCCAAATATTCGTCATAAGCCTTCTGATACTTTGGCTTATCCAACATCTGAAAATCCTGCACCATTTTTTCGGCATCTTTCTTTGCTTCTGCCAGATAATAAGCCTCCATTTCATCCAAGCTGTCAAAGCTCTCCGCTGCCAGCACAGAACCGCAAAAAAAGAGATAAAACCCCAAACATAAAATCTTAACCATAAGTCCTCCGTTTTATTTTATTATAGTAAATAATTTTTAACAAATTGATAATATGATAAAAAACAATATGTTAGGACTAAGAATGACAACATCTAAACTGATTATGCTGCTTCTCTTCTTTCTGCTGTTTTCAACAGAATCAAGAGCATGGACCTATGGGGAATTTATTTCCTGCGATGCCTTAAATCCGCGCCCGATAATCACTTTCAAAACGGCTTACGGCCAGCTTATACATGACTTTTCAACCCCGCAAAAAGAAATCCAGTCAAAATCGACCCACACACCGGAGAAAGGATTTTTTACAACCGGACTGGCAACCTTAAACACCACCTCTCAAATTTGGTTAAAATCCGTTCAAATCCGTAAACTGGACGAAAACAACACTTGTATCATGCCTAAAGAAATTGAGGTCACGTTTAGTTATAAAGATCCGATAATTTACGTTTCCAGCGAATATGATTATAACAGTTGCGAATTTTCCCAAATTTTAAGACATGAACAAACCCATCAACGAATTAACAAACTCACGTTGGAATACTTCCTGCCCTTAATACATAAAACCCTGAAAAAAACCATCCGCGAGGTACGGTCCATAAAAGTTCCCTCACCGGATCATGCCCAAGAAGGCATGAAACTGTTGCAAAAATATTATCAGATTAAATTAACGCCAATTATAGAAGAATATAAAAAAGCCAGAGAAAATGAGCAAAAGAAGTTAGACAATCTCACCAACTATACAATGGAAGACAAATTGTGCCGCGAATTTAACCGTAAACATCCGGAAAAACCGATCTTCAAAAAAGGTGTCAAACCACTGAGGTAAAACCTTCTTGCAGCCATAAAAAATGCCTTGCTTTTTTTGCAGGGCATTTCTTAAGATAGTCCATTATGATATAATTACAGTAAAGCAATATTACCGGCAGCTGTACGGCCCCTGTCGTCATACACGTCATAAGAAACACGTTGTCCGTCACGCAAACGGCGCAACCCTATTTTTTCAATCTGTGTAATATGAACAAATACATCTTTAGGTCCGTCATCAGGAACAATAAAGCCATATCCCTTCTTACAGTCAAACCATTTTACTGTACCTTGTTTCATAATCCTAATCCTTTATAAATGTTGTTTCAGTTAACGATGATCCTTTATATCACCTTTACCGAATATAATATTACAACAGTTATTTCGAAAGACAATACGGTATTTTTCTATGACAGTTATCGAAAAATTAGGACACTAAAAAAAAATCAAATCCTCTCAAACAGATATAATTTATATTAAAATCAATCCGTTAAATAAAAGAGTCATAATACATGCCCAAATTTACTAAAAAAACCATACAAATAAAACCTGACAATCCGCCTCGGAAAATTTTCCGAATTCAACAGTTGTAAAGAAAGAAATTATTCTTTTAGTATAAAAAAATCACGATAATCTGCTTCCGGATATTTTTTACATTGGCCAGGAAAAACAGCATTTGGGCAAAAATAATATTTCCGACAACTGCGATACGGATCCCCCAAATATTGCCAAGGATAAGTATAATCCTTAAAGAATACGGCAATTATGTCTTTATCGGGTATCTGTGCGTAATTAAACCGCGACATTTCAGTCCCGCCATCCGTTACACGCACAAAAAAAGTCTTTTTAGGCGAAAACGAAACATCTGCTATATATGGCAAAGGTTTTGTTGAATTAGACGCCTCACAAACGGAGTAATAACCATCACTTAAGAGAGAAAGCAGCGGATCCTCTTTTAAGCTGTAAAAGAGTTCTTCACACTTAATCAAATAAATATTGGATTTCGGCATCTCAGAAATCCGTGTCATTAAATAGCCATAGGGAAAATTTCTCAAATCAACAACATTAGGCAACAAATCACCAATTTTTACATCTTGATAATAAAAAAATTCACTATTCTGTAAATAATATGATTTTTCTTCAGAAGTGACTTCATGAAAATATTTCCGGGGAAGATATTCCGGATTTAACACAATTTGTTTTGGAAAATCCGTAATACAATATTGTTCAAAATTATTTAGCTTTTTCTTTTGAAAAACAATAATTAACAAAGGATAAAGCAATAAAAACACAATAAATATATTTCGTAATTTGCAATATCCTTTTATCCCGCGCAATGTTACGGAAAATATCCATATGGGAAAAATAATCAGAAGCGGATTATATAAAAAAATCGGAGGAATAAAAAATTCAAATGCTATTTTTTGATAAAGCTTAAACAGAATTATAACAGAAATAACTCTAAAAAAAATATTCCGTTTCTTTTGCTTTTCATTTTTCGATGGATATGCTTTCCAATAACGATACATAAAAAGGCAATATCCCGTTGATAATGTGATAAAAAACAAAACAATAAAAATATAGCCGTAAATAATTCCCATAACGTCACCCCCTAACAATTAATACAACTAACACAAAAAAATAAAAAAAAACATAAAATACCAAACTCCCGTAAAACGTTTATATTATGTGGTTTAAACGGTCCTTCTTTGTTCGAGAGGTTAGTCATTTATCGTATTATGCCACCTAATTATGTTACCTAACAAGGTGGGAGCATACAGTAAGCCCCACAGGTATCCGCAGGCAAACAGGCGGAGCAGCTCAAGGATAACCGCAGGGTCCGTTTTTTTCCGGGGCGGGATGTTCCCGCATTTTTGCGTTCAGCTTAGATCAAGCGGAAGGTTTTTGTAAGGCATGCCATCCGGATATAGCGAGCTTGGAGTGTTTATAAACTTCCGGGGGTTAAGTTAAGCGGCATTGGGCATCCTGAGCTTTGTCCGCCCTGCTTCAAGCTCCGCAAGGCTTGAGGGGGCGGCATACCTGCATCTACTGCCACCCAGGCAGCCGGTATTGTGTTTGAACCATAAAAAAACGCCCGGGAAGGGCGTTTTTATTTACGATACGGGGAGAGGGGGGATACTACAGCAAAGCAATATTACCGGCGGCTGTACGTCCTCTGTCATCATAAGTTTCATAAGAAACGCGCTGACCGTCACGGAGGCGTCGCAAGCCTATTTTTTCAAGTTGCGTAATATGAACAAAAATATCTTTAACTCCGCCGTCAGGAACGATAAAGCCGTATCCTTTTTTACAGTCAAACCATTTTACTGTACCTTGTCCCATAGTCATAATCCTTTTATTAAAATGTGTTGTTGAAGTATGTAACGATAATCATCATTACCTATTCAAGAGTACAGCAAAAAAAGATAATTACAATACAGTATTTTTCTACTACAGGTATCGAAAAATTAGTACACTAAAAAAGTTGCATTTCATGGTATTTGGAAAGAAAGATGACTTATAAAGGCGTCCCGTCCGTTTTCAGGCTGCCCTGCGGATGCCCGACATAAAAAAAAACCTCATCTGGCAGATGAGGTTTAGATATAAGATATAACAACATAAGAAGGATTAAGAATAAGTGTTTAGAAGATCTGGCAGCGACCAACTCTCCCGTGTCTTAAGACAAAGTACCATAGGCGCTAAGAGGTTTAACGTCCGAGTTCGGAATGGGATCGGGTGGGACACTCTCGCTATAACCACCAGATCATCTAAACACTTATTCCAAACGAATTAGCTTCTTTCGCAAGAAGATTATTTATACGCTAAAAAATCAAGCCAATCAGACTATTAGTATCAGTTAGCTAAATACATTGCTGTACTTACACACCTGACCTATCAACGTGGTGGTCTACCACGGTCTTAATTGGGATACCTAGTTTTAAGGTGGGTTTCCCGCTTAGATGCATTCAGCGGTTATCCCTTCCG
>JAGBHO010000043.1 GCA_017935485.1 Alphaproteobacteria bacterium | reverse complement strand
CAGATCTTCTAACTGCATACTCCTTCTGTTTATGTTTGTTGTTCTTTATTTGCCCTTGCTCCTTTGCAAGGGCTTCTTTTTTTTCTTAATCTTTATATCACCCCCGCCGTCCTGCTATCCACCCACCTGTTTGGTTTATTGTTTGCTTTCTTGTTTTATTATTAATTTTTAAGACTATGTATTTAAGCGTAACAATGCCGTATTCTCGAAAAGATGTTCTTGAACGGCTTAAAAAATTTAGTGTCACATCCAGTACTTTGTATTCTTTGCTTAATACGTGTTTTGCCGACTGGATGATAAACCCAGTACCGGTGATTACCGGAGAGGAATTGCTGCAAGTATGTTTGGAATGTTATGGGAAAAGGGCTTATAATCCTTTTATGGAAAGTCTGATTTCCCGAATGACCGAAGGCGGCGAATATACCAACTACGACAAGTTTTTCGAACTACTGGAAAACCATGCAGAAGAAAGTTGGGCTTTTTTCGCGGTTGCCAAAGTAGGATATTCCCTGCATAAGGCAAATATTCCCTTTCAGGATCAACTCCGCTGGCGCTCGATATTCTATAAAGGAGCGATTCCTTCCGATAAGCAGTATGATGCTGAGGAACGGTGTCGGGATTATCTCGCGAGGAATCTTTCAATGCATCCCGAACGTTCGGAAAAGCTGAACAAATATCTGGAAAAACTGGGTGTCGGGTAGATGATGTGATGCTTATAAATAAAAAGCCGGAATTAATCCGGCTTTTTATTTATGCTCTTAGTTTGTCAATCAGCGCCTGAACGGCATCAAGCTTAAAATACTCGTTTTTTTGTTTCTCATCGCTGTTGAATTCCGTTACCAGGTTCAGAGCCATGATGTTAGCCTGTTGATTGACGATATCGCGTCCCAGCATCAGGTTTTCCTTTCGCTGAAGCAAAATATTGCGCATGTCTGATGCTTCTCTTATTTGCTCTCTCAACAAACCGTTTCTTTGAGCATAGCTTGATGTATAGATGCTGATGATAATCAGGCTGAGAAGAATAAATAAAACCGCCCAGGGTGAAATCAGCGCAGACTGCATGGCAAAGCCGGCCATAATGATAATGATCCCGATAACCTTGGCTATGATTCTCGTATATAATTTAAGCATTTTTAAATTAAAAACTATAATTCCGACCAGCATAACCAACGTTGTTAATAATTCCAGCGACCATACGGGATAAACGTTAACTTTCATTGCCGCAATAAAGAATTCGGTAATGGCAAGCATTCCCAGGCTGAAAAACAGGTAGCCGCTGTTAAGCTTTATAATGTAATTGCGCAACTTGCTATGCAGTTCTTTTTCCAGATAAACCGCCGCCCTTTTGATTTTTAAGAAATTGGATTTATTGACGTTCAAAACGGCTTCGTTGTTGGTAAAAAGCTGCTCGACCGCTTTTTTCTCCGCTTTGCTCAAGGAGTGCAGGTTGTCTGTTCTTTTAATCAGCAAAATGGTGTCGTCGGCTTTTTGAATGTCAATAATGTTCTTTTTATATAATTCCAGCAAAAAACTGCCGAAAGAGGCCAGGTCAAACTTGTTAAACGCCAGATAGCGAAGCATAATGCCGTTCTTTTTCAGGCTGAATTTCAGCTGTCCTTTGCTGGCCTTAATAAACTTCCAGGAAACGACAAATGAAATCCAAATGGCCGCCAGCCCTAAAAGGCTGAATAAAATATCCGAATAACGGTCTATTTTCAGCATCAGCTTTTGGCTGAAGGTCGGATTCATAACGGCATCTTCCGGCAAAGAGATAATCAGATGAAATCCTTCGCCGATGAAAAGCGGATTTTGCGCCGCATAGCCGTAAGTCGTGTCGTTTTCGCGTACCAGCGTAATCCAGTCGCTGCGCAGATATTGCGGATACCCCAGATAAAATTCCTGCCCCAGCGGCGCAATCCCCGGCGGCAAAGTAACCGTTGCGCCGGCCTTGGCGACAATCAGATTCCAAGCGCTTCCGTTAACATCCCAGTAAAACTCTTTAAAGTCGCCGTAATCCCAGATTCCCTGAGAATTGACGTATTTGAAATTATACGTGTAAACACCGGGTTCCAGTTCATAGTCGTTTTGGGGAATAAATAAAATACGCTCTCCCTGTTCAACCATTTTGTATTCAATCGGCTGATCGTTGACGGTGACGCCTAGCAGAGAATAATCAACTTTTTGCGGCTTGTTTTCCCGTGAATAAATATATTTTGGCAAAGCTTTGGTCAAACCATGGCGCAATTTGTTGCCGTTTGCTACCACAACAACCGTCTCGTTGAATTTTGTCATTCCGTTGCTCAAAATTTCAATGTTCGTCATCAAATACGGAATATGTTCTCTGGCAGGAACAACCTCTCTGCGGTTGTCCGGGGGCAAAAGCGCGTTAATGACCGGAAAATCGGGAACATCCCACTCTTGTTGCTGCTGTTCGCGGGTGTCAGCCATATCGGCAGATATGGCGGCGAGGTCTTCTCTTTGTCCCTGATATTGTTCGCCGGCGGTTGCTCTTTGCATGGCCTCTTCATAAATTTTTTGAAAAGTTCCTTTTTCTTCTTCTACCCCGACCGGATCATCGCTGGGAGCAACAAACATCGCTTCGGTTTTGACGTCTTTCGGGTCTTGAATAACCGTTGACTGGATGCGTGTCATCAAAAATTTTCCCAGTCCGTCGGCAGAAATTTCGGTAACCTTGGGATTGGTGGTCTGCGTTTGTTGCTGGGGCTGCGGCACGCTGCTCATGTCCAGCACTTCCTGCACTCTGGCCTGAAGCTGGCTGCTTCCCGCTATGATGAAACAAATTGCAAGAAAAAGTTTTTTCATAAAATGATACTCTTTGTTAACAAATAAAAGATATTTGTTAGTATAAGCTAAAGTTATTAAAAAGTTATAAAGGAGTTTTTTGAATGCACGAAAATAAAATCGCAGCCATTATTCTGGGAGCCGGCAAAGGAACCCGTATGAAATCGGATCTTCCGAAAGTTTTAATGCCGGTTGACGGAAAGCCGATGATTCGCCATATTATCGATATGCTGGAAGGGGCCGGTGTAGAAAAAATAGTTACCGTAATTGCGCCTGACGGTGATCTCGTCAAAAAAGAAGTGTCTCCGCTGCCCACCTGTGTGCAGGAAAAACAGCTTGGCACGTGTCACGCCGTTTTGGCTGCCCGGGCGGAATTGTGCGGTTTTAACGGTGACATCTTGGTCATTTTCGGCGACCAGCCGCTTTATACCAAACATACGATTGAAACTATCGTCAACAAAAGACGCGAAGGCTATGCCGTGGTATGCCTCGGATTCCGTCCTGAAGACCCCGCCCGTTACGGACGCTTGATTATGAACGCCAAAGGCGAACTGGAACGTATTGTTGAATATAAAGACGCTTCCGATGAAGAGCGGGCCGTTACCTTCTGCAATTCCGGAATGATGTGCTTCAACGGAGAAACGATGTTTGATATTTTAGCCGAAATCAGTAATGAAAATGCTGCCGGCGAGTATTATCTTACGGATGCTGTTGCCGTAGCTTTGCGTAAAGGGCTTAAATGCAGCGCCGTAGAATGTCCCGTTGAAGAGGCTTCTGCCGCAAATACTCAGGAAGAGCTGGCTTTGCTGGAGGAATTGTATAAAAAAAGAAAAGGAAAATAATGAATTTTCTTAAACGTCATTGGTTTGGCCTAATCACCGGATTGTTCATATTCTGTGTTTTGGTACTGTTTGTGTTGGTTTTGCTTTCCCCGCGTCAGGATGCGAAAAAACGCGGATTTATTCCCTGTACCGAGGCAATGGCGGAACGGATGCTCGCCTGTCCGGAAAATGGAAAAACCTTATGCATGCTGAAAGCGGTATTAGGCAACAGCTGGTGCGACGCCAAAGTTGTCGCCGGCGGTGTCAAAGCATGGGTGAGCGGCAAGCAGCCAGCTCCGTGGAGTAATTATATTTTTATTCCCAAACTGCCGGAAGATGAAAATTTTGACAATGCTGCCCGGGCGGAATATTTTAAGACCAATCCGGACATAGCTGTGGAAATGCAGGATTTAAAACAACTTAATAAGGAATTGGAAAATGAACAACCAGACTTCAACCCCGCAGAACAGCCGGAGTAATTTGCCGGGCTGGGACTTGAAAGACTTATATTCCGGTATTGATGATCCGCAAATAAAAAAAGACTTGGAAGAATACCGGCGCCTGAATCAGAAATTGGCCGATAACTACAAGGGAAAAATTGCTGACATTTTACCCGCCGATTTCTATGAGGCGTTGCAGATTGAAGAGCAGAGCAGCATTATCGGCAGTAAGCTGGGCGTTTATGCTTATCTGAATATGGTTACTCAAATGAAAAACACCGAGGCTTTGGCTTTTTATCAAAATATTGATGAAAAGATGACCGAATACAGTAAGCCCTCGATTTTTTTCACTTTGGAAATTAATAAGCTTTCCGAACCGCAGTTTGCCAAATTGGCAGCAGATGAAAAAGTGGCTTATTATAAGCCTTTCCTTGAGCGTGTCCGCCGTTTTCAGGCTCATGAACTGCCGGAAGAACAGGAGGCTATATTCCTTGACAAGTCTGTAACGTCGGGCGGAGCGTGGCGCCGTTTATATGACGAACAGTCGGCAGCTTTGGTTTATACCGTTGACGGCAAGGAGTATAATGATGCCGAAATTTCAAAGCTGCTTCAGGACAAAGATCCCCTTGTTCGTGAAAAGGCAGGCAAAGAGTTAAATCGGGTCAGTCGCGAAAATGCGCGCTTGTTTACCTTTATCTATAATATGATTGTCAAAGATAAGGCCATCGGTGACGAGCATCATAAATATGCGTCTCCGGTTGCCGCCCGCAATCTGGACAATCAAGTTGATGACAAGGCTCTGGCGTCTTTGACGGAGTCCGTCCGCAAGCAATATGCCAACCTCTGCGGCCGTTTTTACAAGTTAAAAGCCAAATGGCTCGGTAAAGAGAAAATCCAATATTGGGACCGCAATGCGCCGCTGCCTTTCAGCTCGGACAAACATTACACTTGGGATGAGAGTGTTCAAATCGTGCTTGAGGCATATCAGCGCTTCTCTCCCCGTTTGCAGGAATTGGCCCGGCCGTTTTTTGATTCAGAACATTCCTGGATAGACGTTCCGCCGCGTGACGGCAAACGTTCAGGCGCTTTTGCAATGCCGATGCCGCAAAAATATCATCCCTATCTGATGTTGAATTTTGTCGGCAAGCAAAATGATGTTCTGACACTGGCTCACGAACTCGGACACGGCTGCCATATGCGTTTAAGCATTACCCAAGGCGAGCTCAATGACGATACGCCGCTGACTTTGGCTGAGGTTGCGTCCGTATTTGCGGAAATGATAACTTTTCAATCATTGCTGTCCCGTCTGGACGACGATAAGGAAAAATTATGTCTGATTGCTTCCAAGGTTAATGATATGATTAACACCGCCGTACGTCAGATAGCATTTCATTTCTTTGAAACCAGAGTCCATCAGGAACGCAAAAACGGAGAACTTTCGTCAGAACGGCTGGAAGAAATCTGGTTGGATGAAATGCGTACCAGCCTGGGAGATTATGTTATTGTCGATGACGACAGCCGAGCCATATGGCCGATTGTCAGCCACTTTTTCCACACGCCTTTTTACGTATATGCCTATTCTTTTGCCGATTGCCTGGTTAATTCGCTTTATATGGTTTATCAGGAAGGGTCTGTTCCCGATTTTCAGGAAAAGTATCTGCATATGTTGTCCGAGACCGGTGTTAAAAGATATGACGAGCTTTTGAAACCGTTTGGGCTTGATGCAAACAATCCGGAATTTTGGAACAAAGGTTTAAGCCTTATTTCTCATTATATTGATGAGCTTGAACGTCTGGATAAAAAACTCGGATTATAACGTTTGTAAAAAGCCGCTTTTGTAAAGCGGCTTTTTTATAAATAATTTTAGTCTACCAACTATAAATAAGTATTGACTGTGAAATGGAGCTGTTATAATAATAAAAATGGGACGGCCGCACAGCTGTGGAACTTGTTTGAACTAAATTTGTTAATTTATTTCTCTGTTGCTGACAACCTTCCGCTCCGAGGGTTGACATTAAGTTCTGAAGCTGCGTTCTGCAACACATCACATCCTGACCGTCCCACCATTTCCATTTATCTTAAAATTTTTCCGTCCACCCTGTGTAAATAATTATTTACTATCTCTTTGTTTTTTGTTATAATAAAACCGAACCTGTGGGT
>JAGBHO010000008.1 GCA_017935485.1 Alphaproteobacteria bacterium | reverse complement strand
GTAGCTCGTCAGGCTCATAACCTGAAGGTCGTAGGTTCAAATCCTGCCCCCGCAACCAAGGAAAATAAAGGCTTTGAGAAAAATCTCAAAGCCTTTTGTTTTATCTGTTTTGTTTTTTGTGCCACCCCTGTGCCACTTTTTTAAGTTAAAATAAATGTTGAAAAATGACCAATGGATTGGTTCAAATCTTGATTATGGCATATTGACTTCTTAATAGTTCCTTGATTTTTCATATTAAAATATTTAATATTGCTTTTCATTATTGCAGGAATACTAAAAATTCTAAAAATTATGAAAAGGAAATGCATATGCGCCAAAAGGCGCAGGCGGGCGGAAGAACGCCGGTGTCCGAAGGGCAGCGCCGCAGAGGCAACTTGAGCGCCAGCGATAAGTAAATCCAACCCCTGCAACCATAAAGAAAGACATCGTCCGTATGGGCGGTGTTTTGTTTTTAAATATACGGGAAAAACTGAATCTGCGAAAAAAGCCGTAACAAAAAATATAATTTTTGTTGCTTTTTCTTTTGGTCTTTTTTAAGCTGTAAAGGCTTTGTATTATGAAGTGAGGGATTCATGAAAGCAGAAGACGGCAATGTTTTAAAAATTTTCAATGGTGATACGCAGTTTATTGTACCATTATATCAACGAATGTATAGCTGGAAAGAAGAACAGTGCAAAAGGTTATGGAATGACATTGTTTTTCTGGAAAAACACAATAAACAAGGACATTTTATCGGTTCTATTGTTTGTGTTGTTGAAAGCACTTCCATTTCCGGCACATCAAAATTTATGGTTATTGACGGCCAACAGCGCTTAACAACGTTAACACTTTTGCTTATTACCCTTCGTGATTATTTGTCCTCAAAGGGTATAAAAAGCTCAATAACAAGAAAATTTTTGAAAAACGATACTGAAAACGAAAGCTCTCAATACAAACTTGCTCTGACTTATAATGATAAAGATGTTCTTATAAAATTAATAGAAAATGCTCCTATAGATGATATAAAAAATTCTCGCATTTTGGATACATACAGTTATTTTTCAAAACAAATCAATTCCTCCGAATTGTCTCAGGATCAAATAGAGAGCGCAATTGCCAAATTGCAAATTGTTAATATTATTCTTGATTCTTCAGATGACCCTCAGTCAATTTTTGAAAGCTTAAATTCTACCGGTCTTGATTTATCGCAGTCTGACTTAATACGTAATTTTATTTTAATGGGCTTAAGTAACAAAGAACAGACTGAGTTGTATAATACAAAATGGATGCCGACTGAAAAATTATTTAATTATAATAAACAATCTGAATTAATGGATAGATTTTTCAGAGATTATATTACAATGAAAATATCCAGGATTCCGAAAGAAGGAAATGTTTATGAAGAGTTTAAAAAATATTATCTAAGTTCAAATTTATCAAATAAAGACCTTTGTGAAGATATTTATAATTATGCAAAGTGCTATACAAACCTTATTTTTTCAAAGTCAAACGATCTTGAATTAAATGAAATTTTTTCTGATATAAGACTTCTGAGGATGGAAGTGGCCTATCCGTTTTTAATGCAGGTATATGGGGACTATGATAATAAAAGAATAGAACGAAATGAGTTTATAGAAATTCTAAAAATGACTGAAAGTTATGTAGTCAGAAGAGCTATATGTGCAATTCCGACAAATTCTTTAAATAAAACATTTGCTGTATTCAAAAATAAAATAGATGTTAATGATTATCTTAATTCCGTTAAAGCACATTTTGTAACATTAGACAGTTACAAAAGTTTTCCTAAAGATGATGAATTCTTTACTCATTTTGTTGAAAAAGATATTTATAATATGAGAATAAGAAATTATATTTTAAGCAAACTAGAGCGCTTCGACAATAAAGAAAAACTGGATTTGGCTTCATTCACAATAGAACATGTGATGCCTGAAAATAAAGAGTTACGTAATGGCTGGAAAGAAGCTTTAGGGGAAAACTGGCAGGAAATTCATAGTAAATATTTGCACACTATCGGGAATCTGACACTGACTGCTTATAACTCAGAAATGAGCGACAGACCTTTTTCTGAAAAGTTAACAATAAAGGGAGGGTTTAAGCAAAGCGGCTTAAGATTGAACAGTTATATAAGAGAACAGACAGAATGGAATTTATCGAAAATAGAAGAGCGAGCTTCGATACTGGCAGAACAAGCAAAACAAATCTGGGCTTATCCCGTTATTTTAGATGACGCTATTCAAAAGTTTACTCCTCCAATTGAAGATGACGCAATATATGATATGAACCATCATAAAAGTTTATTTTCAGAAAAAACATTAGCTCTTTATGAGATTTTTGATAAAAAAATAATGAATTTGAATGCAGGAGTTTATCGAGAGTATAGAAAATTATATATCGCTTATAAGCTTGACACAAATTTTGTTGATATTATTCCTCAAAAAAATGCTTTATTTATAAGTATCAATATGGACTTTAATAAAATTTATGACCCTGAAGGGCTTTGTATAGATTATAAAGACAAAGGAAAATGGGGAAATGGAGAAGTTGGCATACATATAACAGATGAAACGAAAATAGATTATGTGATGTCAATAATATCTCAAGCCTTAAATGAGCAGCTAGACGGATAAACGCGATTCAAAATATTATATCAGAATACAGGGCATTAAATCAAATGCCGTACAGATGGTGATTAAACATGATAATCTTGCCAGAATAAGGTTGAAAATGACTACAGACAAAACGAGAATTTTAAACAAACCGGAACTCATATCTTTAATCCCAGCCATTCCTTGCGAAAATTGATTTACATCACCGGCTGTTCTCCTCTTATTTTCTTACATGTACACATTATACAGGCAAGACGTTGAAAAAAAATACAAAATTTATTTTTTGGACATTTAATTATTATTTTTTTCTATGATATCTGACTCTATCCTTTCCTCTTTGCAGTGTCATGGCGTCAGGCGTTAATTCAATAACCTGCATTGTTTCCGAAAAATTTATTGTTTGGCCGTTGCCAATGCTTTTGCCTTCCAGAATAATTCGGCCATTACCGGCTTTCCACCTTTCATACTTTAATGTTGCCATACCTATTGAGGCTGCCGTTCCGTCTGCCTTTAAGTCAAATCCCTGTCTGTAATTGACATTTTCTTCAATCCAACTGCCGACAAATTCTTTTTCACCGCTTTCCGTCGGCAGCGAACGGCTGCAGGCGGTTCCTCCTGCCAACAGAACCAGAATTGTGAGCAATAAAGTTTTCATTCGTTTTCTCCTTATTTGAAATGTATTATATTCCGCAACGCGGCATCTTGACTTATCTTAGTCTCATTGTTAGATTTAAATCAAATAAATTTTCGGAGAAAAGAAATTAGAAAAGGATGGATATATGTTATTCTGACCTGCGTTTTTGAACTCCTGTGGATTTATGGTTTCAGCGCAGCGGAAAAACCGGTTGATTTTGCACTTATTGCCGTCATTATCATTACGGACTTTTATTTTCTGGAAAAAGCCTGCGAAACAATCCAGACCGGTACGGTTTATGCAATTTTTTCCGCCATAGGCACAATTTTTACGGCTTTGACGGACACGTTCCTGTTTCATGTGGAATTTACATTTGCAAAAGGCTTTTTCATTGCCCTGCTCATTGCCGGCGTTATTACGCTGAAGCTGGCTGAAAACGGCGTTAATATACCGGATAAGGAGAAATAGCATGGGATGGATATATATTCTGGTTGCCTCTACGGTTGAAGTTATCGGGGTTATCGGTTTAAAGCTTTTCAGCCAACAAAAAAATCTTTTCAGCCTTCTGCTTTTTATCAGCGGTTTTGCCCTTTCCTATTTGTTTTTATATTTTGCCCTGAATTATTTGGACATGAGTATTGCTTATGCCGTTTGGATGGGGCTGGGCACGGCCGGAGCAGTGCTCGTGAATATGATATTTTTCGGAGAAAGTCGGAAATTGTCCCGCATTTTCGGCGTTATACTCATTATTACCGGCGTCGTCGGGTTGAAAATGATTTCCTGACTGAAATTTATTGAAACATATCACAAGTCAAAAGGCGAGGAGATATAAAACTTCCGTTCGCCTTTGGTTATTTTTACGCTTAAATGTTTCAAACAAAATCCGCCCCTTCTCCATAGCCGGCCTGCTTTTCTCTTTTTTGTGCCCCAGCAATTGTTACAATAAATTTTAGCGGAAACAGAAGTTAACTTCTTTTGACCAGACAAAACGGTCTTGTGATTTGCCTTTTTGCATTTTGCTTTTGTACTATATCTATGATTTTAATTTTTGGAGAAGCAAAATGAAACACGGCAAGAATTTTACCCTCGGGGAATATGTGATTATCAAAAAGCCGGATTTGGTTGAAGCCGGCGATAATGTACGAATTTCAGATTTTTGCAGAATTTCATCAGCCTGCGAGATCGGTTCCGACTGCGAAATAGCCACAGGAACTTATATTTCCGGCGGCGACGGCAAATATAAATTTAAGATGGGAAGTTTTTCGAGTCTGGCAGCAGGCGTGCGAATCTGGTTAAGCAGCAATGATTACGTCAACGAACTGGTAACGCATTCAGTTCCTGAGGTTAAAGAGATTCAGGGAAATGTGACAATGGAAAAATTTACCGGTATCGGAACAAACTCCGTTATCATGCCCAACAATCATATTCCCGAAGGAGTAAGTATCGGCGCACTGAGTTTTGTGCCGTCCAATTATAAATTTGAGCCTTGGACGGTTTACGCCGGCCGGCCGATAAAACCAATCAAAAAAAGAAATAAAGAAAATATTTTAAAAACGTTGAAAAAGCTCGGCCTGACCGCATAATAAAATACATCTGCAAATTTAAATTATAAAAAAAGCCGCGACGCGAATCGCAGCTTTTTTTTTAAGATAACAAACCGATTAATCTGCAACCGTCGTTGTTGTAGTTGTTTCAACAACAGTATCGCTCGGCTGCGTGCGGACGACTTCTTCAATCATACCGGCACGATACGGTTCTTTTTCATAAGAAACGTCAGTATAAGTTTTGGGTTCATAAACTGTTTTATAGGTGGTTTTTTTGTACAAAACTTCAACCGGTTCTCTGGTTTCCCTGATCTCGTCCGGGCAACCTTTGCTGCTGCCGGAAACTGTGCGGTATCCGTCACTAATGCGGGTACGGCGGCGGCAGGGACGTCCGTCTGCGTTCTGGCTTGTATAAGTCTGGTCGGCATAGCGGGTGCGGCTGTAAACTCTGCGCGGTGCCTGATCTTCTTCCATAATCCGGCGCGGACGGCGGTATGTGGTTTCATCATAAGTCGTGTCGTAAGAATTTTCTACGATTGTTGTTGTCGGCTCATATACTTCTACCGGAGTAGTGCGGACAACGCGAATCCGGCGGCGGCCGGGATCTGCATATTGGCGGCGTCCCATATCTTCCTGATAAATGCGGCTTCCGTCATATTCACGATAAACAACGCGTTCCGTCGTAACGGTTTCTGGCTCCGTAATAACTTCTTCGTCCTGAGGGGTTGCGCAGGCAGAAAGCATCGCAGCCATTGAGAGAGCTAAAAATTTTTTCATTATCTTTTCCTTTCGGCAGTTCTGACCGGCAGAACTGTTTTGTTAATTATGGCTAGTTTTTGTTCAATATAGTCTGTTTTGAAAATTATTCAAGCTTTTTCTACTCAAAAGTTATATTTATTTATACATATTTTTATTTAAACATCGTTAACAAGGCGTTGAAGAATCTAAATTAACACCTTGTTTTATCAAAAACTTGATAATTTATGCAAAAAATTAGAAAAAAAAGACTTGTGTATTTTATTTTTTGTGCTATGTTCTGGTTTACAAAATATCGGAATGTAGTTCAGCCTGGTAGAACGCTACGTTCGGGACGTAGAAGTCGGAGGTTCGAATCCTCTCATTCCGACCAAATAAAAAAAGAGTCAGCTTGTCTGGCTCTTTTTTTATTTGATACTGGAATTGGGGTTTGAACCTCCGGGGAAGGAGGTTCGACTACCAGCGAAAGGCGGGCGGAAGAACGCCGGTGAGCAAAGCGAATGAGCGCCTGTGCAACTCAAGCACAGCGCAGAGTAATCTCTCATTCCGACCAACCGCGCGGCGGCAGCGGTCAGTTTGGCCGGTGCCGCAGATATAAAAAGTACGTTAAGAGTCGGTTTATCCGGCTCTTTTTTTTATTTGATATTGAAATTTGAATTTGCCTCTGAACCCAGATATGATCCGGCCATTTTTATAATCAACTTTTCCAAGACATATTATCAAAATACTAACATAGACTTTAGACTTGCCGCTGTTGAATTATACGGAACGACTTGCATATTTAGCTGCATCAGCTTAATTTTTATAAGGAATTTGCAGACATGCGTCTTGTTGTTACCGGATTTTTTACAATCTTTTTCAGCCCTGCTCTTGCTTTTGCTTCAGATTATGATGTTTCTGCTTCCGGATCTTTATCTGATGCGATTGCCGCCGCCAACAAAAATACGGACGGAGATACTTATGAAATTAATATTTCAGGCAGCCACGGCGATTCAGGAACGCTGACCCAAAGCACATCAATAACGGGAGACGCCTCAGCCAGCCTTACGGGAAAAATAACATTTACGGGAAGCGACATGGCTTCTGAGCTTCACAACCTTAAATTTGGCACAGGACAAGGATCTGCGCTTACAAACGGAATTATGCCGGAGGGAAAAGCACAAAACCTGACTCTGAATGCGGTAACTTTTGACCAGCGTTCAACCAACGGATTTGGCGGCGCAATCTTCAACATCGGCAATATGTCTGTTCATCAGAACAGTGTTTTCCAAAACAACAAAGCAGACTATGGCGGGGCAATGTATAATGCCGGTACCGGAAAAGTGCTTAAAATTTCAGACACCCGATTTTTACAAAACACGGCTTCCTCCTCCGGCGGCGCCATTAATAACAGCAGTACGGCAGAGATTAGTTATTCGGTTTTTGACGCCAACCGTGCAAGTTATTACGGCGGAGCCGTTTATTCGTCAGGCACGGTACGGCTAAACGAAACGACCTTTTCAGGAAACAAAGCTTCTGAGGGCGGGGCGGTTTATACAACAGGCAACAAAACAAGCTTAACAATAGACAACAGCAAGTTTGTCGGAAATTATACATCAATCAATTCACAAGGATTTTCAGATTTTGGCGGGGCAATCAACAGCGTCGGCAGCCTCAGCATTTCAAATACGTTATTTGACGGCAATTACGCAACCGGCGGCGGGGCAATAAAGCTTCGGCGGGGAAGTACGGACAATACCATTGCTTCAAGCGAATTTAAGAACAATTATGCAGCAATGGGGGCTGGCGGGGCAATTGCACACAATGACGGGACTTTGGAGATTGACGGCACAAAATTTACAAACAATGAATCAAAAGTTGACGACGGCGGCGCAATTTACACCGAATCTGCTTTAAACATTTCCGGCAACAGTCAATTTACGGGAAACAAGGCGGCAAAAAACGGCGGCGCTGTTTTCTCTTCATCCGGAGCGGCATTAAATGTTGACAGGGTTTCTTTTTCAGACAACCATGCCGACAACGGTTATGGCGGCGCATTGTATTCAGCCGGATCGGCCGAGCTCCGAAATGTCAGCATTACCGGCAACTCAGCTTCTTTAGGCGGCGGAATAATGAATTTCGGCAATATGGTTATCGGAGGAAATTCTTATTTTACCGACAATAAAGCCACGGCCGGCGGCGCTATCTTTACTCTGGGAACCTTAAACCTTGATACAACGGACGGAAATATCGTATTTAAGGGAAATAAAGCGACTGACGGCAAGGAAGGCGGAGCAGACATTTACTTAAATACCAGCGGGGACGTTAACGTCAATATTCAGGGAGACGGCAACATCTTATCCATGGACGGCGGTTTTGCCGGAACGGGATTTATTAACAAAACGGGCAAAAATACCTTAATCTTCAGTGAGAATTCTGACAATACGCTGTTTTCCGGCAGTTTTACACAATCTGCCGGCGTAACGGAGGTATATGCAGATAATTTCTTTAGCGGAACGAACACGGTTACAGGCGGCTCCGTTTTACATTTTGCACGCGGCGGCAACGTAAATAACCTACAGTTAAAAAATAACGGCCGTCTTGATTTGCGCAATCAGGAAAAATTATTTTGGACATTAATGCCGCCGGCTCCAACCCGACACGACAGAAAATAGAAGTCGTCAATGTCGAAAACGCCGACAGCGATGCTGAATTTAAGCTGGCGGGCGACAAAGTTGACATCGGAGCATATGAATATGGCCTGACGCAAGATTCTGACACAAACTGGTATCTTGGAACTGACGGCACATTAATTCCTACGGCCAAATCAATTGAAAAAATCCCGTCTTTGCATTTGTCAATCGTAAATGCCGGACTGAACGAGCTTCGAAAACGTCTTGGCGATTTGCGCAGCGACAACCCCAATGTTCCCGCCGGCTTATGGGTTCGCAGTTACGGAAAACAACTGCGCATTCATGAAAAAACCGGTGCCCGAATGGGAATTCTCGGCATGGAGGGCGGTTTTGACATTGTAACAAACTTGCCGGGAGGAAAAATGTATCTCGGCATTTTGGGCGGATACCTGAGTTCAGACAATATTCGGGTTTTTCAAAAGAATGCTCCCGATGCCAAAGGCCACTCACATACGCCGGTTGCCGGCATTTATGCCTCTTGGTTTGCAGACAAAACAAAATGGTTTGTCGATTTAACGGCTCGCTATTTTCAAGTCAGCAGCGACCTTAACAATATCCGTGACCACAATGCCATTAACGGGTATGACCTCAAACGGGATTTCCGGACTTTTTCGGCAGAAACGGGACGGTTGTTTGACTTTTCGGCTCCTCGTTTTATTAACAGCGGTTCATCACTCGTTACAATCGAACCCAAACTCGAGCTGCGTTATGCGCAAGGAAACAGTAAAAAATTTATAACCAATAACGGAGGGACCGGTTTTGTTGATAAGACCCGATCGCTTGTTTCCCGTCTGAATATACAGACCTCGTATCTCCCCAAAGGAGAAAGATCAACATGGAAATTGTTTGCCGAACTGGGGATTTTTAATGAATGGCTCGGCAAGACAAAAATAAATTTTGCGGAAACGGCATTGACAACTTCCGATCTGGGCGGTCTGGGCGCTGAAGTCTCACTGGGCTTTAATGCTGCCGTTTCCGATACTTCTTATCTGTACAGCGCCATGACCGTTGAGGTCGGCAAAGCTGCCACTTCTTATATGTTTAATGCAGGATTGCGGGTTAAGTTTTAAGAAGGGGAAAATACCGGAATGCGGTTCAATCCGTCAGAATCCGCCTTCGGAACGCCGGAGGCGGAGTTGGCCGCTCACGAAAAATTCTCCGGCCTGAGGCGGTTTTAACCGTTGTAAAGACCCGCCGTTTCCGCGAGCAGAAAAGCGAACGGGAGAAAAACAATAACAATACTTCCGGAAAATGGCTGCTTCAGCCCCTAAACATTACCAAGGATATTCACGGTAATTTTTGAATAGCTTTCCATAATCTTTTTCTCCATCCCTTATAGCCCGAATAATCGGATCCAGAACACGCATTGCACCGTCAACTTCATCTATAGCCATCACGGTTTTACGTTCAGCCGCATTCAAATTCTGCGGGTTGGGTTTTTCATTGGTAATCCATCCGGTATCAACGCTGTTCATCAACACCCCATAGTCTTTATAATGCGCGGCAGCCGTACGCGTCATCATATTCAATGCGGCTTTGGCCATATTGGTATGTGCATGACGGCTGTGCTTGCGAGGCGCAAAGAAGTTGCCTTCCATTGCCGAAACATTGATAATAAACGCATTGCGGCCGTTTTGTGTCAAAGACGGCAAAAGTTTAGTATTTAACAGGAATGGCGTAATTAAATTGATATGAAGCACTTCATACAATTCAATGAGCGATATTTCCTCAAGCTCATACATCCAGCTGTTGTGAGACCGCAAATCAAGCTGTTGGCCGTCTTTGTCATATTGTCCGGCAGGGAAGATACTTTCATCATCATGCAAATCTTCCGGCAACAAAGCAACCTGCGACATTTCGGCTGAATTTAAATTGAAATTCAAGGCCGGAAGAAACGACAATTTTGATACCGGCACCAAAGAGCTTTCTTTTTCAGAATCGTCCGTGATGATATTTTCAATCATAGGCGCATTTTTTTCTTTGCTCAACAAATGTTTGTAGAACGGAGCCGGCTTTCTGACAGTTTGAGCGGCATTGTTGATCAGGATATCCAAAGGCTGCTTTTTCATTTCATTCACCAGTCTGGAAACCGAAGGCAAATGACGAAAGTCAACGCCAATGATGCGCAGGCGCTTTTTGAAATCCTCAAAGTTTTTCAAAGCAGCAAAACGCGTATATGTGTCTTGCGGAAAACGCGAAGTTACCGTAACATCGGCCCCCATTTCAAGTAACAGGCGCGCAATTTCAAAGCCGATTTTGATACGGCCGCCGGTAACCAATGCCCGATATCCCTGCAGGGCAATTCTTTGAGTGCGCTTCCGCCAGTTAAACTCACCGCAAACCGGACACATTTCTTTATAAAACGCGTGAGATTCCGTATATTCTTTTTCACAGCAATAACAAACTTTTCTTTCGTAATAAGCTTTTTGCATTTAAACATCCTTGCAAATTGAAGTTATTCAACTATTCCGATTTGTTTGAAAAAGTTTTGATTTGACAGCATAAGGGGTTCGGGAAGATTATCTAAATTAAACCATTTCCAGCAAGCACATTTATCCGGCTCCTTCACAGAAGGCTCTCCGGAATATTTGCGGCAATACAAGTGCAGCGTAATGTAGTGTTTGCCGCTTTCGGGATAAAAATCATTGGTTACGCCTTTGAACAATACGTCTTGCGGAGATATCTCCAAACCGGTTTCTTCTCCGACTTCGCGGCAGGCTGCCTGTTCATTGCTTTCGCCATATTCCAAATGTCCGCCGGGAGGACACCAGGTCGCGTTGCCGTGCCGGCTTTTTCTCAGCCCGAGAAGAAGCTGATTTTGCTCATTAAAAATATATACCCCGACTCCGACTCTAACGGTATTTTCCATGCAATCACCCTTATATTGTTTATTTCAGTCAGTTTAACTTTATTTTTAATCCGTTCAAGTTTTTTTACTTAATTATTTGTATATTTCCATTTCAATGCAAAATAAAGCGCCGGATATTATCAAAAAAAACAAGGTTCGGAATGTGCTGGCGCAGCGCGGTCTGATACCGGAAACAAAGAGTGCAAAAGACGTATCCGGCGTTGTAAAAGTTGACCAGAACATTATGGCGCAACAGGCGGCAAAAAAATATTCCCGTTAACAAATCTGGTTTATAAAACTCCGTCGGCAACCAGTCGGCGGAGTTTTATTTGGCCTCAAACAAACCCGTTTTCTCTTCCGATTCGGTCAGAAATGTCCTTTTTATATCATATTCCTAATATTTAGTATAAGAACCATGGCTTTCTTAAAAAGCCTGATTATATTGTTTTTCAGGACATTTTGACGCCAAAAGCGCAAGAATGTTATGTACAACTTTAAACTTCCGTTGGAATTTTTTTCAAGCTTATGCTAGAATGATATCAGTTTCATGTATAGCATAGGTATTAGGCATAATATCGAGGACAATATATGAGACTTTGTATGAACAGACAGCGGGCTTTTGACAAGCTTGGTCAGATTAAAGCAGGCGCTTTATTTATCAAATCCGGTGCAAGAAAAGTGGAAATTGCTCTGGAGTTTGTCAGGTCGCAGCAGTTCAAAGTCGATTATATTGTTTGGATAGCTCCGGCTGCCTTTTTATCCACCCGTTCTTACAAGGACGAGATAAAAAAGTGGTCACGAGGATTGGAAAGAAAGATTTACTTTTATTCCATTGAAGCAGTAGCAGCTTCAGATACCCAATATTTGAGCCTGTATAATTTGATTGATAAATTTAGGACATTTTGTGTGGTGGATGAAAGTATCACAATAAAGAATACCGAAGCTGGGCGAACCCAACGCTTGTTAAATATTGGGCGGAAGTTTAAGTATCGGTTACTTTTGAGCGGAACCCCGCTGACGCAGGGGCTTATTGATTTGTACGCTCAAATCCAATTCATCAACTCTTCAATTTTGAAGATGACGGAGACGCAGTTTTCAAATAACTTTTTGCACTTCTTCCTCGGGGAAGACGAAGTAAAAAGAAGATGGTCGAAGCCTCAGAACGAGAAAAAACTCATTGAGCTGATGCGGCCGTATATTTTGGAATATGATCTCGATTTTGATTGCTCAATAAAATATTTTGACGAGTATTTTGATCTGACACCGAAAGAAATTCAAAATTACTCGCAAGAAAAAGAGATGTTTCTGCGGGAGCGGGAGCAGTTTCCTTTTATGCAGGTGGTTCAGAAGTTTCAACATATCTATACCATCGCCAAAGACAAGGTCTTTGCTCTGGTAGATATTATTGACCAAATTCTGGCACGCGGCGAAAAGGTAATTGTCTACATCAAGTTTATTGATGAAATCAAATTCTTCAAAGAGTGCGGAGCGTTCGACCATCCGTTTGTCGAGCTTACAGGGAGTTCTAACAAAAATAAAGTCGTGGAAGCTTTTCGAAATAACGTCAATATTATGTTTAGTACATACGGCGCCGGAGGGTTCAGCATCAACGTGCCTTTTTGCAACAATATTATCTTTTTTTCGCAGACTTTCGATTATAAAGATAAAATCCAGTGTTTGGATTGCGTGTATCAAAAAGGCCTGACAAAAGAGCTGAACATCTACAATTTCTGGGTCAAAACAGGACTCGAGGATTTAATTCAGCGAAGCCTGACCCGAAAAAAGCACGTGCTGTCCAATATATGTGATTTTATTTCGAAAGAGGAGATGCTGAGACTATGAAACGTTATCTTGAAAAAGATGTTTATCAAGCGACTATGGAACGAATTAAATTTATTTTTGAAAACTTTGACAATATTTATGTTTCATTCTCCGGCGGAAAAGACAGCGGCCTGCTGTTGAATCTGGTCTTGGACTATAAGCGCAAAAATAACATCAAAAAGAAAATCGGCGTATTTCATCAGGATTTTGAAGCTCAGTACCAAGAAACAACCAATTTTGTTTATCGGATGTTTGAAGACAATCTGGAAGACATTGAGCCTTACTGGGTTTGCCTGCCGATGGGATCGCGCTGTGCCGTCAGCAATTTTCAAATTTACTGGTATCCATGGGATCCGGACAAAAAAGATTTATGGGTCCGGCCGATGCCGACCATGCCGTATGTCATTAATCTGGACAATCAGAATTTTGATTTTTATAAGCCCAAAATGGTTCAGGAAGATTTATATGCCGAATTCGGCGACTGGTATTCCCGCCAAAAACAGGGGAAGACAATCTGCCTGCTCGGCGTAAGGGCCGATGAGTCCCTGAATCGTTACTGCGCTTATGCAAATGCCAGAAAGCAGATTATGAAAAACGCCCAGTGGACAACCAAAATGGGCGAGAACTGGTATAATGCTTATCCGCTTTATGACTGGACGACCAAAGATGTTTGGGTTGCAAATGGCAAATTCGGGTTTGACTATAATAAAATTTATGATTTATACTATAAGGCAGGACTATCAATCCATCAGATGCGTGTCGCCAGTCCGTATCATGAAAGCGCGAAAGAAAGTCTTAATCTGTACAGGATTTTGGAACCGGCAACCTGGGTAAAAGTTGTCGGCCGCGTGCAGGGAGCTAATTTCGGAGCCATTTACGGACGGACAAGCGCAATGGGAGTCAGAAACGTTAAACTGCCGGAAGGGCATACATGGCGGACTTATGTTAAGTTTTTGCTGGCAACCCTGCCGGACAGCATGCGCAAAAACTATGTTGAAAAGTTTAAGACTTCTATTCGTTTTTGGTGGAAAAAAGGCGGCGTCGTTTGTGATGACGCTTTGAAAGAATTAGAGGAATGCAATTATCCGATTAAACGCAACGGTATCAGCAAATACAGCAAAACAAAAGAGCAGATCCGTTTTTTGGGAACACCGGATGATACGGATGACATTAAATCGTCCATTGACATTCCTTCATGGAAACGTATGGCAATTTGTATCTTAAAAAACGACCACTTGTGTAAATATATGGGATTTGCCCAGACTAAAAAACAGGCAGAACGTGAAAAAGAGCTGATTGCAAAGTACAAAAAATTATAAGGAGACTAAAAACTATGGCTTTTCAAAGTCCTGTTTATAATGTTAGGCCTGTGCCGGTTGAAAAAATCAGAGCAAACGATTATAACCCCAATAAGGTTGCTCCTCCTGAAATGAAATTGTTAGAAGTTTCTATCTGGGAAGACGGATATACTCAGCCGATTGTTTGTTATTATGATAAAAATGCCGATGAATATATTGTTGTAGACGGTTTTCACCGGTACACTGTCATGATGACCAGCAAACGCATTTATGAGCGGGAAAACGGAATGATGCCGGTGGTAGTGATTGACAAAGACCTGAGCGATCGAATGGCATCTACTATTCGCCATAACCGCGCCCGCGGCAGCCACAGTGTAGATTTGATGAGCAATATTGTGGCCGAGCTGCTGGAAATGGGAAAAAGCGACAGCTGGATTTGCCGGAATATCGGCATGTCGGCAGATGAACTTTTGCGCCTTAAGCAGATTACCGGTTTGGCATCATTATTCAAAGACGAGGAATTTTCCAAAAGTTGGGAAGTTTAAGATTGCTGCAACAATAAAAAAACGCCGCATAAATACAATGCGGCATTTTTTATGGTTAAAAAAATATATCATACGGATTTGAGCCATCAAAAATCAGACAACTGCAAAGTTTCCTGCCGTATTACGCCCCGGACGGTTATAAACCTTATAAGAGAAGCGCTGGCCGTCATATATGCGCCGGACGCCGATTTTTTCCAACTCCTTGATCGTAACAAAAACAGAAATGTCTTCATTTTCGGAAACAATAAAACCGTATCCTTTTTGGTAGTTCACGAGTTTGAATGTTCCTTGCTTCATTTTTTATCCTTGGTTTGTTGTTGAAGTATAATCATTTTTCTGATTACAATAGCATAATATCAGGAATAGAAATTTTCACAATACCCTGAATTTCGATAACTGTTATCGAAAAATTAGGACACCGAAAGCGAGTCAAGCGAGTACAAAAAAGCACATTTTCATTAAAAATCAATCAACTATACCAAACAAAATATTTTATGTTTTCCGGCCATTTTCAAAGAGCAAGAAAAAGACGCCTGTTTATACAAATCTTGCGGCAAAAAAAAGTTTATTATTTTGATTTACCATAACAGCCTGTATTTCGGTGAGATTAAGTCCCTTCTTCTTTGTTCGAGAGATTAGTCATTTATCGTATTATGCCACCTAATTATGCTCCCTAAAACAAAGTGGGAGCATACAGTAAGCCCCACAGGTATCCGCAGGTAAACAGGCGGAGCAGCTCAAGGATAACCGCAGGGTCCGTTTTTTTCCGGGGCGGGATGTTCCCGCATTTTTGCGTTCAGCTTAGATCAAGCGGAGTTTTTTTGTAAGGCATGCCATCCGGATATACCGAGCTTGATTGTTTATAAACTTCCGGGGGTTAAGTTAAGCGGCATTGGGCATCCTGAGCTTTGTCCGCCCTGCTTCAAGCTCCGCAAGGCTTGAGGGGGCGGCATACCTGCATCTACTGCCACCCAGG
>JAGBHO010000007.1 GCA_017935485.1 Alphaproteobacteria bacterium | reverse complement strand
TATGAGATGGATTGCCGGATCGAAGTCCGGCAATGACAAAAGAGAGAGTTTAGGATGACCTAAAAAAGAGTCCCCAAATGACAGTGTTTCAAAGCACATCCTCTATCACACATCCCGCCATAGCAACGCGGTCTCTGAAGCACGGTACTGACAACTTGCCGCGCGCCTGCCGTGCAGGTTACTGCCAAGGATAATCTTTGACGTCGACAAGTTTTATTTCAAATACCTTATCCAGAAAGGAAAACAGATATACATATTCTTCCATTCTCACATGGCTGGTATTTCTTCTTAATTTTTCTATCCGGCCTTCCATAAAATCTATATGATCCGCTAATTCGGTACTTGTTAACCCTTGTTCCGTCATTATCCGGTTTAATTCTTTATTACAATAACTCCGGAAGGTCTTATACCACTCTTTTCTATATTTTCTTGATAACATTTATTTTCGCTCCACTATTTTGTTAAAACAAAATCCGCCTAGAAAATAGGCGGATGGAGCCGAAAAACTGCAATGAACAGCTATGGTTATTCGTTGCGCAAGCGCACTTATTTCCCAAACTCCACCCAAAGTGGATATTTCATTGAGATGTTTTCGACACCACAGTCAGCCTCCTGACTGCGGGTATTATCATAAACGAATCTAAGTTTTTTGCAAGCGGATTTTCTAGCCGTTTTCCAATTCTTCTTTGAGCATTTGGATTTCCAGCCACTCGTTTTCCTTATTCTCGATTTCTTTTTGCAGTTCTGCCAGTTTGGCGCTCAATTCTGCGAAACGGGCGGGGTTTTTGGCATATAAATCCGGATCGGACAATTCTTCTTCACAGGCGCCGATTGCTTCTTCGGCCTTGGCGATTTCCTGCGGCAAGACTTCCAGCAGGCGCTGCTGTTTATAACTCAGTTTTGCCGTTTTTTTATTTTCCGGCTCCGTTTTTTTTTCAACTTTTTTGGCGGCCGTTTTTTTCTCCGGCATTCGCTCGGCTTTTTCCTGCAGCTTTTGCAGCAAGTCCGAATAGCTGCCGGCATGTTCATAAACCGTTCCGTCACCTTTCATATAAATCACCGAACTGACAACACGGTCAAGAAAATCGCGGTCGTGGCTGACAATCAGCACCGTGCCCTGATAATCGTCCAGCACTTCCTGCAACAAATCCAGCGTGTCCATATCCAGATCATTGGTCGGCTCGTCCAACACCAGAAAGTTTGACGGTTTGGCCAGCGACACCGCCAGCATCAGACGGTTTTTCTCGCCTCCGGACAATGCAGAAACAGGGCATTGCGCCTGATCCGGACGAAACAGAAAATCTTTCAGATAAGCCACGACATGACGGTACTGTCCGTGCACAAAAATATGGTCGCCTTTGTCGCACAGGGTCTGCCATAATGTTTTTTTCAAATCCAGCGTTATGCGGTTTTGGTCAAAATAAACTTCTTCAAGGTTTTTGCCGATCCGGACAGATCCGCCGTCGGGGTCAAGCCTTTTGGTCAGCAGTTTAATCAGCGTGGTTTTGCCGGCGCCGTTCGGCCCGACAATGCCGATTTTGTTGCCTTTGATAATGCGGGTGGAAAAGTCTTTTACAATCTCACGGCTGCCGAACGCCTTGCTCAGATGCTTGGCCTCAATCACCATTTTGGAGCGAAAATCGCCTTCTTCCACGTTCAGGTTAACGCTGCCAATCTGCTTAATCTGCTCTTTACGCTCCTGCCGCAGTTGCTGCAACCGGCGCAGTCTGCCCATATTACGTTTGCGGCGGGCGGTCACGCCTTTATGCAGCCATTCGGTCTCTTCCTCAATTTTTTTGTTCAGATATTTCTGTTCGATGATTTCCTGATCAATCACCTGCGTCTGCCATTCTTCAAAGAACTTAAAGCCTTTGTTGTTGCGGCGAAGAATGCCGCGGTCAAGCCAGAACGTGGTTTGCGACACATTGCTCAAAAACATGCGGTCGTGCGAAATCAGCACGACGGCGCCGGCAAAACTTTTGATAATTTTTTCCAGTTTTTCAATTGCGGCAATGTCCAAATGGTTGGTCGGCTCGTCAAGCAGCAAAATATCGGGTTCGCCGATTAAGGCTTTGGCCAAAGCGGCTTTGCGCCGCTCGCCGCCGGAAGACTGTTCCGGATGCTGTGACTCGGCAATTCCGAATTCGGCAATCAGAATGTCTGCCTTATAATCCAAATTTTCGTCATTTTGCGGCAGGCCGGATTTGACGACGTCGCGCAGGGTCTGATATCCGGCAAAGTCGGGCTCCTGCGGCATATAAGAGATTTTGACGCCGGGCTGGATAAAAATCTCGCCCGAATCGGCTTCCTGCACGCCGGAGATGACTTTTAACAAGGTTGATTTGCCCGAGCCGTTGCGCCCGACCAGCGAGATTTTATCGCCGCGGTTGATATACAAGTCAACATTGCTGAACAGCTGATTGGCGCCAAAACTGAGCGCGGCGCCTTTTATGGTATAAATCGGAGCTTCGGCCATGGCTTCACCGGAAAACTAAATATCTTCCTCGACCAGACGGTTGCCGTCAACCTGCCATTCCAGCCCTCTGGCCGCCCACAGAAAAAAGTCGTCCACTTTTTCAGACTTTATGCCGACGGCTGCGCAAATGTCATAAATATTGTGCATTTCAGAATCGGTCAGGTCATGGTCGGCGAGGGTCATCAGAATCATGTCGCGGACAATAAAGCGCTTGACTTTTATGCTGTGGATTTTGGCAAGCATGGCAATCAGGTCTTCCGGCGCCCTGACTTTTTTTATCTGAGCCAGCGGGATTTTGACCTCGCGCGCCTTATTCTTCATAAATTCGCGGCGTTGTTCGCTTTTGGTATCTCCGGCGGTCAGGACATAAGACAAAGCGGAAAGGTAGGTTTGTTTGTCGTTTTCGTTCCAGGCATCAAGCACTTGATTCATATTTCTTCTCTTTATCTGATAAAACTAAGTTTACCTTATAACAAATAAAATAAAGATTTGCAAAAAAAATAATTTTATTATAATTTATTAATTATTGATTAAGCGTCTGGCTTAAAATAACACCGTAAGGAGAACGACATGCCTTTGAAAATTGAACTGAAGCCGCACGAGAGCATTATTATCGGCGCATCCCTGATTACCAACGACGGAGAAAGAACCCGCTTTTATATTGACGGCAACGTTCCCATCCTGCGCGAGAAATTCATTATGCGGGAGAAAGAAGCCAATACGCCGTCCAAACGCGTTTATTTTGTTGTTCAGCAGATGTATCTGGAAAAAGGCAACAAAGAGCTGCAGAATCTTTATGTGGAATATGTCCGCGATTTGCAAAACGCCGCGCCGAGTCTGATTCCGTATATCATGCCGGTGAGCGAAAATATTTTGAAAAACGAGTATTACGCCGCAATCAAATGTGCCGGCAAGCTTGTGGAAAAAGAAACCGAATTTTTCGGCAAGACACTGAGCGGAGAACCGGAATAGACTTTATTTTTGTTTTTAGACAACAAGGCCCTTACTTTTAAGGGTCTTTTTTTAACATTTGCACCGACTCGCGTAGATATTAGGTATATATTAATAAATATGGGGTATTCTTTCAAGCAGATTAGATTTTCTGTCTGAGTACGGGAAAAATAATTTTGGAGCTATCGGCTTGAAATATCTTGACAAATGCTTATATTGGCAAATATCAGAAGAAAATTTGAGTTGATAGTGACCTAAATTTATGATATATTAAATCTTGTATTGTCAGAAAGACAATCACATGGTTTTAACCTGACACGTTATGTGTTCCACAGAATTGGAGAAAAAAAATGGCTGATATTTCCTTGACTGCAAGTATGCGTTCTAACCTGCTGTCCTTGCAACAAACTCAATCTTTGATGGATCAAACTCAAGAAAGACTGTCTACCGGTAAAAAGGTAAACTCTGCTATTGACAATCCGTCTTCTTATTACACTGCTCAATCTTTGAGCAACCGCGCTTCCGACTTGTCTTCTCTGCTTGACAGCATGGGACAGGGTGTGCAGACCATTCAGGCTGCCAACGAAGCCATTGAAGCTATTACAACTTTCGCGCAACAGGCAAAATCCATTGCCAACTCTGCCCGCGACGTTGCCAATAACATGAAAACAAAACTTTCTTCCACCAAAGCCGTTGATAAAAATGCCACTGCTTCCGAAGCCGGTAAAGTCATTATCGACTCCCGTGAGGATATGAGCAAGGCTGAACTTACCGCGGCAAGCAAAGCTACTGGAGAACGTAGCTTTAGCCTCTATGTTGACGGCAATGAACATGTTATTTCTTATACTGGAGCAGATAGCGATGCCGAAGGTGAAGCTGCTGCAATTAAAACTGCTATTGAAGCTGCCGGCATTTCAGGTATCTCCGTCAGTGTTGCTGAAGCTAAAGTCACTATTGAAGGCGACGGAAAATCAATCACAGTTGTTGACAGTAAAGATAAAGCTACAGGATTGACCGGCGATGTTGCAACAGCAAAAGATGTTGCCAAAGATGCTGATTTCACAACTGTAAGCAACTTGTTTACCGGAAATGTTACTGGTGCTGTTGATGAAGAAAGCGGCAAATTTGTCGTTAAAGCGACTGATGCCGCTCAAGGCAAACAGGTTAACGTTATTGTTACCGGCGGTGCCCAAGACGTTGTCGGAAATGTTAACGGAACCCTTGATACTGTTGTTACCGATGAAGATGCAATTGCCGAACGCAACAAATATGTTGAACAGTTCAACGAAGTTTTGGCTCAGATCGACTCTCTGGCCAAAGATGCCGGTTACAAAGGTATTAACCTGTTGCAGGAAAACGATCTGAAAGTTATCTTTAACGAAGACCGTTCTTCTTCCATTGAGATTAAAGGTGTGGACGCTTCTTCCAAAGGTCTGGGTCTGGAATCCGTTGCCAAAGGCGGTTGGAATCTGGATGCTGCCATTGATGAAACGATTACTCAGATTGAGGGAGCTATTACCGAGCTGCGTTCTATGGCCAGCGATTTCGGTAACAACTACTCTATCGTTCAGACCCGTGAAGACTTTACGGAAAACCTGATTAACGTATTGGAAGAAGGCGCAGACAAACTGACCTTGGCCGATATGAACGAAGAAGGTGCAAACATGTTGGCTCTGCAGACCAGACAGCAACTGGCGGTCAACTCTTTGAGTTTGGCTTCTCAGGCTTCTCAGGCTGTATTGCAACTGTTCTAGCCGAACGTCGGCGGCGATCGGTTGTCGGCAATATGCCTCAGAGACCGCGTTGCTCCGATATTATTCGGGAAAGAGTTTGTACTCAGAACAAAAAAGAAGGGAGGACTTGTTTCTCCCTTTTTTATATCCCTACAAGGGATATCCTTTTCCTTTCCGCCCTATCACTCCCCGCGGCTTTCCTTTTTCCCGCCACTTTCTTCTCCTTTTCTTGTCCCGCCTTTTTTCGCCCCCTTGTCCCTTTTGCCGCGGCCTTTCCTTTTTTTATTTTCGGATTTTGTTTTCTTCATAAAGTTGGTTATTCTTCTTTCTTACTTTTGCTTGACCAAAAGTAAGCAAAAGTCAAGCCCAACCTCATTTTCTAAGCTTTCAGCCCAAAGTTAAGGTCGCTATGCTCCAAGGCTTAGTGCTTAATATTCGCCTCTTTGGGCCAAAAGCTAAGAAATCATTCGGTAATCGGGCTAATCAACTCTCCCCGCCCCTCTCACTCATGAGAGGGTGTAGCACGTCTCTTTTTTCTCACCCCCTTGTCACGTTTGTTCTCCGTTTTCTCTCCGCTCTCACACTCTCCGCCCCTTCTTTTCCTTTTCTCTCCCTGCCTTTTTCTCCCTCACCCTTGTCCCTTTTGCTGGCGCTTTTTTATTTTCGGGTTTTGGTTTCTTCATAGAGTTGGTTATTTTTATTGTTACTTTTTGACTGCCAAAAAGTAACCAAAAAGGCAGCCCTACGCTCATTTGTTAAGGTTTCAGAGCAAAAGCCGGAGGCCGGCAGCCACAAAACTCGCTACGCTCTCTACCATTGTGCTTCACTTTCGGTTTTTGCTCCAAAACCTAAGCTATTCGCAAAGGGCACCCAAACCGTGCCAAACGAGAGATTGTGCTTCAGGGGAAGAATAAAAAAAATCAAGCCCAACCTCACTTTCTAAATCTTCAGAGCAAAGTTAAGGTCGCTATGCTCCAAGGCTTAGTGCTTCAATTTTACCTCTTTGCTCCAAAGATTAAGAAGTTGTTCGGTAATCGGGCAGTTCAACTTAGGCATCTAAGCTCGCTGCGGTTGCTTACGCTTTCCGCGCTTGCCAAGATGTTCCAAAGAGCTTGCAGACAAAAACAACCGGAGCAGCGGTTGTTTTTGCTTAGCGCTTCCCAGCCCCTCTTAGCAAAGAGGGGGATGACAGTGCTTTGAAGCATTTGTCATTCTCGGGCTTATTATGTTTCTTTGTCATTGCCGGACTTGATCCGGCAATCCATGAAGAAACAAGCACTGTGCCGGTTGTGAGATGGATCCCCGGGTCAAGCCCGGGGATGACAAAAAACAAAAACAGCCCGATGGTGACGAAAAATAAAAAGCACTGTCATTCTGAGTGCAACGAAGAATCCAGTTGATTAATAAAGCTGATTTGTTTGACTGGATCCTTCGCTTCGCTCAGGATGACAATAAAAAAAGGGCTCAGGATGACAATAAAAGAAAGAGACCGGGGATGACCGGTACGACCGGCGGCACACATTTTGTACAGCGCCATGTGACCCACGGTCGGGAGGCCGACAGCCATCAGTTGTCAGCTCCTCGCCCAGAGGTCCGCGTTGCTCCAATGGAAAATGTGATAGAGTTTCTGCTTTGAACAGAGAAAATGAAGAAAGCGGGAAAAAATATCCCGCCTTTTTATTGCACGTTTTACGGCAATTCTTTTTCAACATAAGTGCCGTCACTATGGATTTCGATATGATCTAAATTCTGGCGGGCAACATAGTTTCCGGTTTTGTGCATGGCTTCGTTCACGCTCTCGGCCAGATAATTGTCATAAACCCATTTGCCGCCATAAGCCAAACCGGCCAGAATTATCAGATATACAATCAATTTCATGTTTTTTCTCCTTGCTATTGATACTTCTTTTTAGCTCAAAATGGTAAAAAAATGTTTATTGACGAAATATCTGATAAATGCTATTATGTCAGCACTATAAGTTATTATGTTTCATCAAAAAAATAATTATTATGACGAACGAAGACAAAATATTCTGGCTGACAGAATGTTCCGGATTGCCGCAAGAAAAAATAGAGGAATATATTGCAATTCTTGACAAGTTGGAACAGCAAAAACGAGCAATGTCTCAAGAACAGATTATGGCTTATGCCGCGAAAATCCGTCCGGTTCTTTTTGGTTCAAACGGCGAAGCTGGTATTTGTCCGAAGGAAAATGACAAAGAACTTTACTGGCTAAAAAGCACACCCATTGCTACAACCAGCTGCACGTTCAAACCTCAAGTAATTGCCAAAGCCGAAGGATTGAAAGAGATTGGCAGAATCGTTTCTTATCATTCTTACGGCGGATATTACATTTTTTTGCGCCCTTCGGCCGATGAAGCAATTTATCAATGTCCCAAAGAGATATTGGACAAGGCTTGCGCTTTTGCTTTTATGACACCAACGACTGAAATCAGGGACATCTACAATTCTAATCTGGATTTTCACAAATTGACCACCGTCTATTTTGAAGGAACCGTGCCGCCGGAAATTGCCAATGACCCGATTAAATGGTAAAAGAAAAGGATGCTTTTGCAAAAGCATCCTTTTTGTTATCTTTCGCGGCCGGAGCGGGAGTTATCATATTCCAGCAGACGGGCGACATTCTGTTCGATTTCCGGATCAAGCTCCTGCCGCAATCTTTGCGACGGCTGGTATTTTCCGGCCGAATTTAACAGATTATCCAATATTTCAAGCGGATTTTTGCCCGCCAGCAGTTGTTGTTTGGTCATCTCGTTGGCCAAAGACTGAACAACGGCATTGCGAAACGCTTCCTGCGCCGAATCGCGGCTTTTTTCTTCTTTTATTCTTTCCTTTTCGGTATATTTGCGGTGGAATCGGGCAAATTCATAAATCGGATCGCCGCCGCGTTGAAATCCGCTCAATCCGGTCAGGCGCGTTTTTTCATCAATCAGCGCCGAAATTCCCAAGCCCTCGCGGTCACGGTAAATCTTCCAGTCTTCTATGATTTCCGGATAAACCGAGGCATCGGCGTCAGCGGGATGAATGCGGCCGAAATCTATCATCTTTGTATGTTCGTCAGCCTGATAAACATTAATATTTTCAATAAAAAACTCTCTGGTTTCGCGGTTGCGCCGCGCCGGATTGACCACTGCCTGCGATAAGCACAGCGCTACCAGCGCAATTTTGAACTCCTGCGAAGCCATGTAATTGAGCTTGCGCGGATCCCGCATGACTTCCGAATCTTTCAAAACCTGATTAATGCAATAATTATGCAGGTTTTTAAGGGCGGCAAGCTGGGAATAACCCAAGGGTACGTTGGACGCAATGTCCGTTGAAGCCGCTTTTTCTATAATAGAGTGAATTGCCTGTTGTAACTTTTTGTTATCATTCATTACAAAACCTTTCCTGTTTGTTCGGATTATAGCACAGAAGTCCTTGCATTTCCATAGAAAAAATCATCAACAAAATCACTTTCCATACCCAATAATACCCCCAATATTTATATTTCTTAATTAAGTTATTGATTTATTAATTCTTTTTGAATAGACTACAGGCATCATATTTTCGTACATCAGAACGAGGTATGACATAAAAAAAGAAAACTACGTAAGGAGATCCTTTATGAATTATAGAACTGTTTTATTGGCTTCAGCTGCCGTTATGTTTGCAACTGCCGCTTCTGCTAAAGATATTACCAACCCGTTTTATCTGCCGGAACAAGGCAAAGTTTTGTCCGACACTTCTATTGAAACACAGAGAATTAATGTAAAACATGGCGAAGGCAATGTTTACAAAGGTTTATATGCCAACGAAGAAATTACCTATGGTATTTCTGACAATTTGTCTGTTTTTGGTTCTATCGGTAACTATTTTGACGGCAAGAGAGTTTCTAATCAGGAATTCAACAATGACCATAACTTTGATTATACTATCGGCGGTAAATACAATATGCAGGCAGGCAACTGGCTGGCTCAGGTAGGCGCTTCTTATTATACATATAATCCGAAGAGCTGGTATGGTCACAGAGACAATGACAGCAGATGGTTCAAAGAACTGGCTGCCGAAGTAAAATTGGGCTATGATTTGTGCAATGGTTGGACACCGTATACTTCCTTCACAGCTACCAGTGTTATTGACCAAGCTAATCGTCCGATGAACTATTCTTGGTTTGGTGGTGTTCACAAATCTGCTGATAAATATTCTTTTGATGCAGGTATTCGTTATGACTTCAATACCGATGGTGATAAACATCTTGTCAGAGATTTTTATGCTATGAACAACAGCAATACCAATATGTGGTATGCACAGGCCGAAGCTAACTACTTCGTTAAAGAAAATGTTGCTCTTGGTATTTATGGCGACTACTATCTGGGCGGCAGCTACAACGATGACATCGACTACGATTACACTGCCGGTCTGCAAGCTAAAGTTTTGTTCTAATTTTAACGAACAAGTCTTTGACGGGGTTCCTTTTTACAAGGAACCCCCTTTTTTAGGATTTTTTTAGGATTTTTTTTTGCAATTATTTTGAACTTTTTTGAGATTTATATCGTTTATTATTATGGGCAACAGTTCTGTGTTAAAGATTTTATAAAGAAAAGCAGATAGAATAAACCGGTAAATTTGCAGAAACACAAAATAATAAAAAACAACAGAGAAAAACGATGGACAAGGTTAGGACGCTTATAAAAAAGAACAGAAAGCTTTTGATTTTTGCTTTTATTGTTATTATCGGCTTTTATCTTTATTCCGCTTTTTTTAAAGAAGGGGACAGTGTTTCATACATTACGGAACCGGTCAAGCGGCAGGATATTCAAAAGGTGGTCAATGCAACCGGCGAAGTCAGAGCCAGCGAACTGGTGACCGTCGGTGCTCAGGCTTCCGGCAAGATTGAAAAACTTCATGTTTCTATCGGGCAGAACGTTAAGAAAGGCGATTTGATTGCAGAAATTGATTCCACAACCCAGCAAAATGACGTGGACATCAACAAAGCTAAGCTTAACAGTTATCAGGCTCAGCTTAAGGCCGCAAAAATTTCTCTTAATATTGCCGAAAAACAATATAACAGAACACAGACTCTGAAAAAACGAAATGCCGCATCGGTTGAAGACCTTGAAAATGCAGAAGATGCTTTTGAAGCAGCCAAAGCCAAAGTGACCGAGCTTGAATCGTCAATCAAAGAAACGGAAATTTCTTTGAGCACGGCCGAAACCAATCTCGGATATACCAAAATTACGGCACCCCTTAACGGCACAATCGTTTCTATTCCGGTCAAAGAAGGCCAAACCGTCAATGCGGCCATGAACACGCCGACCATTGTTCAGATTGCAGACTTGAGTCAGATGGAAATTTTGATAGAAATCTCGGAAGGAGATATCGGTAACATCAAGCCGGGCGTGCGGGTAACCTATTCTGTTCTGGCCAATCTGACGGATGTTTTTGAAACTACGCTGCAATCCATTGATCCGGGGCTGACGCTTTTGACTAACGGCGAATATACCGAAGTTGTGGAATCGAGCGAAGCTATTTATTACTACGGCCGTCTGAACGTTCCCAATCCGGACGGGATTTTGAGAATCGGCATGACAACACAAAACGTAATTTATGTCGAGCATGCCGACAACGTGCTGACGGTTCCGGTAACTGCCGTAAAGAACGACGGCAAAGACAAATATGTGGAAATTCTGACGCCGCAGGGCGTGATGAAGTGCACAATCACCACAGGCGTGTCCGACGGCCTGAATATTGAAGTCACGGACGGCGTGGCCGAGGGGGATGAGGTGATTATCGCCCGTCTGTCATCTGCCGAAATCTCAGATAAGGCCGCAAATACCAAGATGAGAGGCCCGAGGAGGTTCTAGATGAATATTCTTGAGCTGCAAAACATCAACAAATTTTTCGGGCAGGCCAAGAACCGCGTTCATGTGTTAAAGGGCATTAACCTTTCCATACAGAAAGGCGACTTTGTGGCCATTATCGGGCAATCAGGTTCAGGAAAATCAACGCTGATGAACATTATCGGCTGCCTTGATACGCCGACTTCCGGTTCTTACAGAATCAACGGCATTGAAGCCGGAAAAATGGATCGGGATCAGCTTGCGGAGTTGCGCTGCAAGACATTTGGCTTTATTTTTCAGCGGTATAACCTGCTTAACAGCCTGAATGCCCGCGAAAATGCCGCCCTGCCCGCGATTTATCTGGGGTTGGGCGCTGATGACCGTGACAAGCGGGCCGTTGAACTTTTGAAAAAACTTGACCTGGGAAACAAGCTGAAAAACCGTCCCAACGAGTTGTCCGGCGGCCAGCAGCAGCGGGTGAGCATTGCCCGCGCCCTGATGAACGGCGGCGAGATTATTCTGGCCGATGAACCGACCGGCGCGCTTGATTCCAAAAGCGGCGAGATGGTTATGGAAATCATCAAAAGCCTGCATAAGCAGGGTCATACGATTATTCTGGTCACGCACGACAGCAAGATTGCCGCACAGGCAAGCCGCATTATTGAAATCAAAGACGGAGAGATTGTTTCCGACCAGCGCAAGGCCTCGGATTTTTATCAGATTAACGATGAAGTAAAATATATTAAAAGAAGCAAGCTTGAGACTTTTAAATATCGTTTTGCGGAATCTTTCAGCATGTCTATCCATGCCATTTTATCCAATAAAATGCGCTCGCTTCTGACAATGCTCGGCATTATCATCGGCATTGCCTCGGTGGTGTCGGTCGTGGCTCTCGGCAATGCCTCGCAGGCCAAGATTATGGAGCAGATTAATTCCATGGGCACAAACACCATTGACATTATGCCGGGGACAGGTTTTGGCGACATGAGGTCCGGCAAGGTCAAAACCCTTAAAGTCAGCGACTCCGACTATCTGAGCAAACAGGGGTTTATTGACAATTCCACGCCCAGCGTTTCGGGCAGCGGAACCCTTGTATACGGCAATACTTCATCGACAGCGCAGCTGCGCGGCGTGGGCGCTTCGTATTTTGAGGTTAAGGGCCGGAAACTGGCGCAAGGGCGGGTTTTTACAGAAAACGAAGTGAACAATATTGCTTCGGTGGTGGTGATTGACGAGAATACCAGAAAAGAAAATTTTGCAAATAATCCCAATCCGCTGGGCGAGATTATCATTTTTAACAAAAAACCGCTCAAGATTATCGGCATTACGGAAGTTGACAACAACCCCGGTCCGCGTGCCGACGCCATGAACATTTGGGTCCCTTATACCACGGCCATGTATAAGATTAACGGCAGTACGGACATTAACACCATTACCGTTAAAATTTCCGACAAAGTCAATTCGCAGGTGGCGGAAGAAAGTATTGAAAACATCCTGACTTCCCTGCACGGCAAAAAAGACTTTTTTATGATCAACAGCGACAGTATCAAGCAGACCGTGGAAAATGCCACAAATACCATGAAGTTTCTGATTGCCAGCATTGCGGTCATCTCTTTGATTGTCGGCGGTATCGGCGTGATGAACATTATGCTGGTTTCGGTTACCGAACGCACCAAGGAAATCGGCATCCGCATGGCCATCGGCGCCAAGCAGGCTGACATTTTGCAGCAGTTTTTGATTGAGGCGATTTTGATTTGTCTGGTCGGCGGATTTATGGGCGTTTCGCTTTCCATGCTTATCGGCCTCGGGTTTAATACATTTTCCGAAGACTTCGGAATGATTTTTTCAACAACATCAATCATACTGGCTTTGGTTTGTTCTTCGGCTATCGGAATTATCTTCGGATATATGCCGGCAAAAAATGCTTCCAACCTTAACCCGATTGATGCTTTAGCGAGTGAATAAGATGCAAGGACACGATTTGAAATTATGGCTTTTTACAACGGCATTGCTGACGGCAAGCTGCGCAACGCTGCCGCAGTATCCCGCAGATACGGCCGCAGAGCTTGATTATACGCAGGAAATCCGCAGCCGGTATCAGGCAAACGCCGACTGGTGGAAACAATATAACAGCCCTGATTTGAACGGCCTGATTGACATGGCTCTGGCCAACAATCCGGACTATCTGAAAGCTGCCATTAACATTAACAAAGAATTATACAAATTAAATCTGGCGACGTCTGATTTGTTTCCGACTTTATCAGGAAACCTTAACACTTCCGCGCAGCGCCGGATTGACACGGGAGACGGTTTTTCAAACAGCTTTTCCGGAGAAGCCGGCCTGAGCTATGAAGCTGATTTGTACGGTAAAATCAGGGACTTGCACTCGGCTCAGGAATTTGAATATCAGGCAACCATCATGGACAAGGAAACGGCCAAACTCAGTCTCATCAACAGTGTGGCGGATTTGTATTTTAACCTTGAATATTTGCATAACACAATTGACGTCACCAAGAAAAATATCAAGGCCTATGAGGGAATCCGCAACATCACCGAGGCAAAATACAAAAACGGCAAGGCCGATGATTTGGAATATCTGGAATCCAAGCAAAGCCTGTTGTCCGAGCAGAATCGGCTGTTGGAGTATGAAACTCAGTTTAAAGAGATGGAAACCAGTCTGAAAAATATTTTAAATATCAGACAGCAAGATTCCCTCGGCATAAAATTCGGCGATATTCTCAAACAACCGACGCTCGGTATTAACCTTGACGTTCCGCTTTCGGTTCTGGCCAATCGTCCTGACCTGCTGGCCAGCCAGTATCGCTTGGAAAAAGCGTTTAAAACTTTGGAAGCAGAAAACAAAAACTGGTATCCGGAAATTTCTTTGAAAGGGGCTTTGGGTTCTTCTTCCGACAAGGCGCGTACGACTTTTGACTTTCCGTATATTTTAGGAAGTGTGGGGATTGACCTGCCTTTTCTGGACTGGAACAGGGTTAAAAATAACGTAAAGATTTCGGAGGCCGATTATCAGATTGCCGCAATAGATTTTAAGGACAAGCTTAATCAGGCCGTGAACGAAGTTGCCTACTATTATTTTGCCTATGGCAAAGCAACGGAGAGTTACAAAAACATTGACGAGAATTATCGCAATTCAACCAAAATTACCCGATATTATGAAGACCGCTACAATAACGGAAAAACCGAATTCCGCGATTATCTGGAGGCAATTTACAGCGAAAACGCCTTACGAAAAAATCTGATTCAGCAAAAATATCAGATTATTAAATATGAAAACTACGTTTATAAGGCCATGGCCGGAAAATATTAGATACGGAAAAATCAACAAAAAGAAAATACAAAACTCTCACCCTCTGCCCTGCTGCACCATTTTCTGGTGCATGGCATAATTATTATTCTGTTGTACGGGCTGCTGTACCTGGGCTTGAACCTCAGAAGAAATCCGTCCCTGTTTTTGCAGGATGATATCTCTCATTTTCTTTTTATCGTCTTCTGTTTGTTCAACTGAGACTGTTTTCTTTTCTCCGGTATTCGGGGCTGCTTCCGCTACAGGCTGTTTGCTCTCGTCAACTGCCGCTTTAATATCCTTTGCTGCCAATCCGACATCTATTGCAGCACTCGCCGCCGTGCCCAATCCCGGAAAGCAGCCGGCCACACCGGACGCAACTTCGCCACACGCCCCTTTCCAATCCCTGTCCTTTATTCTGTCCCAGGCAAAATAACATCCCGCCGCCACACTCACCAGCGGAATCTTTTTAATAACCGATTTTCCGACCGCACTTCCCGCCGCTTTGGCTGCCGTTTTGACAACAGCTTTCCCGACCGCGGTATTCGCTGCTTTCTCCACCGCTTTGGCCGTTGTCTTTTCAACCGCTTTCACAACCTTGGTATCAGCCACTTTCTCCGCCGCCTTTTCATATGCCCGGCCGACCGCATTGTTGTTCAAAAGCTCACTGCCTTTGTCTATTGTCTTATCAATGGCCTGATTGACGGCATTGTCGGCCTTAGCAATTGCGGAAACTATCCCCTCAGAAGATTTAACCGCCTTCGTCCCCGCATGAGCAACCGTCTTTTCAACAGTTTTCTCACCCGCTTCGGCAACCGCCTGCGCTCCGGATTTCTCCTCTCTTTCCTGACCTCCAGATTGCAGTTTGGCTTGTTTTTTCTTCCAAAAATCCGGCGTTCTCGCCTGATGAATAATACCTGCCTTAAATTCTTCCTTTTGCTTTTGGAAACGAGCCAAAACATCCTCTCTGGCTATGGCTTTGAAAGTGTCTGTCATATCTGCCTGACGGGAATTAAGAAGATATTTAATAAATTCGTTCGGATTATCCGGTATTGGAATATATAAATTCTTCTCTGCTCCATAAGAACTTTTATAGTAAATATGCATAACTTTGGCTTTTAACGGATTCTTTTTCGGCGTTACATAAGTCTCCGCATCATATCTTGGCTGCATATAAACTTTTCCATTAATCTCATGTTCTTGGGAACGATTAACAAAACCATTTATCGCCTGTTCCTTGGTCAATCTATGATTAACCGGTACTTGTCCCTGTCTGTTCAAAATAACCGCTCCTTGCGGTGAGGGTTCCCAAAGTTCAAAACTTTTTCCCTGGCCAATTTTCATATCTTCTTTTGAACGACGATAATCTTCCATTCCGAAATTATCAAAAAACTTATCTTCTGAACTTTGCTCATAAACATTAATAAAACCGACATAAACTTTTTTTTCATTAACCTGACCAACTTCTGTGGAAATATATTTATCACCCGTTGCAGAAGTACCCATTACATTTCCCAGATTTGTTGCCCCGTCATATTTTGCCGCATATTCTATATCCGGTGTTGCATACACCATTCCGTTTCGACCTATCCGTCCACTAAACTGACAATAGTCATCTGAAGCCATTGTTCCTGAAAAAAGATATTTATCTTTCGGAAACTGCTGTTTTAACTCGTCCATTGAACCATAAACCGGAGGAAGTTCATCCAAAGAAGACACTCCCAGATATTGCATAAGTGCTTTCTCTCGCTCTTCTGTATAAAAGACATTAGAATTTTTTCTATCGACTTGCCATTTTGCCATCACCATCAGCTTATGCAAATTATCATCCACAATATCTTGTGCCACAGTTTGTTTTACCACATCTTTAAACATATTTTCTGGAATCAGCGGAACGACTACACCAGATGAAACATTTGCATACTCAAAATCAGCTTTTAATTTTGGCATAATTTCTTTAGCTTCTTTTACTGTCATTACAGGAGAAAATAATTCATGCATTCCATTATCTGATGTATTACGCATTTCTTTTCTAATCAACCACTGTTTCATGTCATTGCCAGTCTGCAGTCCATTATATTTTAAAATCCGATCTATTGCATTTTTAATTTCATTTCCGCCAGCAAGCCGCAAATTAAACATCACCTTTTCGTTATCCGACATATTTTCAAGACACTCAATATAGTCGGATACTTTATACTGTTTAGGATTTTGAATATCATCCCGGATTTCTTTTGCAAAATTTCTAATTACTTCATCTTCTTCTTGCAGATACTTACTTTCTTTAAAAGAGGTCTTATACTTTTTAATTTCTGCTTCAGTTGACTGAATTCTCTGTTGTTTCTCAGATATTTGTCTTTGCCAAACACGTTCCTGTTCTGCAAATTTTTCCGACATTAACACCGTGTTTTCCTTATCACGTTCTGCAATACTTTCAAACTTTGATTTCAAAGTAGAATAGTCTTCGAAGGAAAACGTTTCCGAAATTTCATTTAGTTCTGTTCTCAAATTTACCGTTTGATACTTGTCAATAAATGCATCCAAATATCGATTTGCATCTTTGATTTTTGTTCCCTGCCTGATTTTATTAAAAAATCCTTTAGGCGGCTGTTTTAATTGTTGGAATACCCAATCATCGTTTTGATCAACAAATTCACCGGTCTTAAAATAGTCTTGCAATAAGCTTTTGACATATAATTGACGTTCCGACGGATATTTTGAAACCAATATTTCAACATCTTTTTCAAAATCATCAAGTTTTTGATTAAAAATTCCGGCCCGAGAAGACTTTTCTTCCAACTGAGAAATCTCCTCTTGGTATTTAACCTTACTGCCCTCACGAGGAACAATTTCTTCTGCAACAAACTCCTCATACAATTTCTGATTCTTGGCATTAATAACCTCTTCAATATCACCATTGGTTTCAATCTTTTCCATTAGCTCATCACACCACGGCTTTTTCCAGACATCTTCCTTGCAACCCTTACTCACCAAAATATCTTTCACAAACCCTCTTGAATCATAATATACCCAATCGTCAAAATATGGCATATTCTATTTCTATCTCCTAAAATTGTCTTCTGCCTAAATTTTATCACAAAATCAATTAAAGTAAAAGAAAAATAAGAAACACAGATAAATTTTTGTCAAAACATAACAAAATTGTAACACTTAAGACAGATTTTTTTAGAAATTTACAAAAACCTCCTGTTACCGATGAAGCAAAATTCGACGTGTACAATATTTAGTACATGAGAATTTTGAAGCACCCGCATAAGATGAAGCCAAATTTAGAAGAAGAAAAAAAATATGGCATGTTAAAAATCCGGAAAATGAGACAGAAGAACTTTTTCAACGGTACGCAAAACCCCGCAGATGACGTCTGCGGGGTTTGACCGTAAGATAAACAAAAATTATTTGCTTTCTTCTTTTGCTGCTTCGCGGGCTTTGGCTGCAGCAACCAGATCGTCCGCAATACGGGCAGAACGGCCGCGCAGGGCACGCAGGAAGTACAATTTCGCACGGCGAACTTTACCGATACGTTCAACTTCAATTTTGGCAACATTCGGAGAATACAACGGGAACACACGTTCTACACCTTCACCGAAAGAAATTTTTCTGACAGTGAAAGAAGAATTCAACCCGTCATTTTTACGAGCAATGCAGACGCCTTCATAAACCTGAATACGTTCACGTTCACCTTCTTTAACTTTGGTATGAACTTTCAGCGTATCGCCAGGCTTAAAACTCGGAACGTTTTTTCCTTCCATGAGCTTGCTGATCTGCTCTTTTTCAATATTTTCAATTATGTTCATAAGTTTTACCCTTTTTATAAAATTTTCTTATGTATATACCTAAGGCCGCTTAAAATCAAGATATTTTTTCATTAAGTCGGGCCGTTTGCGTTCGGTTATTTCCAAAGACTGCGCTTTTCGCCATTTGGCAATGTTTTCATGATGGCCGCTCAGCAAAATTTCCGGAACTTCCCGACCTTCCCAGACAACCGGACGGGTGTACTGGTCATGTTCGAGCAGAAAATTCTCAAAGCTTTCATCCGACAGAGATTCACTATTGCCCAAAACTCCCGGCAGAAGTCTGACAACCGCATCCAGCATTATCTGTGCGGCTTGTTCGCCGCCGGTCAGAATATAGTCCCCGATGCTGATTTCCTCAATGTCATAAGCATCAAGAACCCGCTGGTCCACGCCTTCAAAACGTCCGCAAATCACGGTCAACTTCTCTTCCCTGCTCAGCTCTTTGACCAATTGCTGGGTCAAAGGTTTGCCGCGCGGGCTCATGTAGATGATCCGTCCGCCTTGGTGATTGGCTTTAATCGCCGCTCCCAAAACATCCGGCCGCATTATCATACCGGCGCCGCCGCCGCAGGGCGTATCGTCAACCGAGCCGTGCTTATCAAAAGCATAATCGCGAATGTTGACGGTTTCCAAAGACCAGGTTCCTTCTCTCAGGGCTCTTCCGGTTAAAGAATAACCGAGAAACCCCGGAAAGATTTCGGGAAATATGGTTAAAATTTTAACCTTCATGCCCGTCCCCGTCTTCCGGTGCAAAGTTTATCTCTCTGACAATAATAAAACCATCTTTGATATTGATTTCCGGAACATACTGCCTGTTAAACGGCAGCATTTCCAGCTTGGCGGTCTTGTTGACTTTGATTTCAATAACATCATTGGCCCCAAAGTTATACAAAGCCGCGACTTTGCCGATAACCTCGGAAGAAGCTTCCTCTTTTACGTCCAGACCGATCAAATCGGTATGGTAAAACTCGTCCTCTTCCAGTTCCGGCAGGGCGCTGCGTTCAATGTAAAGCTCCGTCCCCTTTAAGGCTTCGGCAGCGTTACGGTCATCGCAGCCCTGAATTTTAACGCGCAGATCGTCTTTGATCCGGCCGGTGATTTTCAAAACAAATTTCCTGCTACCGTTTTTGTCTTCCAAAGGGCCGTAAGCCGTGAGACTGCCAACATCTTCGGCAAAGCATCTGACTTTGACTTCGCCGCGGATGCCGTGCGCTCCGCTGATTACTCCCAGACAAACCCGTTCCGTCATTTTGAAAACCTATCCAGCAAACACCAAACGCTGATTATTCAGCGGAAGATTCAGCGGCAGCAGCTTCAGCAGCGGCTTTGGCTTTTTCTTCTTTTTCTTTAATTCTCTCAAGAGCCTTGGCTTTCGGAGCAGATTTTTTCGGCTGGTCACTGATCTTCGGAGCAGCGCAGAGGCCGAGCTTCGAGAACATTTTAGCCAGTCTTTCGGTCGGAGTTGCACCTTTGGCAATCCAAGCTTTTACTTTTTCGCCGTCAACAACGAGTCTTTCAGCGTGATCCTGCGGCAACATCGGATTGTATGTGCCGAGTTTTTCAATAAATCTACCGTCGCGGGGTGCTCTTTGGTCAGCAGCTACAATACGGTAGAAAGGACGTTTTTTAGAACCACCACGAGATAGTCTGATACGTACTGCCATTTTTATTTTTCCTTTCTTTGCGTTTTACAACGCGGTTAGTTAAATAAAACTTCCGTCAAAACGGAAATTTCGGGTTCTGTCCGCCAAGCATGCCGCCAAACGGACTCTTTTTCATAAACTGGGAAGCCAGAGCGCCCATGCCGCCCATTTTTCCCATTCTCTTCATCATCGTTGACATCTGCTCATAAGATTTGAGCAGTTTGTTAACTTCATGAACTTCTACGCCGGAGCCTGCCGCAATCCTTTTTTTGCGCGAGGCTTTGATAATGTCGGGGTTTCTTCTTTCTGCCCGTGTCATGGAAAGAATAATCGCCTCTTGTTTTTTAATCAGATTATCGCCGCCGGCGTCTTCAATCTGATTTTTAAACTTGGAAAGCCCCGGCATCATGCCGATAATACCGCCCAAACTGCCAAGCTTTTGAATCTGCCGGAGCTGGGCAAGCATGTCTTCCAAGTCAAACTTGCCTTTGAGCATTTTCTGCGCCATTTTTTCGGCTTCGGTGCGGTCTACGTTCTCTATGGCTTTTTCCACCAGAGAAACAACATCGCCCTGCCCCAAAATCCGGCCGGCCAGACGCTCGGGATGAAACTCTTCAATCTCGTCAACTTTTTCGCCCGTACCCAAAAACTTGAGCGGTACGCCCGACACCATTTTCATGGACAAGGCTGCGCCGGCGCGGGCAGAACCGTCTATTCTGGTCAGGACTATGCCGGTAAGCCCAACCTTTTCATTAAACTCTTTGGCCACATTGCAGGCATCCTGTCCGATCATGGCATCGGCAACCAGCAGGACTTCTGCCGGATTGGAGATTTTTTTGACCTCGACAACCTCATTCATCAGAGCTTCGTCAATGTGCAGACGGCCGGCGGTATCGAGGATAATCACGTCATAGCCGCCCTTTTTGCCTTCGCTTAATGCCCGTTTGGTTATTTCCGCCGGTTTCTCGCCTTTGACAACCGGCAGAGAGGCAACACCGGTTTGTGCGGCCAACTGAGCCAGCTGCTCCTGCGCAGCGGGGCGATAAATGTCCAAAGAGGCCAGCAGGACTTTTTTGCGGTTTTTATCTTTCAGGCGTTTGGCAATTTTGGCCGAGGTTGTGGTTTTACCGGAACCCTGCAGGCCAACCATTAAAATGCAAACCGGCGGCACAGCCTTAAAATTCAGCTCACTGTCATCTCCGCCCAACAATTTGACCAGTTCGTCATGGACAATTTTGACCACCATCTGGCCGGGCTTGACCGACTTGACAACTTTCTCTCCCAAAGCCTGTTCTTTTACTTTGGCAATAAATTCTTTGACAACCGGCAGAGAAACGTCAGCTTCCAACAAAGCAACGCGAATGTCGCGCATGGCCTCGTCAATGTCTTTTTCATTCAAGACGCCCCGTGAGGTTATCTTGGAAAAAGCAGCGTTTAATTTATCTGTCAAAGCGTCAAACACTTTTGTTCCTTTGCCTACAAACTATTGCATGCACCCAGCGGGTGAGGCATCAATGCCAACTCTCTGCCCCGAGAACCGCGTTGCTCCGGCACGTTTTTTGAACAACCATGTGCCTACATACTATTGCACGCCAGTGTGCGAACCCTCGCTGACTGGCGGCACTCCTCGGAGTGTTATTAAAATTCCATACCTTAAAAAGGAGAAATCTATTCGTATTTATGCGCTTTATACCGGTATTCCTTTTAACAGTCAAGAACTTTTTACGCTGATTACAGCATATTGTTCTAAAATATTCCACTTTCATACAAAATTCTGACAAAATCATCATATGATTTTTCAAAGTGTATTGATTATTGCTATTTTTGTGTTATACTTAGGTATATATAACTTTTAGGAGAAAAGAAATGTTAACACGCGATGAAATCAGAGAGGCCAGAAAAGGCAGCATTACGGAAATGATTACAAACATGGGTTTTGAACGGGATTCATTTATGTATTTGGACATGAAAGAGCCCCGACGAATGGATCACGGCGGGTATATCGGCGGTCTCGACGACGTCTTCAAAATGGATATGCAAGTCTATGGTACAAATTCCCAAGCTGTCGGCATTACCGGCTCCAACAACGGAACTTATGCCGCTTATATGCCCGACGGGCAATATATTGTCACGCAAGACCGGAAAATTATTGAAGCTTTGCAGGAAAAATGCCATTTTCAAGACAACGGGCTGGGGGTTATCCTTTCCAACGGCGAACGTTTTTCTTCCTCTTATGACAATGACCGATGGGAAAAGGTTAAAACAGAATGCGCCCGCATTAACCGCAACAACGAATGGGAGTATAACCGCCAGCAGGAAGCCAAGGCTTTTGACGGCGTGAGCTTTGAAGGTTATACGTTTAAGTATCGGGACGGAAAAGATGGGAGACTGTCTAATACAGCCGGAGAAGTCAAAACGCCGGACGGCAAAACATATTCAATAAAAAGTTTTTATTTTGAAGATGACAATAAATACGGAAAAATGGCACAGGAATTTTCTTCCAAGGAATTTGAAGAAAAAGTTTATAACGGCGAAGTCAGCAAGGATGAGGTTATGAGCCGGCTGGACGGCGCCGACAAAGCCGGAAAAGAATATGAGGAAAGCAAAGGCCGCTTGAAAACGGCTCAGGAAAAGCTGGACAGTGCAGAAAAAGAACTTGATGACAGCCGCCATAAAGAAATTAACCTGAGACAGATTGACGAGAGTATAAAGGAGGTACAAAACAATCTTAAGGCCTATCTGGACAAGAATCCGAAAAAAGCTCCGGAACTGCAGGCATATATTTCTGACATTATAAAATCAGCGGCTCAGGGCAAAGAACCCGAAATGAAAAATCCGTTAGAGCCCAAAGGCTTTTTCGGAAAAACAAAGGCTTTTCTGTTCGGACGGAAAATCGGTATTGAAGGCGCAGGTTTGGAAACAGCGATGAGTTCTTTGGCGTCTGCACTGAGAAGAAACCCCGATGCCGTTAAAGGAAACAAAGATTTTTCTTTAGACAGCTTTGGCAAAAAAATTGAAAGCAATTTAAAAGAAGCTTCCGATAATGTGAGACGGAACACGAATGCCAGAGAAAATGCCGAGGAATCTCTGGAAGCTACGCAAGAAGCCGTTGCCAGAAACGCTTTTCACGTGGCAAAATTCAACAAGCTGAAAGACACGGTCTCAAAGCTTTTCAGCGACAAGGAAGCGGCCAAAGAGATCGCCCTTAAAAGCACGGCCCGCGATACGACCGGCATAAAAGACATTAACGCCGACAGCGGTGTGGACAAGCTGGCGGAAAAAGCGAAGGCGATGCAAGGAATGACTGCAGGACAACGTTTGGAACAGAGGATGAGCCAGCTGCGCGGCATGGCAAAGGAAGAACCGAAAAAAGCAGCTGCCCGCGGTATGGATTCCAACATGGCCAAACGGGCAATGGACAATAAGACGAGAGGCTGATTTTCTCCGGCAGCCCAGCCCCCGTGGTTTGAATTTTTTTCGTTTTTCGGAAAAGTTTTATCCGCGGGGGCTTTTTTTATCCGCCGTTATTGATAACCGCAAATTCGGACATATTTAAATGGCAATTGCCATGAGAGGGGAAAAATATGAAAGTCGTGATTATCGGAGGCGGAACGGCCGGCCTTGCCACAGCCGCAAAGCTGCGCCGGCTTGATGAAAACGCCGAAATCGTCATTCTGGAAAAATCGGCGGAATTTGCCGTCAGCACCTGTGCCCTGCCCTATTATCTTTCCGGTCAGGTCACCAAGCGCGAATCTTTTGCCGGCATATCGGCCGAAGACCTGAAAAGCCGTTACAATATTACAATCCGGCTGAACAGCGAAGTTGAAAATATTGACCGTAAAGAAAAATGCGTCAAAATTGCCAATCGCGAGGACGAATTTTATGACAAATTGGTTATTGCCACCGGCGCTATTCAGCTGCGGCCGGATATTGAAGGTATTTTGTCAGAAAAGGTTTTTACCATAAAATCTTTGGCTTCGGTTGATAAAATCAAAAACTTTATTCAATACAACAAGGTCAGGCGCGCGGTTGTGCTCGGCGGCGGTTTTATCGGCGTCGAAATGGCGGAATCTCTCTGCAAGCTCGGAATTAAGGTTTCCATTATTGAGGCAGGAACGCACATTTTGCCTTTTTTGGACGCCGATACGGCAGCTTTGGCACAGCAGCGGCTGGAAGAAAAAGGCATCAGCGTTTTTATCAATCACGCCATTATGGCTTTTGGCGAAGACGATGTCAGACTGAATACAGGCAGCCGGCTCAAATACGACATGGCGCTTGTGGCAACCGGCGTGCGGCCGGATGTAAAGCTGCCGGTTCTGGCCGAACTGGAGATCGGCAAAGCCGGCGGAATTGTCGTTACCGACCAGATGCAGACCAATGACAAAGACATTTATGCCGTCGGCGATACGGCCGAAGTGACCAACCTGACGACCGGACAAAAAGAACTGCGTTATAATGCCGCAGTAAGTCTGAAAGAAGCGGCCGTGGCAGCAGCGGCCTTAAGCGGCGGCAAAGTTCGTTTTCCGCCGGTTGCAGGAACGGCCGTTACGCCGGTTTTTGACCTGACGGCCGCAGCGGGAGGCTGCAATGAAGCAATCTTGCAAAAAGCCGGAATTGCTTATAAAAAGCTCCATTTATGGGGAGTGCCTTTTTCTTCTCTGGCCGGAAATCCTTCTGAGCTTCTTTTAAAGCTTTTGTTTTCGGAGAGCGGAAAAATTTTCGGTATTCAGGGCATTGGCAAATCCGGCGCCGACAAGCGGATTGATGTTATCACCGAAATCATCAAAAAAGAGGGCTGCATTGCCGATTTGGAAGAAGCCGAAATTGCTTATGCACCGGCTTACGCCGCAGCTTCCGACGCCGTCAACCATCTCGGGTCTCTGGCGCAAAGCGTGGCGGACGGAAAGCTGAAACTGATTATGCCGGAGGAACTTGATCTGATCCGAGATCAGGCCATGCTGATTGATATCAGACAACCGGCAGCTTTTGCCGAAGAGCATCTGGACGGGGCCATCAACCTGCCGCTGACGGCATTGCGGCGCAATCTTGACAGTATTCCGCATGACAAAACGGTTATCGTTTATTGTCTGCACGGCCGCGGCTCTTATCAGGCGGCTTTGCTTCTCAAAAACCGCGGTTTTGACAATATTTATATGCTGTCCGGCGGCATGAAACTTTATAATCTGATGAAAGACACATATTTTGACAAGAAAGGATAAAACAATGAAATATTTGATTTTGGGAATGACGTTTTTGGCGTCAGCCTGCGCCAACAGTGTGGAAGTTACGCATGAGACAGAATACAAATGCGGGGAAAAAATCGTACAAGCCGAATTTTTGGATGACGACTCCATGATTTTACGGATTGACGGGATTAACAACGTGTTGACCAAAGTCGCCGCCACTTCGGGAAAGCGCTTTGAGAATCTGGCGACAAAAGTAACGTTTATGCAGCAAAACGGCGATTATTATCTTTCCATTGCCGACCGCAACTATCCGGTATGCCAAGAAATTGAACGCTAATCGTATTTGTGCAGTTCCGCCTGTAAAATTTTTCTGAGCCCGTCGTCTTCACAAAATCCGGCGCATTCGATTGCGGTTTGCAAATTTTTACGGGCCAACTCTTTTTGCCCGCGCCGAGCCTCAATCAGGGCAATATTGGCATAATCCGCGGCGGCGGCATTGAGGCGGTCATTTTTTTGTTCCAGCTGCAAGGCCTGAGAAAAAAGCCCTTTTGCCCGCCGCAGTTCGCCTTTTTGCAAATAGACAAGCCCGAGCAGGCTGTAGGCGTTGGCAAGGTGAAAACCCGCACGGTTATCTGCGGCAACGGCTATTATTTGACGCAGCGTTTTTTCCGCCTCGGCAGCATTACCGTCTTCAAAGAAAGCGGTGGCCAGCAGGTATAAGCTGTCGAGGCGCGAAATATTATCATTGAGTCCGGCATGGAGTTTTTCCGCCCTCATGGTGGTTTTTTTCAGCTTATCATATTGTTTCTGCCGCAAAAAGACATGACACAAAATATCAAGACTGAAAGCTTCGCCCTGCCGGTTGTTAAGCCGGCGGTGAATTTTTTGCGCCTGCCGCACCTTTTGCATTGCGGCCACGGGATTATCCTCAAGCAATGCCAGCAGCGCCATTTGGTTGATGATTTCGGCTTCGGGAATTTTTCTGCCCTGTTTTATATTTATATCCAACGCCTGCATAAAATAATTTTCCGCTTCGGCAAAGCGTTTTTGCATGACCATCAGCATGCCGAGATTGCCGAAGCTGTCTGCCATGCCGGCCGGACTGCCGATTTTTGCATAAATTTTATGAGCCGCCCGCAGCATAAATTCCGATACATCGGCAATGGCCGAAACCCGATAGATTGTGCCCATCAGCAGCTGTGCCCGCGCCTGCTCGTCCGGCGCGCGCGTTTTTTCAAAACCGGCAACGGCGGCAGAGCCGTATTCCGAAGCCTCTTTCATACCGCCCCAGCTTACGGCGTCCTGCGCCAGAAGGTAATTCTTAAGCGCCTGAAAATAACGGTTGCTTATTTTTTTCGGCAGTTTTTCCAGTATCTCCATGCCGTCCTGTTTTCGGGCACACAGAAAATACAGTTCCGCCAGACAAACGGCAGCCTCCGTATCTTCAGGATTTTTTTTCAGATACGACGCCAGCGGCCGAAGAGCTTGTTCCGGCGCGGAAAAGGCCTGAAGAATCGCCTGCTCTTTCTTCATTTTATTTTTTTTCAAAAGAGCCAAAAGAGAATCGTCTCTGCCGCAGACAAATTGTTGCAGGGCTTCTTCGCCGCCGCGTTTTTTGAGGACTGACGCGCACAGCCGGCCGACTGCCGGACGGGCAAAAAATTTTTCGCCGCTGTGATCCGACTGCCGGCACATCAGGCAGGAATAAAGGCGTTTCTGCCAATAGCCGGACAGCAGGCAACGCCCGACAAGCCAGCGCAGCGCATAAAACAAAACCACGGCAAAAGCAAAATAAAGAAAATATTTCATCAAATCTTTACACTATCTTAGTTATTGCCCTTATATTATCAGAGATAATAACAAAAAACCAGAAGTATAGGGAAATTTTTAACATGAGCATTTCAAAATTAAAATCCGACCAGCTTTATACCAAATGCGATCCCAAAAAGTTTGATTTCAGCACGACGGCCGAGCTTGCCGAACGTCTTTCCGCACTTGGACAGGACAGAGCGCTCAGCGCCGTTGAGTTGGGAATTAACATCAAATCCAAGGGATACAACCTGTTTTGTCTCGGGCCGGAAGGAACAGGAAAGACCAGTCTGGTCAAACGCGTGCTGGTCGAAGAAGCCAAAAAGCGTCCGACTCCCGACGACTGGGCTTACATTTATAATTTTGAAGAGCCTCACAAACCGCTGGCCATCAGTTTTCCGCCGTCAAAGGCTTCGGAGTTTGCCAAAGACATTGACAAGCTGATTGAAGATTTTGCCATTACCCTGCCGGCCATTGTCGACAATGACGAATATAAGGCCGGTCTCAGCATCATCAAAGAAAAATACAAGCAGAAAAAAGAAGAATATGTAAAAATCCTGCAGAAAAAAGCCATGGGCAAAAGCGTTTCTTTGCTGCATATGCCGGTCGGACTGGTGGTTGCACCGGTTAAGAACGGCGAGGTTTTGAGTCCGGAAGCTTTTGACGAACTGCCCGACGACGAAAAACAGCATCTGATGGACGACCTCAACACCATGCAGGAAGAAATTGAGAACACCGCGCAAGATCTGCCCGATTATGAAGAAAAGCAGCGCAAAGAAACCAACAATCTGCGCGAGAAGTTTATTAAAATTGCGGTCAAGCGCCCGATTGACGCTCTGCGCCAAAAATATAAGGGACACCGCCAGGCCGGAGAATTTCTGCGCAATATTCAAAAATACATTATTGAAAACATTGAGGAATTTCTGCCGGACAAAGAAAATGCCGGCTGTGAGGAAGACGCTCTGACCGCCCTGCTCAGCCGTATGAACAAGCAGGAAGAAGACAAGTTTGCCAAGTTTAAGGTCAATGTGGTCGTTAAGAATGAAAAGAATTCCGGTGCTCCGATTGTTCATCTGGATCACCCGACGCAGGGCAATCTGGTCGGACGGGTCGAACGGTTGCAGCAATACGGTGCGCTGCTGACCGACTTTACCCTGATCAAGGCCGGTGCGCTGCATCGGGCAAACGGCGGCTTTTTGCTGATTGACGCCCGCAAACTGTTGTTGCAGCCTTTTGCATGGGATTCCCTCAAGCGCGCTCTGACCTCTAAGAGCATTAAAATCGAAGCGCCGAGCGATGAGACCAGTTTTACTACAATATCGCTTGATCCGGAGCCTATTCCTTTGGATGTGAAAGTCATTCTGACCGGCGATGCCGATTTGTATGACGTATTGTCCGAACGGGATCCGGACTTTAATGACTTTTTCAAAGTCGAGGCCGACTTCGGCATGCTGATGGACAGAACGCATGACAACGAGGTTGAATATGCCAAGCTCATCGGCTCTTTGTCAAAGAAAAAGAAGCTGCGCTCCCTGAACAGGCAGGCCGTTGCCAAAATTATTGAATATTCTTCCCGTCTGGCCGAAGACTCAGAAAAACTGACCGCCCATATTGCCTCTATCGGCGATTTGCTGCGCGAAGCCGACTACTGGGCAAGGGTTTCAAAATCCAACCAGATTGGCAAGAATCACGTTGAGCAGGCGATTGAAGCCCAGATTTACCGCAGCAGCCGAATTAAAGAAGCCATGCTGGAGCAGATTGACGACGGTTCTATTTTGATGGACGTAACCGGCTCGCGCGTCGGACAGATTAACGGTCTGGTAGTTTATAACTTCTCACGCACAAGTTTTGGCAAGCCGGCCCGCATTACCACGCAGGTTCGTCTGGGCTGCGGCGACTTTGTCAACATTGAACGCGAAGTTGAGATGAGCGGTCCGATTCATACCAAAGGTGTGTTGATTCTGCAAAGCCTGCTGGCCAACCGTTTTGCCAAAGAAACGCCGTTGTCGCTCAGCGCATCGATTGTTTTTGAGCAGTCGTACGGCGGCGTGGACGGCGACAGTGCGTCTTCCACCGAGTATTACTGTCTGTTGTCGGCAATTTCGGGAATTCCGATCAAGCAGAACATTGCCGTGACTGGTTCCATCAACCAGTTTGGCGAGATTCAGCCGATTGGCGGCGTTAATGAAAAAATCGAAGGCTTCTTCGACGTTTGCAAGCATCACGGCCTGACCGGCGACCAAGGCGTGATTATCCCGCGTACCAATGTGAAAAACCTGATGTTGCGTGATGACATTCTGGCAGCGGTTGACGAAGGAAAGTTTCATATTTATGCCATTGACTCGGTTGATGACGGCATTGAGATTCTGACCGGAATGAAAGCCGGTAAAGCTGACAAAAACGGGAAATACAAAAAAGGAACCGTTAATTACGAAGTTCAGAAGCGGTTGGAATATCTTTATAAAAAATATGTCCACTTTGCCCGAGAAACTCACGGCAGCATGTTCAGATAAGCCAAAGCCCCGCAAAAGCGGGGCCTCCTTGCGTCGTAAGGTTCGCGCTTCTTGAAATCGCGCTCACCAACTACCCGCTTCGAACTCTACGAGTTCAAATCTCGGAGTTCGCATACTAAAACACCAAAACCCTCCATCGGAGGGTTTTGGTGTTTTAGTGGCGACCCCAACGAGATTCGAACTCGTGTTCCCACCGTGAAAGGGTGGTGTCCTAGGCCTCTAGACGATGGGGTCACTTAGAAACTAGGTGCATATATAAAGGTTATTTTTGTTGCGGTCAAGATTTTTTTTCAGATTTTTATAATTTTTTTTATTTTTTATTGCGGAATACCCGCAACCTCTGCAATTTTGCTCATCGGCACCAGTTTTATTCCTTTTTTTTCCAACTCGGGAAGCCAAGCCGCCAAGGCCTGAAACGTGCCGCTTTTGGGATGTCCGATTGCCACAGCATAGCCGTTTTTCCGCGCAATTCGTTCCGTCAGACGAAGTTGGCCGTTAATATAATCAACATTATTTTCATTATCCAGAAAAACATGGCGGTGGGCATATACCACCCCGTGTCTGCCGGCTTCCTGCCTGCCGACCGATTTGGCTGAAGTTTTGGAATCCAAAAAGAACAGCTCATGTTTTTTCAAAACCTCCATAACCGCTCCCAAGCGTTCCGAATCTTCCGTAAACAAACTGCCCATGTGATTGTTAATCCCTTTGACATGGTCAAATTTTGCCAGCATTTCTTCCAGACGTTTGCCGACTTCTTCCGGTTTCATATTGACGGTCAGAACATCCGGCGCAACATCTCTATTGCTTTTGGCCTGCATAGGCACATGAATCATAATCTCGTGTCCGGACTGACGCGCTGCCGCAATCTGTTCCGGAAGCTTTTTGGCATAGGTCAGAAAAGAAGAAGTTAACGGCGCCTGCAAAGAAGAAATATCCGCCGTACGTTTGGGACTGACGCCCATATCGTCAATCACTACGGCAATAACCGGCTGCGGTCCGAAATACATTGGCCGTTTGGACGGCAAAATGCCCATTTCGCGGATACTGCGATGGCCATGATAAATATGATAATCTTCGCCATACTGCCTGAGAAGCTCCGTCTCGGAAAGCTCCTCTTCCTCCATATAGGCTTCCGAAGGAAGTTCTTCCTCATAGGTTTCTTCAATCTTATCCATTTCGGCAATGTCATTAATGGTGGCAGCTTCTTTTTCGGGACTCAGCATTTTTATCGCAAGTTCGGTATTCAGCTCTTCCGAGCGGATGATTTTGATTTCTTCGCCTTCCAAAGCGGAGAAAAAAGAATCTGCCGGCTGCCGACAGCTCATGCCGTCCGGACAAGGCTGTTCAGAATCCGGCGCAACCTCAAGACCGCTGATTTCCAATTTTGAGCCAACGCTTTCCGGCTCGATTTCAGGATGAACGTTTTTGATGGTTTCAAGAAAAAACCAGCTAAAGGAAAAAGCCAAAAAGACACCCAGCAAAGCCCGAAAAATCATCCGAATCCGATTCTGAAGCAATGAGCGTTCGCGCCAGTCTTTTTTTTGAAAAAACAAAAGTCCGATCCTTCTTTGTCAAAGATTTTTAATTTCTGCGCGGATTGTAAACTTTGTTTGGCAAATTTTCAAGCAAATATATCTTTTTTTTGTGAAAAAGCACTGGATTTAAACATGAATAAGGACTATATTATGTTTGAAAAATAGAGGGATAAGAGAGAGAAGAGATGAAAAAGAACATAAAAGAATTTTTGAAAACGGTCAGAAACAAAATGCTGACTCTGGGGCTTACCGTTTCGGGTCTCGGTACAGCTTCCGCCGTACAGGCCAATACGAGCGCCAATTCTTCCGATGCCAATGTGCCCAAAACAGAAAGCGCCTCGTTTGATTATAAAAAAACAAGTCTTAATGTCGTGGAATATAAAAGCAGCGGCGTTTACAAGGGCGGTATTGAAGTTAATTTTGCCGAGTGTACACCGCATCATTTGGGCTGGGTTTTTGAATCCGGCATGAAACCGGGAATTGTTGACCCGACCAATTCTTACATTGGTTTGTTCCAAATGGATCTGGGCGCAACTATGACTGCTTTTTTGAAAGAAAACAAAGATAAATATCCAAAGCTGGCAGCTCTCGGAAAAACCAAGGAAATGCGCACAATCAAAAACGGACCGTTTCAAAAATTGTGGAAAGAACTGGACAGTCCGGAATTTCGTCAGGCTCAGGCCGATTTTATGGAAAAGCACAAATATGCACCGGTATTTGAAGAACTGCGCACGATTGACGGGCTGGACATTGATCGCCGCGGCGATGCTTTGCATGGCGCAGTTGCTTCTGCCGCAAACCAGTACCGCAAGGACGTGGTCGTGAAGATGATGAAGACTGCTTATCATCAGGCTGCCGAAGGTAAAAAACCGAACGACGTGCAAACCGAAGACATTATCAGCAATTTTTACGACCAAAGGGCCAAACGTTCTCCGGGGTTGAAAAACCGTCTGCTCGGCGTAACCAACAAAAAAGGCAAAAAAATTGTTTTGGGCGAAAAAGACATGGCCTTGGATTATCAGCGTTTTTTGGAAAAAGAACAGGTTAACCTGTTTGCCCAAAAAGAATTGGAAAACATGATAACCCTGCCTTTGCCGGCCTGGTCCGCCGTCAGCCTTCATACTCAGATAAAAAGTCCGGAAAAAGAAGTGATTCCGCCTTTGGCGCTCAATACTCCCGCCAAGAAGAACGTTTATAAAAAGCGCGAAATTATTAACCGCTTAAAACGGTCGCGTTAAAAAACATTACAGGCTCCTTTTTCAGGGAGCTTTTTTCTTGACATTCTCAGAGAACTAAAATAGAACATAATTATATCGTTTTTTTTGAAAAGGACTTGGCCGATGCTGACCCAGAAACAATACAAGCTTTTGATGTTTATCAACAAGGTGATTAAAGAGACCGGATGCCCGCCGTCGTTTGACGAGATGAAAGACGCTATCGGCCTGAAATCCAAGTCCGGTATTCATAACATGATTGAAGCTTTATGCGAACGCAACTTCATAAAAAAACTGCCGCATAAAGCACGGGCCCTTGAGGTTTTGCGTATGCCCAAGCTGAAGCCGAGTTCCGTTATTGAAGAAGAAAGAAAACGCGAGCAGGCAATTCAGAACGGAATGATCGAGATCCCGCTTTACGGACAGGTTGCCGCCGGTCTGCCGATTGACGCCATTGCCGATGAGAATGAAAAAATTTTTGTGCCGTTTGACATGGTTTCGCGCGGGTCGCATTATGCCCTGCATGTTTCCGGAGATTCAATGAAAGAAGCCGGTATTCTGAACGGCGATATTGTCGTTATCAAAAAAACCGAAACGGCCGACAACGGCGATATTGTTGTGGCTTTGGTTGATGATGACGTGGCGACATTAAAAAAATTTAAGAAAGAAAACGACAATGTTCTGTTGATTCCGTTTAATGAAAATTATGACGTACAGAAATATCTGGCGTCCCGTGTAAAGATTCAGGGCAAGCTGGCCGGCCTTATCCGCAAATATGCTTAACAGCCGTTCATATTACGGCACTATTTTGGTAAAAACGTTATTGCATTATCGGGCGCGGACCGGTATAAATTTTACTGTCGACCGGAATGTCCCTGCCTATTCCGTTGCTTAAATTGTTCAGCCGCACAAACCCCATTTCGCCGTTGTCCAACATAATTCTCGCCCAAATATCGTCCGGCGTTTTTCCGGTCAGGCGCACCGTTGTCTGTCCGCGCAATTCGGTTATGACATCAAATTCATCAGACGGCCCATACATAATTTTCGCAGCATTTTTGAGATGATAAAGATTGCTCAGGCTTGAAGTATCTGCCGGAATATTTAATACTTTACTGACCATCATGTCATCAAAAGTTTCACGGCCGTCATTGAAGCGGACTTCCTGATTATAAATAATTTCTTTGCGGGCGGCAAAATAGTTCAACAATTCGCTCTCCGTCACAAATTTTGCGGTCGTCGGAACAAGGGCGCCAAACAAAATCAGAGCCGGAATCACCAGCTGGATATATTTGAGGCGGTTGAAATTGAATTTCGGCAGACTGACCTGAGGATTTTCTCCCAGAAAATAAATCAGCTTCTGCAACAGCCCCCGCTGATAGGAATTGGCATAATCCATGGCCTGCAGCGCCGAATACAGCGCCTTGTCTTTTTTATTTTCCTGCGCATAGGCCAGTGCATTGTGAACCAGCAGGGTCAGATTCCTCTGCCGGTTTTGGTTTATGCCGGAAAAATTGTCTTTGATTGCCTGAATGTTTTTGGCAAAAGCCGGCCAGCCCCACCAGCCCAGCAGCCAGTTTTGCAGCGAGGTTTGAAAAATCAGGCTGACGGCCTCTTTGGCATTGCAGATTGCATCTTTTTTTTCATCTGTCGTCTTGACAATTTTTCCAACCACACGCCGCAGCGAAAAAACGCGCAGGTACGGATTTTCCTGCCCGCTCCGGTCAGAATAAGCCTTCAGGGCAAACATATCCGGAAAATCTTTGGCGGTATAAACCTGTGTCAGCAGATCATAAAACAGGCGGCTGTCTTGTTCCTTCAAAATATCGTAAGCTACGGAAAGCTTTTGAAATTTCTCGGTTGCTTCCGGTCCGGAATTGTGATCGGGATGCCATAATTTTGCCCGCTCGCGGTAGTTCTGTTTTATCCGGTTTTCATCGGCGTCAAACGGAACGCCCAAAATCTGATAATAGCCCAAAGCGTCTGTTGTATATTGCGTCGTCATATAAAAATACCGTTTTCCAAAGTTACATTCTTATTTTCATCTTCGCAGATTTTTATAAAATTTTCTTTAACATTTATCTTCATATTACCGCTATAGCCAACGTCCCCGAGGGATTTTTGAAAAAGACGCATCATCTCGCTGCAAAAATCGCGCGTCATGTCTTTCTCGGTGCGGACAATCAAATCAAAGCGTTTGTCTTTTACAAAAGAAAAACCGTCCAACTGGAAAGCGCCCAAGACTGAAAAAGAGGTATCGACCACAAAGCGGACGGCCGATTTTTCCTTGCGGCGTTTTTCCTGCCGCTGCAGCTCCTCATCTTCCATTTTTTTGACGGCAATCCGAATCCGGTTGAACATATTGTCTCCGTAAAAAGGAATATTGATAATTTTCCAGCCGCTGTTTTCCTGCACCTGTGCGTTCACCGCGTTATTTAATTTCTCCAAGACTTCGGCGCCGTCCGTCCCTGCGGCTTTTAAGCGGTTCAGCGTTTCGGCGCCCAGCCAATGTTCGGGTCGGCCGCTGCGGACAGCTTTGACAAAGGACATGATATTAGACAGCAGTTTTTCATTATGCTGCGGGATTTTCTCAAGTATTGTGCTTTCCAGTTCACTCATTCCCCGTGCCCGCAGCAATTCAAAAATCTCTTTCAGCCCTGATAAGGGCAACTTTGGCGTTTCAGCCGCCTTATTCTGAAACAGCCCTGTAATTTGAAGCAGCACTTTGGTTTCATCCGGAATTTTAAGATTTGTTTCCGGCACCAGCGGTCCCAGCGGGCTCTCGACTATCGGCCAAAGCCTGCCGTCTGCGGTTTTCATCTCTCCCGTTATAAACTTGTTTTGTTGTGCCGTTACCTGTCCGATAATGTCTTTTGTCAGCTGTTGTACAACATTTTCCGGCAAAGCACCGTCTTCGGACGGGACATTATTTTTGACCAGCATAACAATATTCCGCAACAAGTCCGAAGGATCCGGGCTGCTTGCGGGTGCCGGATTTTGCAGCGGTTCCGCCGGAACAACGGCGATTTGCAGCTGCAGGCTGAAGTTGTTTAAGCTTTCGCCAAGCTGACGGGCAACCGCCGGAGGAACATTGTTCTGCATAAAAATTTTTTCCAATGCCGTTCCCAATTTTAACGGCAGCATTCCGGCTTTTGAAAACAAGGAGTTTTTATCCGTTATGATTGCCGTTTCCGTTTTTGCCGGTATTACCCTGCCATTATCAGGTTCGGGCATTACGAGATTTTTTACGGTTTGTCCGCTTGTTGTCCCGTCTGTCGGGCGGGACAGAAAATCTTCCGGTTTCTGATTATTGATTGTCAGGACTTTTAATTCAAAGCCCTGCGGGTTTTTAGAAACCAGACGGGCAGAAAGTTTATATTCTGCGCCGTCCGGCAGGTTCAGATTTTTTCCCCCCAGCAAAGTCACCGGAATATCCAGCAATTTACCGGTTACGGAATCTTTTATCATCGCTTGAAGCTTTGCAGGATCAAACTTTCCGCCGTTCTGCACCAGCTCCAGCAGCAAGGTTTCGCCAAGCCCGAGCTTTTGCAATTCCGGCGGCGGATTTTCTATTTGCACCACCAGACTTCCTTCCGGACTGACACTACCCGGTCCGGGAAGGTTTACGGAAGGAATCAGGCTATCCATTTATCAGCTTTCCGGCAATGGCTATCACGTCTTCAGCGGCTTCGGAGGTGGGATAGCGGTTTAAGATTGAAGTTTGGTTCCGGATGGAATCGCGCACACGGGTATCACGGCGGACAATGCCCAAAAGCGGCGGATTGATTTTTAAGAAATTACGGCAGGCCTTGAGCAGAGTATCATATGTCCGTTGCCCCTCACGCAGCGAATTGGCCTGATTGACCACAATATTAATATCGCTGCGGCTGTACTGCATGCTCATAATCTTAATAAACGCGTAGGCATCGGTCAGCGAAGTCGGCTCATCCGTACAAACGACGATGACTTTTTCAGCCAGACCGGACAAGATACGCACCGGTTTTTCCACGCCCGCTCCCATGTCCAGAATCACTTTGTCATAATTTCCGGAAAGGGCGCTCAAATCTTCTCCCAGAATCTGCAACCTGCCAATCGGCAGAGAAGCCAGTCCGGCAGAACCGGAGCGGCCGGCAATTATGTCAAAATGCCCTTTGTCATAGTGATAAACAGCCTGATTCAAAGTCAGAGCACCGGTGACAACGCTGCCTAGGTCGTATTTGGCCATCAGGCCGAGCTGGATGTCTATATTCGCCAGCCCCAAATCGCCGTCAAACAAAAGCGTATGCTGCTTGAAGCCGCTCAGGGCATGAGCCAGCGTAATTGAGAACCAGGTCTTGCCGACGCCGCCTTTGCCGGAAGCTACGGCAATCATGTTGCGGCCTTTGCGGGAGGTGCGGGCTCCGGCACCGCGCGGCATAATCTGTAAACTTTCACTCATATTTTCCATGCAGACCTCTTTCATTCCAAAATTAAGCGGGCTAAAGACCGGGGCGTGATTTCCGCCAGTCCTTTGGCGATGCTGGCACTGACTCCGGCCGAACAAAAGCCGAGTTCGCAACAGCTGGCAACCGACAACAATGACCCGATGCGGCGGGTCAGGTCCATTCTGGTCGGCATCAGATAGCGGGCGCCGAGTTCGGTAAAGACTTCGGCAATTTCTATTGCCTCATAAGTATTCAGGCCGGAAGCCATGGTCAGGATTGCATCGGCGCTGACTGCCTCCACAAAGGCGCTGACTTTTCCGACGTCTTCCGGAACAAACGGATTAATCCCCGGCGTGTCAATTAAAATAAGCTCATATTTATTTTCAATTTCTTTTACGGTTTCAAACAATATCCGGCCGTTTTTGCAAAACATAAAATCAACATCCAGAATTCCGGCAAAGGCTTCCAGCTGCTGATTGGCGCCGGCTCTGACATTGTCGGTCGAGATAATGCAGGCGGAAATATTTTTTAACTTGGCCTGTGTGGCGGTTTTGGCAATGGCAGTTGACTTACCGCTGCCCGACGTTCCCATAAAAAGTTTGATTTTTGACGGCGTATTCAGCGGCGCCGAAAATTTGAACATTTCCTTAAAACAGGCGGTCAGAAGTTTTTGGTCATCAAAAATTTTCTGAGCCTTGCTGATGCTGCGCGCCCGTGACAATACTCGCTCCTTAACCAAATCCAGCACGGAATGATAGTCCAGACATTCACGGATAATACTGTCATCAAAAACCGTACGGCTGTCCAGCAATTCCAGCTCATCGTCTTCATTAAAGCTGATTTCTTCTTTTTCTTCCAGAGCGGCGGTAATCCTGACCTGTCCATCATCCAGCGTTTCGGTTGAAATAATAACGGCATCGCGTCCCAGAGCCTCGGAAGCCAGACGCATGGCTTCCATGGAAGTGGCAGCGCTGAAACTCTTTATTTTCATTTATCTGCCCCTTTCTATATTTGCCCAACAGTTTTGATTTTGGCTTTGGGATAAATTTCGTTCTGTGACATCACAACGGTCAGCGGCCGGAAGCGTTCAATAATCGAGCGGACAAAAGGACGGATATTCGGGCTGGTCAGCAGAACCGCCGTTTCTCCCCTTACCGCCAGTTCTTCCAGCGTGTTGCGGACTTTGGTAATAAAAGACTGCAGGGCTGACGGCGCCATGGCCAGCTGGCGTTCATCCCCCTCTCCGACAATTGATTCGGCAAAAGCCTGTTCCCATTCCGCTGACAGCGTCACCAAAGGAATGATGCCAAATTCATTGGTATTGGCATTGGACAACTGGCGGGACAAACGGGTGCGGACATGCTCGGTAATCAACATCAGGCTGCGGGTTGAAGATACGGCCTCGGATATTCCTTCCAGAATAGTCGGCAAATCGCGGATTGAAACGCGTTCCTGCAACAGATTTTGCAAAATGCGCTGAACCGCTCCCAGGCTGATTTTGCCGGGGATAAGCTCTTTAACAAGTTTTTGCTGTTCTTTATCCATTTCATCCAAAAGTTTCTGGGTTTCGGCATAAGACAGCAGTTCCGGCATATTATCTTTGACCAGTTCGGTAATATGGGTCGTCACAACCGTGGCCGGATCTACCACCGTATAGCCGCGGAACATGGCTTCTTCACGATATGACTGGTCAATCCACATGGCTTTCAGGCCAAAGGTCGGCTCTGTTGTCGCCTCGCCCGGCAGCGTAATCGGTTCGCCGCGCGGATCCATAACCAAAAGCTGGGTCGGGCGCAGCTCTCCTTTACCGGATTTGACTTCTTTAATGTAAATATTATACTCATTGGCCTCCAGCTGCATATTATCCTGAATGCGGATGGACGGCATGATAAAGCCGAGCTCGGAAGCCAGCGAACGGCGCAAGGCTTTAATCTGATCAGTCAGTTTTTTGTTGGTCTGCTCATTAATCAGCGGCAACAACCCGTAACCGATTTCCAAACGAATCAGGTCAATCCGCAAGGCCGTGGAAATCGGCTCATCCGCAGCTTTGGCAATTTTACCCTGTTTTTGTTCTTCTTCAAAAACTTCCTGCGCTTTGGCCTGTGCGGCTTTTTGCTGCTTGTCCAGATAATAGGCGCTGACACCGGTCAATACGGCAAGCAAAACAAAAGGCACCGCCGGCGTACCGGGGAGCATTCCCAGCGCCAGAGCCATGAAAGAGCTCATGCCCAGCGCTTTCGGATAGTTGCTGACCTGCTCAAACAAAACCTTATCGGTCGAATCGGTCATACCGGCTTTGGAAACCAAAATACCGGCGGCCACAGAGATAATCAGTGCCGGAACCTGACTGACCAGTCCGTCACCGACCGTCAGGCGGGTATAGGTTTCGCCAGCGGCCTTAAAGGTCATATTGTTTTGTACCATACCGATAATGATACCGGCAATGATATTAATAAACGTAATAATCAAACCGGCAATCGCATCACCGCGGACAAATTTGGATGCACCGTCCATGGCGCCGTAAAAAGAGCTCTCTTTTGACAAATCTTCGCGGCGGGCACGGGCTTCGTCTTCGGTAATCAGTCCGGAAGACAAGTCAGCGTCGATTGCCATCTGTTTGCCGGGCATGGCGTCCAAAGCAAAGCGGGCGGCAACTTCGGCGATACGGCCGGAACCTTTGGTAATGACCACAAAGTTGACCAAAACCAAAATGGCAAAAACGATTACGCCGATTACAAAATTGTTGCCCATAATAAAACCGCCAAAGGCTTTAATCACCTGACCGGCGGCATCCGGCCCCATATAGCCGTCCGCAAGAATCAGGCGGGTGGAAGCCAGATTCAGCGACAACCTGTACATGGTTGTAATCAGCAACACCAGCGGAAATGCACTGAACTGGTTCGGCTTTTCAATAAAAATGGCGGTCATCAACACCAGACAGGACATGGTAATGGAAAAAGCCAGCGCGATATCCAACAGCCAGGCCGGCATCGGCATAATCAATATGACAAGCATCAGAATAATGGCCAGCGCAAAGAAAATGTCGCCGCGTTTGGTTGAAGAAACCAAAAGGTCTTTGAAAGATTTGCCCCCGAATAATGAGGCGCTTACGTTTTGCGGGTTCTTGGCCATCGTTCAGTTACAATTACCCCATAGATGCCGGAGGGACCTGATAACCGGCCTCTTCGTATTGTTTCAGTTTGTTGCGCAGCGTCCGGATAGAGATGCCGAGAATGTTTGCGGCTTGCGTCCGGTTGCCGAAAGTATGTTTGAGCGTATCAATAATCAGGTCACGCTCAGCACCGGCAACGGTCTGGCCGAACTGAGCACCGCCATTTCCTTCTTTTTCCGTTTTTTCCGCACCCGAAGTCGCCGGAGTTTTAGCATCCAGGTTGATAACCGCATTCGGATCCGTCAAAATAATTGCTTCTTCGCCGATTTCATCGTCAGCGGCAAGCAATACGGCACGATGCATGGTGTTTTCCAGTTCACGGACGTTTCCCGGCCAGAGGTAGTTCAGCAGTTTTTCTTCCGCCGCTTTAGAAATATCGCGCATCGGAACATCATTAAGCTCGGAATATTTCTTTACAAAATGTTTGGCCAAAACCGGAATGTCATCCGGACGGTCTTTTAATGACGGAATATTTATGTTGACCACATTCAGACGGAAGTACAAATCCTGACGGAAAGTGCCGTTTTTGACGGCATCGTCAAGATTGCGGTTTGACGTGGCAATAATGCGGGTATTGACTTTTATCGGGGACTTGCCGCCGATACGGTCAATTTCTTTTTCCTGAATGGCGCGCAGCAGCTTGGCCTGAATCCGAATATCCATTTCCGAAATTTCATCAAGCAGCAGCGTGCCGTCGGTCGCCTCTTCAAACTTGCCGATACGGCGGGAAACGGCACCGGTGAAAGCGCCTTTTTCATAGCCGAAAAGTTCTGATTCCAACAAGGTCTCCGGAATGGCGGCGCAATTGACCGCAACAAACTTTTTGTTGGCACGTTTGGAATTGTCATGAATAAAGCGTGAAAAAATTTCCTTACCCGTTCCGGACTCGCCGGTCAGCAACACGCTGGCTTCGGAGGGGGCGATTTGTTTGGCCATCTTCAAAACGGCTTCGGTTTTCTTATCTCCGTAAATCAGGGCATGATTCTCACGGGTAGCCGCCGCCAAAACCGCGCCGATAAGTTCGGGATCGGGAGGCAGGGGGATATATTCCTTGGCGCCGGCCTTGATTGCCCTGACAGCCAAAGAAGTGTCATTGGCAACACCGCAGGCAACAACCGGAACGTTTATCCGCTCGCTCGTCAGAGAGCTGATAAATTTGTGGATGTCAAGCCTGACATCAATCATAACCAATTCAATATTTTTGGTTCCGGAACGCAGAATTTCCAGCGCCGTTTCAATCTTATCAGCCAGAGAAACTTTTCCGCCCTGACTGATGGCAATTTTACTGGCAGCCCCAATCTGTCCGTCCAATGTGCCAACAATTAAAAGTTCCATTTCCCCTCTTTTGACTTTTATTTATTTACCGTTTTTACGATCTCGGTCATGGTTATTCCCAATTTGTCATCAACGACAACAACCTCGCCGCGGGCAACCAGATTATTATTGACATAAATATCTATGGCCTCGCCGACTTTGCGGTCCAGTTCGATAATCGTCCCTTTGTTCAGCTTCATCAGCTGGCTGACTTTCATCTGGGCTTTTCCCAGAATGGCCGAAACTTTTACCGGAATTTCATATACCGCTTCCAAATCGCTCGTGGAGCTGGGAATATCAAAATCCGTTTCACCATTATCGGCTTTCAAAATCGGGTCGTCGCCGATGATTGAACTCTCGTTTAATTCATCTAATTTCAAATCTTCGCTCATTTAAGCCCTTTCTTTTATATAAGCCGTCTTTCCTAAATTTAAGCTTAGTTTTTAGCGGCATTATCTTCAAGTAAATTGTCCACTTTTTCCAATAGTTTATTGCTCAAATGCTCAACGCCGCCGTTTTCCCACTCAATGCGGCAGTCGGCTTTGGCCAGTTTTTCATCTTTATGCAGCGCAATTTTTCCTTCAAAGTCATGGACATGTGCCATTTTGGCAATTTGTTCCTGCACTTGCCCGATAACCTCAGGATTAAGGTAGAACGAAAGTTTGGCCTCGGTGCGGAAATTGGCAAAATTATCCGCAATAAACTTGTTTACGATTTCAACGCACTGCTCTTCCAGCAAATTGGGCAAAAGTTTTTGAAATACCGCATGGTTTAAGGCCATATACTGCTGTTCAACCTGCTTTTGCATTTCTCCGGCATTGATAACAACCTCTGCCAGCTTGGCGTCAATATTTCCCAAGAGGACGGAGATTCCCTTTTCGGCATCTTCCTGCGCAAGTCTGAAACCTTTTTCATACCCTTTCTGCTCAGCCGCCGTTACAGCCGAATCCAGCTCATCCTGCGTATAGGTCTTTACCGGCGGTTCTTCCGGTTCCGGCGCGGTATCCGGTTCTTCAGGCAATTCTTCAATTTCGGCCTCGACAATTTCCTCAGCTTCTTCCGCATCGGGCGCATTTTTTTTGATGACCTCATTCTCGTCAACGATGACGAAATTGTCAAACATAAATTTTTGAAAATCACCCATCAGCAAAACCTAAAACTAATAAATGAGCTCATCGTTATCTTTGCCTTCGCTGATAACAATCTCGCCGTTATTGGACAGTTCCTTGGTCGTGGCAACAACATACTGCTGGGCCTCTTCCACATCACGCAGTCTGACCGGCCCCATGGCTTCCATGTCTTCTTTGATGATTTTGCCGGCACGGGAAGACATATTGCTGAAGAACAGTTCTTTAATCTGTTCGGACGCGCCTTTCAACGCAATGGCAAGCTTGTCTTTGTCAATGTTGCGCAGCAAAATCTGAATGCCCTGAGCATCAACGCGGATAAGGTCTTCAAACGTAAACATCAAAGACTTGACGCGTTCCGCACTCTCGCGGTTGCGTTCTTCCAAAGCTTCCATAAAGCGGCTTTCGGTGTTGCGGTCCAAAGAGTTGAAAATATCGGCAATAAGCTCGTGCGAATCGCGGCGCGTAGATTTGGAAAGGTTGCTCATGAACTCCTTGCGCAGCGTTTTTTCCAAACCGTCCAACACTTCTTTCTGTACCGAATCCATACGCAGCATACGCATAACGATTTCCATGGCAAAGTTTTCCGGCAGCAAAGCAATGACTTTCGCGGCATGCTCGGCCTTAATCTTTGACAAGATAACGGCAATGGTCTGCGGGTATTCGTTTTTCAGATAGTTTGCCAGAACGTGCTCGTTAACATTGCCGAGCTTGTCCCACATCGTCCGTCCGGCCGGACCGCGGATTTCTTCCATAATGACGGAAACACGGTCTTTATCCAGCGCTTTGGCCAGCAGGCGTTCCGTACTTTCATAGGTGCCTATCAGCGCGCCGGTATTGGACAGCTTGTCCGTAAACTCCTGAAAAAGCTGCTCAACAACCGAAGAGTTGACTTTTCCCAATGAAGCCATAATCACGGAAAGCTCTTTAATCTCCTCGTCATCCATCAGAGAAAACAGCGTGGCAGAGCGTTCTTCATCCAGAGAAAGCATTAAGATTGCCGCTTTCTGCTGACCGGAGATCAGATTGTAATCGTCTATTACATTTGTTTTCATCACGTTCGCACCGTCCTTTTAGTTTTCATTCTGATACAGCCAGCCTCTGATGGCATTGACCGCGGCATCCGGATTCTTGTCAACCAGCTCGTTAATCCGTTTGACAGAGGCGGCTTTAACCCTGCCGTCCACCTTGTTCATTGTGACAAGCTCGTCAATATCCGAATTGTCTTCGTTCAGGAAGTTTGACAACAGAAGGTTCTCCTCTTCATTTTCACCCAGAAGCCGTTGCGAAGTTCCGCCGGCGTCAAAGGCATTGTTAATCAGCGGACGAATTACCAATAAAATAACCAGCACCGCCACAATTGCAACCCCCAGACCTTCGGCAATCCGCATTAACTCGTCTTTGGTAAAGCCCATAATCAGGATTTCTTCTTCCGAAACGGTTTCCGGCGCGATTTCGACAAACTTCAGGTTTTCGACTTCCACAATATCGCCGCGGTTGGCATCATATCCGACAGCCGATTTGACCAGGGCGCTCAGCTGCTCCATTTCATCCTGCGTCCGGTCACGGTATACCATTTTGCCGTTGGCGTCTTTTTCATACAGGCCGTCAACCATTACGGCAACGCTCAGGCGCTTGATGATGCCGGCGTTTCTGACCTTATTGCGCACAACTTTGGAAATTTCATAGTTGATTGTTTCTTCAACCCGCGAATTCTGGTTAAAAGTTCCGGAATTGTTCAGGACATTGTCGCCGTTGGGAATGTTTTGAGCGACCGTTACCGGCGTCTCATTGTCACGGGACACGCCCTCTTCGGTAACAGAGCTTTGCGAACGGGCAACCTGGCTGTCGGGATCATAAATTTCTTCATTGGTGACAACCTTGTCCATGTCCATTTCTATATTGACCTGAGCGCGGACCTTTCCGGGGCCGACCGTTTTTTCCAAAAGGTTTTGCACGGCCATGGCCATTTTGCGTTCCTGCTCCATGCGCATCATTTCAATATTTGCGTGCTGCAAAGTTTCTTCATCATCATAATTATTGGTCAGCAAGTTGCCGGCGCTGTCGACAATCGCCACATTTTTGACATCAAGCTTCGGCACTGCCGCCGCAACCAGTTTTTGAATCGACTGAATATTTTTCAGATCAAGCTGCCCGTGCGCGGTCTTGACCACAACAGAAGCAGAAGGCGCCTGCTCCTCGCGCGAAAACATTTCTCTTTTGGGCAATACCAGATGAACTCTTGCGCTTTTAATATTGTCAACCGAGCGAATCGTTCTGGCAAGCTCTCCTTCCAAGGCGCGAATCAGATTAACGTTTTGCACAAAATTGGTCGATCCCAGCGCATCGGTATTGTCAAAAATCTCGTATCCGACGTTTGAACCTTTGGAGGCCATAGCCAATTCGGCCGTATCAACACGCATTTTATTGACCATATCTTTGGGAACAAGAACTTCCGTACCGTTTTTGGTCAGCTTATATTTGATGTTTGAAGCCTCAAGCCGCGTAACAATCTGTTTGGCGTCTTCAAGCTCCAAATCCGTATACAAAACGGCGTATTCGGTGGCGCTTACCTGCGTGGCAATGTAAGCAAAAAAACTGATTAAAAAGATAATAATCGCAGAAATCGACACCAAGCGTCCCGGTGACAAGTTCTTTATACTTTGCAAAAAATTATTCACTAGATTCCCCAATCTATTAAATGATGAATAAATATATTCCCCTGCGTTTATAATTAATCCAATTTTATTTTTTGAAAATTATTATTTTAACCTATCCACAGGGTCGGCCTGAGTGTTTAGTTTGTACGGTGCCTCGTTCTCCTCTCTTTCCTCATTCCCCGCCACTTTCTTTTTCCTGCTTCCCCGTTTCGTTTCTTTTCTCACCCCTTGTCCCGTTTTCTCTTTCCGCCCTCACACTCTCCGCTACTTTCTTTTCCTTTTCTCTCCCCGCCTTTTTTTCGCCTCCTTGTCCCTTTTGCCGCGGCCTTTCCTTTTTAATTTTCTGGTTTTGGTTTCTTCATAAAGTTGGTTATTCTTCTTTCTTACTTTTGCTTGATCAAAAGTAAGCAAAAATCAAGCCCAACCTCATTTTCTAAGCTTTCAGCCCAAAGTTAAAGTCGCTACGCTCCATTGCCCAGTGCTTCACTATTATCTCTTTGGGCCAAAAGCTAAGAAATCATTCGGTAATCGGGCTAATCAACTCTCCCTAGCCCTCTCACTCATGAGAGGGTGTAATGGTGCTTTGAAGAAGACGTACTGTCATTCTGAACGGAGTGAAGAATCCAGTTGGTTAATAATGCTATATGATTTGACTGGATCCTTCG
>JAGBHO010000042.1 GCA_017935485.1 Alphaproteobacteria bacterium | reverse complement strand
CAAGCCCGAGAATGACAATACAGATACTATACCACAATAAAACGCAAGAGTCAATATATAATGAAAAGTAAGGTGGAGATTTTGGGCAGGGTGATAGGAAAAGCAGAGGGGATTTTGGCTAATCAGAGAGAGGGGCAGTGGAGGTGGGAGCGAAAAACGGCGGAGATGAGAGAAGAGGGAGAAAGTCGGCTAAAGATGGAGAGGGCGGCGGAGAGGGAAAAGGGAAGCGGGGAGAAAATGGGAATATCGAGAATGGGAAAAGGGAAGAGAGGAGAAGGAAAGAGGGTAGGAGAAAAAAGAGAGGGGGGGCAGCGGAGGAGGGAGGGAAAGAGAAAAAAGAATGAGAGGAAAAAGGAGAACGGTGAGCGGGAAGGGAATGGGAGTGTGCAAAGAAGAAAGTGGGGGAGATGAGAATAAGAGAGTGATGATAGGCAAAGAGAAAGATGAGAGGAAAGGAGAGGCAGTGAAGAGTGAGAAGGTGAATAGGAAAAGGACAAGAGTGGACGGTGTATGAATAAAAAAATCCCTGCCATTTGAACCGGCAGGGAGTAAGTTATTCATACTTAAAGATTTCATACAAGGTACAAATCAGTTTTTCTGATTCAGACAATCTTTCTTCTTGTGAAAGATCAATTTTTGTATACATCTTTTTGATTGTTTCAAAGACAAAGAAGTTTAGTTCGCGATCTTTTATGACTTTGAAAGCGCGGCATAACAAGTTGCTTGTTTCAACGCTTATCCAATTGCCTAAAAACAGGAAGTTCAGCAGTCGGGCATCGACTTTTTCATATTTTAAAAATGCGGCTTCGATAAAATCGTAGCAGATTTTTTTGACTTCAATTGCCATTAAAGAATTTTCGTATGCTTCATAGGATTGGCAGATGATGTCAATTTGTTGTTCGAAAATGTCGGGCGTTGTTATAAAATCTTTGTTAAGTGCGATTTCTATCAATGCCGGAGCCACGGGCTGTTTGATTTTGAATTCGTGTCTGGTATACTGAAGAGCGTAAGTCAGAAACTTTTTGGCGCTCTTTTTTGCGTCTTCAGCCGCATATTCCTCCGTCATTTGCCGAATAATTGTTTCAACGGGAACGTTCCTGCTTATTAAGTCAGAAAGTTTTTTGTTGAATTTGTCTTTGCGTTGCAAATAATCTTTGCATATCCGGCAAAAAAGTTCTGCGTTTCTGCTCGGCGTCTTTTGAAATTGCAAGCGGTCGCGATAATTAACGGCCCGGAGATAGACTTGTTTGACGCGTTTGCCTTTTTTCAGCTGCGGCCAATTGATTTTTATTTGAATCTTTTGGCAGAGCGAAAGGATATAGCCGTCAAATTTGCCGGCAGACAATTCATGGAGCAAGTCTTGGTCCCATTGGTTTTTTATTTGTTTTTCAAAGGCAATGATGTCGCAGTATTTTTCCAAGACATCTGAAAAAGACATACCGTTGGCGAGTTCAAAATAAACAAGTTTGCGGCTGGTTCTTTCCATGTTGGAAAATACGGCTACTTCTCTGACAGATAATTTTCTTTTAGGTATCATAATATTCATTTTAATTGTTATTTATAATAATATTTAACTCAGATATTAATTTTAGCATTATTGCGGCTTTTTGGCAATAATTTTTTTGTGTCTAAAAAATAAAAAAACACCGAATAAGTTTGAAGCTTAGACGGTGTTTGGGGCAGATTAAAGAAAAAGAAGCGCCAGATAATCCTGGTTTATCTTTTTCAGGTAACGGTAGCAGGCTGTTTGCAAGTTTGCCTGTCGGATTTGGTGATTGTATTTTCCCAGAATCTTCAGAACAAAAGAGCGTTCGGAAACGGAAAATAAAATATCAAGCCATTTTTTGTTGAGCGGATGCATGGCAAAAACCTGCTCCAAGGCATAACAACAAATTCTTTGAAGCTTTTTTTCACCTCTTATTCCCTGATGGATAAAGCGTGTCAGCTGCAATGTCTGTTTGGCAGACATCGGGGACAGAAGCAGCGTGTTAATCATACCGGTATTCATATATATTGTGTTTTAGTGTGGCAAAGAAAGGTTTCCCCTCAAGAGCAAAAACTCAGGAGGGGAAACAAGAAAGGGGAATTACTTATATAATTTCAGTACTTCCTGATACAATTCTTCCGATTCTTCACTATGGTTGCGGTCTTTTACATTTTGGATATATTTGTAAAGAACCTTGCCGGAGTGCTTTTTCAGAAGTTTGACGTGATCCCGCAGGAATGCGAATCCGGTGTCGGACACATATTCTCGCGACAGCAAGTCAATCCACAGATCTAAACCGATGATGGGAGAATCTGTCTGTTTGAATTCCGAGGCCGCGAAATCTCTGACCATATGGCGGATTTCTTGTTCGGGGTATTTGAAACCTTCAATCAGGATATTTTTGATTGAATAGGGAAAAGCACAGTAATTTACATTACTGAGTATTCCTTTAAGGGTTTCTTTTTCCTCGGCCGTCAGACGCATTTTTTGTTCGTCTTCAGCGGTCATTTCTGAAAAAACGTAAGCTTTTCTTCTGGCCCTCAGTTGTGCGGCAAAATCCTCAATTTGTTTTTTGGAGATTTCCCGTGCAACTTTATCAGCAATGTCGCTGCAGGCATAAGGACTGGCTTTAATTGCTTCTTCTCTTTTTTTGATTTGAGCCTGAAGCTTGGGTGTAACATTTGGTTTTGTTACTCTGACTGTCACATTGATTTCTGTTTTTTCTTTTTTCTGTGCCATTTTTTAATAATATTTTTATTAATAATTTTTATTAAGCCTCAACTTTTTCTTCTCTTGAGGCAGTCAACAAAGTTTCAACACCATATTTCTTGGCAAAAGGCAGAGCCTTGGCTTTGAGGGTGTCATTGTGAGAGTTGGCAATTTTGCAAAGCAACAGATTATACAATACGGCCGACTTTCCATAATCGTTCTTTTTGTTCAAAAGGGCGATGATTTTTTTCTTGTCAGTTTCTGAAAGGTTATCTACGTCAAGAGTAAGAAATCTCTTAATTTCGCTGTTGCGGACATGATCTTTCCCTTCAATTTTCGTTTTGTACTTCTGCAAATCAGCATAGCTGAAAGACTGTTGATTACTCTGGTTTGCGCTCTCTAAATTACTATTTGTTACCATAATTATATATATTAAAAATTAAACATCATTTTTAATATAGACAAAAAAAAGCACTTTGACAAGTGCCTTTTTGAGATTGGCTCATATTTTTCTTTGTTTTTTTGAATAATCGGCTTTTTTTACAATGTAAAAGTTGTAAAAGACAAAAAGAGTCTTTCAAATTGGGCAGCATAATATTTTTTTATGCCGCGACTCTGCAGAAATCCGTTATTGCAGAAAATTTTTTCTGCGTATCAACCGCTTTGGCTGTTCAGCCAGCGTTCTGCTTCCAGAGCTGCCGTACAGCCCGAACCGGCTGCGATAACGGCCTGTCGGAATTCCGGCGCTTTAACGTCTCCGGCGGCAAAAACTCCGGCAATGCCGGTTTCACAGCTGTCGGGTTTGGTGACAATGTAGCCGCTGTTGTCCAATTCCAAGTGATTTTTGAAGACTTCGGTATTGGGGTGGTGTCCGATGGCGATGAAGATACCGTCTACTTTCAGCTCTTTGGTGCTGTCATCTTTGATGTTTTTCAACTTCAGTCCGGTAACGGCTTTGGGGGTGTCCGTACCGAGAATTTCTTCGATAACGCAGTTCCATTCAACAGTGATTTTGGTGTTGTCAAAAAGGCGTTGCTGCATGGTTTTGTCCGCTCTTAGGGTGTCGCGGCGGTGGATGAGCGTTACCGAACGGGCAAAGTTGGTCAGGTAAAGCGCCTCTTCGGCCGCGGTATTGCCGCCGCCGACAACGGCAACGTCTTTGCCCCGGTAGAAAAAGCCGTCACAGGTGGCACAGCCCGAGACGCCGAAACCCAGAAATTTTTTTTCACTTTCCAGTCCGAGCCAGCGTGCCGAGGCTCCTGTGGCGATAATAACGGAATCGGCGGTGAAGAGGTTGTAGTTTTCCGAGTTGCAGCTGAATGGGCGTTGTTTGAAGTCAACCTCAATAATCTTGTCTTCAACAAATTCTACCCCGAGGTTTATGGCCTGCTGCTTCATTCTTTCCATCAGTTCGCTGCCGTTGACCGGTTCAGGAAAGCCGGGGTAGTTTTCAACATCCGTGGTAATGGTCAATTGCCCGCCGATTTGTTCTCCGGCAACAATGAGCGGTTTCAGGCCGGCGCGGGCGGCATAGATGCCCGCGGTGTAGCCGGCAGGGCCGGACCCGATGATGAGAACGGGGGTTTTGTATTGAGCCATAGCGTTTTCTCCGATAATTTTTTCTTATTACATAGAATAATTATCCGGTTTTTGCAAGCCGGCAAATGCCTTGCAGGTTGTTTTTTTATTGACGCGTATCGGATTGCCGTGCGGTGCAGTTTTGGCCTTCTTTGCATTCCTGTTTGAAGTCCTGCGGCAAATTATTTGGGTAGGTGCAGCCGCAGTTGTCGTCTTCGCGGCAGTCGCATTTGTTGTCATAATCCAGTACGTATTTGCAGTTTTCCTGTTTTGTCTTACTCATTTCGGCTTCCTTATTCTTTGGGGGTTTCGGTTTCTTCTCTGGTTACGGTGCAGTCGCATTCTTGAGGTGTGCAGTAGCAGGTTGTTTCTTTTTTGATGTGGGTTTCAGGGGTTTTGATTTCAACGTTTTTTTCTTTTTGAAGGCAGTCACAATGAGGGAAAGATTGATTTTTCATGTTATATGCTCCTTAGTAAAAAAAATAAAACCGATCCTTTAAAGGACCGGTTTTAATATAAAGCTTGTTTTTGAGTTTTAAATGTATTTGACTTCTAAAATCTCAAAAGATTTTTTGCCGCCGGGGGCAACATATTCGGCAATATCGCCGACTTCTTTGCCGATCAGGGCTTTGGCCAGCGGAGAAGACAGAGAAATTTTGTTTTTTTCGATATCTGCTTCATAATCGCCGACAATCTGATAGGTTTTTTCGTTGTCGTTGTCTTCATCGACAACCTGAACCGTGGCGCCAAAACGGATTACGTCGGATTTGGTGTTGGCAACGTCAATGACCTGAGCACGGCTTAAAACGGCTTCCAGATCCTGAATGCGTCCTTCAATGAAACTTTGTTTCTCTTTAGCGGCCGAATATTCGGCGTTTTCAGACAAATCACCATGAGAACGCGCTTCTGCAATTGCCGCAATAATGTTCGGGCGGTCAACGCCTTTGAGATGTTTCAACTCTTCCTCAAGAGCAATATAGCCTTGTTTGGTTAAAGGGAATTTTTCCATTTCACTCACCTGTTTTTTCTGGTTACAAATAACAGACTGCGATAAGTATGACCTTATCACAGCCTGCCTAATTCTTAATTTCCTTTAATATAGCATACTTTTTTATATTTTCAAGCGAAATCTTTTATGGCGGTATAACGTAAAAAATATACTATACAAAATTATTATTTGTGCTAAAAATCAAGAGTAACTTTATAACTGGAGGCATTTATGAAAAAATTATCTCTGGCCGCTATGATCATGGGCGGCGTAATGATGGCGGCTTCTGATGCTGCCGCGGTTGACAGCACGGGCTGCGGTTTGGGGTCCATGGCTTGGCGCGGGCAAAGCGGTATCGGTCCGCAGGTGTTGGCGGCAACGACAAACGGTTCTTTCGGTACCCAGACTTTCGGTATTACTTTCGGAACTTCCGGTTGTGATCCAAACGGCCGCGTTACCGGCGGAACAGGCAAGATGACGCTGGCTTTTCTGGAAAACAATATGGAGCAATATGCGATGGATGCGGCTGCCGGACGCGGGGAGACCATTGATACGCTGGCCGGTATTTTGAATGTGGACAGTGAAAAACTGGGTGAAATTTCAAAAACAAATTTTGCTTATTTGTTTGCCGATGAAAATGCCGATGCGGTTCAGGTTACGTTGAACCTGCTGGAACTGGTTCAGAATGCGTAACAGCTTTTGATGATTGAGGCAAGGCGGCCTCCGGCTTTCGGGCCGGAAGCCGTTTTGTTGTTTGATGATGAAAATTTTTGTTTGTTGTCTTTGGGCGTTTGTTTTTTTATGCGTTTTTTCTGTTCGGGCCGGAGAAAATGCGGCTTATTCCGATGAGTGGCTGGCGCTCGGGCATTATCGTCCGCAGAGCGGCGGCTTGTATCAAAGCACGATTGATTCCGAAAATTTCTTTTTGGCTCCGGACGGAAAGGTAAATCCTGACTCTGAGTTGGCGGCAACCGCGGCTTTGTTTGAAAGTGACAATGACAAGCGTTGCCTTTTTCCGGCGCGTTATCTTTTTTTGAAGCAAAAAGGTCTGACATCGGCAGATTTTCCAAAATGTGCGGAATATGAACAATTCCGCAAAGATTTGCAGCCTTCCGGCGTGACGCTGCTGTTTACCGATGCTTATATGAACAATCCGTCTTCTTTGTTCGGGCATACGCTTTTGCGGATTGATACGGCGCGCAAGGGAACGCAGCTTTTGGCGCACGGAGCGAATTACGGCGCTTTTACCGCAGGGCAGGAAAACAGCGTTTTGTTTGCGGTTCTCGGCCTGACCGGCGGGTATTACGGCGGATTTACGGTCAAGCCTTATTATGACGTGATTAATACTTACAACAATATTGAGAATCGCGATATATGGGAAATTAATCTGGATTTGACGCCTAAAGAACTGGATTTGTTTGTGGCGCATTTGTGGGAAACGGGACATGCTCAGAGCCGCTATTACTTTTTTACGCGCAATTGTTCTTATATGTTGATGGAAACGCTTGACGCCGTGCGCCCGAGCCTGAAACTGGCGGACGACTTTCCGGTTCAGGCTATTCCGCTGGATACGGTCAAAGCCGTGTATTCCCGCTCCGGACTGGTAAAAAGCATTAATTACCGGCCGTCGCGGCAGGCTAAAATCAGGCATCGTTACAAACAGATGACTCCGGAAGAAAAAAAAGCTTATCTGGCGGCAATCAAAGAACAGGATTGGTCTTTGGGCGGGCTTGACGATGACGGAAGCAAAGCCGATGTTTTGGAGACGGCTTATCAATATGTGCAGTATCAGTATGTGGCGCACGAGTTGGAGCTTTCCGATTACCGGCAGCGCAGTTTTAAGGCTTTGCTGGTGCGGAATAAAATTGCCGAAACCGGCAGAATTCCGGAATTGGAGGACGGACAAAATCCGTTGCTCTCGCACAAGTCCATGCGTGCTTCTGCCGGCATCGGTTTTCGTAACGGCGAGGCTTTTCAGGAGGTCAGCTACCGGCCGGCTTATCATTCGCTGAGTGATGACAATTATGGTTTTTTACGCGGCGCCGAGATTAATTTTTTGAATACGACGCTCAGGCACTATGATAATTCCGACAAAACGGTTTTGCAGCAGTTTGATTTGGTCGGGATAAAGTCGCTATCTCCGGTTGACGCCATGTTTAAGCCGGTTTCTTATCTGATTAATGCCGATGTAAAACGGGAGATGAATCCGAGAACAGAAAAAGAGGGCTATGCTTTTAACTTTAAAATCGGCGGCGGGTCGACGGTGGCGCTGAATGAGGAAATCTGGTTTTATTTTCTGGGCAGCGCTTATGCCGGTTATGGCGGTGTTCTGCCGGATAATACGATTGGCGGGATTGGCTGGACGGCCGGCGTTTTTGCAGATTACGGCAATTGGCGGCTGATTGCCGAAGCGGAGAAAGTGTTGGCGACCAATCATTTCGGCGATAAGATGAAATATAAGGCGGAAGCCGTTTATTCCGTAAACCGCAGTAATGCCGTGGCGGCGGAATACCGTTACGAGCAGAATTACGGCAAAGATTTGGACGAGACGCTGCTCAGCTGGCGGCATTATTTCTGATTTTTTATTTCAGTTGCCGGCCGTTGACGGATTTGATGAAGTCGCGGGCTTGTTGCTTATGGTCTTTGCCGCGGGTTTCAATTTTGACATTGGCGTCATAGCCGAGGTTGCCGATGATGAAGGTATAATCTTTTTCATCGTAACATAAAAACGGGTTGTCATTGATGTTTTCTATTGAAAAGGCGGAAAGTTCCAACTGTTTGCCGTTTAATGCCGTGATTGAAAGCGCATTGGGGGTTGGGGATTTTTTATTGTCCAGATATTCCCGTGTGAGGGCAATGGTCATCGGGCCTTGCGTAATCAAAAAATCCAGACCGACACTGTTTTGATTTTGCGAACCGCTGACGGACAAATTGTTATGGAAATTTTCAATCTTATAATTCTCTGCGGAAATCTGCATTTCATCAAGAGACGCTTTCAGTTCTTTCAGCATTTGTTCCGAAGTTTTGGAGAAAATGCGGTTTTCTTCCATGGCTGAAAACAGCTGCGGAAAAGTACCGAGGATTTCGGTCAGTGATTTGTTCATGCTTTCCGCGATTTCCGGCATGACTTTGCCGATGGCCTGATTTAGGTTTTGTGCCGATTGCTGCATGGCCTGCTCGGTGTTTTGCAGGGCTTTTTGCATTTCGGCGCTATTTATGTCAGTCTCCTGAGAAAAAGCCGGAAATGCGCAACACAGCGAAATTAAACTTATCGGGGCAAAAGCTTTCATCCGAGGTCTCCTTTTTTTGTTTGCAAAAAATATAACCTGATTTGGCGGCAATTACAATGCTATTTTTGAATTGATTTTTTGTTATAATGCGTTTATCTTCAAATCAATTAAGTGATTGAATTTTTGTGAGGAGAAGAAAATGCTGAGAGAAGATTTGCAAAACGCTTTGAAAGAAGCAATGAAAAGCCATGATACAACGACGGTTTCGGCCGTGCGCCTGATTATTGCCGGACAAAAAGAGAAAGATGTGGAAGCCCGCGGCAAAGGAGCCGAAAAAGCAACGGATGCCGAGTTGTTATCTATGATGCAGTCGATGATCAAACAAAGAAACGACTCTGTCAAAATTTACATTGAAGGCAAGCGTCAGGATTTGGCGGACAAAGAACTGGCCGAGATTAAAGTTATTGAAAAATTTTTGCCAAAGCAGATGAACGAAGCCGAGATGACGGCGGCGATCAAAGAAGTGATTGCATCGGTTAACGCTTCTTCCATGAAAGACATGGGTGCCGTTATGGGCAAGCTGCGTGAACAATATGCCGGGCAGATGGATTTTGGAAAGGCTTCAGGAGCGATTAAATCCCTTCTGGGGTAAAAGCCGCTCTGAGGTCAACTAATACAGATTTTGCGGATAAAATGTTCGGTCACGTACCTCTTTGTACGCTCCTCACATTTTTCCTTAAATCTTATTATTTGACTCACATATCGGCTTTTACCGGTAAAATGCATATAACGAGTGCCTAACGCGATTTTTTCCGAATAAAAAATTCATGTACTTCTGTGTACACTAAAATTTTTTTATCGTTAAAATCACATTATTCATCTTGCTCTCTGCATTTTACTAAAACTGCTCCGAGAGAGTTTCCTACAGACAAAAATAATGAACATAATGAAAAATGGCGGATTTACAAAAATTTTTAGATGAATTGCGGGCAAAGGTTTCGATTGTCGATGTGGTCGGAGACAAGGTCAAACTTGTCCGCAAAGGGCGGGAATATCAGGCCTGCTGTCCGTTTCACAATGAAAAAACGCCGTCTTTTACCGTGAACGAGGCCAAAGGGTTTTATCATTGTTTCGGCTGCGGCGCGCATGGCGACATCATTAAGTTTGAGATGGAGGCCAACGGTCTGCCGTTTATGGATGCCGTGGAAAAGCTGGCGCATAAGGCCGGATTGGAAGTGCCGCGGATTTCGCATGAGAACAAAGCCGAGCTGGAAAAGAAAAATTCGCTTTATGACATTATGGAGCTGGCGGTCAAATTTTTTGAAAAATGCCTGCGGCTGCCGGAGGGGCAAAAAGCAATGGAGTATCTTTCCCGCCGCGGTTTTGGTGATGACATTATTTCAAAATTCCGTCTGGGGTATGCTCCGGCCAATAACGGTTTGTTGGCTTTGTTGAAGTCAAAAGGGGTTTCCGAACGGGATATGTCTGACCTTGGTCTGGTTTCGCTGGCGGAGAACAATACCAGCAAACGGACTTTCGATTTTTTTCGCGATAGGGTCATTATTCCGATTTTTGACAAGCGCGGCCGGCCGATTGCTTTCGGCGGACGGATTATGGGCGACGGGCAGCCCAAGTATCTGAACTCGCCCGAAACGCCGATTTTCAACAAGCGCCGCGTTTTGTACAATCTCAATAATGCCCGTGACAAGGCCTTTGAAGCCAAGCGGATTATTGTCTGCGAAGGCTATATGGATGTGATTGCCATGGACAAGTATGGTTTTCATTATGCCGTGGCGCCGCTCGGTACGGCCTTGACCGAAGACCAGATTGCCGAAGCCTGGAAAATCTGCAATGAACCGACGTTGTGTTTTGACGGTGATGGTGCAGGTGTTAAGACTGCTATACGTTCGGTTGACAGGGCTTTGCCGATTTTAAAACCAGGTTATTCGCTCAAATATGTATTTCTGCCGGAAAAAATGGATCCGGACGAATTTTTGAAAGCACACGGTGCGGAGGCTTTTCAGAAGCAAATTGATACGACGGTGCCGCTGAAAGACCTCTTATGGCGCAAGAATTTTGAAAACCGGCCGCTGGATACGCCGGAGCAAAAAGCCTTGTTGGAAAGCGATTTGAAGGAAGAAGTCGCCAAGATTGCCGATGCGACGGTTCGGACTTATTATATTCAGGAGATGAAAGACCGGCTGTATTATGAAGTCGGGCAGGGGGCAAGGCGCAAGTTTCAGCACAACGGGACGTATCCGTCTCAGTTGCGGCGCGGCGATTATCAGGCTTATAAAAAAACGGGCGGCGGGCGGTCCTTTATGCCGCAGCCGGTTGTGGTGGCGCGTCCCAAGAGGGTTTTGGACGAGCAGATTGTCAAGTTTGTGATTGCAGCCATGATTTTCTGTCCGGAGCTGATTGCCGAATATGAGGAGAAAATGGCCGATTTTGAGATTAAAGACGCTAAGCTGCGGGTTTTGTTTGACGCGCTGGTGCAAATCAGTATGGACGAGCCGGAGGCGGACTGCGACAAGGTTCTGGAATGTCTGCAAAGCGGCGGGCAGGGCAGCGAAGTCGGAAGTTTGTGGGAGTTCAAAATGCTGCGGATGCAAAAACCGCCGGTTTTGAAGCTGCGGGAAGAGATTAATACCAAAATTGCCGAAGTTCAGCTCAAAATGCTGGATAACGAGATGAAAGAATGCTTGAAAGAGATTGATAATGCGCCGTCTTTTCCTGACGAGGTTTTTAAGCGTTACGAATCGCTCAAAAAGGAAAAAGAGACGATTCTGCAGGAAACGAATCCGGACTAAAAAATATTTATTTTATCCTTTTCCCTTGAAAACCGCGGCTTTGCGCGCCATATGCTGTTATTCGTTTGATTGTAGGGCTTGACATTTGGCCGATAACTTATTAAAAGTTCCTGCAAGCTAGCAAAAGAATCGATTTTTTTAAGGAATACTGATGTCAGATATAGATACTCCAGACCTCTATGACGGCGGGGCGGCAGACACGCCCTTAATCGACACCCTCGGAAGTGCTGTTAAGCGCTTGATAGACAAGGGAAAAGTCCGCGGCTACATTACAATAGAAGAACTCAACAAAGCCTTGCCCCCCGAACGCGAATCTTCTGAAAACATTGAAGATATTATGTCCGGCATTTCTGATATGGGAATCAGCCTGATTGCCGAGTCGGAAGTTGACAGTTTTGAACAAGACGCCGTGGAAGACGACGTTGACGATTTTGACGATGAAGACGAAGGCGGCAATTTTGACGAGAAAGAGCTGGGCCGCAGCGATGATCCGGTCAGAATGTATCTTAAAGAAATGGGAACGGTGGAACTGCTTTCCCGCGAAGGCGAGATTGCCATTGCCAAGCGTATTGAAGCCGGAAAAACCGTGATGATTGACGGTTTGTGCGAAAGTCCGATGACGATTAAGGCCATTGCGGGTTGGCGTGATGAATTGCTGGAAGGGACGATGCAGCTTCGCGACATTATCGATTTGGAGATGATGTATGGCGATGATGCCGAGGCCATGGCTTTTGAAGAAGACGAAGAAACCGTCGATGATTTGGAAAAAGTGGCTGAAGAGCTGGAAACCAAAGACAATCTGGATGACATTGACGATGAACTCGCCGATGACATTGAGCTTGACAGTGCCGTGGAAGATGAGGAAGACGAAGATGCCGACGACGATTTGGAAAGCGGCGATGACGAAGCTCATGAAGGTACGGAAGATGACGAGGACGAGACCGGCGGACGTGCCGCGGCTTCGGTTTCTTCAATGGAAGAAGCCCTGCGGGAACCGGTGTTGGAAATTCTGACCAAAATTTCCGGTTATTATGATGATTTGGACAAGATCCAAAAGCAGCGCGTGGCTGCAATTATTGCCGGAAAATCCGTCAGCGCTTCAGTTGAGAAAAAGTATCTGCAGGTTAAAAAAGAATTGGTTGAGCTGATGAGTTCCATTCACCTGAATGCGGTCAGAATTGAGCAGCTGGTTGAGCAGCTGAACGGCCTGAACAAGCGTCTGATGGGGCTGGAAGGAAAGCTTCTGCGTTATGCCATGTCCTGCAAGATTAAGCGCGAAGACTTTTTGGAAGTTTATCAGAAATCCGAGCTTGATCCGAAGTGGGTTGAAAATGTTGCCAAGAAAAGCGACAAGCATTGGAAAAATTTTGTAGAAAAATATGGGCTGGAAATTGCCGAACTGCGTGAGTCTGTTGCACAAATGGCGACGGAATGCGGTTTGCCGATCAGCGAATACCGCCGTATGGTCGATACGATTAAACGCGGCGAACGTGAGGCTGAAAAGGCTAAGAAAGAAATGATTGAGGCGAACCTGCGTCTGGTTATTTCCATTGCCAAAAAATATACCAACCGCGGTTTGCAGTTCCTGGATTTGATTCAGGAAGGCAATATCGGCCTGATGAAAGCCGTTGACAAATTTGAATATCGCCGCGGTTATAAGTTCTCGACTTATGCAACATGGTGGATCAGACAGGCGATTACCCGTTCGATTGCCGATCAGGCACGGACAATCCGTATTCCGGTTCATATGATTGAGACAATTAACAAGCTGACCCGGACTTCCCGCCAAATGCTGGCAGAAATGGGGCGCGAGCCGGTGCCGGAAGAATTGGCGCAGCGTTTGTCAATGCCGCTGGAAAAGGTTCGCAAGGTTATGAAGATTGCCAAAGAGCCGGTTAGTCTGGAAGCACCTGTTGGTGATGAGGAAGATTCTTCTCTGGGCGATTTTATTGCCGATGACAGTGCTTTGCAGCCGTTGGATATGGCAATTCATTCCAATCTGAAAGAAACCTGTACCCGTATTTTGTCTTCCTTGACGCCGCGAGAGGAGCGTGTGTTGCGGATGCGCTTCGGTATCGGCATGAATACCGATCATACATTGGAAGAAGTCGGACAGCAGTTTAACGTTACGCGTGAACGTATCCGCCAGATTGAGGCGAAGGCTTTGCGCAAGCTGAAGCATCCGAGCCGGTCACGGAAACTGCGTAGTTTTCTGGATCAATAAGACTGAAAATTGGCAACACCCCGAAAAAACTTTTCAGGGTGTTTTTTTTTGAGTAAGTCGCGGAAGAAGAAAAAGGGAATATGAGGTGGAGAGATTGGGAAATTATTGGGAATGTGAACGATTGGAAAAATCGGCTTGACTTGAACTTGAAAATATCTTATTTATTTTGCTGTTGAGGTTCTCACTACGGGCCCATAGCTCAGTTGGTTAGAGCAGGCCGCTCATAACGGTCTGGTCGTTGGTTCGAGTCCATCTGGGCCCACCATTTGGAAGCTCCGGTTTTGCGTCGGGGCTTTTTGCGTATCCGGGAAACGGCAGAGAATGGTTATTATAGAAAGAATAAGAACGCTGAAACCGTTGGGAAGTTTAAACCAGCTTGTTGAAATTGTTTTAATGGTAATTACCAGAGTTAAATACCAGCCCTTGTTATTCATCATAAGAGTTATACAGAGTCCTTTATTAAAAAACAATCAAATATTTTCTTGTTGTATTTTTGACAGAAATATGATATTATACAAAATATACTTAATATTAAATACTAATTATTAAAAATAAAAAAGAATATGAAAAAGATTATTTTGTTAGCTTTGTCAATGTTCGTTTTAAGTTCTTGCGAAAAAAAACATCAGATTGCGGACACTTCTGCAATTGCTGAGCGGGTTGAAGCCGAATTGCGTGAGATTTGGAATTACCAAATCGCAGATTTGGAAGACGATGCAGAAACAGTCGATATCCGCATCAAGCCGGACGAAAAATTAATGGACCTCGTGGTCTGTACGGACAAAAGCCGTATTGTTGAGGTTCTGTTTAAATCTGATGAAGAACTTTCCAGGGTCTACTTCTTGGTGTTTCCCGAAGGAGAAAAACTTATCTCCTGGGGTAAGAAAGGAATAAAAACCTCCAAGAGATTTGTAAAAATTAATTGGATACAGGAATAAGCCGGTAAAAAAAGCAGAAGAAAAACTTCTGCTTTTTTTATTACATGCCTTACAGAAAATCCCCGATTTATCGGGGGGTGAATGCAAAGGTGTCGTTAGACACCGTTCCACGCCAACGAGCGTGGTCAAACCGTAAGGTTTGTAGCTGATTAGCACCCCAGTTTACTGGGGGATATCTATGAGGATATGCCGGATGTTTTTTTCTTCGTTAACAAGGCTCAATAATAGAGAGTGAGGTTCTTTCCTCACTCTTTTTTTGTGTTTGTTGTATGGCAGATACAGTTTGTCAGGTGGTCGTTGACAAAGCCGGTGGCCTGCAGGTAGGCGTAGCAGATTGTCGTGCCGAAAAATTTGAAGCCGCGTTTTTTCATGTCTTTGCTGATTGCATCGGATTCCGGAGAGGACGCGGGGACTTCCGCTAAGGTTTCAAAACGGTGGACAATCGTTTTTTGCTCAGGAAAAAATGAAAGGATATAATTGTAAAAACTGCCGAACTCTTGTTGAACGGCAAGAAAAAGGCGGGCATTGGATATGGCTGATTTTATTTTCAGGCGGTTTTTGACAATGCCGTCAAACTGCATTAATCTTTCAATGTCTTTTTCTGTCATTTGCGCTACTTGGCAGGCATTAAAATTATAAAAAGCCTGACGGTATCCTTCCCGTTTTTTGAGAATTGTCAGCCAGTTTAATCCGGCTTGTGCACTTTCCAATATCAGAAATTCGAACAATGTCCGGTCATCGGTTGCCGGTTTTCCCCATTCCTCATCATGATATTTGATATATAATTCGTCTGTTCCGCACCAGTCGCAGCGGCCGTTGATGATGTCCTGCATTATAGTCGTCCTTTTTTGTTTGATTTTAGCTTATTGGTTATTAAAAAGCAAGTTGTCAGGTTGACAGGTAAGCTGATTTATTTATTCTTGTTGACAAATATGTTTCTATTTTGTATTATTTTGGCAAAATTTGTTAACAGGGTGGCTTATGAATATTGAAGATTATATTGTTGAATGCAGAGAAAAGCGTCAGGGTAAGAGTTTTGCTTTTTTGGCGGAGCGCTGTGCAGCCTCTGATGAGGCGCCATATCGCATTACGGCTGCCGAGGCTGTAGCGCCGGAAGAGGCTTGTGTTTTGGTTTTGGCCGGAACGGGCGGAAAAGGCGTATTTTTGCGCGGTTATAACGGCATGCTGAAAAAAACGGATAATTTTATAAAAAATATTTCTGAAACGGCTGCTGAAAAGGTGCGCGTGTGTGTGGCGGTTTGCGATTTCGGCAAATATCATTGGGATAAAAAGGCCAGAGAGGGTATGTATTACGAGGCTTATTGGCCCGAGTATCTTGCCGAGTTGCAGAGCGATGTTCCCGAGGATTGCCGCGAAGAAACTTTTAATCCGGCTTATGTTAAAGATATTTTTGATGCGGCCGTGCTGCCGCGTATTGCTCAAAACGGCGGGCGGGAACGTTTGGAGGTTCAACAGGCTTTGTATAATATCCGCCGTCTGAATCTTGTGACGCATTGTCATGGCGGTTATGTTGCTATGCAACTGGAAAAAATGATGTCCCGAAAAATGACGGAGCTTGGTTATTCGGCAGAAGAGCAGAAGCAGCTTAAATCACAGTTCTTCGTCTTAAACTATAATCCGGATTGTCCCAAGCATAAATCCGAACTGCGTTTTATTGCCATAGAATCAGCACAGGACTGGCATAACCGGTATAATCACTGTCTTAAAGAATGGCTGTTGATGGAGCGAAAAGATTTTGGCGTTTGTTATCAAACCAAAAACTGGGGACGGACGCTGGCGTGTTCTCAGATAGATAAAGCCGGGGTGGAGGGTAATCCCGCTCGGGAGATGAAAGAGGCGCGCTTGGAGGAATTTTTTGAGGGACGGAAAGGCGGCAATGAACGCAAAGAAATCGGAGAGCATGAATTTATGGGGTTCGAGCCGGTCGAAAACATGAGCAAGGGAGCTTTGCAGCTGCAGAAGTTTGCCAATAACATTTTGAAAAATGCGGTTATAAATTCATGCCGGCAAAAAGTTTTTGATTTTGTTCCTTTGCCGGCTATTCAAAATCTGGCGGCGGACAGCCTGCGGCAGAAATGCGAATTTGCGCGGGCGGTTATTACCGGATATCGCCTTGAACAGCAGATGATGCGGTCAGACAGAAGCAAAATTGACGCGTTTGCAAACTGGCGCCGTTCAATGAAGACGGTTACGCTGGACTGATTAAAACAGATAAAAGGCAACCTTTGGTGTACGCAGTGCCCGTCTTTGGATAAGACGGGCCTTTTGTTTTGAAAAGCGGCAAAGATAAAATGCCGTTAAAACAGGTCGGCGTTTGAGATGATGTCTATGGCAATTTGTCTGGCGTATTGGCTGGCCTTATGCCGATAGTCGGGAAGAGGGTTTTCTTCATCGGTCAAACGGACGGCGAAATAGACGGGGCGGCTGTCTTGCTCAAAAAATCCGATAAACCATGCCGTGTGCACCTGGTTATCTTTGATGCCGAGTCCGGTTTTGCCGTAAATTTTGACCGGTGTGTCGGTTGTCTGCATCAGGTCTTTTAATGTTGCTGCCTCCGCCGGTGATGAAGATGAAAAGAGTTTGGCCAGAGAACGGACTTGTTCCATAGGGGAAATCTGTAAGGACGATTCTATCCAAAATCCCTTAAGTTCAGGACTGTTGGTGTTGGTATTCAAGTCACCTTTCCAATCGGAAATATCTTTATTTCCGTAGTCAAGCCGGTTTAATGCCGCTTGGATTTTTGCCTGCGGGAGCCTGTCGATAAGATTGCGGAAGTACCAGACGCAAGAGGTTTGGAAAGCCTCTTTTAAGGTCATATCTTTGTTCCATGCCGGCATGTCATAGCGTTTTTTGTTCCATTTTATTTTCGAGTTTTCTGTGTTTATCAGGTTTTCAGACAGAGCCAGACCGGCCGAGATGATTTTGAATGTGGAGCAGGGGGAAGCCCTTTGTCCGCTCAGACGGAGGTTGTGAATTTTGTATTGCCCTGTTGTCGGCTGATAAAAAATCGCAGTGCCGTTAATCCCTTTGAAATATGGTGAGAGGTCAACTTCCGTTACTTCCGTTTTGCTGCATGAAAGCAAAAGAAGAATACAAACAATAAGCCGGATTTTTTTCATGTGTTGCTGCCTCAGAGATTAAGAAAACAGATTTTGGCAGTATATGAAGAAGCAGTTTAAATGTCAATCCCGAGGAAGGAGGCTCCTCTCCGGCCGGAGAGGAGCGCTGAAATTTATAAGTTATGTTTTTTCAGGTTTTTGATGCTTTTGCGAATGTAGTTCCGCTGCAAGGGGGTGAGTGTGAAGTAAGATTCCAGAAGCTCATAGATTTCCGGCGTTAAAACTTTGCGCAGAAATTTCTTTTGTAAAAGGTTTTGTTGAAAGCATCCTATACTTTTGTTTAGGTAGGTATTGAAGTCCATATTTTTACTCATATTTTTTTCCTTAAATAATGGTTGGATGTAAAAGATTGTTTGTTATCCGTTCTTTATGAAATTTGTTTTGTGGATATACAATCTGTTTCAGAGTATAAAATCAGTATGAAAGAAGATGTAAAAAAATTTCTGGGTATTAAAGTCAGGTCCATGCGTGAGAATGCCGGACTGACACAGGAAGAGCTGGCTGCAATTTGTGATGTCAGCTGGCGTACGATTTCTAATCTGGAACGCGGGCTGGTCGTGCCGGATTTGCTGATGGTTTTTAAAATAGCCAAGCGTTTTCAGGTGAGTATTGACGAGATGATGGGGGAGAGGCTTTCCGTTCAGAAGTCTATCCGCCGGTTGGAAGACGAAAATATTATTATGGAGAAAATCCGCAATATGGATGACCGGCTGCTTGGGTATGTGATTGATCAGTTGGATTTGTTATCCAAACATTTCAGGGCAAAGAAATAATTTTTTTGGAAGTAACGCTAAGATTTCTGTTGTGTTTTTGCTCTGTATATGAAATATTGTTCATATATAATGTTATGTCTTTAATTTTGGTTCATAAGAAATTCAATGCTTATCAAAGAAAAAACGTTTATTGTTAAAAATCTGTTATGCTTTGGCGCAGCCGTCAAATATAATTCCATTACCAAAGCGGCGGAACTTAACGGAATGAAGCAGTCTAACTTCTCAAAATGCATGAAAGAATTTGAGGATTATTGCGGCGTATCTTTGTTTAACCGGGTTTATAACGGTGTGCAGGCTAACGGAGCCGGTCAGAGCATGTATGAACTGAGCTGCGATATTGACCGGATTGTGCATAAGGTCATGACTTTTAAAATGAATCCTCATGAGATTACGGGAGACATTCGCCTTTGGACAAGTGACGGGCTGGGTGCCGGTTATGTGTCTTCCTGTCTGCCGGATTTTTATTTGAAGTATCCGGATGTTCATATCAGTATTTCATGCTCTCTTGAGGTTCCGATGCTGGCGAGCGACGTCGATATGGCGATAGTGTATGAAAAACCGGAGAAAAATGATATTTTTTCGGCGACTGAATATTGTTTGAAGTTTGGTTTGTTTGCCTCAAAAAGTTATCTTGAACGTTATGGTTATCCTAAAAGTTTGGAAGATATACAACAAAACCATAAGATATGTACGCGGGACAATTATGTACAGGTATGGGAAAAATATCGGATTTTTTTAGAAAAAGCCAAACGTATTGCGGCATCGACCAATTCTTCATCAATGTTGTTACGCCTGACCAAAGACGGTATCGGAATCGGGCTGCATCCGATCGGAACGGCCAAGAAAGAAAAGGATCTGGTTGCTTTGGAGAAAATCGGCCCGGAGTTTAAGCACAAATTCTGGATTGTGACCCGGCGCGATTTGAAAAAGCAGCCGGCAGTTCAGGCTTTGGTCAAATATATTAAAGATGCAGCGCAACGTTTATGAATTCGGCAAAAACGGCTGCAGCTTCCGAATCCTGACGGCAGCTGACCCAGATTGTCTGGCGGATTGAGCTGCCGATGTTGTTTTTGACAACAATATGTTCAGAATCTGCCGGCGGTTCTTCATAACTGACGATAACATCGGCATCAGGGTGTTTTTTCTCAGAGAGGATAATACCGGGGTGTCGGGTTTGAAATTCTTCAATATTGTTTAATTGAAAATTGGCAGGAAAATAAAATGAAACCTCGGTTTCTGCGTTATGAAAGGCGGTTTGGTCCAGTAAAGCAATGACGTGTCGGGAAAGCTCTTTGCTCAACAGATAAATTTTTTGCCCGAGAACCGTCGGACGGATGCCCTGATTGCTGCGTTCCAGCAGCGGAGCGCCGATGTCTTCTTCCAGCTCTTTCAGAATTTTACTCAGGTTAGCGGCTTTAATGCCGTTTTTTTCAGCCGTGGCATTTATCTGGCCGTTCTCTATAACGGCATAAAAATAAAGCAGGCGGCGGATGAGCGAGAGGTTGGCTTTTATTGTCATTTTTTTAAATCTTGTTTTATGGTGACTCAAAATATATGATACTCTTATAAAATTAGTATCTTTTAATTTAGAAGAAGTCAATATATTTGCTTCCTTATGATTGAAAGTAATGTTGAAATACTGATTGTCAGAAGTGATGATGATTTTGCCGGCATGAAGCAAGTTCGTCAGAGTGTTTTTGTTCAAGAGCACCATATTCCAGCAGAAAAAGAGTTTGACGGCAATGATTATTGCGCAACGCATATTTTGGCCAAGGTTGACGGAAGGCCGGCCGGAACGATGCGTATTCGTTATTTTTCCGATTTTGTAAAATTTGAACGGATGGCGGTTTTGAAAGAGTTTCGGAAAACCGATTTGTCGGACAGGATTATGAACAAAGGGTTTGATTTTGTCAGCCGCAAAGGTTTTACCATGGTTTACGGCGAGTGCAAAAAAGAACTGCTGGAACGCTGGAAGGCCTGTGGTTATGAGCAGGTGGAAGGTGCGCCGCAGGCTGAGCAGAACGGGATGATTTTGATTCCGATTATGCGCCGTCTGCCAAGAAATTCTCATGCTGTTACAATCACCATGCATCCGGAGGTCTTAAATGCCAGAGAGGACGAATGGGAAAAAGAAAGCTGGAATGTTTTGAAAAAGCAAAAAGTCGGCGTTTTGTTGGCCGGTAAAAAAATGGTTTCGGCAAATCATAATTAATTAAAAACCGGAAAAGAAATTTTCCGGTTTTTTCTTTACTTCGTTTTTTTATTTGTTATGCTTTTGTCAGGAGGCCGAAAATGCAAAAAGACGAATTTATCATGCCGGAGGAGCTGGACGGAGAAAAAATCAGGCTGGTCAAAAGGCACCGTAAGTACAGCGGGGAAATGTTTGAGCTGATTGAACGTTCGCGAGATTTTTTGAGAGAGTTTTTGTATTGGGTGGATGCCGTAAAATCTGAGAAAGACGTTGATGATGCCATGGATATGTTTGTCCGGCAATGGGAGGACAAAACGGCGTTTGATTTTGTTATGCTGGAGAGAACAAGCGGAAAAGTGGTCGGTGCCGGTGGTGTTCATGAAGTTAATTTTAAAAACGGGTCGGCAAATTTCGGGTATCTGCTGGATCAGGGCCAAACCGGAAAAGGTTATGCGTCCGAGCTTGTGAGGCTGGTGGAGGAGTGTTTGTTTGCCAAAGGTTTTCATCGTCTGGCGATTGAAGCCGATGTCCGCAATACGGCTTCGCAACGGGTAGCGGAACGCGCCGGTTATGCGTATGAGGGAACTTTGCGCGACGTTGTTTTGGCCTATGACGGTTATCGCAGCCACAAGCTGTATTCCAAGCTTCAAAAAAAATAAATTTTTCTTGAATAATTGATTTTATCATTTTAAAGTCTAGACAGAGATTTTATAAAAGGAGATAAAATATGAAAAAATTTGTGCTTGCTATTATGTTGGTTTCATTCCTGTCGGCTTGTGCGACGGATCCGTATACCGGAGAAAGCAAAGTTTCCAAAACCGCGTGGGGTGCCGGAATCGGTACAGCCGCCGGTGCCGGAATAGGCGCTTTGGTAGGCGGTAAAAAAGGTGCTTTGATCGGGGCCGGCGTCGGTGCTGCGGCCGGTGCCGGAACAGGCGCTTATATGGATATTCAGGCCCGCAAGCTGCGTCAGGAACTGTTGGGGACGGGGGTTCAGGTTGCCGAGCAGGACGGCCGCGTTTATCTGATTATGCCGGGGAATATTACCTTTAACACTAATGAAGCAACCATTATGGACGGTTTCAAACCGGTTTTGAATTCCATTGCCAAAGTCATTAAAGAATACAACAAGACAATGGTTCAGATTAACGGTTATACCGACAGTACCGGCAGCAATGCAACCAATATGGCTTTGTCGCTGCGCCGTGCCAACGCGGTTTCAAACTATCTGCGCCTGCAGGGGGTTGACGGAAACAGAATCGTTACCGACGGCCTGGGTTCTGCCAATCCGATTGCTTCCAATGCAACGGCGGCCGGCCGCGAACAGAATCGCCGCGTTGAGATTGTGCTGGTTAACCGCCAGTAATCGGTTTTTGATTTGATGAATAAAGAGGCTGTGTTGCGCGGCCTCTTTTTTTGTTCGGAAACGGCGTTTTGTGGGTTGTTTTAAGCTTTTGCTTGTAAGGCGGCGGCATCGGTGGCATTTTATAAGAAAACAAAAGGAGAGGGAAATGCCGGATTTTGAATTGGAAGACAGTATCGGAAAATTGTGTGTCGGGATTGACGAGGCGGGCAGGGGGCCTTGGGCCGGTCCGGTTGCCGCAGGCGCAGTGATTATTCTTGACCGGAATTTGAATCCGGAGCTGTTAAACGGGCTTGACGATTCTAAAAAACTTTCAGCCAAAAAAAGAGAAAAGCTTTATAACTTGTTGTTTGAAGAAGAAAAAGCCGGAAAGCTGTGCGTCGGAATCGGTTTGGCGAGTGCAAAAGAAATTGATGAAATGAATATTTTGCAGGCAACTTTTCTGGCGATGAAGCGGGCGGTGGAAAATCTTAAAGTAAAACCTGAATTTGCCCTGGTTGACGGTAATCAGAAGCCGAAGAATTTGCCCTGCGGCGTGCAGACGGTTGTTAAAGGGGACGGCAAGTCGATGTCGGTAGCGGCAGCTTCCGTTGCCGCCAAGGTTTATCGTGACAGGCTGATGGCTGAGCTGGCAACTGTTTATCCTTATTACGGTTTTGAGAAAAACGCCGGATACGGGACGGCCTTGCATATTCAGGGGCTGAAAGAACACGGAGCAACGCCGGAGCACCGGTTTTCTTATCGTCCGGTGCGGGAAATTGCCGCAGAAAGGCAAAAGACCGGGCAAAATTCTTGACAAAAAAATCAAATATGATATTCTTAAAGCGTTTTTATATTAAGTTTTCAATTAAATAATTAATTATTATGGAAGATATCAAAAAGACTTTGGAAGAAGTGTTTATTAAATCATCTGTTTTGGCCGGCGTCAAGTTGGCGGCGGATGCGCAAAGCCGCGATCTGTTAAATCTTAATTCAACGCGTTTTGAGATGTTGTTCGGCAAAAAGGCTTATCGTGAAATTGAATATTGGTTTGATGAAGAAGAATGGGACAATCTGGATATTGTTCTGAAAACTTTTTCCCGAAAAAATATGTGGAGACTTCTGGAAGTGAGCGATTGTCTGGCCGGTACTCCCGATGCAATCAGCGAGCAAATTTCAATTTTGTATGTCAGAACCTGCCAAATGTTTATTCAGGAAGAGCGGGTTTGGGAAGAGGACAGAACCGCGGAGTTTATCGGGCGCATTTCAAAAAAGCTGATGAATCCGGAAATTGACGATATCCGTCCGAAAAAAATGTTTGCCGGTCTGGCTCTGAACCTGACGCTGAGCGAATTGTCGGAGGCGGAGGGCGCTATAGACGATTATTTGCGCAGTTTGGGGATTGATCCGGATATGATTGCGACTCTGGTTGACGGAATAAACCGTATCAATTTGAATTAAAATTTGTTAAAAAGCCGCGGTAATGCACATACTGCGGCTTTTTTGCACCTGATAACGTTCTGTATTTAAGTAATTTCTGAATAACGTAAAAAAAGCTGGTAAAAAAAACTTATTTTTGTTAATAAATTTATAAGAAATATCTCTCATACTGAGGTCAACTTATGTTATTTGTAAATCCTTATTTTGGTTGGTGAAAATGAGCAGTATGCAAACAAAAACTATTCTGAACACGATTATTAACGATGATTGTGTGAAGGTTATGAATGCGATGGAAGAAAATTCCGTGGATCTGATTTTCGCCGATCCGCCCTATAATCTCCAGCTCGGAGACGCTTTGACGCGTCCGGACAATTCGAATGTCAGCGGGGTGTACGAAGAATGGGACAGTTTTGAGAGTTTGGAAGCTTATGACAAATACACCCGCGAATGGATGACCGCCGCCCGCCGGATTTTGAAAGAAGACGGCGCAATCTGGGTTATCGGCTCTTATCACAATATCTTTCGTGTCGGTTATATTTTGCAGGATTTGGGTTTTTGGATTTTGAACGACATTATCTGGAACAAGACCAATCCGATGCCCAATTTTAAGGGGACGCGTTTTACCAATGCGCACGAAACGCTGATTTGGGCTTGTAAAAATCCGAATTCCAAGTATACTTTTAACTATGAAGCAATGAAAGCGCTGAACGAAGACACGCAGATGCGCAGCGACTGGCAGATTGCGCTTTGCACCGGCAAAGAGCGTCTGAAAGACGGTGAGGGCAACAAACTGCATCCGACGCAAAAGCCCGAGGCTCTGTTGTATCGCGTGATTATGTCTTCAAGCAAAGTCGGCGATGTTATTTTAGACCCGTTTTTCGGAACCGGTACGACTGGTGCCGTAGCAAAGATGCTGGGCCGCAATTTTATAGGTATTGAAAAAGACGAGAATTATGTGGAGGGGGCCAGACAGCGTATTGAGGCTGTCGAGCCGGTTTCTCAGGGAGCTTGTCTGGAATTCAGCGCCAAAAAGCGTCAGCCCAGAGTGCCTTTCGGGGCAGTTATCGAACGCGGGCTGCTGCATCCGGGGGACAAACTCTATGATGCCAACCGCAAGCATTGTGCCTTTATCCGTTCTGACGGAACGCTTACGTCATCGGCGGGAGAGGGATCAATTCATCAGGTGGGAGCCGCCGCTCAAAATGCTCCGGCCTGCAACGGATGGGTTTATTGGCATTTTGAAGACGAAAACAAAGGTTTGGTCAGCATTGATGAATTGCGTAAACAGGTCCGTATTGAAATCTATGGGGAGTAGGTTTCTTGTTTGAATTGAAAAAAAAGAATGCAGAAATGGCAAAAACAAAATAGTCGAAATACAGAACCAGAGAAAAAAAACAGTCAGGGCGGCGCCAATTATGCCGCAATTGATCTGGGAACAAATTCGTGCCGTTTGGTTATTGCCTCTCCGACTCCGACATCTTTTCGCATTGTAGAAACTTTTTCCAAAATTACCCGTCTGGGCGAAGGCATTATTAATGATAATGAGCTTTCGCGGCCGGCAATCAAGCGGACAATCGGCGCTTTGAAAGTTTGTGCCGGCGTGTTGGAAGAATATGCGCCGATTGTGGCTTCGCGCTATGTGGCCACGGCAGCCTGCCGGAGGGCGAAGAATTGCGGCGAGTTCCTTGAAGCCGTCAGGCGTGAGACCGGTTTGAACATTGAGATTATTTCTTCCAAGGAAGAATCGCGGCTTGCCGTGGTTGGCTGTATTCCGCTTTTAAACAGGCATATCAAACGGGCTTTGGTGTTTGACATCGGCGGCGGTTCGACTGAAATCTCACTGGCCAGAGTGACCAACAGCGGCAATACTTTTATTGAGGGGTTTGTTTCCCTGCCTTACGGCGTGGTTACCGTGTCGGAGGCTTTTCCGGCGCAGGATATGACCAAGCTGGCTTATGATACGATTATTGAGCGGACGCATAAAATCTTGAAAGAATTTGATGACAAGTACAATATTTCAGAGGCTGTCCGCAATCAGGAGATTCAGGTTATCGGAACGTCGGGGACGGTTACGGTTATCGGAGCGGTGCATTTGAACCTGTCGCGCTATAACCGCTCGGCCGTGGACGGAATTTCTATTTTGAAGCCCGATATTGACCGGGTTATTACCAGGATTAAAAACATGGGGGATGAAGGGCGACGCAAGCATCCTTGTATCGGCGTACAAAAGGCTGATCTGACGATTGCCGGTTGTGCAATTATTGAAGCCATTTGTTCTTTTTGGCCGATTACCGAGGTGACGGTTGCCGACCGCGGCATCAGAGAAGGCATTTTGCTTGACCTGATGCATAATGCCAAAAATTTCAGAGGCGGAAGAAGACGCCGTTTCCGTCATCCTTACAGAAGAGGAAAAAACAGAAATGAAAAATAAATGTTTTGCTGCAATTGATTTGGGAACAAACTCCTGCCGGCTGTTGATTGCCGATGATAAAGGCAGGTATCTTTATAATGATGCCGTTGCCACAAAACTCGGTGAAGGAATGTCGGCGCAGAACCGGATTACGCCGGAAGCCGCCGAACGGGCTTTGGCTTGTTTTTTTGCCTTTAAGCAGGAAATGGACAAGCATGACGTGAAAGCTTATCGGGCGATTGCCACAGCAGCTTGCCGCGATGCGGAAAACGGCAAAGATTTTGTAAAGCAGGTGTTTGACGAGACCCGCATCAGGCTTGAAGTTATTGACGGTGCGGAAGAGGCGCGGCTTAATCTGATAGGTGCGAGAGACAATGTGAAGAATAATCCGGCCAAGCATATGATTGTTTATGATCTGGGCGGCGGTTCAACAGAAATTACTCTGGCAACAAACAGTGACAATCCGCATATTCTGCATACGGTTTCCATTCCGTGGGGTGCCAGAAACTCCGGCGAGAAGTTTGATCTCTCGTCTTATGTTCCGGCCAATGCCCAAAAACTGCATGAAGAGATTTTGAAATATACCGATGATTTTATCAAAAATTCAGAGCTGGATAAGTATCAAGGCGATGTCTGCTTTGTGGCAACGTCAAGCACGCCTTTGCGGCTGGCCTCAATGATAAGGGGCTTCGGAAAATATGACAGGGAAGCGGCGGATGGTGTGGTTTTTACTTCCGGCGAAGCCGACAGAGCCATCGGCAGGGTTTTGAGCTTGACGCGGGAAGAAATGGCCGATAATAAATATATTGGTGAAAAACGTTCCTTTATTTTTGCGCCGGCTTGTGTTATCTTTAAGACAATTTATGACCGACTGGGGGCAAAAGAAATTACGGCGTCTTTGAAAAGCGCTAAAGACGGAATCATTAAAGAGTTGATAAACAATGACAAAACTGACCAAATCTGCCAAAGCCGTGTCCGGCCGAAGAGCCGTGACTGTTCATGTTAAAACGGCCAAGTATCGCAAAAAATCTTCCAATCAATGGCTGGAAAGACAGCTGAACGATCCGTATGTGGCGGAGTCTAAACGTTTGGGCTATCGTTCGCGGGCAGCATTTAAACTTATTCAGCTGGATGAAAAATACAAGTTTTTGGGCAAAGGCAAACGAATCGTTGATTTGGGCTGTGCTCCCGGAGGTTGGACACAGGTTGCGGTGATGCGGAACAAGGGTGCGGGGCAGGTGGTCGGGCTGGATATTCTGGAAACGGAGCCGGTTGCCGGAGCGACATTGATTCAGCAGGATTTTACCGAGCCGGATGCTGCCGACAAATTAAAATCACTGTTGCAAGGCGAGGCTGATATTGTGATGAGCGATATGGCGGCCAATACGACCGGGCATCAGCAGACGGACCATTTGCGCACCATTCATCTGGTGGAGCTGGCTTATGACTTTGCCAAAGAAGTTCTGGCGGAAGGCGGTATTTTTATTGCCAAGGTTTTTCAGGGCGGTGCGGAGGGCGAGCTTTTAGCAGACGTGAAACGCAATTTTAAAAAAGTCGGGCATTTTAAACCCGATGCCAGCCGCAAGGCGTCGCCGGAGACTTACTTAGTTGCTCTCGGCTATCGGGGTAAATTTCGTTCTATGGAAAGCTAATACAGATTTCGCGGGTTGGAGGAATACTCATGTACCCTTTTGTACACTCCGTTTCCTCCCCCCTAAAATCTTATTATCTTTCTTATATAACGAAATTTACCGGTAAAAGCCGCTCTGAGGTCAACTAATACAGATTTTGCGGATAAAATGTTCGGTCACGTACCTCTTTGTATGCTCCTCACATTTTTCCTTAAATCTTATTATTTGACTCACATATCGGCTTTTACCGGTAAAATGCATATAACGGGTGCCTAATGCGATTTTTTCCGAATAAAAAAATTCATGTACTTCTGTGTATACTAAAATTTTTTTATCGTTAAAATCACATTATTCATCTCGTTCTCTGCATTTTACGAGGAATGAGGAAATCTAATACAGATTTCGCGGGCTGGAGGAATGCCTATGTTGGAAATAGATGTAGAGGATATTGACTAATGCAGACAGGGGCGCGCTATCAGGCGGTGTTGGATTTGATTGAAACCGTATGGAATTCTGATGTTCCGGCGGACAACATTATCAATGATTATATGCGGGCACGCAAATACATCGGTTCCAAAGACCGGCGTTTTATTGCCGAAACCGTATGGAACATTATCCGTAACAGGATGAAGCTTTGTTTTGATGCCGGTGCTGATGAACCCCGTAAAATTGTTTTGCTTTATCTCAAGCATTATACGTCAGACAAGCCGGAAGATGTTTTCGGAAGCGGGCAATATGCGCCGGCAGCACTGGCGGATGATGAGAAAAAGCTGCTGTCTGCGGAGAATGAGGAGCCTTATCCCGATTATGTTGAGGCGGAGTGTCCGCAATGGCTGTTTTCCAAAGTCAAAGACATAGCGTTGCTCAAATCTTTGAATAATCCGGCAACGGCAGACTTCCGGATTAACGTTAAAAGTCGTGAGGCCGTCATTGACAGTCTTAAAAAAGAAGGATATGTCATGACGCCGACGCTTTATTCTCCGATAGGTCTGCGTTCGGAAGACCGTATCAGCCTTGGCAACTGCATGGCTTATCAAAACGGAGAGATTGAGGTTCAGGACGAGGCTTCGCAGCTGGCGGCGATTTTGTGCGATGTGCGGCCGGAACATAAAGTTATTGACTATTGCTGCGGCGCCGGCGGGAAAAGTTTGGCTATTGCTTATTTGCTCAATAATCAGGGGCATATTCTGGCACATGACATCTCGTCTAAGCGGCTGGAGGCCATAAAGCCGCGTATGCTGCGGCTGGGAATCAAAAATATTGAGCTGACTGATATAGTGGCAGACAGCGATCGCGATTTTGACCGTTTTATTATAGATGCTCCCTGTTCGGGAACCGGCGTTTGGCGGCGTTCGCCCGATGCCAAGTTTCGTCTGACGCCGGAGGCTGTACAAAAGCTTAACTATGCGCAAAAAGAAATTTTAGAAACGGCATATCCGAAGATAAAATCCGGCGGTTGGATTGTTTATATTACCTGTTCGGTTTTGCGGGATGAAAACGAGGATATTATCGAGGCTTTTCTCAAAAACAAGCCGGATATGGAATGTGTTAACGTGCGGGAAGTATGGGAACGCAAAATTGACCGTCCTTATCCCTGCCGTAATGAACATTATCTGAGACTCTCACCGCTGACAACAGGAACGGACGGTTTTTTTCTGACTATTCTGCGTAAGAAATAGAGCTATTCAGCCTGTGTTGTTTGTTGGCTGTTCTTCTGATAAATATAAGAAATAATTTCGGCAACGGCGGCAAAAGCTTCAACCGGAATTTCCTCATCAATGTCTACCGCTTTGAGAATCTGCAATAAATCGGCATCCTGACGAATCTCAATGCCTTGGTCTATGGCAATCTGGATGATTTTTTGCGCAATCTGCCCTTGTCCTTTTGCCAGTACGACCGGTGCGTTGTGCTTATTCTGATCATAACCGAGGGCAACGGCATAATCTGTGGACAAATCGAAGTCATGATTGTCTGATATGTTTTTTGGTTTATTATCTTGCTCAGACATGGGCGGTTCCTTGTGTTGTTTTTGTTATTGTAATCATTGGGGAATGATTTGGCAAGAGCTTTATAAACGGCATAAAACTTGCATGTCTTTGGTTGTGAGGGAACATAACCGTTTGGGGAGAATCGTTTTATGGATTTGAATAATCTGACAGTTTTTTCTTTGGCGAATCAGGATATGAAGTATCTGACCGAGCGTCAGAAGATTCTGGCCGGAAACGTGGCTAATGCCAACACACCGGGGTATCTGGCGCAGGATTTGAAAAAGCCGAGCTTTTCCGATGAACTTAATTCTACCCTGCAAATGAGTGTTACCAATGAAAAGCATTTTACCGGACGGGGCGGCAGTTCTCTTGCCGGCCGGATTTATACGCCCAAACCCACACAGCCGCTGACGATAGACGGCAACGGCGTAGTCTTGGAAGACCAGCTGAACGAAATCAGCAAGGACAAGGGCGAATACAGCCGTGTGCTGGCATTGTATAATTCTTATAAAAATATGCTTAAAACCGCAGTAACCAAGATCAGTTCTTAAAGGATGACGTTTGATGGCCAATAATTTGATTGTAAGCGCCGATATTGCCGTTTCCGGAATGAAAGCTCAGGCGGAGCGTCTGCGGATTATTTCCGAGAATATGGCTAATGCCGACTCGATTGCAGGTGCGCCGGGAGAAGCGCCGTATCGCCGTCAGGTTGTGACTTTTAAGAATTATGTCGATCAGGCAACCGGAGCTCAATTGGTAAAAGTTGACAAGGTTGTCAAAGATCAGTCGGAGTTTGAGAAAAAATATGTGCCGAATCATCCGGGGGCAGATGCTCAGGGATATGTTTCCATGCCGAATGTAAATCCGCTGATTGAGATGATGGATATGAAAGAAGCCCAGCGGACGTATGAGGCAAATATGAATGTGATGAAAACGGCGCGTGAAATGAGTGCCAGCGTTTTGGATTTGTTAAAGTAAACTAAAGAGGATTGAACAAGATGACCAGTATTTCCAGTGCTTTGAATGCTTATCAGCAGGCTTTAGGGCGAATCGGCGCACAAACGCCGGTTGCCGAGGCAAAGAAAGTTCAAAACTCCGATTTTGGGGCAATGGTTAAAGATTCCATTGATAACGCGGTTGAGCTTTCTCAGCAAAGCGAGAAAATGACAATTCAGGGCATACAGGGCAAAGCCGATATTCAGGATGTGGTTCTGGCGGTTGCCAATGCAGAGACGGCGCTGGAGACGGTTGTTGCCGTCAGGGATACTGCTATCAAGGCTTATCAGACTATTATGCAAATGCCAATATAATAAAAACTTTTTAAGGGTATCATGCTTGAAACTTTTTCGCTCGTGTACTTCTTTTGTACACGTCGCTCAAAACTTTCGGCGCAGCATATCCCTTAAAAAGTTTTTTTGTTATCTGAATGTACTACTATGTACGTTGTGGTACTTCCTTTTTTATTTCTTATTACTAACCTCAAACTCCGAGTTTTTGGGGTTTGGGGGAGTGGTATTGTATATATTTGGAATATTCTGCTATCTGTTTAAGAATTAATTGCATACGTCGTACACACAAGCTGTTCCTGGACAAACGCTATAGCTAGCACCACAGCCATGTATTTCAGGTATACATTCTTCCTGAGAATAATAACCGGTTCTGTAAAAGACATTTTTTCCATTATCGCAAGCTAACCAGACTTCGTAGGTTCCGCCGCCGGAGCTTCCCCCCGAGCTGCTGCACCCTGACCCTCCGCAACGTTCATCACATGAATCCCAAGTACCGTCTTTGCAACAGTCACCATGGCATGTTCCGTGATAAGAACACCAGTTAGAAGAAGATGAGTTACAGCAGGAAGAACATTTTGTACAGGTACCGCCGCAACCGTCAGAAACGGTATAAGTGCCGCAAGAACATCCGGAATCACTGGAACAGCTCGGCGTGCAGCAGGGTTCATAAGGATAATAACAAGTTTTGGTGTTACATCCGTTACGGAGTGAGCCGCCGCAACCGCCGGGGTTTGACGTTGACGTGCCGGACGGACAGTTCATGTTGCAGGTGTAGTAGCAAGTATACTCGCAGCCATCTGTGCCGTTTGTACCGTAAGATGAAGAAGACAGCGAAGTATTCGACGGACATCCGGACGGCGTACAGCAAGTTCCGTAGGATGAATCATAAGAACAGCGGCCTGAGTTCTTTTT
>JAGBHO010000041.1 GCA_017935485.1 Alphaproteobacteria bacterium | reverse complement strand
GAGAATAATGGTGCTTTTTTCTTCAAAGCACCATTTCTCCCACACATCCCCGCCATAGCATCGCGGGTCTCAGGGCACCGTACAAACCGATCGCTGCCGACGTTCGGCCGCGGGTCACAAGACACCGTACAAAACGTGCGCCGCCTGCCGTGCAGGTCATCCTGAGCAGAGCAAAGGATCCTGTCAAACAAATCAGCCTTAATTAATTGACTGGATTCTTCGTTGCACTCAGAATGACAGTGCTTCCCTCTTTATGGATTGCCGGATCAAATCCGGCAATGACAGAAGAAAGAAAGCCCGAGGAGGACAAAAAAACTCGGACGACACCAAAAAAAGAAGACGTAAAAACAAGGGGATGGCTCAATATTTTAAATCAAAAGAGCCGAAAGGACAACTACTCGCACGACCATCTGGAGTCGTTGTTGTTTTTGTTGTTTTCGTTGTTGTTGCAATTCTGGAAGACCGGGGCTGAAAACTCTTCCCGGCACTAAGTGCGGCACAGGGCACACAAACCCCAGAACACACTAAAAACTGCCGTTTATGGTTCTTAACAACCGGTTGACAGGCAGCCGAATGTAGGCAGTCCTTTTTTAATTTAAAAAAATCGCTCGCTCCGGCAAACCCTTGCAAATCACAATCTGATATTGCCGAATTCCGGCACGGCCATCCCCTTGTTGTCACATCTCCTCTTTCGGTGTTGAATTTTTCCACGCGGTCGCCTGCTTGCCGATCTTGTCCATCACGGCCGACAGTTCCGCCAGTTTCTTAATCGATATAATGTTCAAATCACGGCACAGCCTGATCTCCAGCTTGAGAATTTCATAATCGCTCAAAAATTCTTCCAAAAAAGCCCGCTTGCGCAAATTGACATTTGCACGATAAATGTTGCGGAACAGGATAAGAGCGTCGCGCTTCATGTCCTGCCCGAGGCTGTATTTGTATTCTCGGGAGAATTTGTTGGTGACTTTGTATATCTCAAGCAACAGCTTGTAGGTATCACGATAGATTGGCAGCTCTTCGCTTAACGCCATACCGCATCCTTCTGATAAAACATTATACCCCTGCACCCTGCCCGCAAAATTTCTGATTCGGCCAAAATGCAAATTTGCGTCGTCCGGCTTACGCCGGACAACACAAATAATATAAACGAATTATACAAAAATAAACCCCCTTTCATCATTTATACACAACCTTTAAATTGTTAAATTGGTAAATTGCTAATAAAAGCCGAGACGACAACTACTTGCACGACCATCTGGAGGCGCCGTAGCCGTCGTAGTAGCTGCCGCCGCCGTAGCAAACCTGGAAGACCGGGGTACCTCCGGAGGCTCGACAACTACTCATCATATCACTACAATCAGGGTAACTATAGTTACTCCTGCAATATGAATAATTGCCACAATAGCTTCCTGTATCATCACAGCAATACCCACTCGTGGCAACATTACTTTTACACGTTCCATTGGTACACGTCTGACTGCTTGAGCATAATGAACTTCCGCAGGAAGAATAGTAAGTTGTTCCGTCTTTCACGCAAGACGTCGAACCGACGCTCTTGCATTGCGACGAGCAGCTCGCCGCCGTGTAAGAATAGTTGCAGGTCGACGTACAAGAGCCGTTCGTACAGGTATAACCCGTTCCGCACTTGCTGCTGCCGCAGGACTCGTAATACACCGTGCCGTTCTTCGTACAGGCCTTGTCGCCCACGTTTTTACACTGCGAGTCGCAGGTTGCTTTGGTCACCGTGTAGGTACATGGTGCCGCGCAAAAATATTTGCTTGTATTAAACGGACAAGCCACCCCGTTCCCCGAACATTCCGAACTGCTGTATTTATAACCGAGACTGGCACAGTCCAACACCGGAGTACAGGCGCCGTACGCCGTCCCGCTCCCGGCCAGCAGCAGTCCTGCTGCACTAATAAACAATCCTTTTCTCATCGCCTTTCTCCTTTGTTTGTTTCCTTGGTTCTTTACCCTTTTTCCCTGTCATTCCTCTTTTTTATTTTATTATCATCCTCGGGCAATTTATTCTTTTCTCGTCACCCTCGGGCTTCGACCCGAGGGTCCATCTCCCTCCAGGCACTCTGCCCGTTTCTTTATGGATTGCCGGATCAAGTCCGGCAATGACAGTACTTCTTCAAAGCACTCTCTCAATCACATCCCCGCCATAGCATCGCGGTCTCTGAAGCACCGCATAAACCGACCGGGTAAAGCACGTTTGCTTTACATGCAGTAGCGATAAGTCGAGTCAAACGGACAAGCAAAGCTGGCGCCCGAACAACTCACATTCTGACGATACCCCAATGTCGCACAATTCGTAACCGGAGTTACACACCATTCCATTGTGCCTGCCTGACACTCCGTCCGGCACTCCGAATATTTCTGCACGCTCCCGCTGTAGCAGTAATCATCATTCTCTATTCCGCCGTACGCCGTACATTCCTCATAACCGTCACACGGATTCTCTTTGCGCTTATAAAGTTTTCCTTTTGTGCAGTGCATACAATAATCATTCTCATCTGCCATATCTTTCAAATACCCGCTTGTCCCGCCGGAAGTCTCCTCATCCGTATAAGCATAACCGCTCGGGCAGCTCGTCGTACAACACTGGTGACACTCATAGCCGCAACTGTCTTTTCCGACAATCTCGCCATCCTCGCAACCTTCGACTTTGGAATTCTCAGGACAGTTATACGACGGCGTATCCGTGCAACATTCCGCATAATTGCTGTCCCATTCGCAAATCTCGTCCTCATTCTTGCTCGGACGCCCGACCGCACAACTGTTGTACTTGCCGTCATCTTTACAAGCCTGCGGAAAATCTTCTTTACATTCTTTATACAAATTCTGCCCGTTCGGACATTTCTTATCTTCGTCAGGATACCAGGTATCGCCCAAGCCGCGGCAATATTCCGACGTCTTGTCATACCCTTTGTCTTTGCACCACTGCTCTTCCGTACATTTCGTATAAGTCTCGTCACGATAACAGGTTTGCGAATAATCCGCAGCCGTACCGTCCGGACAACGAAAATGATAACCGTGATCCTCACACCACTTCGTATCCGAGTTAATGTCGTCAAATTCCGGCAAGCCTAAGTTGCAATCCGGCAGAAAACATATGCCGGCAACCTGAATGCCCGAACTTTTTGCAGGCAAATCAAGAGCAAGCATTTTTTGCTGATTTAAAGGAATGTCAAAACCGGACAAATCGGCCTGATTGAAAGGGGCAGGACTGAGAACAAATTCCCGAGCAAAAGTTTTTCCGTTTGTCATCAGCGCCAGAACAGTCGCTGACAGCATAAGTTTCATGTGTAGCATTTTCATTGTCCGGACTCCTTCTCAAAAAATTCTGTTCTCAATCCTGTAATACTGCCTGATACTCCGGCTGCCACCGGAATATCAGACAAATTTTTGTATGAAAATTGCCAATATCAGAAGGATGAAAAACGACATTTTGGCAACCTTGATACAGTTTTAACTATACCATAAATGATCCACTATGTCAATACAGGCTGAGAAGTTATGCAGATATTTTCGATAAAAAAGCCATTTTTTGGAAAATAAACCTTTGTATTTACTAGATATTTAGTTTTAATACCAATTGATGGGAAAAATTTGCAATTAATAGGGTTTACATAAGATTTGATGTTACCCAACAAGCGAATCTGTGCATTTTTTTCACCCCGAAAGAATCGGAATTTTAAAGATTAAAATACAAAAATCAAAGACAAAAATTTGCCGGTGATTTTCCGTTTATGCCAGAATTTCAAAAATTATATATAAAAAAGAAAAGCAAAAACAAATACATACAATGTTATGACACCAAACAACACCAAAGGAAAAGACATTCTCTTTTTCATCGGAACAAACAAAACATAAACAACCAGAAAAGCTGCCAAAGCAATTTTCCATATGTAATCATAAAAACCGTCAAAATCATGGTCAATAAGAGAAAAAATTTCCTCATCACCGACCGACATAAAAACTGCAAAAACCGCTTCAGTTACAAACCAAGGGATAACTGCCGCCAGCAGAAGAAAAATGATTATATGTTTTAACTTAATCAGCAGTTTTTGCATAGATTCTTTATCCTTTAATATCCATTTCGTTTTTGGTGAATTCTTAAATATTCATCCGTCATACTTTGTAATTTATAATTATATTTATATGATTAAATATTTATTTATGCCTACTGGCTTACATTAAATAGGAAACAACTTTCATGAAAACAACACTATAAGCAAATAAAATTCATCTTTACAAAAAACTGACGGGGACTTTTTGTTATTAGCGGTGCACCAGAGTTGACGAATTGCTGAACTCTATTGTAGATGAAACTTCTGATATAAATGAGAGAGAATGACTTGACTTTTGCGGAGAATAACGGTTATAATATCCGCATAATTTGCGGAGATTAACCAATGTATATTCACAAACAAAAAAATTGGCCGGACTTTATTTGGAAAAATAACGAGCTTTTTGACCTTATAACAAAGGTATCATTTAAGCAAGGAGCTTTGCTTGGCAAGATGCAAAGTCTTGGCTTTGATTTCAGGCAAGAAGCCCTTCTGAATAACTTGACCGAAGAGATAACTAAATCAAGTGAGATTGAGGGAGAATTGTTAAATAAAGATGAAGTTCGCTCCTCTATTGCCAGAAGATTAAACATACATAATGAAAAATCTGTCAGCAGCAGTCATCATATTGATGGCGTGGTTGAAATTATGATTGATGCAACGCATAATTTTGAAATTCCTCTGACTTATGAAAGGTTATGTAGTTGGCACGCTGCACTGTTCCCTACGGGATACAGCGGGATGTATAAAATTAAAACCGCTTGTTACAGAGATGATAAAGACGGGCCGATGCAAGTTGTCTCTAATAACAAAGGACGGGAAATCGTCTATTATGAAGCACCCGACGCTTCTCTTATAAAAACATATATGGATGAATTTTTCGGATGGATTAATAAAGCTGATGACACAAATCCTTTAATTAAAGCGGCTATAAGCCATTTATGGTTTATAACAATTCACCCTTTTGAAGACGGCAACGGGCGTATTGCACGAGCCGTTACAGAGTTTATGTTGGCAAAAGCTGAAAAATCATCTTACCGATTTTACAGTATGTCGGCTCAAATCCAAAAACAAAAAAATGAATACTATAAGGTATTGGAAAACACACAAAAAGGAACACTTGATATTACAAATTGGATAAAATGGTTTTTAGAAACAATGTTGCAGGCATTAGAAACTTCGGAAATAATGGTTAGTAAGATTATTTTTAAAGCCGAGCATTGGATGGAATTCAATAAATTTCCATTAGATGAAAATCAAAAAAAGATGATTAATATGCTTTTTGATGGTTTTGAAGGCAATATGACATCAAGTAAATGGGCAAAAATATGTAAATGCTCGCAAGATACGGCCAGCCGCTCCATTAAACAGCTCGTAGAATATGGAATATTAAAACAGCAAGGAAATGGCCGCAGCACGCATTTTATTTTGACTTGCGGAGAATAGGCGCGATAATCTCCGCATAATTTGCGTAGATTATCACATTGAAATTAAACTTCAAATCAAGACGACATAGTCTTCTTCATAAACTGGATTCTTCACTCCGTTCAGAATGACGGTGCTTCTTCCTCAAAGCACAAACTCTATCACACATCCCGCCATAGCATCGCGGGTCTCATGGCACCGTACAAACTGACGCCTCACCCGCTGGGTGCGGGTCTCCGAAGCAGTGAGCGGACGCCCGTCGCACGGGTCTTCTCCGCCATCCGCATAACAAAAAAATCCCCGAAAGGGGACTTTTTTGTTATTAGTGGTGCGGCCGAGAAGACTCGAACTTCCATGAGCTTAGCTCATAACGACCTCAACGTTACGCGTCTACCAATTTCGCCACGGCCGCATCATATGTACAAGCAACATAACTAATTCAGTTCTGCAAATAAATCAAGCATTTTTTTATCAATTGGGCAAATTTTCCCCAAATGAAAGATAAAAAAGGACTTTTATGCCTTTTTCTTCACGGCCTTGGGCTCGACCAAACCGCCGGAAATCACAAATTTGAGTCCCTCTTCTACTTTCATATCAAGCTCTATCACATCTTTTTTCGGCACAAAAATCAAAAAGCCGGAAGTCGGATTGGGCGTTGTCGGAATAAAAATATTAAGCATTTCCTCGTCAAATTTCTCACTGACTTCACCTTTGGTGGAAGAACTGACAAAACCCAAAATCCAAATTCCCTTGCGCGGGTATTCGAGCATTACAACCTGAGTAAAAGCCTGCGCCTTGCTGGAAAAAAATGTCTCAAACACCTGCTTCAACACGGAATAGACACTTGAAATCAGCGGCATTTTATAGACAATCCACTCGCCTAACCGCAAAAAGAACTTGCCCAGAAAACCGGCCGCAAACATACCGACCAAAATCAGCGCAACAAGCAATACAACCAAACCGACACCGGGGATTGTAAAAGGCAAAACCGTATCAAACTTAAACTGCGGCGGCAAAATCTGGTTGACAATCCGGTCGACCCAGAAAATAAACTTATAAGCCATATAAAAAGTAATGGCCACCGGCGCTGTTACCAAAATGCCGGTAAACAAATACGCCCGAATTTTTGCTCCGACTTTCATAAAAACGGCTTTTTCTTTTTCCAAACGAATACGCTTTATGTTTGCCGCTCTCTTTTTTACTTCAAAATCCGCCATTTTTTACCTTTTCAACTTTAATTGTTTTAGATGCTCTATAAAACTCGTTTCAAGCCTCTATTTCCGGCGTTTTAACGTGGAAGACAGAGTGATTTGAAAGGCGAGAAAAATTTTAACGTACAAAGTGGTACGTGAATTTTTCGAGACCGCATCAAATTGCTCTAGGTTTCCTCAAATGAGTTCTAGAGAAACAGATAAAGTGATTTGAGAAGTGAAAAAAATTTTAGTGTACAAAGAAGTACATGAATTTTTTGAAACTTCGCTAAATCGCTTTAGATGCTCTATAAAACTCATTTGAAAACGCCGGAAACGTCTTCAATTATAAACTGCACCCCATTCCTTCCCATCCAGTTATCCGGACGCAGAGTACCGATAACATTGTAAACCGCTCCGCGATGATTCAACAGCGCCATACCGGCTTCGGTATCGGCCATCCGAAAAGCCATAGCCTTCAAACTGCCGCCGGACGCAGAGGTCAAAAAACACCGGATATGCCCGCTGCCGACAATTGACACTTTAGAAACATGCACCCGCGGCAAAACCAATTTCGGCTCCGGATTCTGCGCACCGTACGGCTCAAGCATCGCCAAACTCTTCGCCAGCTCCGGCGTAGCCCCCGACACGTCAAGAACGCCATCGGCATTAATCACCGGCACTATCGCCTCATTGCCGATTTTCTCACGCACATATTCGCCGACAAACTTGCGGAATTCCTCAATTTTATCCTCATTCAGTGAAAAACCGGCCGCCATGGTATGCCCGCCGCCTTTGGTCAATATGCCTTTCTCCTTGGCGGCAATAATCAAAGCCCCCAAATCGACACCGGCAACCGAACGCGCCGACCCTTTAACCTCATCATCCTCAATTGACATTACAAAAGCCGGAAGATTATAACGCTCTTTCAGCTTGCCCGCCACAATGCCGATAACCCCCTGATGCCAGTCATTTCCGGCCACAAAGGCAATCGGATATTCCTGCGGCGTTCCTTCAAGGATCTCTATCGCCTTTAGCAGCACATAAGCCTCAATCTCTTTGCGTTTGTCATTAAATTCATTGAGCTTTTCCGCCAAAGTCTCGGCATAAAAGGCATCTTTGGCGCAAAGCAGTTTGTTACCGAGCGAAGCTTCTCCGACACGGCCGCAGGCATTAATCCGCGGTCCCAGCACAAAACCAAGATGAAAAGCCGTCGGCGCTTCGCTAATTCCTGATTTGTCAATAAGCGATTTCAGCCCCGGGTTATTGCGTAAGGCCATAATCTTCAACCCCTGTCTGACATATGCCCGATTCAGCCCCAGCAGCGGCACGACATCGCAAACCGTCCCCAAAGCCACCAGATCAAGCCAGTTCATAAGATTCGGCTCTTCTCTTCCGGCATAAAAACCTTCCTTGCGCAACTCACGGTTAACGGCGACAATCGTAAAGAAAACAACGCCGACCGCCGCCATATATTTTAAATATTCTACCTGATTGTCTTCATCCAGACGCTTCGGGTTGACAACGGCATAAACCTTCGGCAACAAAACCTCGGCCTCGTGATGGTCAAGCACAATAACATCCAGCCCTTTTTCGGCAGCATACCCCAACGGCTCAAATGCCGTCGTTCCGCAATCGACCGTAATGACCAAATCTGCCTTTGCCGCCAAAAACTCATCAATTGCCATAACACTGGGACCGTAGCCCTCATCCCGCTCCGGAATATGAATCAGCGGCTCAATTCCGACACTTTCCAAAAACAAACGCAAAACGGAAGACGAGGTTGCCCCGTCCACGTCATAATCGCCGATAATCGCAATTTTTTGCTTTTTAATCACGGCCTCGGCAATGCGCTTGGAGGCTTTTTCCATATCTTTGAGCACAAACGGATTCGGCATCAGAGATTGAATCTTCGGCTCCAGAAAATTCATAGCCTCGTCCGCGCCGATTCCACGCTGAGCCAGAATTTGAGCAACCAAAGGCGGCACCCCGAACTTCTGAGACAACAATTCGGCTTTTCGCCCGTCAAAAGGCACCACTTTCCACAAACATCCGTTTAAAGATTTGGTGTTCTCAAAATCAAAAGCCAATGCTCCGTTCCCGCATCAAAATTAGTAGCTGATATAAATTTCCGCACGGCGGTTCAGACGTTCGCCCTCAGGCATGACTTCCAAATAAGCCGGCGCACTGTCAGACAATGCCTCAATCGAAATGTCGTCTTCTTTCATGCCGGCGCGCTTTAATGCCGCGGCCACATTCTGCGCCCGCTCCATCGACACTTTGAGGTTAGCCAGCTTGTGAGAAACAATATCCGTATTTCTGGTACGGCTGGAAGCAAAACCCAGAACCTTGATTGTGGCATTGTTGGCTTTGGCCTGGCGAACGGCGGCGCGGATTTTTGAATTATAAGAAGGGTCAACCGCGGCGCTGCCGTTGGCAAAATAAATCGTCTCCAGCCGGTAAGTCACACTCGGCCCGTTGTCCGCATCCGCTTCCTGAGTTTCGGACAAAGTTTCTTCAAACACGCTCTCACTCAGCAGCGGCGCGCCGGCCGGCACTTTGGCCTCGGCGACTTTAACCGTTTTAATCTCTTTTTCAGGAAGCTTTTCTTTTGTTTTGGATTTAGCCTTGGCTTTTTCGGCCAAAACTTTTTCTTCTTTGTCTTCAATCAGGTCTTTGTCCGTAATCTCGGCAAAGATCTCATCTTCTGCCTCGCCTTCATATGCAGCATTCTGCTCATCGGCCCCTAGGGTTTCGCCCTCTTTCAAAACCTTGGCTGAAGCAGTATCCGGCTTTCCCTGTTTTTTCATCACGTCTTCCAACGTCACGTCATCTTCTTCGATAATCTCTGGAAACACCGCCGAAGAACAAGCCGAAAGCGCCGCAGACATCACAACCGACGCCAACAGAATTTTCAAATTTGGATACTGCATCATCAATTTAAACCTTACAAAAGCTGTTTGAAAACTGTAACTCATTAAATGAGTATAATAAAAAAATCGATAACACAAGCACAAAAACCTAATTAAAAACAAATTTTATCAAAAATTCTCTCCGGCAAAATAAAAGATTGCCTTTAAAATAAATCAGATTAACATAATTAATACCACAGTATTCGGAAAGGAACGCAAATGAATACATCTGCCGCAGATTCGTCTTTGGATATTGCCGTCTGGTTTATTGCCCGCGCTCAAAAAGACGAATGGTTTCTGGAAAATGAAAAACTCCAAAACCTGTTATTTTTATCACAGCTCCATTATGCTTTGCAAAATGGCGGCCGGCTTTTGATGCCCAGCCTTTTTACCGCAAACAGATATGGCTTTCAGGAACCCAATATTGCCAAAATTCTTCAAACCGGACGAAACTGCGGGACAACGAGTCGCCTGCCTGCGGAAGTGACTTTATTTTTGGAAAAAATCTGGAAGATTTACGGCGCCATGAGTCTCAAACAGCTTGCAAACATGATAAAACAGCAGACTTCATACCCGGAACTTTATCCGTCAGAAACAAAAATTATTGTTGAAATCAATTCTTTGGTTGAAAAATTAAAAACTCAGAGTAAAATACAACGGACAACCAAATTCAAAGAAACTGAAAAAAAAGTGCTAATTTCCCAAAACGGCCCGGTTGTCGTCTCAAAGTGGCAGCCGCGAAAATTAGGAAACGGCGGAAATTAAAACTATTTTTTTTGAAGGAGAAAAACATGAACAAATTAGTTAGAGTGCTCTTTGCATTATTGCTGGTAGCCGGATGTTCAAAGCAGGAAAGCGCCACAACCCCCTTGACGATTGAAACCCAAAACGGCACGGTAAAATACACCGTCTATGAAGCCAATACCCGCGAAGAAATGGAAACCGGCCTGATGAACAGAGATTCTCTGGCTGTTGACCATGGTATGATTTTTAATATTGACCCTGTCCGCCGCGTTGCAATGTGGATGAAAGATACCAAATTTCCGCTGGATATGATCTTTATTGCTCCGGACGGTACCATTACTCAGGTTTATGAAAACGCTGAGGCAATGAGCGAGAAAAAAATTCCTTCTGTCGTTCCCGTCCGCGCTGTTATCGAAGTCAATGCCGGAGATATTCAAAAACACCAGATTAAAGTCGGCGACAAAGTAACACATGAATTTTTCAATCAAATGAAAAAAGAAGAAACAAAAGCCGAAGCTCCGAAAGAAGCAGCAGCTCCGGCTGAAGAAAGCAAGACTGACAAATAATTTTTGCCAGACACAAAAAACCGTCAATTTTAAATTGACGGTTTTTTTATGATTATCGCCACGCCCTCAGAATTGTCCTTTATGCACAATATCCTTATTCTCAACCTCATCGCCATTCCTGCCTTACCCCATTTTCTCCCCTATCTCCGTTTCCCTCTCCGCCGCCCTCTCCATCTTTAGCCGATTTTCGCCCTCTTCTCTCATCTCCGCCGTTTTTCCCTCCCTCCTCCACTGCCCCTCTCTCTGATTAGCCAAAATCCCCTCTGCTTTTCCTATCCCACTGCCCAAAATAACCACCCTACTTTTCATTATATATTGACTATTGTGTTTTTCTGTGATATAGTCACATTAGTATTAACCATTCTGGGCACGTTGCTGCTCAGATAAAGAAAAGAGCAACGCGCAAGCTTTGGCACGGCGTTGACAGACGACCGGGTAAAGCACGTTTGCTTTGGGAGGAGACCGATGAAAAACATTAACAGAAATATGCTACACATGAAACTAAACTCTGCGGTATCAGTCTTGGCTGTTGCCGCTGCTTTCTCGGTTCTCCTCCCACCTTCTTCCGCTTTTGCAGGGGTCTGCTTCCTGCCCGACTGTCAGGATTCCGACACTGTTCAGGGTGATATTAACATGAATGTCAACTCCGACACCGAGTGGTGCGAGAACAAAGGTTATACCTATTATGCTTC
>JAGBHO010000040.1 GCA_017935485.1 Alphaproteobacteria bacterium | reverse complement strand
GGAAGGAGAGGGAAGGAGAGGACTAAGCAACCCCTGGCGAGAAAATAAAAAGAGTGCATCAGAGGGAGGGAAAATTTCCGCTAATGAGTAACAGAAATATTTTTAATAATCTCAATCAAGTTCTGCTCCTTCAAAATTTCCGGCAGAACCATGCCATTCGGAACTTTGGGGCTGTAAATAATATAAAACGGCAGCCCTTTGCGCCCATATGCTTCCATAAATTTCAGCACTTCCGCATTATAATTCGTCCAGTCAACTTCAATCACCTGAACATCATACAGATGCAGCGCGTCTTTGAGGGCATAGTTGTTAAGAACGGTTAAGTCATTAAATTTGCAAGTCAGGCACCAGTCGGCTTCTACCGCCACCAAAACGGTTTTTCCCTGCCGGAGGTATTGGGTGATTTCCGGCAGCGAAAGCTCAATCTGCTTTTTGCTCAACGTTTGAAGACGCTGCCGCGAATATCCGTGCCGCACATCAATCAATCCTACGGTCAGAATAATGATAAAAAGGACACTAAAAGCAATGTTAAAGATTTTTTCAAGCTTCAACTTGATGTCCGGAGCAGCATCCTGTATTTCGATGTTGTCAAAGACGGCTTTTCGAAAAGCCAGCAGTCCCATAGCCAGCAAAATATAAATAACTGCACGGAATGTAACGCCGTCCGCCACCTGCGCCGCCAGAACAGAAATCAGCCATATGATTGTTGCCAGCAGCATCAGCGTCATAATCTTCGTCAGATGCTGCATCCATTTTCCCGGATGCGGAACAAACATTGCCAGCTGCGGATTGATAAAAAGCAGCAGATACGGCAGTGCCAGTCCAAAGCCGACCGCTGTCATGATAATGATAATATCGCTGACGCTGCCGGCTAAGGCAAAACCGATTGCCGTTCCCAAATACGGTGCGGAGCACGGTGTTGACAAAGCTACCAGAAACAGGCCGATGAAAAAGTTTTGCAAATCTTCTTCTTTTGCTTTGCTGTCAAGCAGGCGGTTAATCCGTTCCGGGGTTTTCAGGTTAATCCAGCCGGCAATTTGCGCAATAAACAACAGCAGCACAAAAATCATAATCCACAAAAAGGACGGGCTCTGAAACTGCATTCCCCAGCCAATGGCATACCCGAGTGTTTTCAGCAAGACTAGCAAAGCGGTCATAACGGCAAAAGCGGCAAAAATTCCAAACACGATCATCAAGGCGTTGCGCCGGACTTTTTTTCCTGCGCCGAAACCGCTCAGCGCCAGAATTTTCAATGACAATACCGGAAAAACGCAAGGCATGATGTTCAAAATCGCTCCGCCGGCAACGGCCATCAAAAACAACATTAAAGTCAGCTTTTTGCCCTCAAAATCAAAAAACGGGGCATGATCAATTTTGTGTGTTTGCCGAATGGCAATCGTCGGCGCCGATTGGGCGGTAATTTCAATGTTTTTGCCGGCAATCTCGGGAGAAGAAACCTCAGCCCTGACAACCGCCCTTTTGCCGTCAATGCTGATCTTGGGCAGTCCGATGCCAAAACCGTCCGGCGCCTCGGTAAAGAATTTAAAGTCGTGCACATTGCTCTCACTGTCAAACACCACCCTGAGCGACGGCTTGTCCTCTGAAGAAACCGGAGCGTCAAGCCAAACGCCGCTGATACGGAGGGCGTCATTTTCTTCTTTCGGCAGCAGCACGTACTTCTGATTTACAAAATGCCGCATGGTCGAATTTTTGCGTATTCCGGCAGATAAGGTTAAATCTGCGGCAAAAGTCAGTTTTTTGCACTCGTGGGCTTGGGTGCAGAAGTCGCCGGTAACGGTTGCGTGCAAATCAAGGGGAAGAGAAAAATCCTGCGCATAAACGGTAACGGGAAAAGCCGCTTCTCCGGTAAAAACCGCCTGACTCGTCTTGCCGTCAGCCAGCAGTTTCGGTACCGGGCGGAAAAGGTGATAACCGGCCAAATTGCGCGAACCGTCAAATGATATTTTGATTTTTGAATCCGCAGTGTCTTTCAGATACATTCCCGACGGAATCATGATATGCAGTACGGTACGAACCTCGCCGAAATTTCCGAGAGCGGTTGAATCCGCCGTCAGACGGGCAATGCCGGCATCAAACCTGACCCATTTGCCCACCCCTTGATTGCCGGTGAAAGGATCAGGATAAACCGAACCGTAATATGGTATCTTGCTCAGCTCGATTTTGGAAATTTTGTTGGTAAAATCTTTAAACCGGCGAAAACTTGCGCTTTCCTTAAGCCGGTCACGCTCAAGTTTTGCTTCCACTGCTTCAAAGTTGCGCTTGTCTCCGGCATAGGGAATAACTTTCTTAAAGTCCATAATCACCACCAGCTTGTCCGATTCAATGTATTTTCCCTGATACATTTCGGCGTATTCGTCGTCTTCCACAATCAGTGGCGGTTCTTTCGGCGCCATGATTCTTGCGGCAATTTTGCTGACCCAGTTGTCCAATCCCCGGTACATCCGCACGACGGTTCGGATATGCTCTTCTTTTTCTTCCAGATCAAAATCGCCATACTCCGGAAAAAGCTTGCGCAAATCCGGTTGCAGATTACCGTTGATTTTGCTGTCGGGATACTTAAGGTTAAAATAGGTATAAATTCTGAGATAGCGTAAAAAAGCCTCGCCCACGCTGTAATCGTCATCCGGATTTTTCTCGGGCAGCACCGGTTCTATCGGCGCGCTGATAAGCTCAATTCCCGGAATATCCTGCATTTTGGAAAAATCAATGTCGCCGTTTTTGATGCTGATGTCCGGCTGCGCAGAAACGTCCTGCGCCCGAACCGGAAGCCCCGCAAGCAAAAAAACGCCGAAAAAGATAAAAAAAATAACTTTTTTCATATAATTGAACTTTTCAAAATTGCAATTTCAGATTATAATAATTATGTTAAAATAAAGTATAGAAGTTGTGAATTATATTTAGGCTTATAACGATGGAAAACAACCAAAACTATTTAACCGGCAAATGTCTGGTCGCCATGCCCAATATTGCGGACGACCGCTTTGAAAATTCGCTGATTTATATCTGTTCCCATACCAAAGACGGAGCCATGGGGTTTGTGGTCAATAAAAAGCTTCAGGAATTTTCTTTTGCCGATTTGGCAAGCCAGCTGCCGATAAAAACCGTAAAACCGATAGAAAATATAGAACTTCATCAGGGCGGCCCACTGGAACGTGTCCGCGGTTTTGTGCTGCATTCCACCGATTATATCAAGGAAGATACGATTGTGATTGATGACAAAATAGCCATTTCGTCATCCGTTGACGTTATTACCGATATTGTCTTCGGACTTGGGCCTAAAGAGAATATCATCGCTTTGGGCTATGCCAGCTGGGCGCCGCAGCAGCTGGAACAGGAAATTATCAATAACAGCTGGCTGGTTATCGAACCGGATAACGAACTGGTGTTCAGAACCAAAGATGAGGACAAATGGCAAAAAGCCATAGATTCTCTCGGGGTTGATCTGGCTCATCTGAGTACTTTTGCCGGCCATGCCTGATCTTTTCAGTCAATAAATTTTAGTGGCTTAATTGCCCGGCCGCGCGTCTGAGCCGCCAAATCCGGCTTTGAATGTTCGGATGCGTCGACAGCAAATCGTCTTTAATTTTTCTTTTTGCGTTTTCTCGAGGGTTGGCAATGCAGGCAATAGACATCTTGGGCTGATGGTCAAGAACTTCAACGCGGGCATCCTGCGAGATTTTTTCCAAAGCCGAAGCCAAGGCCAGCGGATTGCGGATAATCAGGGCACCGGTCGCGTCTGCGGCATATTCTCTTTTGCGTGAAATGGCAAATTGAATTAACGGAGCTATCAGAAAATTAAAAATCATCAAAGCAACCGTAATCAAAAAAATTAAGATTGTGAGCTGACCTTGTTTTTTGTTGCTGCTGTAAGACGAGTAGCGAAGGGATTCTCCCAAGAAATCCGCTAACAGTCCGAAGATTCCCAGTCCGGTAATAATCAGCATATTCAGCCGGATGTCACGGTTGCCGATATGTGCCATTTCATGCGCGATTACGGCTTCCAGCTCCGTCGGCTCCAGTCTGTCAATAATGCCGGTCGTCAGCACGATTGAAGCCGACTGCGGATTCCGCCCCGTCGCAAAAGCATTGAGCGACGTATCGTCAATAATACAAACGGCAGGCATAGGCAATCCGGCGGCAATCGCCACGTTTTCAACCAGACGGTAAACTTTCGGAAAGTCTTTTTGTTCAATCGGCTTGGCACGTGCAAAACGCAACATCATCATATCGCCGAACAAATAAGACAAGCCCATCCAGATAAAAGCGATAATACAAATTGGCACTAAAGCAAAATAAGTGTAACCGATACCGCTGAAAATCGGCGCAGTCGTTGAAGTCAGATATATGTGCAGGCGCGGGAAGAAAGACAGAAAAACCGTCACGCCGTCACGCGTAAAGGCCGGATCGCCGATAATGTAAACGCCGGCAATGCAGGCCAGCCCGACCAGCAGACACAAAGAAAGCGGAAACAGCAAAATCAGCAAAAACGTTTTGCGGTTGTTGTCGGCAATATGATCATAAAGCGTAATCGGTTCGGCCATAAGTTCCCAGCCTTAAAAAGAAACTTTCGGGGCTTTGCGCGCCAGTTCTTTCTCTTCTTCGTCAAGCTCAAAAAACGTCTCTTTTTCAAAGTGAAACATCTTGGCAAGAATATTGGTCGGAAAAGATTCTATCTTGGTATTCATGGCCATGACCGTCGTGTTGTAAAAACGGCGCGAGGCCTGAATCTTGTTTTCGGTATCGCTCAACTCCTGCTGTAATTCCAAAAAGTTCTGGTTGGCTTTAAGGTCGGGATAATTTTCACCGAGGGCAAAAATACTTTTCAGCGTGCCGGTCAGCGCATTTTCGGCCTGCGACTTGTCTTCGCCCAGCCCGTCGGCGGTCATGGCTTTGCTGCGGGCGGAAACCACCTGCTCAAGCGTGCTTTTTTCATGCGCGGCATAACCTTTGACCGTTTCAATCAGATTCGGAATAAGGTCGTAACGGCGCTTGAGCAGCGTGTCAATGTCCGAAGCGCCTTCGCGTACATGCTGCCGGGCCGCCACCAGCCCGTTGTAGGCCATAATGATGTAAAGAACGATAACGCCGGCAATAACATAAAAAGCAGTCATATCTTTTTTCCTTTAAAATCAATAAACTAAGCATTAGTCTGCACCAAAAGCGTAAAAATACGGTTAAACTTCCAAAATCATGCCGTCATAAGCCGGCTCAACGCTTTTGGGCAGCTGCGCCTTAAACCCGTCATAATCAACCCGCGTCGACAAATGCGTCAAGACCGTATGCCGCGGACGGATTTCTTCCAGCCATTTCTTTATCAGCGGATAATTGCCGTGCCCGTTATGAACCGTTTCCATGCCGTTGTTGCATTCAATCAGCAGCAAATCCAAACCTTTCAACTTGCCGCGAACGTTTTCCGGCAAATCCTGCAAATCGGTAACATAAGCGAAATTGCCGATTCTGAAACCGTAACTGCGCCACCGGTGATGCGGAACCGAAAAAACGTCTAAGTCCCAGCCCAAAAGCGATAACGAACCTTCGCTGATTTCGTGCCAGACGATGTCGCCCAGCCCCGGTTCATGGTTGGGCCTAAACATATAGCCGTAAGATTGTTGCAAATCCGCCAGCGTTTCGGCTGAGGCATAAACGTCAATCCCCTTTTGCAACAGACAGCAAACCCGTCCGAGCTCCGGCACGCCGCCGATATGGTCGTAATGCGGGTGTGTCAGAAATATGGCATCGATTCCGGTCACGTTGTTGTCATTCATCTGAGTTCTGAAATCTGGCCCCATATCGACCAGCAGGCGCCGTCCGTCCTGCTCCAGCAGCAGGGAAGGGCGCGTCCGCCGGTTTTTGGGATTGTCGCGGTTTTTGATTTTTCCCCAGTTGTTAAAACTCATCGGCGAACCGTAAGCCGAACCGGAACCAAGTATGGTAATCTTCATTTCTTCCTCCACAATTCAAATTCCTCCACAATTCAAAAAAAGAAGCTCCGGCAAAACCAGAGCTTCTCTCAGTCGAAGTCAACGTATCATCTGAGCCTAGCTGGCTTTTTTGCAGCAGCAGGAGCAAGAACCGTTTTTCAAAATGCTCTTGCCGGCATAAACAGCCATGTCGCCCAGTTCTTCTTCAATACGAATAAGCTGGTTGTATTTTGCCATACGGTCGGTACGGGACATAGAACCGGTTTTGATCTGTCCGCAGTTTGTGGCGACCGCAATATCGGCAATTGTCGTGTCTTCGGTTTCGCCGGAACGGTGAGACAGAACGGCAGTGTAACCTGCGCGGTGAGCCATATCGACGGCTTTCATCGTTTCGGTCAGAGAACCGATCTGGTTAACTTTAACCAGAATGGAGTTGGCTACGCCTTTTTCAATACCCATGGACAGACGTTTCGGATTGGTAACAAACAGGTCGTCGCCAACCAGCTGAACTCTGTCGCCGATGGCATCGGTCAGCATCTTCCAGCCTTCCCAGTCATCTTCGGCCATACCGTCTTCAATGGAGAAAATCGGGAAGCGGGAGCAGAGGTCTTTGTAGAACTCAACCATCTGGGCATTGGTGTAAGATTTGCCTTCGCCCTTCATTTCATATTTGCCGTTCTCGTAAAATTCGGAAGAAGCGGCGTCAATAGCCAGAACAACGTCTTCGCCCGGTTTGTAGCCGGCATCGGAAATAGATTTTACGATGAAAGACAAAGCTTCTTCGGCAGATTTCAGATTCGGGGCAAAACCGCCTTCGTCGCCGACATTGGTGTTGTGGCCGGCAGCTTTGAGGTTTTTCTTCAAAGTGTGGAAGATTTCGGCACCCATGCGGACGGCTTCTTTGATAGAGGAAGCGGAAACCGGCATAATCATGAATTCCTGAATGTCGATGGGGTTGTCAGCATGCTGGCCGCCGTTAACGATGTTCATCATCGGAACCGGCAGAGTGCGGGCCATTGTACCACCCAAATAACGATACAGGGGCAGTTCCGATTCTTCGGCCTGAGCTTTGGCAACAGCCATCGAAACGGCCAAAATGGCATTGGCGCCCAAACGGCCTTTGTTTTCCGTACCGTCAAGCTCAATCATGGTGTTGTCGATTTCAATCTGCTCATCGGCTTCCAAGCCGGCCAAAGCGTCATAAATTTCTTCATTAACGTTATTAACGGCTTTTTCTACGCCTTTGCCCATATAACGGCTTTTGTCGCCGTCGCGGAGTTCAACAGCCTCGTGAACGCCGGTAGAAGCGCCGGACGGAACGGCAGCGCGGCCAAAAGCGCCGCTTTGCAAAAGAACGTCGGCTTCAACAGTCGGATTGCCGCGGGAATCTAAAATTTCTCTGGCATGAATATCAACAATAGCACTCATTTTTTTCTCCTAATTTCAATTATAATAAAGTGTTGCCCTTAAGTTCATTCATTTTTGCCCAAATGTCAAGCAAAACTCTCTTTTTTGCGAAGTTATTTTGCAAAAAATCCAATTTTCGGAAATGAAAACGCCGCGGTAAAGAATGTTATTTTTTTTCAACACGGGCAATTTTGTCGGAAATTCCATGCAGCTTGCGGATGATGTAATTGCAAACCTCGGGCGGATATCCCTTTTGGGAAGAAAGAATTTCAAACACCTCTTCATCCGATAAAACATCCTGTTCACCGAAACCGTCAATAATAACTTGTATCATTTCCAGAAATTCTACGGAATCCTGTTTATGCGCTCCTGTCATGGGCCATCCTTCTAAAAAAAATTAAAAACAGGCAGTTTTTAAATAAAGAAAAACCACCATGGTTAAGCGCATCAAGGTGGCCGGGGAATTCGTAATCACTCTATCAGAAATGATGTCTTAGCCTTTAAGACCTGACGGCTTCCGAAGAAGCCGCCAGCCCTCTGGACATACGCCAAGACTTCCCCGACATGATAATCGGAGATATAATTATTGAAAGCCGTTTTCACAGCTGACAATATGTCGGTGTTATATCAACACCGCTGATAGAAAGGCTTACGACAGCCCCGCACCTTTAGGTGCTAAATCTGGAACAAGTCCAAATCTGCAAACAGTATAATAAAATTTTTGTAAAATACAACAAAAACTTTTCTTTGAACGGCCGCACATCCCGCCATAGCAACGCGGTCTCTGGAGCACTGTACAGGCAGATGCCTCACCCGCTGAGTGCGACCTCCCGACCGCGGGTCTCATGGTTCTGACAAACCGATCCCGCCGACGTTCGGCCGCGGCTTTCTGAAGCTCTGCATAAAACGTGCGCCGCCCGCCGTGCGAGTCACCCCCGGACTCTTTTTTCTTGTTACCCTCTGTCTCTTTTTTTTATTGTCATCCCCGGGCTCTTTTTTATTGTCATCCCCGGGCTTGACCCGGGGATCCATCTCACAACCGGCACAGTGCCTGTTTCTTCATGGATTGCCGGATCAAGTCCGGCAATGACAAATGCTTCAAAGCACAGTTACCCCCTCTCATGAGTGAGAGGGTTGGGGAGAGTTGACCAGCCCAATTACCAAATGAATTGCCCAAAGAACTAGTAATAAAGCACAATCTCTCGTCCGGCACGGTTTGGGTGCCCTTTGCGAATAGCTTAGGTTTTGGAGCAAAAACCGAAAGTGAAGCACTACTCCCCTCAAGCCTGAGGGGCTGGGAGAGTTGACCAGCCCGATTACCGAACAACTTCTTAATCTTTGGAGCAAAGAGGTGAATATTAAGCACTAAGTTTTAGAGCGTAGCGACCTTACCTTTGCTCTGAAGATTTAGAAAGTGAGGTTGGGCTTGACTTTTGC
>JAGBHO010000039.1 GCA_017935485.1 Alphaproteobacteria bacterium | reverse complement strand
GGACTTGGTAAAACCGGTTTCCTTACAAGCCCGGTCATTATCGGTCTTACATCCTTTATAGAGAGAGCCGTAACTCGGACAGGCTTCGTTTACATATTGCGGAATGGAACATGAGGTTGTGTTGTATCCGTTTTGTTTACACCAAGTCTGAGCGTCGCATTTAAGATAATGGTCATCACGGTTACAAGTCCCGACGACGGCATAATATTGCGGACATTTACCGGAAGCATAATAGGTAAAACCTTTGCTTTCGCAAAATGCGGTATCTTCGTTCAAATCCATGTTTCCACCGCCACCGGCTAATTCCTCATCAGAACAGTCGGGCAGGAAACAGACGCCACAGTAAGCGGAGGTTGGGAGGAAAGCCAATAATGCGGCAGAGCATACTGCCATTTTAAGTTTCATGTGTAGCATATTTTTGTTAATATTCTTCATCGGCTTCCTCCCCAAGCAGGCGTGCTTGACCCGGTCGTCTGTCAACATCGTGCCAAAGCTTGCGCGTTGCTCTTTTCTTTATCTGAGCAGCAAAGTGCTCAGAATGGTTAATAAAAATTCTTTTCGTACTGGTCATTGCCGGACTTCGACCCGAGAATCCATCTCACAATCGGTACTTTGCCTGTTTCTTTATGGATTCTCGGGTCGCAGCCCGAGAATGACAATACAGGTACTATACCACAGAAAAACACCAATGTCAAGCACTCGTGAAAGGTTGGGTGAGGATTTTGGGCAGAGGATAGGAAAAGCAGAGGAAATTTTGGCTAATCAGAGAGAGGGGCAGTGGAGGCGGGAGGGAAAAACGGCGGAGATGAGAGAAGAGGGAGAAAATCGGCTAAAGATGGAGAGGGCGGCGGAGAGGGAAAAGGGAAGCGAGGAGAAAATGGGAACGGCAAGAATGGGAAAAGGTGAGGGAGCAAGAACGGCAGGTTAGGGGAGAGGTGGAAAGGAGGAGAAGAGCGGAAAAGGGAAGTATTATGGGCAGAGGATAGAAAAAAAGAGTGAGAGAAAAGGGAAGAAAGGTGAAGTGAGGAGAAAATGGGGCTGAAGGAGAATGGAAAAAGGAAGTGGGAGCAAGGGAGAACAGTGGGGAAAGAGTTTGGAGGAATAGGCAGGGAGAATAAGATAGAAGGGGGAGGCAGGGCGGAAAAAGAGGAAAGAGAGAAAGAAAAGCAGGTTGGTGAGTAGAGAAAAGGGAGAGGATGAGGGAAACGTTTGGAGAGAGTGGGGGAGGATAAAAGAGAAATGTGGAAAGGTAAAATAAGAGAAAGAAAAAAGGAAAAGAGAAGCAAAGGGGAAGCGAAAAATAATGGTGGGGAGACAGAAGGAAAATATCGGGTTGAAAATTTGAAAAATATTATTATCTAGATTACAGAAAATCATCTTGGGAGAAATGTTATGGGAACTTTTTTGAAATATGTGTTTTATCTGATTTTGATTATTGTGATTTATCTGGTCGGAAAAGGAATTTATGACGGTGACATTACTGAGAAAACAACAGTCGGTCAGGTGGTTGATACCGTTGAAACCGGTGCGGCTCAAATGGCTAAAGACAGCGGCAATGCCGTAAAAGAAGAAATTCAGGATTATCAGGCTCAGCCCAAAAAAGATATTAAAATCCAATAATCCGCCGGTTAACTTTTCAGAATATTGATGTTGGGGGCAGGCTGTTTGTGTTTATGTATTGATTACAAAAGAAAAAGACCAGTTTGAACTGGTCTTTTTTGTTGGCTCCGACTATCTGATTCGAACAGATGACCGATCGGTTAACAGCCGATTGCTCTACCGCTGAGCTAAGTCGGAATAATAAATTGTTGGAGGCCGGTACCGGAATTGAACCGATGTACAAGGATTTGCAGTCCTCTGCATGAGCCACTCTGCCAACCGGCCAATTCGAACTACCTTCAACTCATTCGGTGTCTCTATATATACAGTTTTTTTTGTGCTCGTCAAGAGAAATTTTTATATTTTTTGCACAGGGTTGTGATTTTTTTGAAATATATTTAAAAATCAAGATTCTGAGCGCTGTGTATTTTTTTGTGGCAAATCGGGAATAAATATTGCACAAGTGCGCGGTTGTTTTTATGATAAGCGCAATTTGATAAGAAAAGGAGACAGGCGATGAAGATTGTGATTGCTTCCGATCATGGCGGATTGGATTTGAAAGAACAAGTTAAATCATATTATGCGGGCAAGGGAGTTGCTTTGGATGATGTCGGAACATATTCTTCCGACTCCTGCGATTATCCGGATATTGCCGCGGCAGCCTGCAACAAGATTTTGCGGGGAGATGCCGATTGGGGGATTTTAATCTGCGGAACCGGAATCGGCATTTCAATTGCGGCCAACCGTTTTAAGGGAATCCGCGCCGCTTTGCTTTACAGTGAGGACGTTGCCCGTCTGGCCAAGGAACACAACAATGCCAATGTGGTGGTGTTTGGCGGCAGAACCATGCGTTATGAGGACGTGATTACCCGTTTGGAAGCTTTTGAAAATGCTTTTTTCGGCGGAGAGCGGCATCAACGCAGAATTGACAAGTTAGATTTATTGGGAGAAAAGTAGAAATGGATTTTACAAAGAATTTGCAACAAGAAGACCGTGCGATTTTTGAGGCGATTGAACTGGAGAAAAACCGCCAGCAGAATCAGATTGAGCTGATTGCTTCGGAGAATATTGTTTCTCCGGCGGTGTTGGAGGCTCAGGGATCCGTTTTGACCAATAAATATGCCGAAGGTTATCCGCACAAGCGTTATTACGGCGGCTGTGAATATGTTGACATTGTGGAAGATTTGGCGATTGAGCGTGCCAAAAAATTGTTTGATGCCAAATTTGCAAATGTTCAGCCGCATTCCGGTTCGCAGGCCAATACGGCGGTTTATGCCGCATTGCTGCAACCGGGAGACGTTATTATGGGAATGTCTCTGGATGCCGGCGGCCATTTGACACACGGTTCCAAGGTTTCGATTTCCGGAAAATGGCTGAAAGCCGTGCAGTATGGCGTTAGGAAAGAAACGGGATTGATTGATTATGACGAAGTTGAACGTCTGGCCGTTGAAAACCGTCCGAAGCTGATTATTGCCGGCGGCTCGGCTTATCCGCGCATAATTGACTTTGCGCGCTTTAAAGAGATTGCCGCTAAGGTCGGGGCTTATTTGATGGTGGATATGGCGCATTTTGCCGGACTGGTAGCCGGCGGCGTGCATCCGAATCCGTTGAACTGGGCGGACGTGGTGACGACAACAACGCACAAAACTTTGCGCGGGCCGCGCGGCGGAATGATTCTGACCAATAATGAGGATATTGCCAAAAAGATCAATTCGGCAATTTTTCCGGGGACGCAGGGCGGGCCGCTGGTGCATGTGATTGCCGGAAAGGCCGTATGCTTCGGCGAAGATTTGACACCGCAGTTTAAGGCATATGCCGCGCAGGTGGTGAAAAACGCCAAGGTGTTGGGCGAGACTTTGAAAAAACGCGGGCTGAATTTGGTTTCCGGCGGGACGGATACGCATTTGCTTCTGGTTGACCTGCGGCCGAAAAATCTGACCGGCGATGTGGTGGACAAGGCTTTAGGACGTGCAAACATTACCTGTAACAAAAATGCCATTCCTTTTGATCCGATGCCGCCGAAAGTTACATCGGGAATTCGTGTCGGAACGCCGGCCGGAACAACCCGCGGTTTTAAGGAAAAAGAATTTGAGCAGATCGGCAATTGGATCGGCGATGTGATTGACGCCTTGTCTGCCGGCGATGAAAGTTATGTGGAAAAAGTGTTGCAGGATACCAAAGAAAAGGTGATATCCTTGTGCAAGCAGTTTCCGATTTACCAGTAGTTGCAAGAACGGGCTCCCCTGACGGGGAGCTTTTTCTTTGCTTGTTTTTCGGGCTTCTTTATGATATGTAAATGTTATTATTTATCAGGGAGAAGAAGGATGACGGAATATGAGATTGAAAAACTGACGCCGGAAATTGTGGCAGGCTGGAAGCGTTCACTTTATGACATTAACCGCCGGTTTGTAAAGCTGGCAATGATTGATGACGGCAAGCATATTGCGCGGTTGACTGAGCTGGGTTTTGACATCAATCATGGCGGCGTTAACGGAACAACGCCGTTGTTTTCTTTATGCAATGCGCCGGCGCCGGTTGTACGGGAGATGTTGGCAAACGGGGCAAAGGTTGATATTTGTAATCGTTTCGGACAGGTTCCGCTGTTTCGGTGTGTGCAAAATAATAATGCGGAGAATATAAAACTGTTGTTGGAGGCCGGTGCAGAGGTAAACGGGCGGGGACATTTTGAGTGGACGCCGTTGATGGAAGCCGTTTCGTCGGCAGCCGGAGCCGCTGCAGAAGTGTTGCTTGCGGCCGGAGCTGATTTGGAAGCCAAAGGCAAGAAAGGCGAGACGGCTTTGTTTATGGCGGTACGGCGGCTGGCTTTCGGTTTTTCGGCAAAAGAAAAAGCGGAAGACGTTTGGAAAATTCTGGAACTGCTTTTGGACAAGGGGGCGGATGTAAACAGCCGCGATATTGTGGGCAATACGCCGTTGATGGCGGCATTGCGGGCGGATAATGTCGAACTGGCAGAACTGTTGAAACAACATGGTGCCGAGGTGAATGCGGTTGATTGTTACGGTATGAGCGCATTGATGCAGGTTTGCCAGAATCCGCGCGGTATTATGGAAAAACGCCGGCTGTGTATTGAAAAGCTTTTGTTCTGGGGGGCTGATACTTCCATGAAAGACGATAACGGCCGGACAGCGGGAGATTATCTTGCTGCTAATCCGCTGTTGAAAGACACGGTCAGCGATTTTGAAGGGCGTTTGGAGCGGGGAACAAAACCTGCCGACGTGCGGCAGACTTTGGAGCATTTGACGGCAGAGCAGGTTTCGGAATGGAAGGAAAGCCTGTATGACATTAACAGCCGTTTTGTGCAACTGGCAAAAGTTGACGGCGGCAAATATCTGGACAAGCTTCTGGCCTGCGGTTTTGACATTAATCATCGGGATTGTCTTGGCAGTACTCCGCTTTTTTTGCTGTACAACGATGCTTTGCTGACGGAAAAGTTTATTGCTGCCGGAGCTGATGTTGGTGTTTTAAATGAATACAGGCGGAGCGTGCTTTGGGAGGCTTTGTTTGACAAGACGACGGACCGGTTGGAACTTTTGTTGAAGCATGGCGCCGATGTCAGCGTTTCCGATTATGAGGGGCGAACATTGCTTCATTTGGCGGCAGAGCGGGCAAATTTGCCGGCCGTAAAATTGCTTCTTGGTGCCGGTGCCGATGTTAATGTTCGGGACGGTTCGGAAAATACGCCGCTTCTGGCAGCCGTTTATCAGAAAGAAGACAGTCCTTATTTGGACGGAGATATTATAGAAGCGGTGCGTTTTTTGTTGGATAACGGAGCAGATGTTCATGCTGTCGGCCTTAGGAATCAGGGCGTGATTTTTAATGCGGCAGTTTTTGCCAATGTCAGGCTGCTGAAGCTGCTGCTGGCGTATGGTGCGGATGTTGACCGGCGTGATTGTCAGGGTTGGACGGCGCTGATGACGGCAGCATCGATTAATCTGGACAAAGAACGGCGGGAAGAATTTATACGGATCCTGCTTGACGCAGGTGCAGACGTTTCTGCCGAAGACGATGACGGAAAGACCGTCAAAACGATTATGCAGAAAAGCCCGATATTCAAAGACAGCGTGCTTTTGCAGCGTTTGTAACGAAAAAACGGCCGGAGAAACGGGAATTTTGCTTGTAATTTCCGGCCGCTTTTGGTATATTGTCCGGAGTCTGAAAAGGAAATCGGAAATGCAGGAAATCAGCTCGAAAAAATTAACGGAAATTGTCGGGTCTTTATCACAGGTTATTGATTGTACAATTAAAAATGTGGTAACGGATAGCCGGCTCGTTCGGTCCGGCGATTTGTTTATTGCCATCCGCGGCGAGAAGTTTGATGCGCATCAGTTTGTGCCGGAGGTCTTGCGGCAAGGGGCGGCGCTGGTTTTGGTCGAGCATATTGTTGACGGAGCCGATCCGGCAAGGCAGGTTGTGGTAAACAATACGACAAAGGCCTTCGGGCTTATCGGCGCTTATAACCGTTCTTTGTTTAAGGGAACCGTTGTCGGCCTGACCGGAAGTTCAGGCAAAACGACGACCAAGGAAGAAATAAAATTTTTGCTGGAAAAATTCGGGAAGGTTTATGCGACTTCGGGGAACTTTAATAACTTTATCGGCGTGCCGAGAACTTTGTGCGATTTGGATATGGACGCTGATTTTGCCGTGATAGAAATGGGAATGAGTGCCAAAGGCGAAATTGCCGAGCTGGTTTCTTATGTTCAGCCCGATATGGCCGTTATTACCAACGTTTATCCGATGCATATTGAGTTTTTTGAAAATTTTGAAGGCATTGCCGAGGCTAAGGCTGAAATCTTTCAGGGGTTGAAAAAAGGCGGTTATGCGTTGGTTAACGGTGATACGAATTTTGCCGCCCTTTTGCAAGAACGGGCGGAGGAGCAGGGAGCGAAAGTCGTTACGTTCGGCAAGGCCGATTTGGCGGATTTTCATTTTGAAACGGCGCAGGAAGGTGAGCATTATACCTATAACGCTTTGTGTGCCTTAAAGGTGGTGCAGCTTTTGGGGCTTGATGTCAAAAAGGCGCAGGAATTTGTTAAAGACTTTGGCGCGTTGGACGGGCGCGGGCGTGAATGGAAACTTCATTTTTCCGGCGGTGTTTATACTCTTGTCGATGACAGTTATTCCGGTCAGCCGGAAGCCATGAAGCTGGCGATAGAAACGCTCGGCAAAAGAAAAGTATCCGGCCGCAAGGTGGTTGTGCTGGGCAAAATGGCCGAACTCGGAGAGACTTCGCAAGCGCGGCATATTGAAATCGGCAAGGTGCTGGCGGCAACGGATATTGACGTGGCGGTCGGCGTTTGTCCCGAGATGAAAGATATGTTGGCGCAGTTGCCTGAGCGTATGGAAAAGCATTATTTTGAAAATAAAGAAGGTTTGGATGAGTTTTTGTTAAATAAGTTGTTGCAAAATAACGATATTGTCCTTATAAAAGGAGCCAGATATTCTTCAAAACTTTATCAGGTGGCTGAAAGTTTAATCAAACAGGGAGACGTAGAGGCATGAAATGTCCTTTTTGCGGATGCGATGATACGCAGGTTAAAGATTCCCGCAATGCCGATGATAATACGGCCATTCGTCGGCGGCGTGAGTGTCCGGAATGCGGGTCGCGCTTTACGACTTTTGAGCGGGTACAATTGCGCGAATTGGTCGTTATTAAAAAAAACGGTGAAAAAACAATGTTTGACCGCGACAAGTTAGCGCGTTCGATTCAGATTTCGGTGCGCAAGCGGCCGGTGAATCCCGAAAGAGTGGAGAAAATTGTCAACTCTATTCAGCGGCGGCTGGAAACTTCCGGCGAGAATGAAATTTCTTCGCGCGTTATCGGCGAATATGTGATGGAGGCTTTGTCAAAACTCGATCATATTGCTTATATCCGTTTTGCATCGGTGTATAAGGATTTTCGCGAAGTGAAAGATTTTGAAGATTTTGTGGAAACCATTGACAAACTTGCCCGTCCGGAATCAGAAACCGGCAACGCGGCAGAATAACGGGGAAAATTATGGAAAAATTTGTTTCTAAAAAAATAAAAATGAAATCAGGTGCCAGATTGGCCGCCGTGCAGGCAACTTATATGATTGAATATGGGCAGTTGCCGGTTGACGAGGTCGTTCGCGACTTTGTGAGGGGCGATGTCGGGCGTTATGTGATTGAGGACGATGAGTTGCATCACAAAGAAGAGCTGCTGGAAGTGGAAGAAATGGATACCAACTATTTTGCAGAAATTGCCCGCGGCGTGCAGAGCAAGAAAGAGTATATTGAAAAGTCTTTGGAGCATTATCTTAAGCAAGGCTGGTCTTTTGAACGTCTGGACGGAACGTTGCGGGCATTGTTGCTTTGTGCCGTTTATGAATTAATCAACACTTTAGATATTGATGCTAAAGTTATTATTCAAGAATATGTTGACTTGGCTTATGCGTTCTTCTCCAAAAACGAACCCAAAATGGTAAATGCTTTGTTGGATCAGATTGCAAAAGAAGTCAGATAAGCGTATAATGGGGTATTAGAGCGATTTTACATGGTCTCGAAAAATTCATGTACTCTGCTGCTTGAGTTTCTAAATTCGAAAAGGAAGTTGTCACAATCCTTTTCTCATTAAGAAAGTCAAGACCTTGCAGAGAAAAATAACAAATTGTTGTTATTTTTCCGTAGCGGTTATTAAAATTTTTCTCGCCATTAGAAATTACTCTACTAACCTTATTCTCCGCTTATCTGCGGTAAGTGTATAATGGGGCATTAGAGCAATTTTATATGGTTTTGAATTGAAGCAAATTAAAAACAGGAAAAAAATGGCAAAATTAAAGGTATATGAATATCCGCATCCGATTTTGAAAAAGAAGTCCGTTCCGGTTGCGCCGGAAGAATTTGGTGAGGAACTCCGCAAGACGTTGGATGACATGCTTGAGACAATGTATGAGGAAATCGGCGTTGGCTTAGCTGCGCCTCAGGTCGGTATTTCAAAACGCATGATTGTCATTGATTATGAACGGGATGACGAAGGCGGCAAACCCGGTAATCCGATGTATCTGGTGAATCCCGAGATTATTTGGAAGTCGGAGGAAAAAGTTTGTGGTACGGAAGGCTGCCTGTCGGTTCCCGAGCAACGTGCCGAAGTGGAGCGTTTTGCCGCAATCAAGGTCAAATATCAAGATGTTGACGGTAAAGAGCATATTGTAGAAACGGATGATTTTCTGGCGATTGTATTGCAGCATGAAATTGACCATTTGGACGGCATTCTTTATATTGACCGTATCAGCCGGCTGAAACGTCAGATGTTGGTTAAAAAACTGGAAAAAATGCGCAAAGAACGGGCAGGTGAATAATGAAAATCGTTTTTATGGGAACGCCGGATTTTGCCGTACCGGCATTGCGGGCCATTGCGGCAGAGCATGAGGTTGTCTGCGTGTATACGCAGCCGCCGCGGGAAGCCGGACGCGGAAACAAAATTTTGAAAACGCCGGTTAATCTGGCGGCCGAAGCTCTTGAAATTCCCGTAAAAACGCCGTTGTCTTTGAAAAAAGCCGAAGCTCAGGAAGAATTGCGTGCGCTGGGGGCTGATATTGCGGTTGTGGCTGCTTATGGTTTGATTTTGCCCAAAGCTGTTTTGGAGATGTTTCCGAAAGGCGTTATTAATATTCATGCCTCTTTGTTGCCGCGATGGCGCGGTGCTGCACCGATACAGCGGGCGATTGAGACCGGAGACGAAAAGTCCGGCGTGACGATTATGCAGGTTGATGAAGGGCTTGATACCGGAGATATGCTGCTCAAAGGCGAGGTGGCGATTGATGAGAATACAACCGGTGAGATTTTGCATGACAAGCTGGCTGAAACCGGTAAAAATTTGATTTTGGAAGCTTTGCAAAATATAGATGGTTTGAGACCGGAAAAACAGGATGATGCATTGGCTTGTTATGCAAAAAAATTGGAAAAGTCTGAGGCAAAGCTGGATTTTAATCAGCCGGCGCTTGTATTGGAACGCAAAATTCGGGCATTTAATCCGTATCCGGGGGCATATTTTGAATATCATGGTGAAAGGTTTAAGGTTTTTGCGGCTGAGGTTTTGGACGATAATGCCGGAATGGAGCCGGGAGCTTTGGTACCTAATGATAGCGGTTTGCTGATTGAGTGTAATCCCGGAATGTTGTTTGTGACAGAAATTCAGCGGCAGGGGAAAAAGGCAATGCCTGCGGAAGAATTGCTCCGCGGTTTTGAATTTGCCGAAGGCACGGTATTGAAGTGAGAGGTTATAAGGACACCGGTATTTGCCGGTGTCTTTTTTTATCAATAATTTGATTAGTATCATCCATTTTGTTTATTTTACGTCCAGTCATAACATAACGTACCCGGAAGGCATCCTTCCACTTTTTGGCTGTTATAACTTGCATCTTGGCATTTTCCTTTACAAGTTCCGCCCCAACAATCATACCATCCGTCAGGACATATCCAACCGCAACAACCGACCTCATCTTTTTGTAAAATTCGCAAAGTATTGTTATCGGCACATCCCGTTCTTGAATATCCGGGAGAACAAGCTGGTGCTGCCTTGCAGCAGGTACGTGTCCCACCGCAGCCGTTGGAACAAGTTTCCGTTCCGTAGGAGCAGTTAGTCTGATTGGCCAGCGGCGAGCAAGACTTGCAGGAAGTGCACTTACCGCAAGAGTTTGTGGAAGCACAACCATAATCACAAGATTTAGAAGTAACGTCACAATCAGTATTATATCTGCATTCATAACAGCCGGAACCGCATTCGGTTGAAGAAACACGCGTGGAGACGTAGTTTCCGGAACAGGAAACACTGCCCTTTGTGCCGGAAGAACAGGTATCGGAACAAGAATAGCAGCTACCGCATTCTGAAGAACCGACATAAGAACCGTTCCAGTAAGTCTTGCCTGACGAACAGTCTTTACACCTGTTGCAGCGTGATCCGCACTCGGTCGTAGAAGCATAGGAACCGGTGTAGTTTTTAGATGTTCCGGACGGACAGGTATCATCGCAGCAGCGATAACATGTATAACCGCAGGTATCGGTACCGGAAGAACCGCGTGTCGGATCACAGGTCACGGCATAGTCGCTGGGACAACCGGCCGAAGGCGAAGCGGTACAACAAGTGCCATAAGAAGAATCCCACTGACAGAGTTT
>JAGBHO010000038.1 GCA_017935485.1 Alphaproteobacteria bacterium | reverse complement strand
GAAGGAGAGGGAAGGAGAGGACGAAACATCCCATGATGAGAAAATTAAATATGAGTGCATCAGAGGGAGGGAAAGGGAGAAACAGAAACCGCCTACCGCACAGCCGGCATATTTACCGGCAAATAAATTGTAAAAGTCGTCCCGTTGTAAGAAGTGGATGATACGGTCAGATTGCCGCGGTGCCGGATGACAATCTGCTTGACAATGGAAAGCCCAAGCCCGGTGCCGCGAATATTCTGGTCTTTATGCTCCTGCATGCGATAAAATTTTTCAGTCAGGCGCATCAGGTCTTCCGGTCCGATTTTCGGCCCTTTGTTGTTGATGGCAATCGCCAAAGCTTCGCCCTCGGCAACCTTATAACTTTTGGACGGCGGAATGGCGCCGGCTTTTTCCACGCTGATACTGATCTTGCTGTCGTTGGCGCCGTATTTGATGGCATTGTCGGTCAGGTTCTGAATAACCTGTTTGATTTGCGCGCGGTCGCCGTTAATCTCGGGAATATTGCGCCCGAACTTGATTTTAATGCTCATGTTGCGGTTTTCCGCCCGCAGGGACAACGCCTGCGAAACTTCTTCCACCACGTCAATAATGTCCACATCGCCTTCGGGCAGGCTGTCCTGCTTCATCTCAATTTTGGAAAGCGACAACAGGTTTTCAATCAGCGAAGACATATACTCGGCCTGTTCCTGCATAATCTTCAAAAACGATTCGCGGGCAGCATCGTCATCTTTGGCCGAAGTCTGCAGCGTTTCAATAAATCCGGAAATAATGGCCAGCGGCGTGCGCAGTTCATGACTGGCATTGGCCACAAAATCAGACTGCATTTTTTCAATATTCATGGCCTTTGTCATGTCGTAAATGGAAATAACGGCCACGGCCCGCCCTTTGGAAAGCCACGGCAACTGCTTGATATGGGCATAAAGCTTGCGGTTTGCCGGCTTTTCTACGTAAAAAATCAGGTTTTCCGATTTGCTTTCTTTTTTCAGGACTTTGGAAACAGCATTAATAAAATTGTTAGAGGCAAAGAGGCTGTCCACATTTTTGTCGGTAATGTTTTCGCCAAAAAACGAACGGGCGGAAAGATTGGCGCCCAAAATGTTTCCGGCACGGTCAATCATGACAATCGGATCGGGCAGGCTGTCCAGAACAGCGGTATCGGAAATGGTCTGAGCTTCCAGCATGTCGGTTTTGTGCGCCCAAAAACTGTGCATGGCATTGAGCGTGCTGACAATATCCTGCGCGTCTTTTTCTGAGAGCTTGAGCGCTTTCTCGTCAAAACCGCCGCCGTTTGAAAGTTGGGAAATATATTTTCGGATCTGCTGCATTTCATAAGTAATCGGAAACAGCATGACAATGTTAAAAATCACCACGGCCGCCAGAGAGAGCACGGCTAAAAGCGGCGAAACCAGCCCGAACAGTACCAGAGTCATAAAAACCAGAGCCGTCGGCACGGAAAGAAACAAAATTCTGGCGGCAAATTTTGTATCTTTTTCAATCGGAAAGATATTTCTGACAAAGTTAAACATTTGTTTCTTTGCACCTCTTTGGCAAAAATCAATTAAAGTACTGGACTGGAGTTGTAAATATTGTATATTACAATAAGTTTAAATAGATTTAATTTGCGGACTATGAAAGAGAAAAAAGAACCGACTGTCACGCCGATGATGGCACAGTATCAGGAGATAAAATCCCAGCATCGGGATTATCTTCTTTTTTATCGCATGGGCGATTTTTATGAACTGTTTTTTGATGATGCCGTAACGGCTTCCAAGGCTCTGGACATTACCCTGACCAAACGCGGCAAGTTTGAGGATCAGGACATTCCGATGTGCGGCGTGCCTTTTCATGCTTATGAAAGCTACCTGTCCCGGCTGATAAAACAGGGCTATAAGGTGGCTATCTGCGAGCAGACCGAAGACCCGAAAGCGGCCAAAGCGCGCGGTGCCAAGTCGGTCGTCCGGCGCGAGGTCATCCGCTTGGTTACGCCGGGAACTTTGACGGAAGACAATCTCTTGGACTCCAAACGCAACAACTTTTTGCTCTGCATAGCCAAACAGGCCGGCTGTCTGGGGTTGTCCTGGCTAGATATTTCCACCGGACAGTTTTTTACGCAGGAGCTCGGACTCAAAGACAAAAAAGAAGAAAGCCTGCTCGGCAACGTCTTGTCCCGCCTCAATCCGGTCGAGATTTTGGTGTCGGACGGCTATTTGCAAAATCCCGACATCTTTGCGCTTTTGAATGAATATAAAGAAAAGCTGACGGTCTTGCCGCAGGCGCGTTTTAACAGCGAAAACGCCAAACTCCGGCTTGAGAAGGTTTTTCATGTTGATACGCTTGATGCCTTCGGCAGCTTCAGCCGGTGCGAAACCGCGGCCGCCGGCGTTTTGCTCGATTATCTGGAAAACACGCAGAAAGGCCAGATGCCGGTGATTGAAAAACCGGTCAAAATATGTGAAAGCAACGTTGTAGAGATTGACGGCGCCACCCGCCGCAGTCTGGAATTGCTTGATACGATCGGCGGTGACAAAAGCACGTCGCTGCTGGCGGTGATTGACCGCACGGTAACCGGTATCGGCGGGCGTTTGCTGGCCTCGCGCGTTGCCGCGCCGCTGGTGGATATTGCCGAAATCAACAGCCGTCTGGATGTGGTGACGTTTTTTATTGACTATCCGCAAATCCGTCAGAATTTAAGAGAGCTGCTGCATGCCTGCCCTGATATTGAGCGTTCTGTTTCCCGCCTGAGCCTCGGCCGCGGCGGCCCGCGCGATTTGGACAATATCCGGATTGCGCTGGAGAACATACCGGCTTTGCGCAATCTGCTTTATGCTTATCAAAAAGCCGAAAGCGCGGCGGAATTGCGCCGCATGCCGGAAGCTTTGGAAAAAATTATCGGCGGCCTCGGCAATCATAATAATCTGGTTGACGATTTGAAGAGGGCTTTGGATGATGAGTTGCCTTTGCTGGCGCGTGACGGCGGCTTTATCCGGAGCGGCTATTGTCCGGCATTGGATGAAATCCGTACCTTAAAAGATGACAGCCATAAAGTTCTGTTGGAACTTCAGGGCAAATATGTTGAAAAGACCGGCATTGCCCAGATGAAAATAAAATACAACAACGTTATCGGCTATTTTATTGAAGTTCCGACCAAATTTGCAACGGAAATGCTGGAAAATCCGGACTTTATTCACCGTCAGTCAGTTTTGAACGCCGCCCGTTTTACCACGGTGGAACTGACTGAACTGGAAAACAAAATCCGCGGCGCCGCCGAAAAAGCTGTTGCCATGGAAATTGAACTCTATAACAAGATGGTTCATGACGTTATTGTTTATTCCGAAATGATTTTGAAAACCGCGCGCGCTATGGCGGAGCTTGACGTTGGCGCGGCGCTGGCCGATTTGGCGGTTGAGAAAAATTATTGCCGCCCGCAGGTCGACGATAGTCTGGATTTTGACGTAACCGGCGGCCGTCATCCGGTTGTGGAATATTCCATTTCCAAAGACAAAAGCGGTGCCTTTGTCGGCAATGACTGCCGCCTGAACGAAAACAACCGCCTGTGGCTGATAACCGGTCCGAACATGGCCGGTAAATCGACTTTTCTGCGCCAAAATGCCATTATCGCCATCATGGCGCAAATGGGCGCCTACGTTCCGGCCGATTCGGCGCATATCGGCGTGATTGACAAAATCTTTTCCCGCGTCGGCGCTTCGGATGATCTGGCGCGCGGCCGCTCGACTTTTATGGTCGAAATGGTTGAAACCGCCGGCATTTTGAATCAGGCGACGGAACGTTCTTTTGTGATTTTGGATGAAATCGGACGCGGTACGGCAACCTTTGACGGCTTGTCAATCGCCTGGGCCGTGGTGGAAAACCTGCATGAGGTCAATAAATGCCGCGCCTTGTTTGCCACGCACTATCACGAGCTGACATCGCTGGTCGGAAAACTGCCGAAAATGAGCCTGCACTGCATGAAAATCAAAGAGTTTAATGAAGACGTTATCTTTTTGCATGAGGTGATTGAAGGCGCTGCCGACCGTTCTTACGGTATTCATGTCGCCAAACTGGCCGGCCTGCCGAAAGCCGTGGTAAAACGGGCTGAGCAGGTGCTTGGATCATTGGAAGATTCCGGCAAAAGCCGCAGCATTACCAAAATGGTGGACGATTTGCCGCTGTTTTCGACAGTCAGGGAATCCGAACCGGAACCGGTTAAAGATTCTCCGGCGCTGGAGGCATTAAAAGCCGTTAACCCTGATGACCTGACCCCGCGCGAGGCTCTGGAAAAGCTGTATGATTTAAGAAATCTGCTGTAAAGCCTTAAAAGGATAAATGTTGACAAAAGTGCAGAAACTGCTACATTAGATGCAGCGAACTATTATTCTATTGTATAATTTAAAAAACATATTTTTATGGAGACAGAAGAAAACATTGTTTGGTATTCAGATTGTTTGACCCGTCAGGAGCAGAAGTCAGGACCACTTTACCATTTTGAAAACGGTTGGCCGATGCGGCAGGTCGTCGACGGCATTTATGTCACGCCGGAAATTTATCTGCGCAAATCGCCGCAGTTTGGCGAGAAACTGACTTTGCCGGAAGCACAGCGATTATGTGCCGAAAATCGGGCAAAAATTCCGTCGCTTTACGAGGTATTGATGTTTGCTTTGATGCAAAATAGCGTCAAAGCCGCATTGGACAGTATCGGCGTATATTCTTTTCCGTTTTCCGGAGAAAATATTTTTACGGAATGCTGGACTGAGGAAAATATCAAACAGGACGGTACAGGCAAAAAATATTTGCTTATGTTTGATTGTGACGGAAACAAAACATTTCCCAAAGTAACGTTGGTGAATGACAATCTGGCGCTGGTTAATCAAACTGAAATATATGAACAGACTTATGGAATTTGGAACAAATGCGCTCTGACGTTATTGGCGGGAAACGGCCTGTCAAACCTGCTGATTAGCAATGATGACGTATTGTTTTTGCAATATGCCGGAAAGTTCTCGTTTATCGGCGTTTGCAAAAAAGCCGTGTTTGATGATATTTTTGTTTGCAATACCGGTATTTTTCAATACCATCGGGAACAAATGAATTGTCTGCTGGCACTGAAGCCGGAAACCGCATCTGCCAATAACTCCAATTGGGGGCATGAAGAATGGGCGGACGAGTTCAAGAAACAAAACAATGGTACGGAATTGTTTTTTCAATGGAACAAATACGATTGGTGTGATGATCGTGAGCAGGAACGCATGGAAAAAATTCTGCTGTATTATGTAAAAAATGAACAGGGACTGTTTGTCCGTAAGGTTTAATCCATAAAAAATCCTCCGTGTTTTTCAAGACACGGAGGATTTTTTTGTTATCTTGAAACTTGCAGATTGTTACGCGCCTTATTAAGCATATCTGCTTTTCCTTTAGCGGATTTCCGATATTCTTTTCGGGTCTCAAGATGCTGTTGCTTGTCTTGTCCGGAGCTTCTGTCAAAGGCACTGTCTTTACCAATGCCTTTAATGCCGTCTCCGAACGCGCCGGCCTGATGAACGGCTTTGTTCATCTTGATATTGTCAACGGCTGAAATCTTTTTGCCGCCGACAACTTTGTTAAACAGTTTGTTGATCTCGTTTCCGGGCTGAATTTTCTGATACATTACCATTGAATGCGCATAGCGTTCAACCGGAAAATGCCCCAGATTAAGCTCGCCTTTTTCGGCTCTTTGCTCCAGAATAGTGTACAGAGCTTCCCGTTTCTGCTCGCCGATTTGCAGTTTTATTGCGCTGTCATAATAAGCTTTGGCATCGCTTTCGGCATGCCGGACTTCTTTTTTCTGCGCGGTCGGCAGCGGCATTTGAATTGTTTTGCCGTCATCAACATTGCAAACCTCGGATTTGACGGATTGTTCTTGCAGCGGGATGTTTTTTTCCTCCGTAACTTTAGTATCGGAACATTGCTTTCCAAGCAGAAAGCCGCTGACAAAAATAGCTGCGCCGACAATATATTTCTTGGTTTTCTGCCAGACTTTATTCAGGCCGTTTTTAGCTTTCTGCCAGAGAGTGGAACGTTGGGGCTTATGGGGTTTGGCCTCGGAGACAGGCTTTTCTGCTTTGAATTTGTCGGTTATTCTCTGTTTTACGGCTTTTAGCATATCTATAATTTTATTTTTAAGTGCAGAAATTCCGCTTGCCGCTTTACCGGCGAGTTTGACGGCGCCGTAAGCCGCAACGCCTGCACCTGCAGCTGTGCCTGCAGCCAGAGCCAATCCGGCGGTTTTTATGCCTTTTAGGACTGATTGGGCCTTGTCTTTCATCCATCTTTTAGCTTTGCTCCAAAAAGATTCTTTTTCCGGAACAAAAACAATATGTGGCTTTAAAGATTCTTTTTCCGGAACAAAAATAGTCTGAGGTTCTCTTATGGCAGGCTTGTCTGTTTCGGCACTTTTCTCCGGAGAATATTTGAAATCCCGCAGCCGGTTGCGAACTTTGCGCACTGTCGGAATATAACCGCTGGCTCCCGGATAATCAAATTCCTTCAAAAAGCGGTTGATGGTTTCAATATATTCTTTTGACGGGTTTTTATGTGTTTTTTCCATTTTGCCGAGTTCGGTCAGAAAACCGTCCATCCGCCGCTGTGCAAGTGCGTTCATCATGTCTGTTTCCTTTTTGACATTGCGCAGCTTGTCTGCCGGCACGTCAATCTGGCGTAATGCATGATTATGTTTGATGATTTCATCAGGAGTTGCTTTATCTTTCAAAGCCTTGGTATGGGCAAAACGAATAGCTTCAAGTAACGCCTTCTTTCTCCGCTCTTCTTCATAAGTGACAGAGGTTGATGCCGTTACATTGGGCGCTGCCGCTGTTCTGATGCTGGGCTGTGGCTTCTCTGTAGAAACAACATTAATATTTATAGTTTCATCTTTAACCTCAGTTGGTTTTTCTGCAACTTCGGGCAGAGGTTTGGCGGCTGCTTTTTGTGCAGATTTTTTCTGTGCTTTGAGTTTGGCGGCAATGTCTTTCCCTTTCAACGGATTGGACTTCACCCCTTTGACAGGAGGCTTGGGAGGTATTTTGGCCTTTTTCGGCTGCTTGACGTTTTCAACCGGTGTCCGCTTCAATATGTCTTTTTCGGGTGAAGTTGCACCCAGCAAATGCCCTTCGGCATCATATTGGTATTTTATCCTCTGGCCGTTAAGCAACGCAATTTTTTCCGAGAGAATACCGTTTTTGAACTTCAGGCTTTCATAATCATTCTGCTGGTTGAGGCTTGTGACTGTCAGTTCCCCGTTGTTAAAGGCATAAAGATTATTCTGGTCAGACCAGCTTTGCAAGTAAAGATTTTCTACTTTAACTGCAAATTTCGCTCTTGGATTCTCCTTATATGTATAAGAACCGTCATATTCGTCGCTGTCATTTTTTTTCAAATCATGAATCTCGATATTGACCAGAAATTCATCCTCGTTAAATTCCTGATACATACGCTGGGAATAATCCCGACTGTAAAAGTATAACCCGTCTTGCCAGTTGCCCAAATTGGTTCCTTTATCATAAAATTCATCATCCAGCCAATTTCCCAATTCTTTGAAAACGTCATGCTGTGCCTTTTCGGCATCTTGCAGCACGGAATTGTATTCTCCTTTTGGGGGGACTTTAATGTCATTGAACTGGGGTCGGAAATCAATGATTTGATTTCTGTTGGTTAAGACAACAACGTCATATAAGACAGAGGAAGAGGATGTTTCCCTCTGGTCTTCCTTAGATTTTTCATCAGCATCATACTGCTGTTTAGCAATAGCGTCTTCAGCGGCTTTGAGCTGTGCAAGCTTGTTGACAACTTCTTTTTTGCCGAATGTAGCAGCTAAGGCATCAGCTTTGCTGTTATCGTTAGGATAACCGAGAACATTTAAGAACGGGTCATCCATATCATCAGCTTTATATACCGGATTTTCGGCATATGCATTTGCTCTGTAAACCGGATTGTCTTTGCTGGTCCAAGTATTGCGATAAAAAAGCCGGCCATAGTCGCCGATTTGGTGGTCGCCGTGAATAACGCCTTGCTGGTTAAGGTTGTTGTTTTCCAGAATATAATTTAAGTCATTGGCGATTCTTATAAATTCTTCATCATTGTTAGGATAAATGGTAAAAGCTTTTCCGTATTGATTTTCCGTTTTATCATAAAATCCGCTTTCTTGAACAGTAAACATATTATATGTTTTGAAAGTAATGCCTTTGTCTGCTAAATACGGAATTACGACAGAAGATACTTTTTGCCAGTCTTCGTTATTGTCGGCATGAATATGAAATTTCCATCCGTACTTTTCATCTCCGACATATGGATTGGAAAAAGAATGGCGCTCAGCCCAACAATAGTTCATAGCATGCCAAAAGTAGTTATCATCCATAGATGTAAAGTATGTTAGGGGATCTTCTTCTTTAACCTGATACTTGTCCAGATTTTTCTTCTCTTCATCGGTTAACATGACTTTTCTCCTGAGTTCTGTTAAATATTCTGTCAAGTTTTTCCCCTGACTTTAATTCCTAGTATATTAGAAATACAGACAATAGTCAATACAAAATGAAGAAAGATGTCAAATTTTTGTCAAAGAAACGCAATAATATAAAGCATCTGAATAACACGGTGAAATTTGTCAGTTTTCCCAAAATGGCAAAAAGATAGGATTATCAACAAGTTAATCAAAGGTATAATAATACCTTAAAATAAAATATTGAAAATATGATGTTTTTTCTTGTTGACATTAAAAATATATCCTGTATATTTCACCTGAATTTTAATCCTAAACTTTTTAACAAAGAAGTGAGTTACAATGAATACATATGCAACAAAACCATCTGACATTGAAAGAAAATGGTATGTCGTTGATGCTCAAGGCGTTGTACTGGGAAGACTTTCTGCCGAAATCTCCAAGATTTTGCGCGGCAAACACAAACCTTCCTATGTTCCGAACCTTGACTGCGGTGACTACGTTGTCGTTATCAATGCAGACAAAGTAAAATTGACCGGCAAAAAGCTGACCAATAAAAAATATTTCAAACATACCGGCTATGTCGGCGGCATCAAAGAAACCACACCGGCTAAGATTTTGGCCGGACGTTTTCCGGAAAGAGTTATCCAAAAGGCCGTTGAACGCATGATTTCCCGCAATCCGCTGGGTCGTCAGCAAATGACCAAATTAAAAGTTTATGCCGGCAGCGAACATCCGCATACTGCTCAGAATCCGGTTGTTCTGGACATTGCCGCAATGAACCCGAAAAATAAAAGGAGCGCATTATAATGGCTGAAAAAATTGAATCTTTGCAAGATATTAAAAGCGCATCTAAAACCGAAGAAGTTAAGGTTCGCAAAGCAAACCGCGACAAACAGGGTCGTTCTTATGCCACCGGTAAAAGAAAAGACGCCGTTGCACGCGTTTGGGTAAAGCCGGGTAAAGGCGTTATCACAATCAATGACAAATCCATTGATACCTATTTTGCCCGTCCGGTATTGAAAATGATCATCAATCAGCCGTTTGTCGTAGCCAACCGCGAAAACGAATTCGATGTTGTCTGCACCGTGAAAGGCGGCGGTTTGTCCGGTCAGGCCGGTGCGATTAAGCACGGTATTGCCAAAGCTTTGAACGAATATGAACCGGAATTGCGTTCAGTTCTGAAAAAAGCCGGCTTCCTGACACGTGATGATCGTGTTGTAGAACGTAAGAAATATGGTAAGGCCAAAGCCCGCCGTTCTTATCAGTTCAGCAAGCGCTAGAGCTTATTTCTGCACAATGCGAAAGAGGGAGTTTATACTTCCTCTTTTTTTATGAATTATATTCTGAAAACCTTGCAATTTGCAATATTGTGCCTATATTTATAATAAAGAATAGCAACAAAGGAGAAAAGGGATGAAAAATTTGAGTTTGTTAATTGCCGCAGTTTCCTGTCTGGGAATGGCGTCCGCAGCTCAGGCCGGCTTTACCGGACCGTCAGCCGCAGAGAAGACGACTGTGTCTCAGGTTAAGGAAATGCCGGATGAAAGCGTTGTCATTTTGCAGGGCGTTATTGAAAGCAGTCTGGGTGATGAAAAATATATGTTCAAAGACGAAACCGGTTCCATTAAAGTTGAAATTGATGACGAGGACTGGAATGGCCTGAATGTCGGTCCGAATGACAAAATCCAGATTCAGGGCGAAGTCGATACCCATATGATGAAACCGACGGAAATTGAAGTCGAAACCATCACGCTGGTAAAATAATAATGCAAAAGAAAGGTCGGATTTCCGGCCTTTCTTTTTGTGTCGTCAAAGGTTTTCAGACGGCTAAACCGCTTTTTGCAGCAAATTGTCCGGCACAATCAGCGTTGCCTCGGTGGCGGCAAGAACCTCATCCAATGAAAAAAGCGGATTAATTTCTTTTAAGAGCAAACCTTGAGGCGTAACTTCAATCACGCAGCGCTCAGTCACAATCAAATCGACTTCGCCCTGAGCCGTCAGCGGAATAGAGCAGTTTTTCACGATTCGCGGCTTGCCTTTGTTGGTGTGCTCCATGGCAATAATCACTTTCTTTGCACCCACTACCAAATCCATGGCGCCGCCCATGCCGGGAACAAAAGCCCCCGGAATCATCCAGCTTGCCAGATTGCCGTGCTCGTCAACTTCCAACGCGCCCAAAACAGTCGCATCAACGTGGCCGCCGCGCATAATGGCAAAAGACATCGCCGTGTCAAAAAAGACGGCGCCCGGACGGGTTGTGACGGCCATGCCGCCGGCATTGGTAACAAGCGGATTTTCCGGCGCGCTCAAATCGCGGTGTCCCACGCCGGTCATGCCGTTTTCGGATTGAAAAATCACATGCATGTCATGCGGAATATAGTTGGCAACTTCTGTCGGCAGCCCGATACCCAGCGTAATCACATCTCCCTCATGCATTTCTTGGGCAATCCTCTTGGCAATAATCTCACGGCATTGTTCTTTGGAAAGTTCCATGTTATCCTCACATTGCAATATAATCAATAAACAGCCCCGGAATAGTGACTTCTGCCGGATTCAGCGGTTCGTCGCACAGTTCCTCGGCTTCCAGAATAACCGTTTCGGCCGCAGTTGCCATAACGGTATTAAAGTTGCGGGTCGTTCCGTCCAGAAAAGCATTGCCGAATTTGTCGGCTTTGGTCGCATAAATGATTGCCACATCGGCTTTCAGCGGTTTTTCCAGCAGATACTTCCGTCCGTCGATTTCAAGCGTTTCTTTGCCTTCTTCCACAATCGTGCCGATGCCGGTCGGCGTCAAAAAACCGCCCAGTCCGGCGCCGGCGGAACGGATTCTCTCTACCAGCGTTCCCATCGGAACCAGCTGAACCTCTAATTCTCCGGCGTTCATTTGCCGTCCGGTTTCCGGATTGGTGCCGATATGTGTGACAATGGCTTTCTTCACGAGTTTGTTGACAATCAGCTTGCCGCGGTCATGCTCGGGATAAGAGGTGTCGTTGGCAATCAGGGTCAGATTGCCGGTTTTGTTCTTTATCAGTTCGTCAATAAGTTTTGTCGGTGTGCCGCAGCGCAAAAAACCGCCGATCATAAGCGACGAGTTGTTTTTCACCAGCTTTGCGGCCTCGGAAACAGAGATTATTTTTTTCACGAAATTCTCAAATATTGTTAATTACATTGGCAAAAACATACATCATTTTTTTGCAAAAGTCACTATCATAAATATATTTCTTCCCGATTAAACTGAAAATAAGTCTAACAGATTGTCTTTTTTATTGCATTATGGTAAATATTATGGATAATATTAATTAAAAATATAAAGAGGAGGATGAGCAATTATGGCTAAGTTTACCGGTTTTAAAATCGGTTATAAAATCAAAGCGCTGCGGGAGAGCAATAATCTGACGCAGGAGCAGCTGGCCGATTTGATGAACTGTAACTTCAAAACCGTCGGCAATTTGGAGAACGACCGCACGGTTCCGGATCTTCGCCAGATAATAAACCTTTGTTCGGTTTTAAAAATCAGCATGGACGCACTTTTTGCAGACATTTTGGTGCCGGATGACGGATTCGGATCCGATTCTCAAATTGAAAAGCAAAAAGCCGGTGTTTTAGGTCTAAAATTATATCAATTGAGCCGGAATGAATTAAACATTGTTGAAGCACTGATCGATTCTTTAGTCAAAAATCGTTAAATTTTTAACTGATTTATAACTTTTTACCCTCACGAACGCAAAATTTTTTCAGACAAAAAAAGCCAATAAATCCGCCCCTCTTGGCAGTGCTTATCATAACATGTTATGTATAATTTGTTGCTATAATTTTTTTTAAAGGGATAATGTATTGTCATTTAAAAAATTTCAATTATAATTCGGCTTATCTCGATAGTTGTACGAGAGATACGTAGTTTTTTTATATTAGAAACTTTACATTTAAGAGGAATTTAATATGAGTTTAAAAAATAAATTAGGCAGAACGGTTTCTTACTCGGTCTTGCTGGCCGGTGTTCTGGCTGCCGGAAACGCTTTAGCTGAAGATCCTGCAGCCGGTTCGAAAGAAAATCCGCTGACCAAATTGGAAAGCGCCGTAACATTATCAGGCGATACCTACTTCAAAGGAGATGTCGTTTTGGATAACAGCGAAGGCAGTCAACAGAATGTCACGGTTTCCGGAACAGACAAGCTGTATGTTATGGAAGGCAGCAATATTACCATTTCCGGCACTCATGAAGTTGGCGAGGAAGAAGGCCGCAACAGCATTAACGGATATCCGAAAGGTGCCAGCGTTCCGTCAACAAACGGTATCGTTTTTGAAAAAGGCATGGGAAATGTAAAAATTACCGATGGCGGTTCAATTGAATTTGATACCGTTGCAATCAACGGCGGTAATTTCGAGCTCAGCGGCAAAGGCGAAAAGTTGAAAGTAACAGAGGGTCAGGAATGGCGCAAAGGTTCTTTGATCGGAGCCGAAACTTCTCTGGATATGACAGCAGGCAAAGTAAGCTTGTCTGACGGCGCTGTTGTCACGGCCGGTAAAATTAATATGACCGGCGGTGAAATCAATTTGAATGGCGGAGACGCTGTTCTGCGCGCTCATAACACAAACTCTGATTCAGATAACAAAATCACTGTAGAAAATGCCAAAATCAATGTCAGCGGCAAAAACTATATCGCAGCAGATGAGGGTCTTGAATTAAATGAAGGCGGTGAACTGAATCTGAAAAATGCCGTACTTGACTTGGTTAAGAATATGCCGACTAATGCGGATGAGGCAAAAGACACTTCTAAATTGACTCGTGCCGAATTTAAGAACCTCGCCGGTATCATTAATGTCGATTCTTCTACCTTCAACGGCGGTATTACCTTGAATGGAACAGATGTTGTAAGTGAAGCTGTTCAGGCGTTAGCCAAAGAAACCCCAGAGGCCACTGATGAAGAAAAACTCGCGGCTGCACTTAAAGTTGCTCCGAAAGCAAACTTCAGCGGTGACAACACCGTCAATGGTAACATCTCCAATACAATGGGTGTTATTAATGTTAATAGCGGTACTTTGACTGTTGCCGAAGGTAAAACTTTTGAAAATATGGCCAATAGCATTGTCTCTGTTGCAGAAGGTGCATCCCTGAAAGCTGATGGAATTACCAATAGTGGTTATCTTGATGTAGCAGGAAAAGTTAATGCAGTCGTAACCAATACAGACGGTCAGGTCAGCGTAAAAGGCTCTAACGCTTATATTGAACAGTTGGATGGCGGCGAGTTAAATATCAGTGCCAACACGTCTTCTTCCAAATTGTTTGGTGACGAAGCTGAATCTAAAGTTAATGAAGCTTACGTCTCTGCCGGTAATGAGTTTACTCTTGATAACGAAAAATTCTCTGCCGGAAATTATGTAACCTATGGTAAACTGGCTCTGGCTCAGGATGTTAGCGGTAATGCCAAAATCGGCAATGGCGGTACAATTGATCTCGGTAACAATACTTTAACCGGTGATGTTAACGCTTGGAACAACTCTACCCTTGCATTCAACATTGACCAGACAAAAGATGGGGATAGAGAGCAAGAAGGCGGTAAAATTGCTGGTGATCTTAATATTCATCAAAATGAAGGTGAAACCCTGACAATTAAACCGACCATTGCACTGGGTGTTGAAAGCGGTACATACGATTATGCGAATAGTGTTGCCAATGGTGAGACAAATGACTTTGAGTCATTAACGCTCAATCAGGACAATATGCTCTATGATGTTGCCTTTGCCGGCGAAGAAGCTCTGCATCAGTTAAATATTGAGAAGAAAGATTCTTCTGCCGTTGCCGGTGAAGTTGCCAAGGCCGGTGGTGATGCCAACAACGCTTCTCTGCTCAATGCCTGGGTTGGCGGTGATGCCCGTGCCTTTGAGGCTGGTTCCGCAGCCGAAGACATGGCTCAACATCTGAACACTCTGGCTCAGACCAATCCGAAAGCTGTCGTTGAGGCTGCTAAAGCTTTGGCTCCGGAAGCCAATCCGGTTGTAACCACTCAGGTTACCGAAAATGCCCGCCAGATCTTCAATGTTGCCGGTTCTCGTTTGGACGGCGCAGCCGGCGGCATGTCCTCCGGTGACAGCATGATCAAAAAAGCCGGAATGTGGATTCAGGGTCTGTTCAACAAATCCAAACTCGACAAACGCGACGGCTTTGACGTAGATTCTGAAGGTATCGCATTCGGTGCTGACGGTTATGTCAACGAAAACGTCAAACTCGGTGTTGGTTATGCTTATACGGAATCTGACATTGACTCTGTCGGCCGCAAGACTGATGCCGATACCAATACCGGATTTGTTTATGGCGAATACAATGCTGCAGACTACTATGTAAACGGTGTTGCTTCTTACAGCAAAGGCGATTACAAAGAGAAGAAACATGTTGCCGGCAAACTGGCCCGTGCAAGCTACGATGTTGATTCTTTCGCTTTGCAGGGTATCTACGGTTATAAGATGGGCGATTTCTCTCCGGAAGCCGGATTGCGCTACATCAACGCCAAACAGGATGCTTATACCGATACGGCCGGTCAGCATGTTGGTTCCAACAGCTCCGATACTTTGACGGCCATTTTGGGCGGCAGATATGCAACCAATGTTAAGGCCGGTGATTACACACTGCGTCCAGAAGTCAAATTGGCTGCTACTTATGACCTGTTGAGAGATAAGAACTCTACAGCCGTTACTTTGGCTAACGGAGCCGGTTATCTGGTTCGCGGTGAAAATCTGAAGAGATTCGGTATTGAAGCCGGAGCCGGATTGAGCATGGCTGTAAGCGATAACGTTAAAGTCGGTTTGAACTATGAAGGCCGCTTTAAGGAAGACTATACCGATCATACCGGTATCTTGGAAGCACGCTACAACTTCTAAGCACTATTATTATATTGCTCCAATTACGGCAGGGCTTCGGAATAGCAGTCCCGAAGCCCTGCTTTTTTATGTTTTTATTCCGTTGCCAAAAATAAAATCCTGTTATAAATTAAAACAAATTCAAGAGAGATAAGACCAATGCAGTATCAGGAATATGATTTAAATCACGCACAGGGGATTCGGATTGCCGACGAAATCCGCTTGAACGGCCGGACTTTGCCGAAAGGCCATGAGCTGACCGCGGCCGATGTCGAAGACTTGAAGTTTATCGGCATCCGTCGGATTTTCGGCGCAAAAATGGATAAAAACGATCTGGCTTTTCAGACGGCGCTGGGGATTGTTGCCGCCAAACTGTGCGGAGACAATACCGAATATTGCATTAATGACGACGGCACGGCAAAAATCATCGCTGCGGTTGATGGTATTTTTGAGTGTTCGGACGACCGCGTGGCAAAATTTAACCGCATGGCGGAATATTTTATCCTGAATACGATAAAAGTATACCACCCCGTTAAAAAAGGCGAGGTTGTGGCCGAACTTTATACCAATTATCCTGTGCTCGGACAACCGCAGGTCGACGAAGTTGTCTACCGCCTTTCCGGCAATACGGACATGCTGAAAGTTTCCGGCGTCCGCAGCCGGCAAATCGGTCTGCTTTATACAAAGATTTATCAGAATAAGGCGGAGGAAAAACATTTTACCAAAGTTGTGAAAAAGCTGATTAAAGAGTTTGGCGGACAGGGGCTGGAATTTGTACGGGAATATTCGGCGCGCCATGAGATTGAAGAGGTGGCCGACACTTTGGAACAGGCTTTTTGCGATGATAATGAGATTTTGTTTATTGTGCCGGCGCAAAAGACAATCTGCGCCCAAGACGTGATTCCCTCGGCTTTGCGCAGTATTGCCGATGAGATTGTCAGTCATGAAGTGCCAAACGTCGGCGCGTCGGATTTGCTCATTGCCCATAAGCGCGGCCGCAAAATCATCAGCCTGCCGTATAATTATGATGAAGCCGATACCACTTTGATTCACCGCTATATTTTGCAGGCGGTGATAAGTGAAAAATTGCTGGGCTTTGATTTCTCGCACCCGCAGAACGTCTTTATTCCTGAGGGCGGGGAATTGTCGGAACAAGAACGCGAAAAACTGATTTCGGGCAGCGCCGAACCATTAAAAGCCGGAGAATCCCGCGTTGCGGCAGTCGTGCTGGCCGCCGGACAATCAAAACGTGCGGGACAAAACAAACTAATGGCCGAACTGAACGGTGAGCCGCTGTTTATGAAAGCCGTGCATGCCGCGATCAAGTCAAAAGCCTCACCGGTCTTTGTGATTACCGGTTACCGGCATGAAGAGATGGAAGAAGCGCTGGAAGATTTGGACGTGAATATCATTTATAATCCGGATTACGTTTCGGGCATAAAAACGTCCATCCGTCTGGGCGTAAAATCCGTTCCGGGCTTCTGCCGCGGGGTTTTGTTGATTCCCGCCGACATGCCGAATATTACCGATTCGTATCTGAATAAGATGATTAAGGCTTTGGGCGCGGAAGAAAAACCGCAGGTCTTGTTCAGCTCGGTGAAAGGAATAAAGAAAAATCCGGTGCTGTGGAGCAAAGAATTGTACGACCGTGCCGATATTGCGCCGGAAGATGCCGACTTGCGAACGGTCTTTATGGACGTGGCGGATTTTAGTAAAAATATTGAGGTCAAAAATCCCAAAGACCTGCTGGATGTTACTTTTCCGAACGATATTGCGGAACTGCAAAAGAAATAACGCCAAGCACTTTCTCTATCCAAAAATCCGCTTGCAAAAGTCATAGATTCGTTTATGATAATACCCGCAGTCCGGAGACGGGCTGTGGTGCTTCAAAAACATCTCACAAAAATAATCCGCTTCAGGCGGAGTGCCTAAAATAAGCCGCTTAGCGGGCGAATAACGGCAGCTGTTTTTTTGTGCAGTTTGGGCATAAAATATCCCCTCTAAACAACATTTAGTTTGCCATTAAGAAGAAAATTACGAAAAAAAGGACGCCGGTAGTATATTGGATACTTCCAAGGAGTTTTTTGAAGTAAGAGCTTCTTAATGGCAAATCCTTCGGACAGCTTCCTCAAACCATCCTGCTTGAAATTTTCTTCGCCGCTACGTCATGTAGCGGCCTCACAAAATCCCAGCGCATTATGAGTTTGAGGGAGCTGCTAAATATTATTCAGAGGGGATATTTTATGCCTTGCTCCGCCGCCAGAGGGAAAACTTCCGGCGGTTTTGTTTTAACAAAACTAAGGAGCTAAAAAGAAATGGGAAAATTTTATTATCATACGACGGCGCAGGATCATTTAAGAAATTTCAACAAAACATTGGGCTTTGCTTTGTTCTTTGAACGCCATGAACGGCAGCTTCGGGTGTGGCAGGTGTGTAAAAAACTGAAAATAACGGAGCGGGAACTTGATGATATCGAACTCGGGCGCGGCGTTTTGAAATTAAACGTGCTTAAAAAGATGTTGAAATATTATAACAGAAGAATAGAACTGCGCCTGGTGGCGCCGAGTCCGAATGAACCGGATAACGCTGAACCGGAAGAAATCAGTGAAGCCCCTGACGGCAGCTTTGAAGCTTTGGAGGAAGAGATAGAGGGTTAAATAAAAAAGCGGGATTAATCTCCCGCTTTTTTCATCTTTACCATTGCCTTTTATTATCCCTGGGTTCTTTCTTTTTATTGTCATTGCCGAACCTTTTTATTTTTATTGTCACCCTCAAGCTTTTTCTTTTATAGTCATCCTCGGGCTTTTTCTTTTATAGTCATCCCCGGGCTTGACCCGGGGATCCATCTCACAACCGGCATCCTGCTCGTTTCTTTATGGATTCTCGGGTTGCAGCCCGAGAATGACAGTACTTCAAAGCAGAAACTTTGTTCTACTTCCCGCCATAGCACCGCACAAACTGCCGCCTTACCCGCCGGGTGCGCCGCCGGTCGTACCGGTCATCCTGAGCGAAGCGAAGGATCCAGTCAAATCATATAGCTTTATTAACCAACTGGATTCTTCACTCCGTTCAGAATGACAGTACGTCTTCTTCAAAGCACTCTCTCAATCACATTCCCGCAGGAGCATCGCGGGTCTCATGGTACTGATAAACCGATCGCTGCCGACGTTCGGCCGCGGGTCTCAGGGCACTGACAAACCGATCGCAGCCGACGTTCGGCGTTTACGATTTGTTGAAGAAATTGTGTTAACGTGCTATATAGCTAACATGTTAACGAGATAAGGAAAATATAAATGTCTGACAAAAGTTCTTTGGAAATGTACGATTCGCTGGTTCCGGTCGTAATTGAGCAAACCGCCCGCGGCGAACGCTCTTTTGATATTTTTTCACGCTTGCTGAAAGAAAGAATTATTTTTTTGAACGGCGAAGTCAACGACGAAATGGCGCCTTTAATCTGCGCCCAACTGCTGTTTTTGGAGTCCGAGAACCCGAAAAAAGATATTTATATGTACATCAATTCTCCGGGCGGCGTCATCACTTCCGGTCTTGCGATTTATGATACCATGCAGTATATTACCTGCGACGTCAATACGCTGTGCATCGGTCAGGCCTGCTCAATGGGGTCTTTCCTGCTGGCTGGAGGGGCAAAAGGCAAAAGATTCTCTCTGCCGAACTCGCAGATTATGATTCACCAGCCTTCGGGCGGAGCCAAAGGGCAGGCGGCGGATATTGAAATTCAGGCCAAACTGATTTTGGATATGCGCAAACGTTTGAACGCCATGTACGCCAAAAACACCGGCCAAAAGCTGGCGACCATAGAAAAGGCCATGGACAGGGATAATTTTATGACACCGGAAGAAGCCAAGAAATTCGGCCTGATTGACCACATCGTCGCATCGCGCGAAGAAATGAAATAAGAGGTTAAATATGACAGATAAAACCGATAATAATGAAGTATTGCATTGCTCGTTCTGCGGAAAATCCCAGAATGAAGTAAAAAAATTGATTGCCGGCCGCGGCGTATATATCTGCGACGAATGTATTGAAGTCTGCATCAATATCGTGGCTGACGAAATGGCGGAAGAAAAAGCCGAGAAGGGCGAGATTACTTCTGCCGAAAATCTGCCGACCCCGTCCAAAATCAAAGAGTTTCTTGACCAGTATGTGATTGAACAGGACGAAGCCAAAAAAGTTCTGGCCGTAGCGGTTTATAATCACTATAAACGCTTGAATTCGCAAAAAGCCAATAAAGACGTGGATATTTCAAAATCCAACGTGATTTTGATTGGGTCGACCGGCAGCGGTAAAACTTTGCTGGCTCAGACCTTGGCGAAAATTTTGGACGTGCCTTTCGCAATCTCGGATGCCACAACCCTGACCGAAGCCGGATACGTCGGCGAAGACGTGGAAAATATTATCCTGCGTTTGGTACAGGCGGCTAACTATGATATTGAAAAAGCACAACGCGGCATTGTCTATATTGACGAGATTGATAAAATTACCCGCAAAACCGATGGCCCGTCCATTACGCGCGACGTATCGGGCGAGGGCGTTCAGCAGGCGTTGTTGAAAATTATTGAAGGTACGGTTGCCAACGTTCCGCCGCAAGGGGGCAGAAAACATCCGCAGCAGGAATTTTTGCATGTTGACACGACTAATATTCTGTTTATCTGCGGCGGTGCTTTTGCCGGTCTGGAAAAAATCGTCAGCCGCCGCGGCAAGGAAAGCTCTATCGGTTTTGGCGCCAAAGTCAGCGGACCGGACGAGCGCGGTATTGGTGAGATTATCAAAGACGTCCAGCCGGAAGACTTGCTGAAATTCGGCTTGATTCCGGAATTTGTCGGCCGTCTGCCGGTCATTGCCACGCTGAATGACTTGAGCGAAGACGCATTGGTTAAAGTTCTGACCGAGCCCAAAAACGCCCTGATTAAACAGTATCAGACCCTTTTTGAAATGGAAGATGTTAAACTGACCATAACAAAAGAGGCGTTAAAAGCCATTGCTAAAAAAGCAATTGAGCGCAAAACCGGCGCCCGCGGACTGAGAGCCATTCTGGAAGAAAACCTGCTGGAATTGATGTATGAAATTCCGGATAAAAAAGAAGTGGCGGAAATTGTGATTGACGAGAAAGTCATCAACGATAAAAAACAGCCAAAGTTTGTAATGCGTAAAGACAGCAATAAGAAAAGCGCATAATAAACAGCAATATAAAAATGCCCCCGAAAAAATAATTTTCGGGGGTTTTCTTTATAGGCATTCTATGGCAGCACTAGTGTTGTTCCAGTTTGTATAAGGGCAATGGATTGTATAATTCCCGTTACAAGAAGCAATAGCATCGTAACAACTACGCGTTCCCGGATTTTGTATTCTGCATTGGTCTGCCCAGTACTGGCTGGCCCAAATACAACCTGTTGAACCGTCAGGGTCACAACAGTATTCCCAAGTATCCCCTGAACCGCCGGAGCTTCCCCCCGAGCTGCTGCACCCTGACCCACCGCAACGTTCATCACATGAATCCCAAGTACCGTCTTTGCAACAGTCACCATGGCATGTTCCATGATAAGAACACCAGTTAGAAGAAGATGAGTTACAGCAG
>JAGBHO010000037.1 GCA_017935485.1 Alphaproteobacteria bacterium | reverse complement strand
AGGAGAAGGTGAAGGTGAAGGTGAAGATGGTGGAAAATAAAAAATGAGGAACAGAGGAGTGGAGAAGCTATAAAAAGAATGGCGGCAAAGGAGAAAAAAGAACAAGCTAAGGCGGTAAGGCGGAGAAAGAGACAGTTGGAGAAAAACAGAAAGAAAGGACAGAAAAAAGGCGTGCAAAATTACACCCGGCTATTCCTGCTCCAAAATTTCTTTGGTTTGCGGGCGGCTGTCATTAAAGCTTTTATCGGCGCTTTTACGCTTTTCAATCAATTCTCTGGCATTGGTTGACATTTCGGCCAGATCATCTTCCAATACCTGATCATGCGGCATTTTTTTGCCCTGTGCAACATATTCCAGCGCGCTCAGGTATTCCTGATATTTTTTCTGGTATTCCGGAATATTGGGGTTGTCATCCCGCACAATCAGTTCTTCCCGTTTATTGTCATTTTCGGCCAGCGCTTTTCCTGCTGCCGTTTTCTTCGCGGGTGTTCTTTGGGTTTCCGGCGTTTGTCGTTCTGCCGGCGTTTTAACTGTTTTTTCTGCCGTTTTGCGCAAAACTTGAGGTTGGGCATTATCCTCGTTTGAGATAGACTTGATGGTTTCGGCCCGGCCGCTGTAATATTGCGGAGTCGGGAAAACGGTTTTTGGCTTTTCCATGGCGTTTTCCGGCATAAAAAATCCGGGAACGGTTCTTTTGCGGACAAAGACTTCCCTGCCGGAGACAACCGAGGCTGTCAGCCCCAAGACAACGGGAAGCAATACGGCAAGAACAGATTTTTTCATTTTTCCACTCTCAAATTTCAACCATAATTTAACATATTTCCGGTATATTATTATACATGAAAAAACTTTTTTTTATATTAACATTTTTGGCTTTAAGCCGTCCGGACATTGTGCGGGCGGAAAAAAATTTGTGCAATCTGGATTTTCCGGAACCGGAAATAGAGTATTATTCGTCGTACGGCAAGCTGAATTATGATTTTGGCAAGAACCAGCAACAGGTGACGGCTCTGGCCAAAAAGCACAATCTTCTGGAAAGCGGCATGTTTGCTTCGGGGCTGGCAATTGCCGACATTCAGTGGGAGGTTTCCGTCAACACCCGCGGCGCTCTGCTTTCAACCAAGTCAGCCTGTATTCTGCCGGCAAGAATCAAATTGTTTATCGGCTACAGCAATCCGGTAATTTATATTGCCAACCATTTGCGAAAAAACACCTGTGTTTATGACGTGGTAATGAGGCACGAACAAACTCATCAGCAGATTAACAAAACGGCTTTGGAATATTTTCGTCCGCAGTTTTTTGCCGAGATTCAGAAAATTGCCGGCCGCATTAAACCGCGTTATGTCGAAAACCTGACGCAGCGTGAAGTTGACGCGGCGACACAGGCGATGACGCAGGAGTATATCGACGCGATTACGCCGATGATTGAACTTTTTAAGAAAGAGTTGAAAATCGAGCATTCAAAGCTTGACCATCCGGACAATTACCGGATGGAAGCCCTGTTGTGCAAATGAAAGATTATTCCGGATCAAGCAGATTCTGCTGCATAAAGGCATTGACAAAGTTATCAACGCCCTTATAGGCCATGTCGATATATTCTTTGTCTCGGGCGGAATTCTGATTGTAAAAAATCCGAACCGTAGTCATGCCGATTTGTTTGGGAAACTCGAGGTTGGAATAGCTGTCGTCAACAAAAATGCAGTCTTGCGGAGGCACGCCGATTTTGTCGCAGAGCTGCTGATAGACAACCGCATCTTCATTTTTCTTCAACGTATCAAAATCTTCAACGGAATAAAATTTGCCTTTAAACAAATCATAAAGGTCAATGCGTTTTAAGATTTTTTCCGCCACTTCATGCGAACTGGTCGTCAGAATATACTGCTCGACCGGCAGCTTGGTCAGCTTGTCGGCCAGACCATCAAAAGGTTTGATGTATTCAACCGGTTTGCGCTTGTGATAAGCGTCAAACAATGCCTTGGGGTCAACATTGTACTCGCGATAAAAAATCTCGCCGCCGTCACGATAAATTTTATAAGATTCCTTAACCTTGGCCTTTGCCGTTTCAAAATCCAGACAAACCCCCAAATCCTCGATTAAGGCCTGAGCCATTACGCTGTCCAGAATATCTGCAAATTCCGGCGTTATGCGGTATAATGTATTGTCCAAATCCCAAATAATGGCTTTTTTTATAAAAATCACGCGACTTCTCCAAAATTCTACCAAAATAAAAATCCGCAAGAATATTAGCAGATAAAAGCCTTTCGTCAATAGGTTTTATGTCTGTTGAAACAATCCGGTTTGCGAATATATCATAATTGATAAGTTTAACAACACAAAGGACAAAGATAATGTTAAAAGAAATCAGCATACTGGCGGTTGCAGCTCTGGCTTTGGCCGGCTGTGATTCCAAAAGCGCCAACGCCCAGAATACCGGCACGGTTGTCGGAAATCCGGATTCTTCCAATGTTTTGATTATGGAAGAAGGATACGAAGCCGTTGTTGTTCCCGCCCAGAACGGGAATGCCGTCGGCAATCCGAACTATTCCGGGCAGGCGGCTACCAACCCGCAGAACAACAATAATAATGACACGCCGGCCGCCGCAAACAATACGGCAAACGCAAATGCCGGCACCGGCACGGTTTCGGTTGATGAGACGGTCACTGGCGTTACCGACGGAGACGGCAACGGAGTTTATGAAGTTGACGAGACCGTCAGCGACTAATTCCGGTTATTGAACAAAAAAAACACCTGTTATCACGCAGGTGTTTTTTTATGCTTTAATTTGCGGCAATCTGTCCTTCGGCAGTCTCAGGTACAGGAAGGTCGGGAATTTCTGCTTTTTCTATGGAATACAAATCTTTCACAACCCATTCGCCGTTTTTCAGCCTGACCACAAAAATAATATCGCCGCGGCACAGGCCGAACCAGGCGCCGTTGCAATTGCTGACCGTGTAAATTTCGGCCGAATCGGCATCAATCGGTTTTATTTTGGTAATCTTAAAATCAAAATGGGTCGGGCGGATAATGTTTTCATCATCCAAAAAAACAAATTTGGGCATTTTAGAGGCGTCGCAATCGGCCATTTGCGGATTGACGGCACATTTGACGGTGTTCTCAACCGCACAGACAATGCCGCTGTTTTTATCGCATTTTTCCGGCAGGGTGTCTTTGTCATAAGAAAAAACAATATTTTCATAATCAAACTGAGGAACGGCAACTTTGGCCTCTGTCGTTTCCGCCGTCTGATTTTCCGTTTTTTCGGAGCATGCGCCCAACAGCGCCAAAACGGCGAATATTGCTGCATATTTTTTCATCTTTTTTCCTTTGCTGAGGTTTAAGCCGTTTCTAATATAAGGCCTTTTGCGGCAAGTTAAAACAAAAAAAGGAAAAATCTGCAAAAATTTTTCCTTTTTTCTTTAATTTTGCGCCGCAATCAGAAATTATATTTGATACCGGCGGAATATTCCATCATATGGTCATAGCCTTTGACTTTGTCAAAACCGACATAGCGAGCCAGAGTACGAACACTCCAGTCAGAGTTGATATTGTACTGGACGCCCAGACCGGCACGATAGCCGTAACCGCTGTCACGATATTTGTGTCTGCCCTCACCGGCGGTCAGTTCTTTGTTTCTGAATTTGTATTCGCCGATACCGACGGTTCCGATCAAAGACCAGACATCATAGCAGCCCAAAGGCAGATAGCCCATCAGATCCAGACCATAAGCCTGAAAACTGTTGGAAAACTTATCCGTGGCGCCAGATTTGCCGTATTGGTCGGAATACTGATAGAACAATTCCGTGCCGAAATAACGGTTATAACTGGTACCCAAATTGACGGAAGCCGAATTATAATAAGGTTTCAACCCTTTGGCATTGGCATCGGAGTAGTTATAGTTAATGCCGATATACGGATTGTAAACCTGTTCAGCCCGGGCCTGAGAAGCAAAAGCGGCCAAAGAAACGGCCATCATCAAAGCTGCTGCTGTATTTTTCATTTTAAAACCCTCTAAATAAAATTAAGACTTCGTTAATATACCAAAAGTTTTACAAAAATAAAGCATTTTTTCTACATTCTGACATAAAATTGTTGTTTCAGACATAAAATAATGTTAAAATTGCTTAATTTGAGTTAAACGAGGGACATTCGGCAATGCAAAAATCCAATCAGTACGGTTATACGATGATTGAGGTTGTGGCGACAATTTCTATTTTGATCATGCTTATTACCGGCATGACCAAAACAGTTACCAGCATGTTCGGAAAATACAAATACAATGAAGTTTTGAACCAAATCAGGGAGCTGCGCAAAACCGTCAGCGACCGTTACGCTGCCATCGGCGATTATTCCGACCTTTCCGCCAAGCTGCTGATTGATGAAAAAATTGCTCCGCAGACGATGGTTGCCGGCAAAATTCTTATCAATTCTTTCGGCGGGCAGGTTTATCTGGCACCGGCACATACTTACGGCAAAAACAAATCTTTTGAGATGCAGTTTACCAACCTGCCCAAGACGGTCTGCGTGGAAGCCGCAACCATAAACTGGCGCGTGGATGACACGTCTACGCTTGTTCAGATGGTGATTAACGACAAAAACCAGCCTTACAAATGGCCGGTCAATTCCATCGGCGGCGCGGTCAAGCCCGGAAAGAACTCCCTGCCGATGACTATTCCGATGGCGCAGCAGGCCTGCAGCAACAAAGATGACAAGAACCTGATTATATGGGAATTTCAATAATTTAAGGAGCTGTTTTTTTGATAAACGTCAATAACATAAACAAGACCAAAGAAATCAGTACCGCCAAGGCCAAAAAGACCGGCGGCGGAGACAGCTTTTCCTCTTATCTTCAGAGCAATTTGAAAGTATCGTCCCCGCAAGTTACGGCAGGCGGCGCAATTTCCGTTGCCGATGCCATTTTTGCCGCACAGACGGTTGACGGCGAAGAAGAAAGGCAAATTCGCAAAAAACTTTGCAAGAGAGCTTCCGGACTTTTGGAAAAACTTGAAGAGATCCGCGACGGCCTGCTGGCCGGACAAATTTCCAAGGACAAGCTGATTGAGATTTCACGCATGGTCAAAGAAAACCGGCCGCCGGCGCAGGATCCGGTTTTGCAGGAGATTCTTGACGAGATTGAGCTGCGGGTCGAGGTTGAGCTGGCCAAATTGACAAGATAGGCGAAATATTGTTGTGATAAAGCGTTTTTTTGCTTGCAGTTCGTAATTGAAATTTGTAACTTACCAGCTATATGTTTTATTAAATTTTAATGAGGAGAACCATGATGGAAACTGCCGTAATTCTTCCGCCGGATTATAAGCCTTCCGAAAACGAAGAGTATATGAACGAGCTTCAGCTGGAATATTTCCGCCAGAAGCTGGTTAACTGGAAAAAATCTTTGCTTGCCCAGTCAAAAGATACTCTTGACGAATTGGTTACGCAGGGCGGCCTTAACCAGCCGGATCAGAATGACCGGGCTTCGCTTGAAACAGACAAGGCTCTTGAGCTGCGCACCCGTGACCGCGCCCGTAAGCTGATCTCCAAAATCAACGAGGCTTTGCAACGGATTGAAGACGGCGAATACGGCTATTGCGAGGATACCGGCGAGCCTATCGGCCTTGCCCGTCTGGAAGCCCGTCCGATTGCCACGCTCTCCATTGAAGCGCAGGAGCGTCATGAGCGCATGGAAAAGACTTATGACGATGATTCCGTTGCTGTGGTAAAGGCATAATTCCCCGATGTCCAAAGATTTTATTCTGGCTTCTTCTTCCAGACAGCGGTATGCGCTTTTGGAGCAGATCGGTTATCTTCCCGAACTGACCGAAGCCGCGGATATTGATGAGACGCCCCGGCGTTTTGAAAAACCTTCGGCCTATGTAAAGCGCATGGCTTTGGAAAAAGCCCGGCATGTGGCGGAAAAACATTCCGGCAAAGTGGTTCTGGCTTCTGACACGATTATTGTTTCCGGCGCCAAAATCATTCAGAAAGCGCATTCCGAAGCCGAGCAGGAAAAGGTAATGCGGATGTTGTCAGGAAAGGCGCATCATGTGCTGAGCGGCGTTTGCGTTATTGACAAGAACGGCAAAGCCAGCGTGCGCTGCGTTGACACCCGTATTGTCATGAAGCGGCTTTCGGAAGAAGAATTGAAAAGTTATGTGGCCGGCCACGAGTGGGAAGGGTGTGCGGGATACCGGATTGAGGGCGTGCTCGGCGCTTATGTCAAAAAAATCATCGGCTCGTATTCCGGCGTTATCGGATTACCTTTGTTTGAAACCAAAAATATGTTAAACAGTGCAGGCGTGAAATGACAGATACATTAGTTTATGAAAAAAAATCCAATCTTGCCCGTCTGGCCATGCTGGAAGACGGCGTTTTGCAAGAAGTTGAATATGTGGACGAGGCCAAGGCTTCCGAAGGCAGCATTTATCTTGGGAAAATTACGCATAAACTGGAACTGGCGCATGAAAAGACCGGCTTTTTCGTCGACATTAAAGACGGCAAAGACGCTTTTTTGATGGCTGAAGAGCACGGCATGGGCGAAAGCAATCTTCAGGAAGGCCAGAGCCTGCTGGTACAAGTCAGTCAGGAACGCCGCGCCGAAAAAGGCGCCAAGCTGGTACGTTCCATTCAGCTGGTGGGAGAAAATATCGTATATTGCCCGTATCGTATGGATGTGGGAGCATCGTCCCGTATCGAAAACAAAGAAAAACTGGATGAATACCGCCGCAAAGTGTTTGAAAACACTACCGGACAGGAAGGTTGGATTCTCCGTACTTCTTCCGTTGACGTTCCGTTTGAGGTTATTGCCGAAGAAATGGCCACATTGCGCAATACTTTTGAAAGCGTTATGAAAAAAGCGCGGGCAGTCAGCGCGCCGGCTTTGCTTTATGCCAAAGGTTCGCCGCTTTATGACGCTATCGGGCGTTATGCCAAAAGTTTGAAAAGGATTGTGGTCAACAATCATAATATTGAGGAAGAGCTGAAAACCAAATACGGCGATGCCTATGAGATTGAATATCAGACCGAACCGTTTGAAGAAGCGGGATTGGAAGACGAAATTTACGAAGCGTTGAACAAAGTGATTTATCTGCCGGACGGCGGACGGGTAATTATTGAAGAAGCCCGCGCCTGCACGGCGATTGACGTTGACAGCGGCGATGACCACGGCAACGGCGGCATTTCCAGACTGAACAATGAGGCAGCCGTTGAAATTGCCAAGCAAATCCGTCTGCGCAATTTGTCCGGTAAAATTATCATTGATTTTGCCGGGTCATCCGATTATCGTTTTATGAAGCCGGTTTTGGAAATTCTGGAGCAGGAACTGCGCAAAGATCCGACCAAATCGTCGGTTCTGGGATTGAGCCGCGCCGGAAACGTTGAGATTATCCGTGTCCGCCGCCGGCCGAGTTTGAGCGATATTCTGACCGAAGAATGCGAATGCTGTCAGGGAACGGGAAGGGTTTGCAAATGAGCAAATGTCCGATTTGCCATAAAGAACTGACTGATACCAAATACCGGCCGTTTTGCAGCAAGCGTTGTGCCGATATTGATTTGGGGCATTGGTTTTCCGAAGATTATACCGTTCCGGCCGTCGATTTGGACGAACAGGAAATTGAAGAGCTGGAAAACGCTTTTGAAAACAAGACCGAGTGACTGTGATTATGGCTAAGAACGTTAAACGCAAAGATTTTATTTCGACCGGTGTGGTTGCGCAAAACCGCCGTGCAAATTTTGATTATCTGATTAATGAAAAATTTGTGGCCGGACTGGAATTGACCGGGACGGAAGTCAAGTCTTTGCGGCTCGGTCATGCCAATATCAACGATGCTTACGGAATTGAACGTAACGGTGAGATTTTTATGTCAAACATGTATATTGCGGAATATGAAAGCAAAGGCTATGCCAGCCATGCCGAAAAGCGTGACCGCAAATTGCTGCTCACCAAAAAAGAAATTATCAACATTACAAACGAATTATCGCGCAAAGGCTCAACGCTGGTTGCCATACGGCTGTTTTTTAATGAAAAAGGACGGGCAAAACTTGAAATCGGTCTCGGTGTCGGCAAAAAACTTTATGATAAGCGCGAAACCGCTAAAGACCGTGACTGGGCCAGAGACAAACGTAATATTATGAAGAATTTTAATTAATTTTTTATTTTTTCAAAAGTACGCTTTTCTTTCCACATTCCTTGCCATTTTCTTTTTCCCGCTTCCCTCTCTTTCCTTTCTCTTATCTCCCCGTTTTCTCTCCTCTCTTTCTCCGCTCCGTTTTTTCTCCGCCCTCTTTCTTTCCAACTCACCCTCCGCCACTCGCTCTCTTTTGTCGGTGTTTTTCTTTTCTTATTTTCTGGTTTTGATTTCTTCATAGAGTTGGGTTTTCTTCTTTCTTACTTTTGCTTGACCAAAAGTAAGCAAAAGTCAAGCCCAACCTCATTTTCTAAGCT
>JAGBHO010000036.1 GCA_017935485.1 Alphaproteobacteria bacterium | reverse complement strand
GGGGTCTGCTTCCTGCCTGACTGTCAGGATTCCGATACTGTTCAGGGTGATATTAACATGAATATCAACGAAGATTCGGAATATTGCGAGAACAAAGGTTATACCTATTATTCATCAGGGCAATGTCCGCAATATCAAGCTAAAGTTGGTACCTGCTCCCGCGACGACCACTACCTCAAATGCGATCCGGTTAAATGGTGTACCGATAACGGTTACAATACTCAAACCTGTTCGCTGCCTTCGTTTGTTGACGGACAGTGTCCGAACGGCAAGCCTTATTACAAACAATGTAAAGAAGACAGGCCGCGTGCCTGTCGTGAGTCCGGTTATGTCAACTCTTGTTCTCCGGGGCGGTTGTATGCTACTACAAACCGTTGTCCTTATGACAAATCATTCGGTAAATGCTGTACCGCTTCGCCCTCGGCCGGTTGCCCCAGCGACTATGCCGTGACCTGTGATCCGGCACGCGGCTCTTCCGGTACTGACACTTGCGGTTATACCTGTTATAGATGTTGTTCCGACGAATGTTCCCGTGGGTCAAAGAACTACAGCGGTTCTTATGCTACAACAACCGAATGCGGGTCAACCTGTCGTTACTGTAAAGACTGTACTTCCGGCAGTACCTCATATTCCGGTTCATACGCCGGTTCTTCCGAATGCGGAAGCTGTTATTACTGTTCCGATACCTGCCGTTCCGGTCAGAAGTCTGTGTCTTGTTCCTCTACTTATAATAAAGTACGCGTATCTTCAACAGAATGCGGAACAAGCTGTTACGAATGTCAATACAATACTGACTGTTCCGTAACTTCTAAATCTTGTACTTACGGCTGCGCTTCTTACAACTCTTGCAGTAAATGCACCAGCTGCAAGTCCAAACCGGCAATCACCTGTTCGGGATCAACACCTTATGAAGTCAATGGGGCTTGTTCAGAATGCAGAACAGACAGCGACTGTACAGCTAATGCATCAACAGGTTTACCGTATCGTTACAGGTCTCGTTGCAGCACATCTTTGCGTAAATGCGTAGAGGCTTTAAGCGTTTCCGATTGTAAAGGCATTGTTGCACAAAAAGTCGGCGGTAATTCCGGTTACAAATATAGTGACAGTTCAACAACTTATGTATCATCCGGTAATTGCAACTGTTTTTCTCATGTTGCCATTACAAGCAGCAGTTCCAGAATTAACTGTCACACGCACTCGGCATATCAATATTGTGCAACAAAATCCTGCTCAACAGATGCCGATTGCGGTTCATGGGTTTGCGGCACGGCAAGCACCGGAGGAAAATGGTGCGTTCCGTCCAAACAAAGTGATAAATGTGTATACTAATTATTGCATATACTAAAAAGCAACGGGCTGCTGAAATATCAGCAGCCCGTTCTTGTTTTTCTTTGGTAATTACTTGTCCTGTGACGGCATTTGCGCTTCCTGCGCCAAAGCCTGCACGAAATCATCAAGTTTCATGACTTCCTGTTTATCAGAGCCAATCCGGCGGATCGTTACCGTGCGGTTTTCTTTTTCTTTGGCACCGACAACGGCAATGACCGGAATTTTAGCAACCGAGTGCTCGCGAATCTTATAATTGATTTTTTCGTTGCGCAGATCCGTCTTCACGTTCAAGCCGGCTTTTTTCAATGCGGCGGCGACTTCTTCGGCGTAATCGTCAAATTCGCTGACAATCGGCGCAACAACGACTTGTTCCGGAGAAAGCCACAACGGCAGTTTGCCGGCATGGTTCTCAATCAAAATACCTAAGAATCTTTCAATTGAGCCAAACAATGCACGGTGCAGCATAACCGGCTGATGTTTCTCGCCGTCTTCGCCGATATAAGAAATATCAAAGCGCTGCGGCAGGTTCATATCAACCTGAATTGTTCCGCACTGCCACTCGCGGCCGATAGCGTCTTTCAGAATAAACTCAAGTTTCGGACCGTAAAAAGCACCCTCGCCTTCATTGATTTCAAATTTATAACCGTGTGAAGTCAAAGCATTGGCCAGCGCATTTTCGCACAAATCCCAAATTTCGTCAGAACCGATACGGTAAATGCTGTCCGGACGGGTTGAGAGATAAATCTTCACGTCTTCAAAGCCAAAGTCTTTATAAATATCCAGAATCAGCTTCAAAGTCGTAATGCATTCTTCTTCCATTTGTTCCGGCGTACAGAAAATATGGGCATCGTCCTGCGTAAATTCGCGAACGCGCATCAGTCCCATCAGAGAACCGGAAGCCTCGTAACGGTTGACCTTGCCAAACTCGGCCACACGCAGCGGCAGATCACGGTAAGACTTAATACCCTGTTTGTAAACCAGCAAACCGCCGGGGCAGTTCATCGGTTTGATACAGAACCATTTTTTATCCTCGGTCTGGCCGGAATAGTTATGGGCGCCGTATTTGTCCCAGTGGCCAGAAGTTTCCCACAGGCATCTGTCCATAACGCGCGGCGTGCAGATTTCGATATAGCCGTTATTTTCCTGACGTTTGCGCATATATTCAATCAGCTTGCGGTAAATTTTGTAGCCCTTGTCATGCCAGAAAACCGCACCCGGCGCATAGTCCGGTTCAAAGTGGAACAAGTCCATTTCGCGCCCGAGTTTGCGGTGATCGCGTTTGGCGGCTTCTTCCAGCATTTCAAGATAAGCTTTCAAATCTTTTTTATCAGCCCAGGCCGTGGCATAGATACGCTGCAGCATTTCTTTGGTCGAATCGCCGCGCCAATAAGCGCCGGCAACTTTCATCAGTTTGAAAGCATCGCCGATTTTGCCGGTGGACGGAACGTGCGGCCCGCGGCAGAGATCAGTAAAGCTGCCCTGACGATAGAGGGAAATCACTTCGTCCTGCGGCAGGTCTTCAATAATCTCGGCTTTGTAATGTTCACCCAAATTTTTGAAAAATTTAATCGCTTCGTCACGCGGCATGACAATGCGTTCAACCTTTTCATCACGTTTGACAATTTCGTGCATTTTGGCTTCGATTTTTTCAAAATCTTCGGTCGTAAAAGGTTCTTTGCGGGCAAAGTCATAATAAAAGCCATTTTCGATAGCCGGCCCGATCGTGACCTGAACATCTTTCCACAGTTCTTTAACCGCCTGCGCCATAACGTGCGAGCAGGAGTGGCGGATGATGTGCAGACCCTCTTTATCTTTACCGGTAATGATTGTTACGGTTGCGTCGGTAGTGATAGGGGTGCTCAAATCCTGTGTTGTGCCGTTTACGGTGATGGCCAAAGCCGCCTTTGCAAGACCAGAACTAATTTTATTGGCAATGTCAAAACCGTTGACACCGCTCTCCATATCAAGAATACTGCCGTCAGGCAATTTAATCGCAACCATTTTTAAATTTCCTTATATTACTTTTTTGTCATTTAATTTACGGACAAAACCACAGGCAAATGACAATTCTGCGGTTCCGGCGGGAAAATGACCGTCATTCTCCCAAAACTTCTTTATAAACTTCTATTGTTTTGCCGCACATAATTTGTTTGGTAAAATTAGCACGGACATTTTCTATACCGGCTTTGCCGATTTTTTCAGTCTCGGCAGCAGACAGGCCAAGCGCCCAATCAAGAGCATCGGCCAGAGACTGCGCGTCATTGCTTTTGAACAGTTTGCCGGTTTTGCCGTCAACCACGGTATCAAGCGTACCGCCGATGTCGGAAGCAACCACGATTTTGCCCATGGCCTGCCCCTCAATGGAAATCCGGCCAAAAGCTTCCGGCTCGATTGCCGTTGACAAGACAACGTTTGCAATCATCATCAGTGCCGGAACGTCGGAATAGCGTCCGAAAAAGCCGACCCGATCCTCCAGTTTGTATTTGCGAACCAACTCTTCCAGATAATCCATATAATGCTGACGTCCCTGGCTGTCTCCGGTGATAATGCAATAGTAATTCCGGTTTTTCATTTTGGCAAGAGCTTCTATCAGCAAATGCTGGCCTTTCCAACGGGTTATACGCCCCGGAAGCAGCAATACGGGCTTGTCATCGGCAATATTGTATTCTTTGATTTTATTAATCATGCGTTCCTGCGTAACGGCGGCCGGCGAAAAACGCTCAATATCGGCGCAACGGTGTATCAGGCGGATTTTAGATTCATCTGCTTTATAATTCTGCAAAATATGGTTTTTAATATGATTGGAAATGGCAATGACGCGCTCGCCGTAAGTCATCACTTTGTTGTAAATTTTCTTAATCCCCCAAGGGCCGAGACCGTAAGTGCCGTGGAAAGTGGTCACGAACTTCACTCCGGCTCTTTTGGCTGCCCAATAGGCGCTCCATGCCGGCGCGCGGGAACGGGCATGAACAATATTAACCCCGTTATCCCTGATAATTTTTTCCAAAGCGCGGGCATTTTTGCGCATTGTAAACGGATTTTTGCTCTTGAGCGGCAGAGTAAAATGCGGAACTTTCAGCTTATCAAGGTCATAAACCATACGCCCGCCCTGCGATGCCACGAAATTTTTGATTCCGTGCTTTTGCAGTTCGGAGGCAACCTCAACCGTTCCGACTTCAACGCCGCCGGTTTCCACTTCGGGCAAAACCTGCAGGACAACCGGTGTTTTATCTTTACTGCTGCTCATTTTTAAATTACAATCCTTTCAAAATTTATTCAAACTGAGGCAATTATGCAAAACCGCAAATTTAAAACCAACTTTACAACCAAATTTGAGTATAGCCAAGCAAAATCTTTGTCAACCCACAAAATTAGCGTGATTTATATTCACGGATTGTTCTCCGACTGCTGGGGACGCAAGCCCGAAAGCGTGAAAGAATGGTGCGAAGCCCGCGGCATCGGCTTTTTCCGATATGAACTGGCAGGACACGGTTCCGACTCGGCTCGTTATGAAGAAACCGACATGGCGGTCTGGAAATCCCAAATTATTGAAGTTATTGACGAGATGGTCGACGGGCCGGTTGTTTTAGTCGGATCTTCCATCGGCGGCTGGCTTAGCCTGTTGGCAGCGGCGGAGCGTCCGGACAGAGTCCGCGGGGTTGTCGGACTGGCTGCCGCGCCTGATTTTACCAAAGATCTGGAGCAATACATCTTTACGCCGGAGCAAAAACAGACAATGGCGCAGACGGGGCGTTTGGAATTTGCCACTAAAGATTTTTCTTATATTTTTACCAAAAAAATGTTTGATACAGCGCGGGAGATGTGCCTGCTCGGACGGGAAATCCCGATAGATTGTCCGGTTCATTTGCTGCAGGGCATGAAAGACGACTGCATTGCTCCTGACAAGGCTATGAATATTGCAAAATGCCTGCGCAGTTCTCAGGTTGTGGTGAAAATGCTGAAAAATTCCAATCACCGTTTATGTAATCAGGAAGACATCCGCGAATTATTCAATTCTCTGGAAAGCATGGTATAAGCTGTTGATTCTTCCTAAAATTATGAACAAACAGAATTTGATGAAGATTATTAAAAATCTTTCTGTTCTGTAATTTGACTTTTATTTCAATTTTATGAAAAAGTTAATTTTGACAGAAAAATCATTGCCTATGCCAGCATATTATGATAATATAAAATTAATATGGAGAAAGAATATGGCGGATTTTGTTCAGGATGGCGTCTATAAATCAGGCTTGCTTATCGGTGATAATTTTATGCAAGACATATATGCATGCCCTTATATTGATGAATTGCTGTCCACACTCCGTTCTCAAAGCGATCTTGAAAAATTTATCCGGCAAAAGGATGAAAAGAGACGGGCTGATTTTATTTCTTTCGATGTTTCTATTTCTGCCAATAGGGAAAATATAAAAAATTGTGAAAAACAAATCTTAGAAACAGAACAAAAATTAAAATTGTTAGATGAACAAAAACAAACGGCCAGCATTCTTAAAGAAAAAATAGAAAAAGTTGCGGCAGCATATCCAGACAACCGGCAAAAAGACTTAACGAAGGCATTAAGTGCTTATGCTGACTACGGTGAAATTCCGGACTACTTGCAAACTAACCTTACAGTCAGCCCCAAAGGATTTTTTGATAAACTCAAAAATGGTAAAAAAATTGAAAAAGCCAACAAGGAATTTGCCGAATTGATGCAATATTGCAAAGATAACCATATCTCTGACGCAAAAAAAACTTCTGGTTATTTATATGACGTTGTCTTGCGCGGCGAAGACATCTCCGGCATTTTTAAAAAGATTAATGAAAATGCACTATCTCTTTCTGAAAAGAAAGATGGCTTGCAAACATCAATACAACTATCCCAAGACAAAATAAAAACTCGTATAGATGATTATGACAATAATCCTAATAACATTAAAAGCAGAAAAACCGAAAATGACAATATCCGCAGCTTTGCGAAAGAAAAAGCGCCATATATCACCAATCCGCCGACAATTTCAAAAGAAGCAATCTCCACCCACGGACTGAGCGAGGATTTTATTGAAGGGCAGATTATGCAGAGCAACTGTCCAGGACATGTGCGTACTTCAGTACGAAGGTTTTATGAGGGGTTGGATCGTCCGGCTGCTCCGATGGTGGCATTTTGTGGCGTAGACCTTCCGGATAAGGTGGTAGAAGATGATGTGCTTGAGCGTTTGAAAGCCAAGGGCTTTGACGCGGTTAAGGCAACGGATGAAAGAGCCAAAGATCCAAATGTTTTTGTCGTAACCGGTCGTTCGGTTCAAGCCCCGTTTATGGCTCCTGACGAAGCATTAAAAACCAACATTCAAATTCTTGAAACATTTCAAGAAAGTCCGTATGTTACAGGATACAATTTATCTAATCCGCTTACAAGAGAAGCTTTGGTACCCGCAATGGATAAAAATTTCGGGTATCAACAAGACTTAGGCGAACTCGTAAAATATAATGGTTCGGCTTGTGATAAAATACTTTCTGATTATTATCAACACATGATTGACAATAAGCCTTATTCAAATTTATGTGACTTAGCTTCAATTTTAAAAAAGAAAGATTCAACTTTGCATGCCAAAATCTGTGAGGAGGCTCATAAAAATTTAACTGATATTAAAACCATAAAAGAATTATCCTTTGATGATTATAACCATATCGGGTGTAACCTCTTGCAAAAATATGAAAAAGAATTTTCACCTCATGTTTTAGATATTTATTTGCAGCAGATGGGGAAGGAGGCTTTTGATCAAGGCATCTCCCCAGAGATTTTGAATGAAAATTTAAAATATTTGGAACAAAACGGAACATTAAAATCGGTTTATCATGGCGGTGCCTGCAGTAATCCGTATGCGGTGCTTTGTGGAGCAGAAAATATGTGCTTTGTGTACGGTGCCGGTTCAGGAAGTTCATCTCAATTTACACATAATGGAAAAGTTAATCATCCGCAGGGTGCACTTGCATATGCTTTTGGTAATTCATCTCACAATGCACGTATTCAGCAGGCAGGAGGCATTCGATATGGTTTTTTGTTTGAATATGAAAGTCGAGGAGAAAAACAAGAATTTATAGGAATTGATCATGAAAGGCCATTATATGACTGGCATGGCGGAAAATTTGATGCCGCGAGGATGTTTGGGGGTGGCGATGAAACACCAATCCTTCCCCATCAGAATAAATTGAAAAAAATATATGTCGTTACCAAGGGAATTAATAAAAAAGGATATCAGGAAAACAGAATTCTTCCACTTGAACTTGATGAAAACGGCATTATCAAAGATAAAAAATGGCGGGAGTTTTGTGAAATACATAATCCGGTTGACGATAATTTAAAGGGATATATGGTGGAACGGCGCAACAATATGATTGCGGATTACGATACCACTGGAAAAGAACAGATGATGCTCAGACATTCCCCGATTGCGATACAGACAAAGTCTGTAGAAAGGTCAACGATTCACGCGGGAACAGAAGCTGCCAAAACTTCAGACGGTGTCGTATCGGCTCTGGCAAAAGCCGATAATGCCTTTAATCAGGCGATTGATAAGACAATTGACAAAGGCAGTGAGCTTTTGAACAACAATGCGGTCGGCCGGGCATATGAAAAGGCGGCGGAGAAAGTGGCTGATACCAAGGTTGTGAAAGTGGTTGAGAAAACAACAGCCAAAGCGGTGGAGAAAGCAGCGAATACCGCGGTCGGGAAAGCTGTTGTCAAAACGGTGACAAAGGCAGCTGGAAGTGCAGTCGGCAAGTCGGTTATCAAGAAGATTCCGTTGGTGAGTGCTGCAGCGGGGTGTTATTTTGCCTGGGACAGGATAAAGGACGGGGATTGGAAAGGCGCCTGCGGCGAAGTTGCGTCCGGCGTGGCCGGCTGCTTTCCGGGGTTGGGCACGGCGGCGAGTGCTGCAATAGATGTCGGATTGGCTGCAAAGGATATTAAAACGGCAGTTGACGAGAGCAAACAGCCTGTTGCGGAAGTTGCCCTGAATACAGGAGAAGAGAAAACAGTCTCAGTTGAACAAACGGAAGACGATAAAAAGAAGATGAGAGACATTATTCTGCAAAAACAAGGGCGTTTGCAAGCAGAATATCGTCCACCGATTCAACAACAGGCCGCTCAGCAAAATAACTTTAATCTTCAGCAAAGAGCTGTTCAGCAACAGCGATATTAGTTTTTGCCTTATCTGCCTTTATTGGCGAGGTCTTTCAGTGCTTCGGCGGTCAGGGCGGCCGTCAGGTTTTTGTTTGTCGTACGGGCGGAATTTTCCGACACGGCTTGTTTTTTCTTGTTGCTCACACCCCGATACTGCTGAATTTTTTCTGCATCTTCCTGTTCTTTATTTTCCTGCCGGCCGACTGCCGTTTTTAAGCTTTCAACCATTTCTTCCGGTTTTTCTTTGGCTTCGGCAAAGTTATAATTCTCAACCCGCTGTTTGAGTTCTGTCTTTTCCGCTTCGGTCAATACCGATGCGTCAATCGCCTGATATGCTTGCCGGCGAACTTCGCTCTGCGCTTCCGGACGCGCGCTTTGAGGCCGGACTTTCTCGCCTTTTTCAACATTATCCGCCAGCTCGGTCTGCTCGCCGCGGGCTTCGACCTTTCCGCTGTCTTTAATATGGATCTCGGTACGGGCACCGGTATTGTCCGTTAATTTATATTGGGTTTCATCCCCAAACACCGGCACTTCTTTTTCTACCTTCAAATTTCTTTCATCACCGCTGTTTTGCAGATTTTGACGCATTTGTTCTGTTTTGGCGGCTTGTTCCTCCGCTTCTTTTATCTGCTTTTGCCATTCATCTTCTTCACTCATCGTCCAATCTCCGCAACAGCTTTGTTTTGATTGTATTATAGCAGATTCTGTCTGACATTCAACAAAAAGATTTGGCAAAATCACGCGCCAGCTTATCAACCCTCTCATTCTCTTCATGGCCGTTATGGCCTTTGACCCATATCCAGCGGATAGTATGTTTTTGCAGCAAAGAATCAAGTTCCTGCCACAGGTCGACATTTTTGACCGGCGATTTTTTATTGCTGGTCCGCCAGCCGTTTTGCTTCCAGTTCGGAAGCCATTGCTGCACGCCGTCCATCACATAGCGGCTGTCGGTATGAATCACCACGTCGCATTCGCGCTTCAGGGCTTTCAGCGCCTCAATCACCGCCGTCAGTTCCATGCGGTTATTGGTGGTTTCGGGTGCGCCGCCGCTTAATTCTTTCTCGGTGCCGCGATACCGCAGAATCACGCCCCAGCCGCCGGGGCCGGGATTGCCCGAGCAAGCGCCGTCCGTAAAAATTTCAATTATTGCCATAAGCTACTCGCAACGTAAAAACTCGCTAAAAAATTCGTTGATCAGAATACCGGTTTCTTCTTCATTGCGCAAGGCTTTTGCCACAAATGACCGCAACTTATTTTTGGAAATATACAGACGGAAGTTCTTGGGCGCGGTTCCGTCCGCACCGGCCACGCCGTCCAGCAGAAAATCGTCTTCTATAAACGGCGACAATATCAAATTGACATTGGTAAACTTCAACACGCCGCGCGGCGGCAGACGCAGTTCCGGACGGGTTATCAGATTCAGCTGCCCTTCTATGGCCGGAATCGTATCCATCTGGTTATAATTCAGAAAACGCACTTTATTATATTCTCCGCCGGTGCTGCCGGTAGTACAGGACAAATACATCTCACGGGCAATGACATTGCTGTCATTATTACATTGCAGGGAAAAGCTGATTTTAACATAGCGTTCGGGCGGATTATCAATACTGTTCGGATAAAGCATGTCTTCATCCGCGTTTTCCAGCACCTCAAGGCTTTTGTCGGCAAAGAGCAGCTCCACATTCGGCTGCGGGCGGCGTCCGAACATGCCGGCAATCACGGAATAAGGCGCCGGAACATTATTTGACCCCGAGCGGATGTAAATGGTATTGCCGGTGGTGGTCATCAGCGGTGCAATATCGCTTTTGGGAATATAAGTCGCAATAAAACCGTCGCCGTTTTCATCAGTGCTGATAATATGGTTGCGGACTTTGTTATGGCTTGGAATGGTACAGCCGGAAATGGCGTTTTCCAACCAGCTCAGAAAGCGGTAAACGTTTTTGACCTTGACTTTGGCTTTGGCAACGTCGCCAATCTCGATATCGCGCGAGCATTCCACACCCCAGACAATCACCCCGCCCTCGGAGTTGCCGAAGCCCGAAATGGCTTTGGCCAGATTTTTACGGTCGTCACGATGCAATGTGGTAAAGTTTTTGCCGACCGAAACAGCCTGTTTGAAATCAAGAAACAGCTCCTCGGTCTGGGAGTTTATAATAAAATCATCAATGGCATCTTCACCGAAATATACCAGCTTCTGAAAGATATCTTCCGCTCGTGACATGGCGTTTCTCCTTTATCACAGTTCAGAGCCTGAAATTTACGTTTTCCTTGGTAATGACAAGCCTGACGGTATCTATTATACCATAACGGCGCTTAAACTCAACCAGTAAATTTTCCACCAGATATTCCGGGGCCGAAGCGCCGGCGCTTATGCCTATCGGATTTTTTGTATCCAGTGCGTCCCAATCCAGTTCCGCGGCATCGTCAATCAGAAAAGCCCTTTTAGCGCCGCTTTTCAAAGCAACCTCCCACAACTGGCGGGAATTGGAAGAGTTTTTTGATCCGATGATTATTACCGTCGGGCATTGCAATGCCAGCTGTCCGACAGCCTGCTGGCGATTGGTGGTGGCATAGCAAATGTCATTTTTGCCCGGCCCCTCCAAAGACGGAAAGCGGGCTTTCAAGCGAGAGATAATTTCTTTGGTATCATTTACGGAAAGGGTCGTCTGGGTTACAAAGCCGACATCGTCCGTTGCTGCAAAAGGCAGAGAATCCACTTCTTCCGCCGAACTGATGATACAGGCCTCGTAATCAGCCGGAATTTGGCCGCGGGTACCGATGATTTCCGGATGCGAGGCCTTGCCGATGATAATGATCTTTTTGCCGGCGGCGGCCATTTTGCGAATCTGATAATGAACCTTGCCGACCAGCGGACAAGTTGCGTCAATAAATTTCAGCCCCAGCCGTTCGGCTTCTTTCACGACCGAATCCGAAACGCCGTGAGCGGAAAAAATCACCGGACGGGACAAATCCGCTTCATCAAGTTCATCAATGAAAACGGCGCCTTTTTGCTTCAGATCGGCAATAACATGTTTATTATGCACAATCTCATGACGAACATAAACCGGTGCGCCAAAGCGCTCAAGGCTTTCTTCCACCAAAGAAATCGCCCGCCGGACTCCGGCACAGAATCCCCTTGGTTCCGCCAGCACAAGCCTGATCATGGCTACCTCGCCAAAATGGCTTTGATATCTTCATAAGACGGCGCGTCTTTGTTCTCAATCGCGCCTACCAGATTATAGCACGGAACAGAAGAAAAGATTCTGCCGGCAGTATCGCGAATGTCATCAACCGTTACCGAATCTATCATATCTATCATTTCCTGTATGCTCAGAACCCGTCCGTAAATCAGCATTTGGCGTGCCAGAACCTCGGCTACCGACGTCGAGCTTTCCAAGGCCATGAGCATTCCTGCCCGCATCTGGGTTTTGGCGCGGTTCAGCTCCTTAACGTCCACCAGATCATTGCAGACTTTTTTGATTTCGTCACACACGACAGGCAGGAGCTGCGGAAGTTCCGCCTGACCGGTGCCGGCATAAATACCGAGCAGACCGTTTTGGGTATGAGAATTGGCAAAGCTGTAGACGGTATAAACCAGCCCGCGTTTTTCCCGCACTTCCTGAAACAGGCGTGATGAGGTGCCACCGCCCAGAATATTGGACAGCAGCATGCAGGGATAGTAATGTTTGTCATAATAAGGAAAGGTCTTGAAGCCCAGAATCACGTGAGCCTGTTCAATATCGCGGCTTTCGGAAGAAAATCCGCCAACATAATTTTGAGAAGACGGCGTGAAGGAAACGTTTTTCCGCATACCGGAAAAACGCCGGCCGACCATTCTGACAAAACTGTCATGATTGATTTTGCCCACCGCGCAAATAACCGTATTTTCGCCGCCGTAATTGGTTTGCATATAGCGGCGCAGCGTGTCTGCCGTAAAAGAACGGACTTTTTCCGACGGTCCGAGAATCGTGCGGCCGATGGCCTGATTCGGAAAAGCAGCGTTTTGCAGATGGTCAAAAATAATGTCATCCGGCGTATCTATGCTTTGTTTGATTTCCTGCACAACGACTTCCCGCTCTTTTGCCAGTTCGCTTTCAGGAAAAGTCGGGTTCATCAGAAAATCACCGATAACATCTACCGCGAGTTCGGCATCGTCTTTAAGCATTTTGGCATAAAAAGACGTAAATTCACGCGATGTATAAGCGTTTATCTGGCCGCCGACGTCTTCAATATCTTCGGAAATCTGCACCAGATTACGCTTGGCGCTGCCCTTAAACACCATATGTTCCAAAAAGTGGGATATACCGTTTACGCTTTCATCCTCATAAGCTGATCCGGTTTTTACCCATACGCCGAGGGAAACGCTCTCTATTTCCGGACGTTCCGAGGTTATAACGCGGATACCGTTCTCCAGAGTAGTCAATTTATACTTCATATATGAATCCTAATAAATCTTTATTAATGCCATTAGTATAATTACTTGTTGTTTAATTTATGAATCTTATTTAGTATTATAAACAAGATTTTTTTATTTAGAAAGGATTTAATGATGATTGAAGCTCCTAAATTTGCAGTTGTCTTGTCCGGATGCGGTGTTTTTGACGGTTCGGAAATTTATGAAGCCGTTTGCACCCTGCTGGCAATTGACGAAGCCGGCTGTTCTTATCAGTGTTTTGCTCCCAATACCTGGCAGGCCAAAACAATCGATCATTTTACCGGACAATCCACGGCCATTGCCGGCGATGAGGACAATCGCAACGTTCTGGCAGAATCTGCCCGCATTGCCCGCGGCAATATTTTGGACCTGTCTGAATTTCAGGCGCGGGATTTTGATGCCATTGTTTTTCCCGGCGGGTTCGGCGCTGCAATGAATCTGTCTGATTTTGCCGCAAAAGGGTCTAAATGCGACGTGAACGAAGAAGTAAAACGTGTTCTGGAAGAAGGCCACCGGCAAGGAATCGTCATCGGAGCAATGTGTATTGCACCGGTGGTAATTGCCAGAGTTTTAGGCAAAAACAAAGTTAAGGTTACTATCGGACATGAAGAAGCCGTTGCCGCAGGAATCCGGCAGATGGGCGGCGTACACGAAGACTGCGGCGCAACAGATGTTTGTGTGGATGAAGAAAACAAGATTGTGACAACACCTTGTTACATGCTGGCAAAATCAATCCGGGAGATTGCACGCGGCACACGCAATCTGGTGGATGCAATGGTTGAATTAATGTAATGAGAGGGGGATATCCCCCTCTGCTTCCCCCCTTTTTCCCTGCCTCTCTCTGCCGCCCTTGTGCTCTTTCCGCTTTTTTCTACTCCCTGTTTCCGTTTGCTTTCCGCCCCTGTTTTCTCTCCTCTTTTTCCGTCCTCACACTCTCCGCCACCTTCTTCTCCTTTTCTCTCCCCGCCTTTTTTTCGCCCCCTTATCCCTTTTGCCGCGGCCTTTCCTTTTTTTTTATTTTCTGGTTTTGGTTTCTTCATAGAGTTGGTTATTTTTTATTGTTACTTTTTGAGTGCCAAAAAGTAACCAAAAAGGCAGCCCTACGCTCATTTGCTAAGGTTTCAGAGCAAAATTAACCTCGCTACGCTCTCTATCTTCGTGCTTCACTTTCGGTTTTTGCTCCAAAACCTAAGCTATTCGCAAAGGGCACCCAAACCGT
>JAGBHO010000035.1 GCA_017935485.1 Alphaproteobacteria bacterium | reverse complement strand
TTCTGTTGTTTCCGTGCATAGCAATTTCTTTTATTATCAATTTCTGCTAAGCGTTGCGGTCATCTTGAGCACTTTTTTCGTTATTCCCATGTTTTATTCTTTCCTGCCATGTTTGAGCTTGACCCGAATATCTCCTTTATGGATTCCTCGGTCAAGCCGGAGAATGACAAAAAAGAAAAGTATGGAAAGCCGGTGAATGCCAGACGGAAGGAGCTTCTCCAAATATTCGTTGTAATCAAGATTCAGTTTTTTGTTTTTGTTGACAATGCCGTATTTGTCGGCAGAATAGGGGCGAGGCAGGCGAGAATCCGTCTGACCAAGGTCTGGCGGAGCGTGCGGATTTTTATTAAAAAAGGGCTGCCCGCAGCGGTGTTTTTACCGTGCCGCCGCTAAGAAAAAAGAGGCCGCTTTACCTCATTGTTGGTGCTCTGAGGAATATAATCCAAACAATGCCTATTATTTCAATCTGAAAAACGGCAACAATGATTGGAACAATAAGAACAATACCAACAACAATGACCGCGTAGCGTTAGCTTTCTTAATAAAAGTCATAAAGCCTTAATTTGCCGGATATCGTATCCGGCATTTTTTTTGCAGGGAAAGCGGCGGAAAGGAAACAGGCTTCGCCTGTTCAACAGAGCAGCAAGGCTGCCAGATTGGGTGCTCCCGCAAGCGGGTCCTCCTCGCGCCGTAGGGTTCAAACTTCGCAGGCTCGTTTGAACCAACTACCCGCTCCAAACAGGCACCCGTTGGTCGCCACTCGCTCAGATAGCCGGAGCCATAAAAAAACACCATCCTAAAGATGGTGTTTTTTTATGGCTCCGGCTGCCTGATTCGAACAGGCGACCAATCGGTTAACAGCCGATTGCTCTACCGCTGAGCTAAGCCGGAATAATATATGCGGTAAGAATGAATTTTGGAGGCCGGTACCGGAATTGAACCGATGTACAAGGATTTGCAGTCCTCTGCATGAGCCACTCTGCCAACCGGCCAATCGGAATACCTAACTGAGTTCCTCATTCACTCAACGCTCTCTATATATACAAACTTTTTATTCCCCGTCAATAACTTTTTTTAAAAAATTTATATTTTTTTGCATAAGCGCCAAAAAACTCTTTTTTTATGGCTTTGTTAGGCTATCATAAGGCTGAATTTACAGGAACAAAAAGGGAGAAAGCTTTTGATGAAAATTGTTGCGGCGGCTGACCACGGCGGTTTCGAAATGAAGAATCAGATTGTTGAAGATCTGCGTAAACAGGGGTTTGCGGTTGAGGATTTGGGGACAAATTCGGCAGACTCGGTTGATTATCCTGATTTTGCCGAAAAAGCGACGGCGAAAGTGCTGGCCGGACAAGCGGATTTGGGCATATTGGTCTGCGGCACCGGAATCGGCATTTCAATTGCCGCCAACCGGCATAAGGGTATCCGCGCCGCAATCCTTTATGACGATTATGTTGCCAAGGTTGCCCGGGAACACAACAATGCGAACGTTCTTTGTTTTGGCGGCCGTACAATGACGACAGAAGACGTTTTGCGGAGAATCGGCATTTTTCTGAAGGCGGCGTATGAAGGCGGCCGTCATGACCGCAGACTTTGCAAGCTTGATTTGGATTGAGAGGAAGACTATGGATTTTGTAAAAGATTTGAAAAGCGAAGATAAAGAGATTTTTGACGCCATTGCGGCCGAATTTGACCGTCAGCAGAACCAGATTGAGCTGATTGCTTCGGAAAACATCGTATCAAAGGCGGTATTGGAAGCCCAGGGGTCGATTTTGACCAACAAATATGCGGAGGGTTACCCGGCCAAACGGTATTATCGCGGCTGCGAGTTTGTCGACGTGGTTGAGAACTTGGCCATTGAACGCGCCAAAAAGCTGTTTGACGCCCGTTTTGTCAATGTACAGCCACATTCCGGCAGTCAGGCGAACACCGGCGTTTATGTGGCGCTGCTGAAACCCTGCGACACGATTATGGGCATGTCTTTGGATGCGGGCGGGCATTTGACGCACGGTTCAAAGGTTTCCTTTTCCGGCAAATGGCTTAATTCGGTTCAGTACGGAGTTTGCAAAGATACCGGGCTGATTGATTATGACGAAGTTGAGCGGCTGGCTCTGGAAAATAAGCCGAAATTGATTATTGCCGGCGGTTCGGCTTATCCGCGGCAGATTGATTTTAAGCGTTTCCGCGAGATTGCCGACAAAATCGGGGCGTATCTGATGGTGGACATGGCGCATTTTGCCGGTTTGGTTGCCGGCGGCGTACATCCGAATCCGCTGGAATATGCCGACGTGGTTACGACGACCACGCACAAGACCCTGCGCGGCCCGCGCGGCGGCATGATTTTGACCAATAACGGGGAAATTGCCAAGAAAATCAATTCGGCGATTTTCCCGGGAACGCAGGGCGGTCCTCTGGAGCATGTGATTGCCGCCAAGGCGGTTTGTTTTGCCGAAGACCTGACGCCGCAGTTTAAGAAATATGCCGCGCAGGTGGTCAGCAATGCCAGAGCAATGGGCGAAAGGCTGAAAAAACGCGGTTTGGATTTGGTTTCCGGCGGCACCGATACGCATTTGCTGCTGGTAGACCTGCGCCCCAAGGGGCTGACCGGCGACGTGGTTTCCGAAGCGATGGAACTTGCGCATATGACCTGCAACAAAAACGCCATTCCGTTTGATCCGCAGCCGCCGAAGGTAACTTCGGGCGTTCGGGTCGGCACGCCGGCCGGAACAACCCGCGGTTTTAAAGAGGCGGAATTTGAACAGGTTGCCGATTGGATGGGCGATGTTATCGACGCTCTGGCAAAGGGCGACGCGGCGGAAACCATTAATAAGGTCAGAAAACAGGTAATAGAGCTTTGCCGTCGGTTTCCGATTTCCTAAAACCGGCATAACGGAGGGTTTGTTCTTCGTTTCGGGCAAGATACATAAAAAAACATCTCCGGCAGGGTGCGGGAGATGTTTTTTTACGGGTATTCCAACTAGTCTTTAATAGGCGACTTTGCTGGAATAAAGTCCTTTCATGGTGTTGTAATCCAAGGCACCTTTAGTGTATTTTGATGCCTGAACTCTGTTCATTTTGCGGACGGGTTTGCCTTCGGCGTCATACAGCTTGTAGCCGGAATCGTCCTTGCAGAGGTAGTAAGTCGGCGTTTTTTCATCTTTTTTGGCCTTTCCATCGACAATGTAGATTTCTTCCATACCCTGAAGAATCTCCTTGTTGTCATAGGAAAGGACGCCGAGTTTGCCGTCTTGCCGATAATAAATCTGGCTGGCGCTGATGAAAAGTTTTTCTTTCGGACCGACAGTTTTGCCGTTGGCTGCAACATAAACCTTTTCGCCTTGGCCGTCTGTTCTGCTGACAATAAATTTTTCGCCGCCGACAAGTTTGTCAATAACACAATAAGTGCCGGAAATCAGAATCTTGCCGGTGTTGTCAAAGACAATTTTCTTGTCCGCGGTTTCGCCGATAAAGAACTCTTCCAGGTTTTTGGGCGGAGCGGTAAAAACGCATTTAATCCTGGCAATGCCCGATTTGGTTTCGCGTATGCCCCACAGAAAAGTTTCGGAAGTTTTGTCCTGCAAAACAGCGTAAGCCGTCAAGTTGCCGTCGCCGAGCAATACGGGTTCGGGAGTCTTGGGTCCGCAGCTTGTTGCCAGAAAGGCAACCATCATCATCGAAATGATGATAAACAAATTCTTTTTCATGATGCTTGAAAATTTAGAAATTAAACAATGGATTAATTGAAAACATACAGGTACAGACATGAAAAAGAAAGCTTTTTCGGGGGAATATATCTATACTAATATGTTGAATATCTGCACGTTAGCACAGTTTATCCAAAAGTGCAATAGACAAAATTTATTTGTTTTGGCAAATAACGGGAGCGGTTTTAATCCTTGCCTTTGCCGGGCGGTTTTGTTATATTCCGGCAGAAGGAAAATTTTTTGATGACGGGAAATCCATGATTAAGCTTAATTCTAAGAAGATTGCCGAGATTGTCGGGTCGCCGATGGTTGTGGTTGACGCAGATGTTGACGAGGTTGTTACGGACAGCCGGGTTGCCAAACGGGGCGATTTGTTTATTGCCATCAAGGGCGAGAAGTTTGACGGGCACGATTTTGTAAAAGACGTGATTGCACGCGGCGTGGAAGTGGTTGTGGTGCAGAAGCAGCTGCCGGACGTGCCGGCGGTGCGGCAGATTGTGGTGCCTGATACGCTGATTGCCTACGGCAAAATCGGGCGTTATGTGCGGCGGCAGTTTAAGGGAAAGGTCATTGCGCTGACCGGGAGCGCCGGCAAAACCACAACCAAGGAAGAATTGAAGTTTGCCCTGTCGCAGTTTGCGCCGACTTATGCTACCGGCGGCAATCACAACAATTTCGTCGGCGTGCCGGAAACCCTTTGCAAGCTGGATATGAACGCCGCCTATGCCATAATTGAAATGGGTATGAGCGCAAAGGGCGAGATTGCACGGCTGGTGTCTTTTACGGAACCGGATATTGCAGTCGTGACCAACGTTTATCCGATGCATATTGAATTTTTTGACAGTTTTGAAGGGATTGCCGAAGCCAAGGCCGAGATTTTTGGCGGACTGCCGAAAGACGGCGGCACGGCGGTAATCAATGCCGATACCAATTTTGCCGATATTCTGGAGAAGCGGGCGGCCGGGCATGGTGCGAAAATCGTCAAATTCGGCAGGGACTTTCATCCCGATGTCAGGCTGGAACTGCCGGAAGAGGGTGAACATCATCTTTATAACGCCTGGTGCGTATTGAGCGTGATTGCGGAACTGGGGCTTGACGTGAATCGCGCGGCGGCGGCGCTGAAAAATTTCGGCGCGTTGGACGGCCGCGGCAAAAAACATTTGCTGCATACGGCAGCCGGAGCCGAATATACGCTGATTGACGACAGTTATTCCGGTCAGCCGGAGGCGATGAAACTGGCGATTAAGTCGTTGTCCGGCATGAAATGCTGCGGCCGCAGGATTGCGGTGCTGGGCAAAATGGCCGAGCTTGGCGCTCATTCGCAGGAGAAACATATTGAAATCGGCCGGGTTCTGGCGGAAAGCCGCGTTGACGTTGTTGTCGGCGTCAAGCCGGAAACACAGGATATGCTGGCGCAGCTGCCGGAGCGCATTGAACGGCATTATTTTGAAAATAAAGACGGTTTGGATGAATTTTTGTTGAATAAGTTGTTGCAAAATAATGATATTGTCCTTATAAAAGGGGCAAGATATTCTTCGGAATTGTATAAAGTGACCGAAAGTCTGATTAAGCACGGATAGGAAGAACGGCGATGAAATGTCCTTTTTGCGGTTTTGCCGACACGCAGGTAAAAGATTCGCGCACGACAGATGACAATACCTGTATCCGCCGCCGGCGGGAGTGTCCGGAGTGCGGCTCGCGTTTTACGACTTTTGAGCGGGTGCAGCTGCGCGAACTGATTGTGGTTAAGAAAAACGGCGACAAAACGATGTTTGACCGTGATAAGCTGGCGCGTTCGATTGAGCTGGCCGTGCGCAAGCGGCCGGTTAATCCGGAACGGGTGGAAAAGGTGGTCAACTCCATTCAGCGGCGTCTGGAAAGCTCCGGGGAAACCGAAATTCCGTCGCGGGTTATCGGCGAGTATGTGATGGAGGCCCTTTCCAAACTCGATCATATCGCTTATATTCGTTTTGCGTCGGTATATAAGGATTTTCGCGAAGTGAAGGATTTTGAAGATTTTGTTGAAACGATTGACAGACTGGCAAAGCCTGAAACTTTGCCGCATATTGAGGACGAATAAAAATGGCGAAGTTTATTTCCGAAAAGATTAAAATGAAGTCCGGCGCGCGGCTGGCTGCCGTGCAGGCAACTTATATGATTGCGTACGGCGACCTGCCGGTGGACGAAGTCGTCAAGGATTTTGTAAACGGCGAAGTCGGGCGCTATGTGATTGAAGACAACGGCATTACCGAGGAAATGATTGCCGTTTCGGACATCGACACCAACTATTTTTCCAATCTGGTGAGGGGCGTGCATGCCAAAAAGGAAGATTTGGAAAAATCGCTGAATGCCTATCTTAACGACGGCTGGCTGTTTGAACGTATGGATGGTACGTTGCAGGCGCTGTTGCTTTGTGCAATTTATGAAATTACCAATACTTTAGACGTTGATGTTAAAGTGTTGATTCAGGAATATGTCGATTTGGCCTATGCGTTTTTCGTCAAGAACGAACCGAAGATGGTAAATGCGCTGCTGGATCAGATTGCCAAGGAAACGCGTTCTATGGGAAACTAATACGATAATATCAGGTAAAAAAATGGCTGTTTTGGAAGTATATGAATATCCGCATCCGGTTTTGAAGAAGAAAGCCGTTAAGGTTGAAAAAGTCGACGATGCGCTGCGCAAGCTGATGGATGACATGCTGGAAACGATGTATTCGGCAGTCGGCGTCGGATTGGCGGCGCCGCAGATTGGGCAGTCCGTACGGGTGCTGGTTATTGACTATGAACAGGAAGAAGACGAAAACGGCAACCGAATTAAGGGAAATCCGCGTTATTTTGTGAATCCGGAAATTATCTGGCATTCGGACGAAAAGGTTTGCGGCGAGGAGGGATGTCTGTCAGTTCCCGGACAGAGGGCGGAAGTTGAGCGTTTTGAAAAAATCCGCGTGCGTTATTTGGATTATGACGGCAAAGAGCAGGAAGTTCTGGCCGATGATTTTCTGGCGATTGTCCTGCAGCATGAGATGGATCATCTGGACGGGATTTTGTATATTGACCGAATCAGCCGTTTGAAAAGAAATATGCTGTTAAAAAAGCTGGCAAAGTTTCGCGAAGAAGAAAAAGAAGACAGTTAGAGAAAGCCCTCTCAGATGAGAGGGCTTTTTTATAGCCAAAAAAATTTTATGTAGTTCCATCATTGGTAGACAGAAAAATTTGTACTTTCATTAATAGTTGACTCTTTCCCCAAATCAGCGTATCCTGATATTCAACAGGTGTGGATTTTGAAGTTTGCCCTTGGCGGCCTTTCTCCG
>JAGBHO010000034.1 GCA_017935485.1 Alphaproteobacteria bacterium | reverse complement strand
TGTCAAGCAATAGTGAAAGAAGGGGTAGAGATTTTGGGCAGAGGATAGGAAAAGCAGAGGAGATTTTGGCTAATCAAAAAAGACTGAATTATAAACTTTCCGGCTGTAATCTCCTAAAACACATTCCCCCGTCCGACACGGTTTGGATGCCCTTTGCGATAACCCCAAATGAAGCACCTTTACTCCCCCTCTTTGATAAGAGGGGGACAGGGGGAGTTAGCCCCCGCCCTTTAACGAGTACTTCTTAGTCTTTGTGAAAAAGAGGAAATTAAAAACACATTGTGCCTTCTTGCCGTCTTAGCCTTGTGCTTAGACGGCCTGAACTTTTTCACGAAGACTTAGAAAACGAGTTCAGGGCTAGTACTTTTGGTTACTTTTGTTACATGACAAAAGTAACATAAAGAAAAACCAACTTTATGAAGAAACCAAACCCCGAAAATAAAAAAAACAACGACAAAAGGGGATGAAAGAAAGCGAGAGGAGAAAAAAGGGGCGAGCGGTGGAGGGAGAGCGAGAGTGGAAAAGAAAGATAGCAGAAAATAAACGGGGGCGGAAAAAAGGAACGGGGGAGCAGGAACAGAAAGGCCGCAGCAAAAGGGACAAGGGGACGAGAAGAGGACTAAACATCCCCTGATGAGAAAAATAAATATGAGTGCATCAGAGGGAGGGAAATTTTCTTTACTCCTTTGTCCCAATACATTCTTTTTCCTTTCTGCAAAGCGCCAAACGAAGCTTATACGGCAATTTCTGGCTTTTCAACGCAGAATGAGCCATAACATAATCATCCCATTCCTTACGTCTTAAAACCCCTCTGCACCGCATTTCACGAACAATCCAAATCCGGCGGCCGAATTTGATAATTTCACATCCACCCAGCGTACGATTCTTAAAATCTTCGGATAACAACGCGGCTTCAAGCCTTTCGCTTTCCTCCATCCGCGGCGGATAAACGTTTTCACCGATTTTTTTCAACAAAAAAGCCAATACCCGCAGCCGCAATTCCTGATGCAGCTTTTGCCAGCCGGCCGGCGAAAAGGCACAACCGCACTTCTCCCAAAAAACAACATCCGACTTTATAAATTTTTCGGTTTCTGACTCCAGATAATCCCGAACCCGCGCCATTCTGTCCGCCGTTGCGGCTAACCGCCCAACTGTAATACCGACACTGTCTTCCAATACGGGCAGCAGCTTGCGAATTCTCACCCGCAAATAATCGTCATCGCGATTTGACGGATCTTCAACCCATTGCACGCCCTGCTCACGCAAATATGCCCTAAGATCTTCCGGCAAAACATTTAAAAGCGGTCGCCAAAGTTCAATCCCGTTGCGTTCTATCCGCTCCTGCATGGCCGCCAACCCGTCGACACCGCTGCCGCGTTGCAGCCGCATTAAAAAAGTCTCGGCCTGATCACGCTGATTATGCGCCACCAAAAGCACCGGCACGCCATGTTTCAGACACCACTCCCGCAACAGCCCGTAACGCGCCTCCCGCGCCGCTTCTTCAATGCCTTTTTCCGGCTTTTGCCCTTCCCAATGCAAAATATGATGCTCCACGCCAATCTTTTTCATAAGCAGCGCAACATACTCAGCCTCAGCTCCGGCCTCAGGACGCAGTTGATGATTCACCGTCAGGGCAACCACCCGGACATTAAATTCGTCACTCCATTTTTTCAACAAATAAACCAAAGCCAAAGAATCTGCTCCACCGGAAACGCCGACGGCCCAAACTACCGACCCGGTTTCATAATATGCAATAATTCTTTTTAGGTTAGCTGCAAATAATGCCTGCAGCCTTTCACTGACCGGCACCTATTTGCACCCCAGTTTTTTGGCTTCTTCCGCCGCTCTGTTCAATACCGTTGTTTCGGCCTTCGGAAACTCTGTTTTTACACTGCTGAATGACTGGCACGCTTCATCTTTTTTGCCAAGTTCTTTCATGGACATTCCGAGTTTTAACAAACTGTCGGCACCTTTGGCTCCGTCTTTATATTTTTCAATACCTTTGGCAAAAGCAATAGCGGCACGCTGCCAGTCTTTTTTGGCATAATAAACTTCACCCAGCCAATATTGTGCATTTCCGGCCAATTTATCATCCGGATAACGCTTCAAAATAGAATTAAAATTCTGATCCGCAATGGCGTAATCCGAAGTCTTCAACGCATCCAGACCGGCCTGATACAAATCCGCCGCGCTTTTGGTTTTAACCGGTGCCAAATCGTCTCCTTTGGCAACACTGTCGCCCGTTACCGATTTGGGTGCGTTGGTAGCAACTTTGGGCGAAAATTTTCCGCTCTGCGCCGCTTTGGAAATCGAAACCGTTCCGGCTTCCGCCGCTTCTGCTTTGCCGGCATTAATCGGTTTGCCTTCAATCATCTTAATCCGGACGTCAATATCTTTATTCATCAAATCAATTTTGTCTTCCACACCCTGAATTTTGAATTCCAACTGGTCAATCCGTCCGGTAAGTTTTCTGATTTCTTCATCAAATTCGCCGATTTTAACGGCAAAATCAGCAGCTGATGTCGGGTTAATCTCATTATTGCTGCGGTACACCTGACGTTGCAGAATTTTCAAATCCTCCCGCAAGATCGCAATTTCATCCATTGCCGCATTGGCGCTCTGAGCAAACGCCTCAAAAGATACGGCGAAAAGAACGGCTGTTCCGGTCGTTAAAAATGTAATAAAATTAGTCTTTTTCATTATCATATCCTCAATTTTCAGGCTAAAACCAATTATCAGATATCCTAAAATAATTATCTGCCAAGCACAAGCCCAAACTTTTATCTGCACACATCTGCAACAATACAAAAAAAACGTACCCCGAATAAGGATACGTTTTTACAATTCACACGTCAGATCAGATTAACGCAGTTTAACAACTGTAACTGCACGACGGTTCTGAGCCCAGGCAGCTTCATTCTGACCTTCTACAGCCGGATGATCTTTACCGTAAGAAATTACGGAAATTCTGTCAGCGGCAATACCCTGAGATACCAGGTAAGCTTTTACGGCATTGGCACGACGTTCACCCAAAGCCAGGTTGTATTCTCTTGTACCTCTGTCATCGCAGTAACCTTGAATTACGGCGTCAACATTGTTGTGATCTTTCAACCAGTTAGCTTGGCTGTCCAAAGCTTCTCTTGCATTCAAAGACAAAGCAGAGCTGTCAAATGCAAAGTAAACTCTGTCTTCAGCATTTTCCATAAAATCGCGTGCTGCTTTGCTTTCGCATTCACTGCCGCCGAAAAGGCCGCCGTCAGAACCTAAAGAGGAACATCCGGACAAGACAACAATCGCACAAAACAAACTTAAAAGTTTTTTCATATTATTTTCTCCATATGGGTTTATTACTTAATTGCTAAACAACTAATACAGCAATAACTTAAGCAATTAAATTTTATTTTTCAACAACAAAAACATTCTGCTGACAAAAAAAATTAAAAAACGGCAAAAATTACGAATAAAAACATCACAAAGACAAAAATTCAATACATAAATAGTCGTAATTTTTTCAATTTCTTTCGTCAAAAGAGTCCTCGTTTTCCGATTCTGAAAATGTATAAAAATTTCTTGCACAAAAATGCAAAACTTTTATACTATGCCAAAAACAAAGGAAAAATCACTCATGAAATTAAAAATTGCTTATCAGGGCGTGGCCGGCGCCTATTCCCAGATTGCCGCCCGCCAGCTTTTTCCGGAACAGGAATATATTGCCTGCGACACTTTTGAAAAAGCCATGGCCCTTGTGCATGAAAAACAAATTGATCTGGCCGTCATTCCGGTTGAAAACTCCAACGCCGGCCGCGTTGCAGACGTTCACTTTCTTCTGCCAAAATCCGGGCTTTATATAGTCGGCGAACACTTTCTCCGCATTGAACATCAGCTCTGGGGTCTGCCTGAAAGCAATCTGGCAGAAATAGAAACCGCCTATTCCCACCCGCAGGCTCTGGCCCAATGCTCCGAATTTCTCAAAAACCGCCGGATCGCGCCGGTCGCCCGTATTGATACGGCCAAATCCTGCGCCGACATCATACGCGACAATAACAAAAAACAGGCCGCCATCGCCTCCCAGCTTGCCGGAGAAATTTACGGCCTGAAAAAGCTGGCCTCCAACATAGAAAATGCCGCCAACAACACCACCCGCTTTCTGATAATGTCGCCGCAGCAGGAAATTCCCGAATACGACGGCGAAAAATACATCACGTCTTTTATTTTTCATGCCAAAAATATTCCTGCCGCATTATACAAGGCCTTGGGCGGCTTTGCAACCAACGGCATAAACATCACCAAGCTGGAAAGCTACCTGCTCGACGGCAAGTTCGTTTCGGCTCAGTTTTATGTTGAAATTGAAGCCCATCCGGCACAACAGGCTTACAAAAATGCCTTTGAAGAACTGGCGTTTTTTTCGCAGGAAGTCAACATTCTGGGCACTTATTTGGCTAACCCGTACCGTGACTTATAAAAATAATTTGACTTTTGCATTTAAAAGGGAGAATATGAACTCCCTTTTTTTATTATTAATTTAAATTATTGCATTATGAACAACGCGACTGAATTCAATTATGACGAGGCGGTCAAAAACGGTTCACTGACAACTTGCTATCAATACAAGCTGGGAGAAGTTTATCAAAGAAAAATCAAAATGTTTCAAAACCCCGTCATTGCCAACGGCCCTTACGGCGCCCGGCTGGTAAAGTTAAAAATTCGTACCGCGCCTTTTCAGCTGACAGCCGGAAAGACCTATAATTTAAATTTCCGCGTTACTTTCCTTCTGGAATTTTCTGTGGAAATCGACGTTCTTTCCGCTGTTGAAATTAAAGACTGAACAACAAAAAACATCCGTTAAATTTTTAACGGATGTTTTTTTCATTTGGCTTTTTTCAATAAGGCAATCGAGTTCTCAATAAGTTCATCGTGCATCTTCTCGTCAAGCTTAAGCTTCAAAACTTCTTTAACAGCGCGGATACTCAGCTCCGTACTCATGGCGCGGATTTCCTGCACAGCCTGTTGTTCCGCCGTACTGATCCGGTTTTTCGCATCACTTTCCCGAATTTTAATGTCTTCTTCCATTTTCCGGAGACGCTCATTTTTCACCATTTCCATTTCGCGCTCCGATTTTTCCAAAATCTCATAAGCCTCGTTTTTGGCATTCAGATATTTTTTCTCATATTCCACCCACATTTTCTGGGCATCGTCTTTAAGCTGCTGCGCCTCGTTAATCCGCTTGGCAATGGCATCAATCCGCTTAACCAGCATTGCCCCGGCCATTCTCACGACCGGCCGTGCCAGCAGCACGACCACCAGCACAAAAGCCAGACCGACCCAAAACTCCGGATTTTCATAAAAGGCACCGTAATGATGAGCGGCATTTTCTACGGCGGCTGCAGCCGCATCGGCCGTTTCCGTCACAACTTCCTGAAGCATCTCAAATTCTTTGTTGTTTACTGCCTCTGCCGTCATTTTTCACATCCTTAATTTTCCGCCGTTGCGTTAACGGCATTTTTAACATCTTTGCGGGAAACATTGCCAATCCCGATTTTTTTCAGAACATTAAGAGCCAGCTCTTCCGACATAGTGTCAAGCTGAGCCAGAGCCGCATCTTTGCTTTTTGAAATCTTGGCTTCGCTGTCGGCAATCTGCCTGCTCAAACGCAGGTTCAGCTCTTCCTGGCGTTTAGCCACCAGCTCATCCAGATCTTTCTGCATTGTCTCCAGAGCCGACTGAGCCTGCGCCGTTGCCTCGGCAATGGCTTTATTATAATTCGCCAGCGATTCTTCGGCCAAAGCTTTATTTTCTCTTGCTTTTTCCAGATAATCGTCAATCTTTCCCTGACGCTTGTCCATAATGTCCGTTATTCTGGGCAATATAAATTTTGACATGATAAACAACATCGCAAAAAAGCAAACAACCAGCCAAAACATTTGCGAAACATACCATGTAGGATCTAATTGCGGCATCTCAACTCCTGAGTTTCAATGATTCAAAGGGTGGTGCGGCCACTGTTGCCGCACCGTTTTCCCAACAAATTAATTGCCGGTCAGCATAATCAAAGCCACAACCAAAGCATACAAGGCAATAGCTTCAACCGCGGCAAAACCAACCCATCCGTAAATATCAACTTCTTTTTTGACTTGCGGATTGCGGCCGACTGCCGAAATAATAGCCGTCCATACCTGAGACACGCCCCAAGCCGAAGCCATCATACTCAAAGCACACATACCGGCGCCGATATAAGCCATAGGTTCCATTTTTTTTCCTTTCTGTTAAGTTTACTAAATTATAAAAATCCTGACACAATTATACAAATCAGTGCTCATGCAAGGCTTCGCTCAGATAAATACAGCTCAAGACCGTATAAATAAAAGCCTGCAGCAGCCCGATAAAAATCTCAAACACCACAATTCCGGCATCAAAAACAAACGGTATCACCCCAAGCACACCGGCTACGGTAATAAAACCGGCAATAATCTTGAGCATGATATGCCCGACGGTCATATTGGCAACCAAACGCACTGTCAGGCTGAACGGCTTGCTCAGATAAGAAATCATCTCAATCGGAATAATCAGCGGCGCCAACACCATCGGAATCCCCCGCGGCAAAAATGTCCGCAAATACCCGAACTTTTTCTTCTTAATGCCGATTCCGATATTAAACAAAAGCGAAATTACCGACAACGTTCCGACCGCCGCCAGATGAGAAGTAAAAGTAAAGGCATACGGAAACAGCCCCAAAACGTTGCCGAAAGCCACAAACATAAAGATTGTAAAAATAAACGGAAAATACTTCAGCCCTTCCACGCCCACGTTCTCACGCAAAAGTCCTGCCACAAAGTCATAAAGGCTCTCCGGAATAGACTGCGCCACGGAGGGAATAATCGTCCGCCGGCGCAGGCAAAAAGCCATCAGCACCGTTGCCGAAACCACGGCCAGCACCATAAACAATGAAGAATTTGTAAAAGAGATATCATATCCGCCGACCTGAATCGGAATAATCGGTTCGATTTTGAATTGTTCCATCGGATTAGACACGGCGCTTACTCCTTATTTTTACCAATACTTTTTACAAACCTGTAAACATTGAGAAAACCTGCCGCACCGCCCAAAAATAAAAAAACAATCAGCAGCCACGGCCTTGTCCCGAAATACCCGTCCAGCAAATACCCGATTGCCGCACCGACCAAAACGCCCGAAAGCAGTTCTGTCCCGACCCGAAAACCGTTTTTGCTGGCATAAACAAAAGCAGATTCCTTTTTGGGCTTTCTGGCCTCGGCCTCCTGCTTCTGCAGGCGTTTAATCCGTTCATCCATGCTTTTTATGTCGTCAGGAACTTTTCTCATTTGCCTAATACCTTACAACAACAAATATTACCGACTTATTAAAAAAACTTAATTTTTTTCTTTTATACCGAGTTTTTCATTAAGAATGCCCGCAAGCTTGCCATAGCTCGGCAGCCCGTGAAAGACCTCCCTGTCATTTCCTTTAACAATCAAAAAAGACGGCGTCCCCTGAATTCCCAGAAACTCAATCGCATTGCCGCGGTTGGACATGATCTCGCTGCCGATTGTCTCTTCGTTCTTCATGCAGGCCTTAAGCTCTTCGTTAGACAGGCCGCTGAGCAGCGCATATTGCGAAATCACTTTTTCATATTTGGAAGAAAGAGCCCATTCACGCTGTTTTTTAAAAAGAAGCGTTACAAACTGATGATACTTAGCCGGCTTTACGCACCGCGAAACCAAAGAACCGTACATGGATTTTTTATCCAGCGGAAAATCAACAAACACCAGTTTGACCAGCCCTTTGTCAATAAAATTTTCTTTAAGGCGGGGCAGCGTGTCAAGATGAAACTCCGAACAATGCGTACAGGCAAAAGACGAATATTCATAAATCGTAATCGGCGCACCGGCTTTTCCGAGAACATGCCCTTTCGGCAAAACCATAGACTTCACCTTCGCCGTCCGCTCTGCCTGATCGGCCGGAGTTGCGGCCTGTGCATTTTTCATCAGGACAAAACCGCCATTGCCGTCCGGCACAAAACCTTTCAGGCTCAAATATCCGCCGGCTGCAAAAACAAATACGGCCAAAGCCGCCGCCCAGGTGCTGATTGTTTTAATAATTTCTTCAAATTTCATCTTTCTTTTATCCGTATAAAAATTGTGTTTATTTATTTTCGCCGAAAACACTGTACCCCAATTTTATTAATATTTCTTTTAAGTCCTGGTTTTTAATATCTTCCGCCGATTCTCGAATATAATCCGCATCTTCGGGACTTACAACCGGCGGCTTGGCCATATAATTTCTTTTTTCGGGCTTTTCAAACGGCTGCATCTCGCTGGTCTGAACGATTCGCAAAGAAGACACCGCCGCATAGCCGAAAAAGGTGTTCACCTTGTCCAGCACAAACTTTTCCCGATGCTTCAGTTCAAGGGCAAAAGCGCCGGCCGGCACACTCAGAACCAAAGTTCCGTTGCTGCGCTGATTGTTCTTAAAATCGATTTTTTCCGGAAAAGAATAAGCGGCCAGCTCCGGCCCCACGATTTTCTCCCAGTTGACCAAAATCTCAAAACCGACCATCCCTTTGCGTCCCAGCAGTTTTTTTGCCAAAGGCAGAATATTTCTGGAAACGGCCGTCAGGTCAAAATTGGTTCTGTCATTTTCTTGTTGTTCTTCTTTCATATTGTCACATTTAACAAACAAATCACAAACTTGCAAGAGTATTAACAAGCCGTTGCGTTACGGTTGACGACGCCGCAAAAAAATGCCTATACTGAACACTGAAAAATTAAGGAACGGAACTTCTGTTTATGGAATGGATTTCAATTATAAAAGCCTTGCTTTCGCTGATATTTGTCATCGGCCTGCTTTTTTTGACCCTTTGGTCATTTAAAACCTGTCAGCGGCACGGCGCCAAATGCCGTTTTTTTCAAAAACTGCAAGAAGACAAACGCATCAAAATTATTGAAAGCCATAAACTTGATATGAAAAATTCCCTGCTGATTTTTCAAAAAGACGATTCCGAATTTTTGCTGCTGCTCGGATCAGCCCAAAACCTGTTGTTGGAAACCAAGAAAATCTCTGGCCGGAAAAATGCCCATGACTAAAAAACTTTTTATCTTCGCTGCCGTTTTTGCAATTTTTCTGTTCACCGGCGCAGACGCCGCCCTTTCCCAGTCCATCACCCTTGATGTTGCCAACCAGCCTACCGGTTCCGCTACCGCCAGAATATTCAACTTGCTGGCAATCATTACGGTTCTGTCTCTGGCACCGTCAATTCTGATTATGATGACGTCTTTCACCCGTATTGTCGTGGTTTTTTCCATCACCCGCAGCGCTCTGGCCACCAACTCCACGCCGCCCAATATGGTACTAATTTCTCTGGCTCTGTTTCTGACAATGTTTGTCATGGCGCCGACTTTTGAAAAATCATGGGATCAGGGCATTAAGCCGATGATTGATGAAAAAGTAGAAATGCTGGAAGGATTGGAAAAAGCCTCTGTTCCGTTAAAAGAATTTATGGTTAACAACACCCGTGAAAAAGATCTGTTGCTGTTTTCAGACTTGTCCCAAAGCCCCAAAGCCGAAAAAGTATCCGAAACCCCGCTCAAAGTTGTTGTTCCGGCCTTTATGATCAGTGAACTGCGCAGAGCTTTTGAAATCGGTTTTCTGATTTTTATCCCGTTTTTGATTATAGATATGGTCATCGCCTCGGTCTTAATGTCCATGGGTATGATGATGTTGCCGCCGACCGTGCTGGCCATGCCGTTTAAGATAATCTTTTTCGTGCTGGTTGACGGTTGGTACCTGCTTGCCGGTTCGCTTGTCCAAAGTTTTAAATGACGGCATTATCTGCTTGCAAAAAACTTAGATTCATTTAATATAGCTCTTGCAGTCCGGAGACGGGCTGTGGTGTCTCAAAAACATCTTGAAAACAAAATTCCGCTCTGGCGGAGTGTCCCGATATAAGTGCACTTGTGCAGCGAATACGGACGACTGCGTTTTCACAGTTTTTGAGCTCCGCCACCTTAATTTTTAAGGTGGTTTTGTTTTAACAAAATAGTGGAGCAAAAAAATGTTATCAAGAAAATATAGAAAAGAATGGTATAAGACCTTCCGGAGTTATTGCAATAAAGAATTAAACCGGATAATGACGGAACAGGGCTTAACAAGTACGGAACTGGCCGATCATATAGATTTTATGGAAGGCCGAATAGAAAAATTAAGAAGAAATACCAGCCATGTGAGAATGGAAGAATATGTGTATCTGTTTTCATTTCTGGATAAGGTATTTGAAATAAAACTTGTCGACGCCAAAGATTATCCTTGGCAGTAACCTGCACGGCAGGCGCGCGGCAAGTTGTCAGTACCGTGCTTCAGAGACCGCGTTGCTATGGCGGG
>JAGBHO010000033.1 GCA_017935485.1 Alphaproteobacteria bacterium | reverse complement strand
CTGCTGTAACTCATCTTCTTCTAACTGGTGTTCTTATCATGGAACATGCCATGGTGACTGTTGCAAAGACGGTACTTGGGATTCATGTGATGAACGTTGCGGTGGGTCAGGGTGCAGCAGCTCGGGGGGAAGCTCCGGCGGGGGTGGTAGCTCAGATAACAGTTATGAAGTTTGGTACTATTGCGATAATGGAAAACAAATGTATGATTATACTGTTACCAACTCACCATCAACTTGTGTTTCATCTCTACACAATTACCAATACTATCCAGCTTGCGGAGGATACGGATATAAAAAAGACATCGGTTGCTAAAATAGCAAAAACATCCAATTATGCCGGAATTTATTCCGGCATAATTTTTAATCCGACTTTCCGAGATTGACGTTTCGGTTAATATGCACGCACAGGATAATCCCGAAAGAAGCCATCACCGACAAAATCACCGTTCCGCCGTAAGAAATCAACGGCAGCGGAATTCCGACCACCGGCAGCAGTCCCAAAACCATCGCCGTATTAATACAGACATACAAAAAGAAATTTGTCGCCAAGCCGATAGCCAGCAGCTTTCCGAAATAGCTCGTGCTGCGCAAAGCAAACGCAAAACTGTAGGCAATAATCAGCATATTCAGTAAGATCACAAACACGGCGCCAACCATGCCAAACTCTTCCGATAACATTGTAAAAATAAAGTCCGTATGCTTTTCCGGCAAAAAGTTCAAATGGCTCTGCGTCCCTTTCAAAAAGCCTTTTCCGAACACGCCGCCCGATCCCAACGCAATTTTGGACTGGATAATATGATATCCAGCCCCCAGCGGATCCCGTTCCGGATCAAGAAAAGTCAACACGCGGTTTTGCTGATATTCCCGCAGGAAATGCCAGGCCACCGGCGCCATGACAATCGCCCCCAGAAGAACGGCCCCAAACTTCCACAACTGCACGCCGACCACAAAAAACATCGCGCCTGCCGTCATCAAAAGCATCATCGCCGTTCCCAAATCCGGCTGGGTTAAAACCAGAAAAGCCGGAAACAAAACCAGCAAAAGCGGCGGAATAATTCCGCGGATTGTTTCAATCGACTGCAAAGAAGTCGTGTGAAAATATTTTGCCAAAGCCAAAACCAATGCAATCTTCATCAACTCAGACGGCTGCAGATTAAAAAATTTCAAATTAATCCAGCGTTGCGCCCCCATACCGACATGCCCTTTAACTTCCACATAAATCAGCAGGAGCAAAACCACAAAATAAAAGAAATAGGCATAGCGCAGCAGATATTTGATGTCAATCATCGCCAAAAAAATCATCAGCCCGAAAGCCACGCTGAAACGCAGCAGGTGCTTAAGCGCCCATTGGTTCCAGTCGCCGTTTGCCGCAGAATAGAGCATGACAACGCCCACCGACACCAGCAGCACAATAAAAAGAATATAAGAAAAACTCAAATTAAAAAATTTTTCTTTCAGTGTCAGACTCTGATTTTTAATACTGGTCTCATAAAATTTATACATCGGAAAATCCTATTCAATAATCTTTTTGGACGGATCCAGCTTCAAAGCTTCCTGCAACAGCTCGCTGGCCATCGGCGCAGCCACGGAAGAACCGCCGCCGCCATGCTCAACCAAAACCGCCACGGCATATTTGGGATTGTTATGCGGAGCATATCCGACAAATAAGGCATGGTTACGCAGCCGCCACGGCAGCTCGCTTTCCTTCAGAATACCGGTCTGCCGTTCTTTCAAAGAAATACGCCGTACCTGCGTTGTACCGGTTTTTCCGCCCATTTTCATGCCGTTATAATCAAAACGCGACATATAGGCCGTACCGCCGGGCACATTCACCACATTATACATCCCCTCTTTGACAATATCGAGATAAGTCTGGGACACGTTAATCTTTTTAATGTTTTCCTGCTCTTCTTCACTCACCCGCAAAAAGCTCGGCCGAACTTCATAACCGCCGTTAACCAGACGCGACATCATCGTCACCAGCTGAATCGGCGTTGTCAGGATATATCCCTGCCCGATTCCGGAAATCAGGGTTTCTCCGGGATGCCACGGTTCTTTGCGGGCCTTCAGCTTCCATGCTTTATCAGGAATTAGTCCGGAATTTTCATTATCCAGCCCGATGCCAACTTTTTCTCCCAGTCCGAGCCGCCGCGCCATATCGGCAATTTTCTCAATTCCGACCTTTTGCGCCGTTTCATAGAAGAAAATATCGCAGGAATGCTGCAACGCCTGCACCACATCCAAATAACCGTGCCCGGAATGCTTCCAGCAATGGAACGGATGAGAACCCAAAAACATCTTGCCGGCACAGAAAAAACGCGTTTCAGGTTTAATGGCCCCCGATTCCAAACCGGCCAGTGCCACAATCATCTTAAAAGTAGAGCCCGGAGAATAACGTCCGGCAATAACCTTGTTGGTCAAAGGATGGCGTTCATTGTTAACCAAAGCTTTCCAGTCCTCGTTGCTGATGCCGGTAACCATCAAATTCGGATCATAAGACGGCGTTGAAACAAAAGCCAGTATCTCTCCGTTATGAACATCCATCAGCACAATAGCTCCGCTCTCTTCCCCCAGCAGTTCGAAAGCTTTTGTCTGCAGGCGGGCATCAAGGCTCAAATCTATTTTTTCGCCCAAAACGCCGTCATTTTTCTCAATCTCCTTCATCACCCGGCCATAAGCATTGACTTCAAGCTTTTGGTTGCCGCCGCGGCCGCGCAAACGTTTTTCAAAAAGCTTTTCAATACCGGCCTTTCCGATTTTGAACCCCGGAACTTCCAGCAGAGGATCATCCTTAACATCGTTATCGGAAACCGAAGAAACATACCCCAGAATATGCATCATCTTTTCGCCGAAGGGATAATAGCGCGACAACCCCTCGTCAATCACAATTCCGGGCAGGCTCGGCGCATTCAGCTGGATCTTTGAAACTTCTTCCCAAGTCAGATTGTCCTTGATCTTTATCGGCACAAAACTTCTCTTGCGTCTGATCTCTTTTTTGATTTTTTCTTCTTCGACTTCGGACAGAGGCATAATTTTCTTAAAAGCATCAAGAGTTTCCTGAATATCCGGCGTTTGCTCCGCCACAATCGACACCTGAAAATTCTGCCGGTTAGACGCCAAAAGCTCCTGATTACGGTCATAAATAATCCCCCGCGGCGGAATCAGCAAACGCGTACTGATTCGGTTTTCATCCGCCAGCATCTTATATCTGTCAGCCTGATAAACCTGCAGATAATACAAACGGAAAATAATCACCATAAACAGTAAAAATTCTATAAAGGCCAATATCAGTGACCGCTTGACTAAAACTTTTCCCTTATCATTATCACGGTTCATGGCTATTCCTCATCCGCAATCATGTTATTTTGCACAAAAGCCAGCAACAGGCTCAAAAACGGATACACGGCTGCCGTAAACAAAAAGCTGAAAAATACAATCGAAAACGGCAAAAACTGCGCATAATAAATTGACAAGACCAGCCATTTTGTAAAAAACGCCACAAATACCATGACAATAAATCCGTACCAAACAATTACAAAGGGCTTTCCGTTAAAAAAGCGCACCAGATTATTGAGCAGAATATACAAAACCAGCATGGAAAAGATATTGGCTCCGAAAGGCACATTACTGATAACATCATCAACCAGTCCCAAAAAATAAACCGAAACCAGATTAAACAAATCCGGACGGTGCACCAGCCAGTAATAAGCGCAAACAAAACCGACAGCCGGCCGAATATTATGCACCGGAAAAAAATCCAGCGGCGTGTAAGAAATAAACAACAAGACCAGCGAAGAAATCAGCGGCAGCAGCCTCTGCATATAAGAAACCAAATTTTCTTTCCAGTCATCAAGCATATTCTTCCCGCTTAATCAATCAATACGTCGTCCAGATTATAATCCACCAGTTTGATATATTCCAAACGGTCAAGGTTGCTGAATGTCGTTACTTTCACGTCGTTTTTTTCAATTGAACTGATGCGCCCGATCGGCAAACCGGCAGGAAAAACGCCTGCCACACCGGAAGTCACGATTCGATCCCCGACCGAAAGCTCGGCTTCCAGCGGAATAAAAATCATTTTCGGATAAGGCGTATTATCGCCGGACAAAATGCCGCGCACCCGTGTCCGCTCGACCATAACCGGAATTTTGGAGTTAATGTCCGTAATCAGAATAATCTTGGAATACATCTCGCCAACCTTGTCAATCCGGCCGACAACACCTTTGTCGCTCAGGGCAACCTGTCCTTTTTTCACTTTATTGACATGACCGGTATAAGCAATCAGGGAATGCGAAAAAGCATCACCCTCCTCGGCAATAACGCGTGCCGTTACAAATTTCGCCTCCGGCGGCGGCGTATAGTTCAACATATTGGCCAACAGTTTGTTTTCAATTTCCAAAGCCTTCGCCCGGTCAAGATTTCCCATCAGATAACGGTTTTCTTCCCGCAGTTTTTTATTGTCTTCCCGTACTTGTTTCAGTTCTTTAAAATAATCATAAATTCCGGCAACAGCCTTGGCCGGAACCACAAAAACATCAATCATTGGGCTCAGAATATCCGTTGCGACGGAAGAAGTCTTTTCAATCAGGATTGTATCCGTTTTATTAATCAACATCAAAATAAACGCCGACAATACCAACAGCACCAATGCAAATTTTTTGGCCAGCTGTCTGATATTGCTAAAGTGAATAAATAAACTCTTCCGACGTTTCATTCCCGTTTTTCCGGTAAATTAATAAAAAAACAAAGGGCTGCCGGACAGGCACCTGTTCCGTACCTTCCGGCCCCTCTGTCAAACCACAATTAATACATGCTGGAAAGAATTGTGTGCAGTCTGCCGATATCTTCCAAAGCGCGCCCTGTCCCTTTAACCACACAGGCCAGAGGCTCTTCGGCAATAGAAACCGGAAGTCCGGTCGCATTGCGCAGAACCTGGTCAAGGTTAGCCAGCAAAGCGCCGCCGCCGGTCAGCACAATACCCTTGTCAACGATGTCGGCGGCCAGTTCCGGAGCCGTATGCTCAAGCGCAACCTTAACGGCTTCCACAATCTGAGAAACCGGCTCGCTCAGGCTCTCTGCCACCTGACGCTCGGTAATGACAATTTCCTTCGGCACGCCGTTCATCAGGTCACGGCCTTTAATTTCAATAACCCGGCCTTCGCCGCTTTCCGGCGGACAAGCGGATCCGATCTCTTTCTTAATTCTCTCCGAACTGCTCTCGCCGACCAGCAGGTTATGGTTGCGGCGAATATAAGAAATAATGGCGCTGTCCATTTTATCGCCGCCGACACGGACGGAACGGGCATAAACGATACCACCCAAAGACAAAACGGCCACTTCGGTCGTACCGCCGCCGATATCGACGACCATGCTGCCGGTCGGCTCCGTTACGGGCAGATTGGCGCCAATCGCCGCAGCCATCGGCTCTTCAATCAGCCAAACTTTTCTGGCTCCGGCAGCCTCCGCGGATTCCTGAATTGCTCGGCGTTCGACGGCCGTCGAACCGGACGGGACGCAGACAATAACCAGCGGAGAAGCAAAAGTGCGGCGGTTGTGAACTTTGCGGATAAAATGCTTAATCATTTCTTCGGCAATTTCAAAATCGGCAATAACGCCGTCACGCAGCGGACGAATGGCCTGAATATTGCCCGGTGTACGCCCCAGCATCTGTTTGGCATCATTACCCACGGCCAATACCTGCTTTTTGCCGCGGTATTCTTCAATAGCCACCACGGAAGGTTCGTTCAGAACAATTCCTTTGCCTTTAACATACACCAACGTATTGGCAGTACCGAGATCGATCGCCATATCTGCCGACAGCCACCCCATCACTTTTGAAAGCATTTAAATTTTCTCCACAAAAAAGATTCCACAAAATTTTGTTATTGCCTTAATTTTTATAACCATAACGAATTTTGTGCAATAGCTTATAACGTTTTTTTAACATTAATTAACAATTTTTTTAACAACGGCTTCATCACCGTTATAACAATGCTCCAAAACCACCTGCGCCTCAAGCTTGTTGGCAAACCACGTCCGCTGGCGTTTGGCATATTGCCGGCTGTGCAGCTTTGCCTGCCCGACGGCTTCTTTTTTGGAGCACCTGCCTTTCAAATAATCCAGCAGTTCCGGCAGTCCCAAAGCGCGCATTGCCGGCAGTTTGTCATTATATTTTTTTTCATAAATTTTCTCGGCCTCCTGCAGGGCACCGGCCTCCATCATCATGTCAAAGCGGCAAAAACAACGCTCGTCAAGCTCTTCCTGAGGCGGCAGAATTTTCACGACCTCAAACGCAGCCTCCGGCAAAAGTTTTTTCATCGGCAGCTTATGCCATTCGGTCAGCGTCTTGCCGGTATCCAGCCAAACTTCATAAGCCCGCCGCACCCGCGTCGTATCATTGCGGTTCAAACGCGCGGCCGCCTCTCTGTCAACTTCCGCCAGCTTGGCATGCACAGCCTGAACCCCATCATTTTCCAACATTTCCAAAACTCTGGCTCTGGCTTCGGGCTTGGTCTCGGGAATTGGCGTTGTCCCGTTAATCAGATTGTCAATATACAACCCCGTGCCGCCGACAACCACCGGCGTTTTTTCCTCGGTCCACGCCTTGCGGATTTCTTCTGCCGCCAAATTCAGCCATTCCACGACCGAACCGCTTTTTTCAATCCCCCATATTTCATAAAGCCGGTGCGGAACCGTCCGTTTGTCCCTGTCATCGGGACAAGCGGACAACAGCGGCGTGCAATCATACACCTGTTGGGAGTCGGCATTAATCACCACGCCGTTCGCGGCTTTGGCCACATCAATAGCCAGCTGCGATTTTCCCGAAGCCGTCGGCCCGGCAATAACGATAACACGTTTCTTCTCCTGCTTGTTCATCAAAATTCTTACCTCTTGCGGCAGCCGGCGTTTTCAACCAGCAGGGAACAAAGTTTTTCATAAGAAATTCCGGCATAAGCGGCCTGCTCCGGCACCAACGACAACGGCGTCAGCCCCGGATGCGTATTAACCTCCAAAAATACCACGCCGTCTTCCGGATTATAACGAAAATCACAACGCGAAACCGTCCGGCAGCCCAAAATCCGATGCACGGTCTCGGCATATCTCTTGCAGGTTTCGGCGGCCTCGGCAGGAATTTCCGCCGGCAGGACATGCTCTGTCGCCCCATCGGTATATTTGGCATGATAATCATAAAAATTCACTTTCGGACGCAGTTCTGTCACCACATAAGCCTTGCCCTCCAGACACATACAGGTCAGTTCCCTGCCGTCAATAAACCGCTCGACCATAACCTCCCGCTCGCCGTCAGGATAATTTATCATGGCCGTATCCTCCGGTTTTTTGACAATATAAACGCCGACGCTCGATCCGTCGGAAACCGGCTTGACCACATAAGGCATCGGCAAATCTTTCGCCAATTGCAAAAAAGTTTTCGCCCGCATCTTGTCTCCGGTCGCAACCTTGACGCCCGCCTGCGCCGCCAGCATCTTTGTCAGCGCCTTGTCCATTCCGATGACCGAGGCCGCCATTCCCGAATGGGTATAAGGAATCTGCAGCATATCGAGCAAGGCCTGAATCTCGCCGTCTTCACCCCAGTTGCCGTGCAGGGCATTAAAAACCGCATCAGGCTTTTCCGCCTCTAAAACGGCAATCAGCTTTTTAACATCCGTCAAATCATGGCAGACAACGTCATAGCCGCTTTTCTTCAAAGCTTCGGCCACGCCTTTTCCGCTGACCAGGCTGACTTCTCTCTCTGCCGAAAAGCCGCCGCTCAACACCAAAACTTTTTTGCTCATTTTTTTGTTCCCTTTCTGAAATTTTATGTTATTCTACGCAAAAATGTTTTAAGAAAGACTAACATAAATGAAAAAATTTTGCCTGATTTCATTGTTTTTGCTGCTCTTTCCGGCACAAGCGCAGGCAGCGGCCGTCCAGCATAATTTTACAATTTTTCTCGGTCCGTTCAACGCCGGAAAAACCCGCTTTACCTATACCCTGCACCCTCGGGAATACAACGTGCGCTCCAAGGTTAAAACCGCCGGCATTTTCAATACGCTGTACCCTTTCACGGCCGAATACGCCACCACCGGCAAAATCAAAGGCAAAGATTTGGAAACGTCAAGCTATAAATACAAATCGCAAAGCCGCTTCAACACCCGCCGCAAAGAGCTGATATACGACCAAAACGGCAATCCTGTCTATCGCATCAGTGCCAAAAACGACAAAGTCAAAAAGGTCGAAATCGAACCCTCTCCCGACAACAAAGACACCACCGACCTGCAGACCGTTATTGCCGAACTTGCCTTGCAGTATAACAAAAACAAAAATTGCAACGCCCGTATGCAGATTTTTGACGGCAAACGGCGTTTTGACACCATCTTCAAAGACGAAGGCAAAGAAGAAATTACAGCCAATGAATATTCTTCTTTTGGCGGAACGGCACACAAATGCTCAATGTATATTGACAAACTCCTTAATGACGGCGATGACCTGCTGTGGGAATTAACATCGGAAAAACCGATTTACTTTTGGATACTGGAAGACAAGGAGAGCCGCCTTCCGTTTATCGCCCGCATAGAAATCGAAGACACGCCGCTCGGCAAATTGCAAGTCTTTACCCAAACCATTCAGACAGAGAAATAATATGTTAAAAAAATCAGAACTTCTGCTTCCGGCCGGTTCGCTGGTCAAATTGAAAACCGCCATCCTTTACGGTGCTGACGCCGTTTATGCCGGCACGCCGGACATGTGCCTGCGCGCCCAGTCCAAAATGACCATGGAAGATTTGAAAGAAGGCATTGAGTTTGTTCACGCCCATGGCAAAAAAATCTACCTGACGCTGAACTTGTTCATGCACAACCGTGATGTTGAAAAACTGCCTCAATTTGTCGCCACCCTGCGCGAACTCGGACCGGACGGCGTCTTGATTGCCGACCCCGGCGTTTTTCAATACGTTAAGGACAATGCACCGGAACTTAACCTTTTTGTTTCCACACAGGCCAATATCTGCTCCTGGCAGGCTGTTAAATTCTGGCAGAATCAGGGAGCAAAACTCTGCGTTCTCGGCCGTGAAGTCACTTATGAAGAAATGAAAGAAATCAGGGAAAAATGCCCGGATATTCTTCTTGAATGTTTCATGCACGGCGCCATGTGCATGTCTTACTCCGGCCGCTGCCTGATCTCCAACTATCTGGCCGACCGCAGCTCCAACCAGGGCAAATGCGCCCACTGCTGCCGCTGGCATTACAAACTCCATTTACGTTTAAAAGACGGCAACATTAAAGAAATTGAAATTAATGACCAAAATAAAGACGCCTTTGAGTTTTTGCTGGAAGAAGAATTCCGCCCCGGAGAATATTTTGAGGTCCTGGAAGACGAACACGGCGGCTACATGCTCAATTCCAAAGACATGTGCCTGCTGCCCCGGTTGGACGACCTGCTGAAAATCGGCATGGATTCGCTCAAAGTAGAGGGCCGCAACAAAACCGAATACTATGCCGGCATTGTCGCCCGCGCTTACCGGCAGGCCATTGACGACTACTACGCCGCACCGGACAAATGGGATTACCGGAAATACATGCCGGAACTTGATACCTTGCAAAACCGCGGCTACTGTCTCGGCTTTCACGACGGCAAACTGACGAACATCAGCCAGAATTACGAATATACGCGCACTTTGGGCGATTGGCTTTTTGCCGGTTCAATTGTTGAATGGCAGGGCGACGATGCCGTTTTTGAAATCAGAAATTATATCAACGGCGGCGAATTTATCGAATTTTTAATTCCCGATACATTAGAAAACCTGCGCCTGACATTAGACAAGTTTGAAGATGCCGAAACCGGAGAAATCACCCCTAAAGTATCTGCCGGCCAGGGCAAAAAAATCCGCATAAAGCCGGAAGACTGGCCGCGGCCGGTGCAGGAAATCAAAAAACTGCTGCCGCAATACGTCATTGCCCGCAAACCTGCGCAATTAACCCCGGAAAACGGGCAAATGCTGAAACATAAAAAAGATGAATTCTGCACCCTCTGCGGCAGCTGAAAATACAAAAGAGTGATATGAAAACATATCACTCTTTTTTACGCCCTTTGACAAACAAATGAACAATGCCGACGGCGGCAAAAAAACAACTCGAACCGTCAACAAAGCCAAATAAAAACAATAACAAAGTCATCAATGCAACCAGTCCGTCACTGACAACCGCAAACTCGCCTTTAATTTCAAATGCCCAATCAATGACTAAAACAAACACAAAAAGCATTAAAACTGCCGAAGAATATTCAGCATTTGCACACTCAATAAAATGTTTTATTTCTTCCATATAATTATAATTTAATAATTCAAAATTATTTAAAAGATAAAACAATAAAATTTTTTTGTAAACCGCAAATTTAATATTTTTACAAAACTCCCCGTCCCTCTCTTTATACTTTTCTTCTCATCCTCTCCCCTCTTTTCCATGCTCTTCCACCTCACACTTTACCCCTCCAACTCCTTTGGCCTCCTCTCTCCGCTCTCACTTCATGCTCCTCCCTCATTTCCGGTCTTTCTCCGCTCCCTTTCTCTACTCACCAACCTCAATTTCTTCCCCTCATCTCCCGCCTTTCTTCTTTACACAATCCGCTGCTCTCATCCCCGCCGTTTTTCTGTTCTCCCCCGTTTCTCCCTTACGCTTCACTCCTTATCCGCTATTTCCGTTTCCCCCTCCGCCGCCCCTCTCTCACCAAACTCCTTTGGTTTTCCTTCTCCTCTTTAGCCAAAATCCCTTCTGCTTTTCCTATCCTTTGCCCAAAATCTCTACCCCTTCTTTCAGTATTGCTTGACATGAGCGTTTTGTTGTGTTATAGTAATAACAATGTCATTGCCGGACTTCGATCCGGCAATCCATAAAGAAATAAGCAACGTGCCGGTTGTGAGATGGATTCTCGGGTCGCAACCCGAGAATGACCTGCACGGCAGGCGCGCGGCAAGTTGCCAGCTCTCTGCTTCAGAGACCGCGATGCTTCGACAGGAAGTATGACAAGAACGTGCTTTGAATGACAACAAAGAAAGAATTTTTATTAAGGGAGGATAACCATGAAACACACTATGCTACACATGAAACTAAACTCTGCGGTGTCAGTCTTTGCTGTTGCCGCCGCTTTCTCGGTTCTCCTCCCGCCTTCTTCCGCCTTTGCAGGCGTTTGTTTCCTGCCCGACTGTCAGGATTCCGATACTGTTCAGGGCGATATCAACAT